>DATNEY010000062.1:0-27385 GCA_035606665.1 Vicinamibacterales bacterium | reverse complement strand
ATACTCGAGCGCATTGGCGATGGTGAAGGCGATTTCCTGCGGCGCGGTCGACCCGGCTTCACGGATGTGGTAGCCGCTGATCGAGATGGTGTTCCAGCGCGGGACCTCATCAGCGCAGAACGCGAAGATGTCGGTGACCAGACGGAGGCTGGGCTCGACCGGGTAGATGTAGGTGCCGCGCGCGATGTACTCCTTGAGGATGTCGTTCTGGACGGTCCCGGTCAGCTTAGCGCGTGGGATGCCGCGCTCATCGGCCAGCGCGATGTACAGCGCGAGCAGGATGGCGGCAGTGGAGTTGATCGTCATGGAAACCGACACGCGGTCCAGCGGGATGCCATCGAAGAGCGTGCGCATGTCGTCGAGCGTCGAGATGGCCACACCGACCCGGCCGACTTCGCCGTTCGCCATCGGATGATCCGGATCGTAGCCCATCTGCGTGGGCAGGTCGAACGCGACGCTGAGGCCGCTCACGCCTTGCGCGAGGAGGTACCGATACCGCGCGTTGGACTCCGACGCGGTGCCGAAACCGGCGTACTGACGCATCGTCCACAACCGGCCGCGGTACATCGTCGGCTGGATGCCGCGGGTGTAGGGAAACTCACCGGGAGCCTCCGACGCGACGCCGGCGGCGGGCGGGAGGTCGTCCGGGCGCGCGAACGGGCCTCGCGCGCTGGAATTCTTCGCCATCGCGGTCATTAGTCTGCCACGGAGGGCCGAAGTTCACACACGGAGGTCTCGGCGACGCACGAGGTTGTCATTGGCGCTCGGTTGTCTGCAACTCGCGCTGTACCTTCACAGAAATACACTTTTCGAGTTTGACACCCCCTGTACTGGTGTCTACAATGCCCCCAGTTTTTACCGCTTTTATTGCTTCCGCTGACGTGACGTGGAGGTCGCATGGACTCGATGATGAATCAGTTGGCGCGTGAACTCACCGAGGCCGTCTCCCAGGCCGTCGCCAACGATCCGCGCGTCGAAGCGTGCCGCGAAAAAGCGCGCGCCGCCGGATTCGACATGCGAGTCTCACTTGAAGCGGTCGTCGCGTTCTCGAGTCGCGACGCGGTCGCCGCGAAGGGAACGCACAGCCGCCGCTCAGGCAACCGCAGCGGCCTCGAGATGAGCGCCAACGATCGCCGCTTCTTGAAGTCGCTGCGCATCGCCGCCGACGAGCCGACTGAAAAAGAAGTCGAGTAGATTCGAACTTCGAAGTTTCGAGCTTATCTGGCGGTTCCTTGCTTCGCCACGGCCTCGGCCGCCCTGGCCGCCGCTTCCGCATCCCCAAGGTAGTAGTGCTTCAACGGCGCGAGGTTCGCGTCGAGCTCGTAGACGAGCGGAATTCCCGTAGGGATGTTGAGCTCGACGATGTCGGATTCTGAGACGTTGTCGAGATACTTCACGAGCGCGCGCAAGCTGTTGCCGTGCGCGGTGATGAGCACGCGCTTGCCGGAGCGGATCGCCGGCGCGATCGTCGCGTTCCAGTAGGGCAGAAAGCGATCGACCGTTTGCTTGAGCGCTTCCGTTGACGGGATCTCGGACGCGGCCAGTCCTGCATAGCGCGGATCGTGCGATGGATGGCGTGGATCGGAAGCCTCGAGCGGCGGCGGCGGGATGTCGTAGCTGCGCCGCCAGATCTTGATCTGCGCGTCGCCGTGCTTCGCCGCCGTCTCGGCCTTGTTCAAGCCCTGCAGGGCGCCGTAGTGACGCTCATTGAGACGCCAGCTTCTCTCGACGGGAATCCACAGAAGGTCGAGCTCGTCGAGCGCAATCCAGCAGGTGCGAAGGGCGCGCTTCAGGACCGACGTGTAGGCAATGTCGAAGACGTAGCCCTCGGACTTCAGCAGCTTGCCCGCGGTGGCCGCTTCCTCGCGGCCTTTGTCACTCAGGTCGACGTCGGTCCACCCGGTGAACCGGTTCTCTTTGTTCCAGGTGCTTTCGCCGTGCCGCAGGAGGACTACCTTGTGCATGCGACTTATTTGAGCTGCTTGATGGCGCTGCGGCCTGCATACTTCGCGGCGGCGCCGAGCTCGCTCTCGATCCTGAGGAGCTGGTTGTACTTGGCGGTGCGATCCGCGCGGCTGGCCGAGCCCGTCTTGATCTGGCCCGCGCACGTGGCGACCGCCAGGTCCGCGATCGTCGTGTCTTCCGTCTCGCCGGAACGGTGGGAGATCACGCTCGCGTATCCGGCCTGCCGCGCCATTTCGACCGCGGCGAGCGTTTCGGAAACGGTGCCAATCTGGTTCAGCTTCACCAGCAGCGCGTTACCGATTTTTTTCTCGATGCCCTGCTTCAGGATCGCCGGGTTCGTCACGAACACATCGTCTCCGACGAGCTGCACGCGCGAGCCGATTGCAGCCGTCAGGCGTTGCCAGCCCGGCCAGTCGCCCTCGGCGAGCCCGTCTTCTATCGAAATGATCGGATACTGCCGCGTCCAGTCCTCGTAGATCGCGATCATCTCGTCGGAGGACTTCACGCCTTCACCGGACTTCCTCAGCACGTAGTGCTTGGCCTCATCGTCCCAGAACTCGCTCGACGCGACGTCCAACGCGACGAACATGTCCTTGCCGGCCTGGTATCCCGCGATGCGGACGGCTTCGAGCACGAGCTCGACGGCTTCGCGATTCGATGAGAGGCTCGGCGCGAAGCCGCCCTCGTCGCCGCCGCCCGTCGCCAGGCCGCGCTTCTTGAGCAGGCCCTTCAGCGCGTGAAACGTCTCGGTGCCGGCGCGGAGGGCGTCCGCGAACGTCGGCAGGCCGAGCGGCATCACCATGAATTCCTGGAAGTCGACGTTCGTGTCCGCGTGCGCGCCGCCGTTGAGGATGTTCATCATCGGCGCCGGCAGGACAGGACCGCCGGCGCGCGCGGCAGCCGGGACGAGCGTCGCGAGATGTTCGTAGAGCTGCAGGCCGCCCGCCGCCGCAGCCGCGTGCGCGGTTGCCATCGACACCCCGAGCACGGCGTTCGCCCCGAGCCGTCCAAGATTCGGCGTGCCATCGAGCGCGATGAGGGCGTCGTCTATCGCGCGCTGGCCCGCTTCGGCGCCGCGAAGAGCGCCCGCGATCTCGTCGTTCACGTGGCCGACGGCCTTCCGTACGCCCTTGCCCATGTAGCGCAGTTTGTCGCCATCCCGAAGCTCGAGTGCCTCGCGCGTGCCGGTGGAGGCGCCGGACGGCACGGCCGCGCGGCCGCGCGCTCCGGAGTCGAGGGTGACGTCAACTTCTACTGTGGGGTTGCCGCGGGAGTCGAGGATTTCACGTGCGTTGATGCTCGTGATGCGCACGGCTGCGGATGATACCACGCACGATTCTGCTACCATGACCACGCTCTTCTCTTCCATTCAACGGTCCGGGAGGCTGGTATGCACCGCATCCCTGTCGCAGTACTTTCGATCGTCATCCTGTTCGGTGCGCCTGTTCGTGCGTCCGGCCGCGATGATCGCGGGAGCGCCCCGAACGGCCGCGTGCACGGCTTCGTGCGTGATGCGGCCGGCGCCGCCATCGTCGATGCGAGCGTGCTGGCAATCGGCGCGACGGTGGTTGCCGCGAGGAGTGACGCGCTCGGCCGGTTCCAGATGGCGCTGCCGGCAGGTGACTACGTTCTGCGTGCGACCCGGACTGGCTACATCTCCACGTACCGAGAGCCGGTGACGGTCCAGCGGGCGATTTCGCTCGAGCGCGTGATCACGCTCACGCGTCAGACTGTGGGCCTCGTCGAGGCCAAGCTCACGGACACGCATGCGCATACGGACCTGGCCTGGCAGCTCCGGCACCTGCCGCGATCGGTGTTGCGCGATGGCGGCGCGGCGACTGACCGGATCGAAGCGGGAACCAGCGATGTAGCCGCGCAGCCCACGGGTTCGCTCTTCTGGCGCGCGATCGATACGTCGAAGCGCATGGCGTCGCGTCTCGCGACGACCGGCTTCAGCGGCCAGCTGAACTTCGTGACGACGGCGTCAGCAGATCCCTCGTCGTTTTCGGTGAGCACGCTCCCGCGAAGCGTCGCCTACGTCGTGTTTGGAGCGCCTGTCGGGACGTCGGGTGACTGGCGCATTCGCGGCGCCATCGGGTCGGGGACCGACGCGGCGTGGAACGTGCTCGGCGAATACGAAGCGCATCGGTCCGAAGCGCACGCCTTGCGCTTCGGTGTCTCGTACAGCGCGCACGCTCCGAAAGTCAGCGGTCCCGGCGCGCTGGCGTCGAGGTCGACGCTCGAGGCGCGCAGTGTCGCCGGCGTCTTTGGTCAGGATCGATGGCGGCTGCTCGAACAGGTGGAGGTGGACTATTTCTTCCGCGCGAACCGCTACGACTTCCTGACGTCCCCGTACCTTCTCACCGTGGGAGGAGGCCTGCGCGCGCGCGTGCTGCCGGCGACCTATCTGACGGCGCGTGCTGGACGATCGATGCTTGCACCCGGCGCGGAAGAATTCCTGCCGCCGCCCACCGAGGGACCCTGGCTGCCTCCCGAGCGGACGTTCACACCGCTCGTGTCCCGCGATCCGATGCGCGCGGAGGACGTGCGTCATGTCGAGGCCGGAATCAGTCGTGAGTTTGGCCGCGTGGGCCGGCGCCGCAGTATTCACGGCCGAGCGTTCCAGCACTTCGCGACCGATCAGATCGCGACACTCTTTTCGACCGAGGCCGCGGCGTCTTCGGGGCACTACCGCGTGGCACGGGCCGGCGAAGTCACGGTCTCCGGCTGGGCCGTCGGCATGAGTGGGTCACTTGCTTCCGTACTGACGGGGACAATCGAGTACTCGCGCATGGCCGCGAACTGGGATAGCTCGCACCGTACGCGCGGGCTGCGCCGTTTCGCGCCGTCGGCCGTCCGCGATCGCGACGAATGGCTCGACGATTTCACCGCGACCGTCGAGGCGAGCCTGAACGACGCCCGGACCCGCGTCACCGTGTGGTACCGCGCGAACACCGGATTTGCGCGCGCGGGCGGTGATGCCGGCGGCCCCGGCAGCCGCTTCGACGTGCAGTTCCATCAGGCGCTGCACGCCCGCCCGAACGCCGACGGCCGCCTCGAGCTGTTCTTCTCAGTGCGCAATCTCTTCCGCGATCCCACCGCCGGCGCCTCGTCCTACGACGAGCTGCTCACCGTGTCGCCGCCGCTCAGATTCATGGGGGGGATACAGGTGAGATTCTGAGCCGTACGACGGGTACGTCGGGTACGTCGGGTACGAGGAACATGCTGACGCCTGCCAATGGTTTTCTTAGTGAAGTGGACGCGCGTAAGTTCGTTCCTCGTACCTGACGTACCCGACGTACCTGACGTACCTGTCGTACCTGTCGTACCCGTGCCGTCCTGCTAGTCTTTAGCAACGAATGTCCCCGCTCTCCCGGCTGAGGCCCCTGTTGCGTGTCGCGCTGCCCGTGGCGGTGGCGTCGACGCTCGTGTGCCTGGCCGTGGTGAACATGGCCCTGGTCAAGGCCTGGAAGGGCGAGCCCGAGGACGGCGTGCTGTGGGCGCAGGAGGGCGCCAACGTCGTCGCGGGCGTGGTTGCTCCGCAGAGTGCCGGCCACCGCGCGAGACTGGCGCCGGGCGATGTCCTCCTCACCATCGACGACAAAGAGATCACCGCGGTCACCGACGTGCAGGCGCTCATGCATGAGGCCGAGGACGGCCGCGTGCTGCGCTACGTCGTACATCGCGCGTCTTCGGACGTGCCGCTGGAAGTGCGGCTTCAGCCGATGCCGCTGCCGCGGGCTGGCCTGTACTTTTCCATCGCGCTGGTCGGTATCCTCGCCATCGCGGTGGGTGCGTCGGTGCGCTTGCGCCGGCCCAACGATCCGGCGACGCTCCATTTCTTCTGGCTGACCGTGTCGTTCTTCGGCGTGCTGTCGTTCACCCCGAGCGGCTGGTACGACCGGCTCGACTACTTCTTCGAGTGGGCGGACATGGTGGCGCGGCTGGCGTTGCCGCCGATGTTCCTGCACTTCGCGTTCGAGTTCCCGGAGCGCCACGACCCGTGGGTCAAGACGCCGGTGGGCCGCATCGTCCTGCCGCTGCTCTATGTGCCGGCGTTTGGGATCGGCCTGGCGCGCGCGGCCGTCATGGCGGGTACGGTCCACGTCGGGTCCGTGTCCGTCTGGCTGGAGCGGTTCGAGACGTGGTCGCTCGTGTACCTCGGGGCGTGCCTCCTTGGCGGCCTCGGCGTGATGGTGCGTGCGCTGACGCGACTGCGGTCCGTGACCGCGCGTCGCCAGTTGCGGTGGATCGTGTGGGGATCCGCGCTCGGCGCGCTGCCGTTCGTGTCCCTGTATCTGATTCCGTTCCTCTTCGGCCACGTGCTCCGTTACGCGGAATTCACGGCTGTCCTGCTCGGCTGCATCCCGCTCGCGTTTGCCTCGGCGATCGTCCGCTACCGCCTGATGGACATCGAAGTCATCATCAAGAAGACGTTCGCCGTCCTGGCCGTCGGCCTGCTGCTGGCGGGCATCTATGTAGGCACGCTCTCGCTGGTCAACCTGCTGCCCGGCGTCGGCAACCGCAGCTTCTGGGCCCTCTTCGCGACTCTGGTGGTGGCGGTGGTCGCGCCCTGGTTGTGGAAGTCGATCCAGACGGGGCTCGATCGCCTGTACTACCGCGATCGTTACGACTATCGCCGGGCGCTCCTTAGCTTCACGCGCGATCTCAACAGCGACCTCGACGTGATTCGGCTCGGCCAGCGGCTGGTCGATCGCATAGCGGAGACCCTGGGCGTCGATCGAATCGCGTTGCTGCTGCCCGATCAACGGCGCGAGGCCGGCCGGTTTGCCGTACGGATTGTGACCGGCCTGCCATCCGGCGTTGAAGCCATCGAGCCAGGATCCGCGCTATCCGCCCGGTTGATGGACGGCCAGATCGTCACGATTGAGGATGGCGCGTCAGCCCGCAGGCTCGGCAGCGACGGCGTCGCGTGGCGCGAGGCGGGCTTCTCGAGCTTCGTCCCCTGTGTCTCGAACGATTTGACGATCGCGCTCATCGCGGTCGGGCGCCGGGCCCACGGTGAGCCGCTCAGCAGCGAGGACATGAGCCTGCTCGCGGCCGTGGCCGGGCAGGCCGCGACTGCGATCGAGAACGCCCGGCTCTACAGCCAGTTGCAGGACAAGGCGAACGAGATCGAGCTCGTCCGCCAGTTCACGTCCAACGTCGTCGAATCACTGTCCGACGCGCTCGTCGTCCTCGATCCGGAGGATCGGGTGCGACTGTGGAATCGCCGCGCGGAGTCGCTCTTCGGTGTCGATCGCGCGGGCGCTTTCGGCCGGCCGATCTCGGATCTCTTCCATCGATCGTTTTTCGATACGCTCGCGGCCACCCGGCGCGATTTCCCGCAGGGCACGACGCTGTTTCGCGTGCAGTTGGCGCCCTTCGGCGAGGCTCAGGGCGCCATGAGCGACAGTCGAAGGGCGCCGGCTGGTGGCGACCAACGCGAGCTGCTCGTGAACCTCGCCATGGCACCGCTTCGTCAGGCGGATCGAAGCGAGGTCGGCTGGATTCTGGTAATTGCCGACGTCACAGATCGTGCAAGCCTCGAAGAGCAGCTCCGCTTGTCGGAAAAGATGGCGGCGATAGGCCTCCTCGCTGCGGGCGTGGCGCACGAGGTGAATACGCCGCTGACCGGCATCTCGAGTTTCACGCAGCTCCTGCTCGAGCGATCGGACGACGGGGATCCGAGGCGCGAGCTGCTGGAGAAGATCGAGCGGCAGACGTTCCGCGCCGCGAAGATCGTCAACAACCTGCTCAATCTGGCGCGGCCGTCGAGCGGCGAGGCCGGGGCGGTGGACGTGAACGTCATCATCGGCGACGTGCTCTCGCTGCTCGAGCACCAGCTCCGGGCCAGCCGTGTCCAGGTGCGCCGCGAACTTTCGGACACCCCGGTGGTTGTGAGGGGCATGGAGTACAAGCTCCAGCAGGTGTTCCTGAACCTGTTCCTCAACGCGCGCGACGCGATGCAGAAAGGCGGATGGCTCACGGTGGTCAGCCGCGTCCGCGGCGAGGAAGTGATCGTCGAGGTTGCGGACACCGGCGTCGGCATTCCGCCCGAACATCTCGCGAGGATCTACGACCCGTTCTTTACGACGAAGGCCGAGGGCCGGGGTACGGGCCTGGGCCTGTCCGTGACGTACGGCATCGTGCAGGAGCACGGCGGAACACTCTCGTGCGAAAGCGATTACGGACAGGGCACGAGGTTCCGCCTCGTACTTCCGTTGTGCCACGACGCGCCGCCTGAAGTCGCGTCCGAAGAGGCGAGTCAATCGCGACCGAGTGGCGCGAACGGCAACGCGAGAGCGGAACGAGGGAGCTAGTCGGGGTGTAGGGGACCCCGACGATATCAAAATGACACAGACGAATGCTTCGATCCTCGTCATCGACGACGAGGAAATCATCAGGGAAGCCCTGGAAGCGCTGCTCGCCGCCGAAGGGTACAGGGTCACCACGGCCGAGACGGCGCAGGCGGGTCTCGACGCGCTCGGCGCGAAGCAGGTGGATGCCGTCCTCCTGGACCTGATGCTCCCGGATCGCAATGGCATAGAAGTGCTCGAGGATATTCACCGGCTCGACGACGAGCTGCCGGTGATCATGATTACGGCGTACGGGACGATCGAGAACGCAGTCGCCGCGACCAAGCAGGGCGCGTTCAACTACTTCACGAAGCCCTTCAAGCACGACGAGGTGCTGCTGGCGCTGCGGAACGCGATCGAGCGGCGCCGGCTCGTGCTCGAGAACCGCGAGCTCCGGGACCGGCTGCGTTCGGGCAAGCACCGGTTCGATGAGCTCATCGGCGGCGGCCCGGGCATGACGGCGCTGTTCGATCTGATCGCCCGCGCGGCGCCCAGCCGTGCGACGGCATTGATCCAGGGTGAGAGCGGCACGGGCAAGGAGCTCGTCGCCCGCGCGTTTCACCGCCGGTCGGCGCGATCCGATAAGGCCTTTATTACCGTCAATTCCGGCAATCTGCCGCCCGACTTGCTCGAGTCAAATCTCTTCGGCCACGTGAAGGGCGCGTTCACAGGCGCGGTCTATCCGAAAAAGGGCCTGTTCGAGCTCGCGGACAAGGGGACCATCTTCTTCGACGAAATCGGCAACATCCCGATCGACACGCAGGCGAAGCTGCTGCGCGTCATCCAGGAGCGCGAATTCATGCGCCTCGGTGGCATCGACACCATCAAGGTCGACGTGCGCATCCTCGCGGCGACGAACGTCAGCTTGAAGGAGATGGTGGGGCAGGGGCGCTTCCGCGAGGATCTCTACTACCGCCTCAACGTCATCACGATCGAGCTGCCGCCGTTGCGCGACCGCAAGGACGACATTCCGCTGCTCGTGCAGCACTTTCTAGAGAAGTACACCGAGGAAAGCCATCGCGGGCCGCTGATTCTCACTCCCGCGGCGATGGACCGGCTGATGGCGTACGACTGGCCCGGCAACGTGCGTGAGCTGGAGAACGTGATTGAACGCGCCGTCGTCCTCTGTCCTGATCGGGAAATCGGTCCCGATCTCATTCCGGACCATGTCAGCGCCAATCCGGTGGACGCGGCTCCCGACGTCGTGATCCCCGCGCAGGGCATCCACTTCCGCGAAGTCATCATCGGCCACGAGCGCCGGTACATCGAAGCCGCGCTCGAGGCGGCCGGCGGCGTCCAGAAGAAGGCCGCCGAGCTCCTGCACATCAAGGCGACGACGCTGAACGAGATGATGAAACGCTACGACATCAGGCCGAAGCGCAGGAAAGGCGCGGGCAATGACGCCAGCGACGCCAACGACGACAACGACGCCAGCAACGGCGACGGCGTCAGGGACGAGGTCTAGCGTCTTCCTCGGTTCCGCTGGTCGCCCCGGCCCTGACCGCGGCCTCGGAATCGATCCCGCTCGCGGTTTCGGTCGCGATCGCGGTTGCCGTCACCTTGCGGCCGGCCACGGTCCGGGGGGCGCGGTGGATCGCGCGGACGGTCACGATCGCCGGCGCCGTGGGTGGCATCCGCGAGAGCCGAGAAGATACGCTCATACTTGCGGAGCACGGTGCTCCAGCGGTAGTTCTGCGCGACGTAGATCTTGCCGTTCCGGCCCATCGCCGCGCGCAGCGACGCATCCTTCATCAGCAATCTCACGGCTTCGGTGAACTCCCAGCGATCCGCGTAGTACAGGCCCGCGTTGCTCTTTTGGCAGTGCTCGACGAGCACCTCGGAGCGCGCGTTCACGAGCACCGGCGTGCCGACGGCCATCGCTTCGAGCGCCAGCAGCGACAGGCTCTCGTGCGGCGACGGCACGACGACGACCGTGGCCGCTTCGAGCGCATGGAACCGCTCGGCGTCGGGCAGCACGCCGGCGAAACGGACGTGCGGATCCTCGGGCAGCGGCATGAGCTTGGTGCCCATGAGCATGAGGTTCGCCGTGCCACCTTCTTTGACGTAGGTCTGGAAGTACTCGAGCAGCTCCTCGCAGCCCTTGCCCGGATCGATGCGCCCGCCGTACAGCAAGAATGGATCGTGCATCCGGTGACGGCGGCGAAAGGCGTTGGCCGGGCCTTCGATGTGCGGCGGCAGCGGCTCGCGGCCGGTGCCCGTATCCTCGGGCGGCTCGACCGGCTCGCCGATCGCATCGCCTTCCGGCAGATCGACACCGCATCCGATGACATCCTCGGCAAGCGCGCGGAGGCGGAATCGCGACTGCACGAACCGCCGTTCGGCGTCGGTGTTCCAGACGATGCCGGCCGCGGACGAGAACACGTCGCGATACATCTCGAGGCGGATCGCGTGTTCGTCGTGAGCCGTCGGCACGAGGATCGACTTCGCCGGCGCGATCTTGATGCCGATGACGGTCGGCGCGTAGAGGTAGGTGAAGAACACGAGCACGTCGTAGTGCTGGTGATGCCGCTCGAGATAGTCGATGAGGCCCGGCGACCACGGTCCCTGCTGCTTCAGCCACTCGAGCTCGTCCTGCGCCGAATGCGATTCGTGAAAGATCCGATCGGACAGGCGGTTGAACGTCGTGAGGTCGCGGGTCTTCGACACCGCGAATCGACGCACCGTGACGCCTCGCAGTCGATCGGGCCCCTCCGGGTATTCGTTGGCCCAGGTCAGGTAGTCGCGCGCGCAGGTCGTGACCACGTCCACCTGGTGACGTTGGGCCAGGCGCTCGGCGATGAGGCGGCAGGAGTACTCGGATCCCCCGAGAATTTCCGCGCCGTAACGTTGAACGATAAAGGCGATTCTCACTGTGTAACGGTCTCCAGCATATGCCGGAGCCGGGGCTCGACGGCGGTTCGTTCGAACGCGGGGACCCGCCGCCGTTGTCCGGCGACCACGGATTCCCGCAGGGGATGGTCGTAAATCAGCGCGCCGAGCCATTCGGCCGCCTGTTCGAGATCCTTCGGTGAGAACGTGATGCCCGCGCCGCCCATCGTCTCGCCCACGGCGCCCGCGTCGTACGCGAGCACGGGCACGTCCATCGTCATGGCTTCGACGAGCGGCACGCAGAAGCCCTCGTGCTCGCTCAGCGAGACGTAGGCGTGCGCGTTGCGATAGTAGGCGGCCAGCTCGGCCTCCGACACCTGGCCGGGGAACAGGAATCGCTCGGGCAGCATGCGGTACTCTGCAACGAGTGCCCGGATCGCCGTGTAGTAGCGCGGCGACGCGTCCTGCCGGCCCACGAAGATGAAGCGGTAGTACGCATCGACGTAGCGCTTGTAGTGCTCGGCAAGACGGATGTGATCCTCGATCTTCTTGTTCGGCGCGATACGCCCGACGAAGAGGATGTTGGTGAGGCCGTCCTGGAGCTGCGACTCGAGCGCGGGCAGGCGCGGCGCTGTCAGCAGACGGTCCGTATTGACGAGGATCGGGACGACCGCCGTCGATCGGAACCCGACGGACTCGAGCTCGCGGCGGTTGAACTCCGAGTCACCGATCGCCAGGTCGACGGAGCCAGAGAGTGTCGCTAACTCCTTCCGTCCCTCGGCACAGCCGCGGGCGAGACCGGGCTCGTAGTCGGCGAAGAACCGTGCGGGCGTGATGTTGTGGTACACGAGCACGCGCCGGCCCCGCACGCGCGGGAACGCGGATGTCATTGGCGATGCGCCCGCGAAGTGCAGCAGCGTGACGTCGCCCGCGCCCGCATCCCGATCCGTCCACGGCCGGATTTCGTCCTCCAGCTCGTCGTCAATCTCGGCGGCAAAGACGTCGGATTGATGTCCCCAGCCGCGCAGGACGTCCCTGGTCGCGCGGATGTGATCGCCGATGGCGTCGCCGTAGTGCGCCGACGGCACCCACTGATTGACGATCATGCGCGGGACCCCACGTCGGCGACGCGGCGCTGTTCGGCCGGCAACGCATGAAACGCGGACGGACGGCTGTCGCGAATCGCGTCCAGCTCTTCCGCGAGCTTGTATTGAGCCCAGAAGTCCGCGGCAACCGATGCCGTTCCCCGGCGCGGATTCGCGAGCGACCGCCGGACGAGATCGAGGAGGGTCGCCGAGAAATCCCGTGAGCGCATTCGATCGAGCGCCGCATCCTGCGCCGCGAGCACCCGCGACTCCAGGATCTCGTCGCTGATGACGGCCTCCATCAGCGATGCGATGTCCATCGGATCGCGCGTTTCGAACAGCAGACCGCCGCCATCCATCGTCTCGGGCACCGCCGTGGACGCATAGGCGAGGACGGGAACGCGCTTGTAGAACGCCTCGACCAGCGGCACACAGAAGCCCTCGTGCTCGCTCGCGCACAGGAACAGGTCCGCCACGTCGTAGAGCGCGGTCAGCTCCTCGTTCGTGACTTGCCCCAGGATGTGAACGTCGCGCACGCCCAGAGCCGCGATGAGCGCGTGCAACTGGGCGAGGTAGCCCTCAAACTGCGCGTACGACCCCGCGAGGATCAGTCTTGCGTCGGGGTTGAAAAGGCGCTGGTACGCGTGAAATGCACGGATGATCTGATCGGGCCGTTTGTTCGGAATCAGCCGGCCCACGAACAGCACATTTGCCCGCTCGTCGTCATAGGCGTCGTAGACGCGGCCGTCCGGCGCGCCGGCGAGATGCGAAAAGTCGGGAACGACCGGAAGCACGGCGGTGACGGGAAAGCCGAGCGCGTCGAGCTCGCGTTTGTTGAACGGCGACGCCCCCGCCGCAATCTCGACGCGATTCCTGTACGCCAGCAGCTCTCTGCCCCCGTGAAAACACTGCCGCGCCAGCCATGGATGAACGCCGAGGAAATACTCCGGCGGCGTGATGTTGTGGTACACGAGCATCATCCGGCAGGGCAGCGCGAAGGCGGTTCGCGATGCCCGCGAACCGATCGAGAAGTGGTGGATCAGCAGATCGTCTTCGCCAAGATCGCCGGCCGCGTCGCGATAGTCCACCGTGAGGTGCTGAAGCCGCGGGTCCGACGATTCGACGATGATGTCGGACGCGTAGCCGGCGGCGGCTAGCGCGCGCTGGATGCCGAGGACCTCGTTGCCGATGGCGTCGCCGTAGCCGAGCGACGCGAGGACCTGATGGACGCCCGGTTTCATGAGAACGACCCGGGCGTCCGTGCGAGCACGTCGTTGGCCGGCGGCTGCGAACGGCGCCGGCGCGCGAGCCAGCCGGGCAGCGGATCCATCCCAGGTGCCGCCGGGTCGCGCTTCAATCGATCGAAGACGTCGAGGTACTTGCGCTCGATGACCGGCCACGCGTAGTTGCGGCGGAAGTACTCCCGCCCGTGGCGGCCGAGCACCAGGCCGGCCGGACCGGTCGATTCGAGCGTGAAGAGCCCCTCGCAGAATTCATCGACGTTCTCGTAGAAGAGGCCCGCGTTGCTGCGCAGGCACTGGCCCTTCAGCACGTCGCACTTGGCGTTGGCCAGCACCGGCCGTCCCATTGCCCACGCTTCGAGCGTCACCATGGAGAGGCTCTCGTACGGTGACGGCATGATGAGGAGATCGGCCGCAGCGATGGCGTCGAACTTGTCTTCCTCCGGCACGAAGCCGAGGTGCTTGATGCGCGGAGCAGCGGGAACCTCGAGGTGTTTGGACCCGATGAGAATCAGGTCCATGCCGCGCGGCGTCCTGGCGGCGTACTGCTGGAAGAAGTCGAACATCTCCCCGCAGCCCTTGTTTACGTCGATGCGGCCGACGTAAATCGCGAATGGCCGGTGCACGTTGTACTTCTTCTTGAAGCGTCCCGGCTGCGGCCTGTCTGGCACGTTCGATCCAACACCGACGACCACGCCCGGTCCGCGCCGCTTGCTGATGGAATCGATCAGGCCGCGCTCTTCGTGCGAGTTGTACATGATGGCGCGGACGCCACGGAACACCGGGCTGAAGATGCCGAGGCCCAGTACGGCGTCGCGTTCGGCGGTCGGCACGAGGATCGCCTTGTCGGGCACGGCACGCGGGCCGTGGTACGCGTGGTAGTACCGGAAGCTGAAGAATAGGAAGAAGTCGAAATCCGCCTGCACGCGCCGGATATGGCGGATGAGCGCCGGGCTCGTCGGGCCCTGACTGTTCATCCACCGCAGTTCTTCCGCGATCGAGTGCTGATGTTCGAACACCCAGCGCGACCGGTGTCCGAAGTCGATCTTGTTTCGGGAACGGGAGACGGGGAAGCGTCGTACGAGGACCCCGTTGACGCGCTCCTCCCCTGCGGGGAGCTCGTTCTTCCACGTGATGTAGTCGGTCGCTCGCGTCGTCAGGACTTCGACGTCGGCGTGCTTCGCGAGCCGTTCTGCGATGTACCGCGCGTGGAGTTCGGCGCCGCCGCTGATGTCCGCGCCGTAGCGCTGAACAACAACCGCGAGTTTCACTGACCCGGGGCTCCGTTTTCTCCGTCGCCGCCGTCGTCAGGCCCCTCGAAATCGTCGGGGCCGTCGTCCGGTCCGGAATCCTGAGCCGCGCCCGCGCCATTCGCCGGCCCTGAAGCACCGGTGGAACCTGGAGCACCCGGCGAACCTGAATTCGGGCTCTCGGCGAGCGTCGATCCCGGACGCCGCCGGCGCCGGCGCCGGCGGCGGCGTGCGCCGTCAGGACGCGGACCGGGCTGTCCGTGGTTGGGTCCTGGACCGCCGCCCGCCGGCTGGCCGGACGGCTGGGCGGACGGCTGGGCGGACGGCTGTGGCTGAGCGTTCTGAGAGCTGGCCTGCGGAGCGGCGTAACTCGGTGAGGGACTGGACGAAGGCGGCGGTGGTGGCGCGGGCACCGGCCTCGGCCTGTACTGTACGACGCCTTCGAGCGATTTCGCGCGCCGCTCGTCGAAGTCCACGCGGCTCGACAGCGACTCCACGCGCATCTTCAGATTCTGGACCTCGATCCCCAGCCGCGTCACTTCGACGACGAGGTTGTGGATGATTTCGAAGTACAGGTTCAGGTCCGACATCACCTGCTTCTGAACGCGCTTCAGAATCGGGTGCGCGATCATCAGCAGCACGCGCCGCAGGCCGCGGTGCCGGTGATACGTGGACGGCTCGTCGCCGCGCTTGCGGAACTGCTCCAGCAGGTCGTGTCTGAGCCCGCTTGGATCCGCGAACTGTTCGAGCTTCGCGCTCGCGAGCTGCTGCAGCTCTGCCTGCGTGTAGTCGGAGCCGCGCTTTTCCCTGATGCGCGTCCGAATCTGTTTCATGATCTGCTCGACGTTCACCGAGTCAGACCGGACATTGAGGTCCATTTTTTACTCTGGGGACTTCGTCCCCAGACCCCTTGCGCCGTCGCTTGCGGGGCCCCATCGCCCCGCGCCGCTCCGGCGGGCGCGCCCCTTGGGCGCGCTCTTGTTAAGTCGTTCCCGTCTTGTGCCTGCGCTTGCTCGCGAACTCCGGCGCTTCCTTGACGCACATCGCCAGAATGCCGAGCGAGCGCCACAGCGCGCGCAGGCCTGTTCGTTTGATTTCCGCGCCCTCTTCGGGAATGACCGGATAGCCCTTGCCATCCGTCTTCACGTTTTCCCAGTGCCGGAACAGCCGGCCCCAGGCGCTCTGGAGCACGTCGTGCATCTTCGTCTTCGCGAGCACCGGGTACCAGAAGCTGTCGTGGTACACGACGCTGGCGATGTACGACCACGGCGCAAGCACCGTCTTGAGCGACCACTCGATCGGTTTCTTCAGTGGTCCCCAGTAGATCTGGTGCTGCATCCGTGACGCGAACGTCATCTTCTTGAACGGGCCGACGAAGTGCCAGTTCTGGCGTCCGGCTTCGACGTCGCCGACGATCTCGATGTCGCGCGGATCGCCGCAACCGAGCCCGAGTTCGTGCGCCGTGCGGATGAACTTGATCGACATGGGATCCATGCCCATCAGCTTCGCCGCAACCGCGTCGATTGCGACCTGGTCGGCGCTCGCCAGTATCACGTTCTTCACGTACGGCACCATGCAGCGCGGCCCGGGGCCGTCGCCGGCAAAGGTGCCGTCCATCACCGCGAACACGCCGCGGTGAATCTTCTTCTGGATCATCAGGAGATCGACGAGCGTCTCGTGGATGACCGGGTGGGTCCAGTGCCGGCGCTCGTTGAGGAGCCCGCCGAACGCATTCTTCATCGCGCCGGTCGTCGTCGTGAAGATGTGCGTCTTCACGGTCGGCAGGTGAATGATGTTCTCGCCGATGAACCGGCGGGGAATCATGAACCCGTCGGGGTAGACCTCGTTCAGACAGAGAAACTTCTTGGTGAGGTCGCCGACCGCATCCTTGATGTTGATCCAGGGCTCGTCGCCCTCGTACAGATGGATGTTGCGCAGGCCGTGCGCCTCGACGACGTTGATCTGCTTGTTTTCCTTCTCGCCGAAGTGCGCGTCGATGACGACCGTCCGGTTGTGGCAGGCGTGAATGAGGTCCGGCGAGTAGCCGTCCTGCTTCATGCCGCGGATCACGCCCTCGAGCTGCCAGGGGGTCGTCGAGCTCCCCGGGTAGAAGAAGTGCCACGAGATATTGACCTTGAGCGCCGTGTCGGCGTCCTTCGCCACCACGTCCTGGTAACCCGCCAGGTTCATCAGCTCGTGGTAATCCGCAAGTACGGTCGCAGGCTGAGTGCGCAGGATCGCGACTTTGGATCGAGGTTGCACAGGCATCTCTGGTTTCTAGCGCCAGGGTCCGTAAAGGATGGCGATAACGGTCGCCCCCCACAGAGCCACGCACACGAGTGTCGGGCGGTCTTCCCAGAGGGTATCCGACGGGTTGCCGCCGCCGTCCTTCCGGTGGACTAAATAAAGGTATCGGAATATCCCGTAGAGGGGAAACGGCACTGTGTACAGCAGCAGGTCGGTGCCGAATTTCGCCCGCGTTTCCTCGTTGATCGTGTAGAACGCGTAGGCCAGCAGCGTCGAGGCCGTGACGACGCTGATCATCTGGTCGAGCAGATACGGGCTGTATTCGGCCAGGCTCGGCCGGTGCGTGCCGGCGTCGTCGGCCAGCGAAACGAGCTCGGCCCGCCGCTTGCTCAACGCCAGGAACAACGCACCCAGCATCATCAACAGAAGCAGCCAGTGGCTGAACGCTACATGGACCGCCAGGGCTCCGCCGGCAGCGCGCAGCACGAAGCCGCTCGCGAGCGTGAGCACGTCGAGGATCACGACGTGCTTGAGCGAGAACGAGTAAGCGCCGAGCAGGGCCAGGTAGAGCGCCGAAATCCCGAAGAATGCGCGGCCGATGAAGAACGCGCCGCCCAGCGCGGCCGCGCCGATTGCGACCGCCGCAACGGTCGCGATGCCGACGGGCAGCGCGCCCGAAGCGATCGGGCGTCTCGATTTCACCGGGTGCAGCTGGTCGGCCTCTCGATCGCGGATGTCGTTAATCAGGTAGACCGTGCTCGAGAGCAGGCAGAACACGCCGAAGGCCGCGAGCGCGATAGCGCCCGAGCGCGGATCCGTCAGCTTGTCGCCGAATATCAGGCCCGCGAAGACGAAGAGATTCTTGGTCCACTGGCGTGGCCGCATCGCTTTGACCAGATGCGACGCCAGGGACCCGCGTGCCGTGACTGTGCCGGCCTGAGCTGACGGGACCGGGCTGGTGGAGGTCACCAGTAAGTGTCAAAGCCGGGACGAGCGCGTCCCGGCGGTTGGCCTCTTACGAGTAGCTCTTCAGGGCGTCGGGCTCGTTCTCGAACGTCTCGAAGACCGTGAGGAGCTTGGTGATGGACAGCAGATCCGTGATGCGCTTCGTCAGGTACACCAGCTTGAGCTGGCCGCCCTGCCGGCTCACGGTCGTATAGGTGCGGACGATTTCGCCAAGGCCCGCGCTGTCGATGTACGGCACTTCAGCGAGGTTCAGCAGAATCTTCTTGCGGTCCTGCTGAATCAGCGAGTTGATCTTGTCCTTGAGCGCTTCGTCGCCCTCGCCCAGTGTGATCTTGCCCTTCAGGTCGAGAATCGTCACGTTGTTGACGACTCGTTCCTCGATCTGCATGCCCGGCTCCTGTCAGGGCCGTCTTAGACGGCCGGAACTGTTCAAAAAATGTGCGCCCTAGTCTACAGGTGAGGACGGGGATCGGTGAAGGCCTCCGCGTAAGTCCGTCGCCTCCGCTCCGTATCCTCCGTCCCCTCCGTGTTCTCGTTCTTATTCCACGTCCCTGCGCTGCTTCTTGCGAGAGCGCTTGCGGGCCAGGGCCTGCTTGGCGCGGCGTTTATCGCCGGGTTTCAGGTAGAAGGAGTGCTTCTTGATGTCCTTGATGATGTCCTCCTGCTGCACCTTGCGCTTGAAACGCCGGAGGGCACTTTCGATGGACTCGCCTTCCTGGATCTTCACTTCCGCCAAACTCGACACCCCCTTCCCGCGGGATTTACTCGCCTGGCCGCCTTTTCGGACGGCGGCGAACAACGTACCTTAACACGTGTCGAATGGGGTCAGACCCCGAAGTGCAGGGGTCTGACCCCATCGACACGTGAAACAATCTTGTGCGTGAAACTACTCGTTCTGGGCTCGGGCGGCCGCGAACACGCGCTGGCCTGGCGGCTGAGCCTGGATCCCGGCCAGCCGGAGGTCCTGATCGCCCCCGGCAACCCCGGAACAGCCCCAGTCGGGCGCAATTTGCCCGTGAACCTGGGGTCTCCTGACGAGGTCCTGGCGCTTGCCCAGCGGGAAAGGGTGGATCTGACAGTAGTTGGTCCGGAGGCCCCCCTCGAATCGGGCCTCGCCGGCAGATTCAGGTCGCGGGGACTGCCCATCGTCGGACCCGGTGCCAAAGGCGCGGCGCTCGAATGCTCGAAAGGTCACGCCAAGGCCTTCATGCAGCGGTACTCCATCCCCACCGCCGACTTTGTTGTGTGCACGGATGCCCGGGCAGCGCTCGAAGCCGTCGCCGGACCTCGATTCGGCTTTCCCGTCGTCGTAAAGGCGGACGGCCTGGCGGCGGGGAAGGGTGTGACGGTCGCCCTGACTCGCGAAGAGGCCGAGGCAGCGGTTCGCACGGCGATTGTTGACAAGGCATTCGGAAGCGCCGGCGCTCGCGTGGTGATCGAGCGATGCCTGACCGGGCCTGAAGTCTCGATGTTCTACCTGCTCGACGGAGCCCGCGCCGTCTACATGGGCAGCGCGCAGGACCACAAGCGAATCCGGGATGACGATGAGGGGCCGAACACGGGAGGGATGGGCGCGTTCGCGCCGAGTCCGCTCGTGACCGCCGATCTCGAGCGGGACGTGCGCCGCAGCATCGTGCAGCCCGTGATTGAGGGACATCAGACGATCGGCGAACCGTACATCGGTTTCCTCTATGTGAGCCTGATGCTGACGGCCGACGGACCGCGAGTGATCGAGTTCAACGTGAGGTTCGGCGATCCCGAGGCTCAGGCGGTGCTGCCGCTCATCGATGGATCGCTGTCCGAGCTGTTCCTGGCAGCCGCGCGTGGGTCACTGACGGACTCCGTTGTCCGCATGCGCGACGAGAAGAGCGTCGGTGTCGTGATCGCGTCGGCCGGTTATCCGGCGCGGACCGAGAACGGCCGAGCAATACAGGGAGTGGATGCCGCTGCGGCGGTGGATGGCGTCACGGTCTTTCACGCTGGGACGAAGACGGTCGATGGACGCATCGTAACGGCGGGCGGCCGCGTGCTGACGGTGGTGGGCCGGGGCGCCTCCTACGAAGATGCGATGGCAACCGCGTACCGCGGCGTCGAGAAGATTCAGTTCGAGGGCATGCAATTCAGAAAGGACATCGGGCGCAAGGCGCTCACGAGGACGTAATGGCAAACGCGATCGATGTGCTCATTCTCATGGGTTCCGACTCGGATGCGGAGATCATGTCCGCGGCGGGTTCGGCGTTGACCGAGTTTGGACTGACCTGGGAAATGACAGTGGCTTCCGCGCACCGCTCTCCTGCGCGCGTGATGCGCCTGATCGATGAGGCGCCCGGCCGTGGCGTGAAGGTGTTCATCGTCGGCGCCGGCGCCGCCGCGCATCTGGCGGGCGTCGTCGCCGCGCACACGACGATGCCAGTCATCGGAGTGCCCATCGACTCATCGGCGCTGAAGGGCATGGACGCGCTGCTGTCGACTGTTCAGATGCCGCCAGGCGTGCCCGTGGCGACTGTCGCCATCGGAAAACCCGGCGCGACAAACGCCGGCGTCCTCGCCGCCCAGATGATCGCGCTCGGTCAGCCTTCACTTGCTGCGAAGCTCGTGGATTACAAGAAGAAGCTGGCGGAGAAGGTAGAAGCGGCTGCGGCGAAGCTGGCTGCCCCCAAGAACTGATCGCCTCAAACGCACAGAGAGATCGCCAAGACACGTAGAGGCCACAGAGGAATGGTCTTCGAAACCATCAGCGAAAACGGTCGGGGCCGCAGGCTTAGCAGGTTTGCCGGCGCATTAGGCGCGCGAAGGAGAAGCCCGTGAACACTGCAGTCGCCATCAGTATTGCGCTGGGCTTGGGCGGGTACTTGGCGACGTATGTAAACAACCTGGTTGTCGAGCGCCGCCGAGAACGGCTGGCGTTCGTCAATAAGCAACTAACATCATTCTACGGACCACTCTACGTGGCGGTAATGGTCGGAAAGACGGCCTACGACGCACTCGTAGCAAGGCTCGGCAGGCGCCACGATCCGGATCTGGATTCGCCACTAGCCGAGGCGGAACTCGCCGAGTGGCGGGTGTGGGTAGCACATGTCTTCATGCCCATGAATCTCTGGTGCGAACGAATCATGCTCGAGAACGCGCACCTCCTTCGGGAGCGGGAGCTGCCGCAGTGCATTCTTCAGTTCATTGGTCACGTGGCGGCGTACAAGGCGGTCGTAAGGAAATGGCAGGACGGCGACTTCTCTGATCAGTTTTCCTTGATCGACTATCCCGAGGATCTCCAAACATATGCGACCCGTGCCTATGTAGAGCTGAAGACGGAGCAGCTTCGGTTGATTGGCAAGACACAAGCCGGCACCTAACAGGCCGCTGCAATCAACGAGCGGCTGGGAAGCCAGCGTATAGTCAGCAACACGGCCGCCTCGATCTAATCGCAGTGTGCGTCTGACGCGTGGATTTGCCTCGCCAGCAACTGTCCTCGCGACGCGTGCTGTCCTTCCACAATTAGCTGTCCGCAAGCGGCCCTGATGTCCCGGCCGCGGCTCTTGCGCACGGACACGACGACGTCGCTGTCGGCGAGGATCTTGGCGAAGGCATTGACACGCGCGTCGGACGGCCGCTGGAAGGGAATGCCGGGCGCCTCGTT
Source organism: Vicinamibacterales bacterium (assembly GCA_035606665.1). GTDB lineage: Bacteria > Acidobacteriota > Vicinamibacteria > Vicinamibacterales > SCN-69-37 > DASUGC01. The sequence continues at coordinate 5,809 of DATNEY010000062.1, read as the reverse complement.
GAGCGGCAGCAGATTCACCTTCGCTTTGATTGCGGCAAGCAGCCGTACGAGCCGTCTAGCATCCTCGGGCGTGTCGTTCTCGCCCGCCAGCAGAACGTACTCGAACGTGATGCGGCGCCGCTTCGCGAGCGGGAAGCGCTTGCACGCATCAATCAGATCCTCGAGCGTGTACTTGCGGTTGACGGGCACCAGCCGGTCCCGCTGTTCGGTCGTCGTGGCGTGCAGGGACACCGCAAGGTTCGGCATCAGCGGCTCCTGCGCCAGTTTTTCCAGGCCAGGGAGCACGCCGACGGTCGACAGCGTCACCCGTTTCGGTGGAAGCGCGATCCCTGACTTGTCCGCGAGGATTCTCAGGGCCTTCATCGTCGCGTCGTAGTTGTGCAGCGGTTCGCCCATGCCCATCAGCACGATGTTGAACGCGCGCCCGGCGAGTTCGGTTCCTTGAGCCAGGAGCCGGACCTGCGCGGCGATCTCGCCGGCCGACAGATTGCGAACGAGCCCCATCTTTCCGGTCAGGCAGAACGCGCAGTTCATCGCGCAGCCCACCTGCGTGGAGATACAAAACGTCTGCGCGGGCGTATCGGGGATGTACACGGACTCGATTTCACGCCCGTCTTTCAGTCGCGTGAGGAACTTCGTCGTGCCGTCAGACGAGGTCTGGCGCGCTTCGATCCCGGGCGTTCCGATCGTGAACTTCTGCGCGAGTGTGTGCCTCAGGGATTGACTGAGGTCGGTCATCTTTGCGAAGTCGGTGACGCCGCGCGCGTAGATCCACCGGAAGACCTGCGTGCCGTGATAGCGCGGCACACCGAGCGCCTCGAAGGCGTTTTCAATCTCTTCGCGTTCGAGTTCGGCGAGATCGACCATCGCAGTCTGCGGCTCAGGATCGGCTGGCAAAGTGAACTCGGGTCATGCTATCATTCTGAACTTGAAGCTCTCTCGTAAGTCCAAGCGAATCAATAACTTAGCGGAAATCGCAGGACGCGAACCCGCGCGGAGCCTCTCGTGGTAACTGCCGAAACCCTTCCCTCGGGCCTGCGACTGGTCACCGAGGCGATGCCGCACGTGCGGTCGGTGGCGGTTGGGGTGTGGCTCGCGCGCGGATCGCGCCACGAATCCGGAGAAGAGAGCGGCATCGCGCACTTCATCGAGCACATGCTCTTCAAGGGCACCACGACGCGGTCGGCGCGCGACATCGCGCAGCAGATCGATTCGATCGGCGGCCAGCTCGACGCGTTTACGGCCAAGGAATACGCCGGCTACTACATCAAAGTCCTCGACGAACATCTGCCGGTGGCGCTCGAGCTCCTGGGCGACATGATTCAGCGGCCCTTGTTTGCCGTCGACGACATCGCCCGAGAGCAAGGCGTGATTCTCGAAGAAATCAAAATGGTCGAGGATGCGCCTGACGATCTCGTCCACGAGGTGTTCGCGCAGCAGTGCTGGCCGACGCACCCGCTGGGCCGGCCCATCCTCGGCACGCCCGAGACCGTGTCGTCGTTCGAACAGACGGGCCTCCGCAACTACTTCGGTCGCACTTACGTGGCGCCGAACCTGTTGATTGCGGCAGCGGGCAACCTGAGCCACGCGCGGATCAAGGACCTGGTGTCCCGGGAGTTCGGTGAATTGCCGAGCGCGCGATCGACGGGTGAGACGGCCGCCCCGGCGTTGACGTCGGGCGTCGGCTACCGCCAGAAAGACATCGAACAAAGCCACGTCTGCATGGGCATGGCGGCGTATCATCAGGCGCACGACGATCGTCACGCCCTTCACGTCATGAACACGATTCTTGGCGGCTCGATGAGTTCGCGGTTGTTCCAGCACATCAGGGAGGACCGCGGGCTTGCGTACGCCGTGTTCAGCGGGCTGTCGTCCTACACCGACGCCGGAATGCTCACGGTGTACGCCGGCTGTGCCAACGAGCGCGTGCCTGAAGTCGTCGATTTGTCGATGGTGGAGCTGAGGCAGCTGCGCGATGAGCCGGTGCCGGACAGCGAGCTCCGTCGCGCGAAAGATCACCTCAAGGGCAGCCTCATGCTGAACCTCGAGAGTACGTCGAGTCGCATGTCGCACCTCGCGCGCCAGTACATGGCCTTCGGCCGCCATTTCACGCTCGATGAAATGCTGAACTCGATCGAGCGCATCACGGTGGACGACGTGCAGAGAGTGGCCGTGGATTTGTTGCAGGGGCGCAATCTTGTCGCGACGGTCGTCGGGCCCGGGGAGAAATCCCCGCTGGCTGCGGAGTTGAGAGTGTGAAGGCGAGCGAGCGTCAGCGAGTGAGCCACGCGAACGGAGCGGGGCATTGGGGTCCCCGCGAGAGAGCGTGCCTGGGGTCCGCGGGGCGAAGCCCCCGGGCAAGAGAATGATTCCCAGGTACACGCGTCCGGAAATGGGCGCCATCTGGAGTGAGGAGCGCCGCTACGGCACCTGGCTCGAGGTCGAGCTCGCCGCGACGGATGCGCTGGCCGACGCCGGTGTGGTTCCGAAGGACGACGCGAAGGCGCTCAGGGCGAAGGCGGCGTTCGACATCGCCCGCATCGAGGAAATCGAGCAGACCACGCAACACGACGTGATCGCGTTCACGACGGCCGTCGCCGAGAAGGCCGGCGCGCCCGCGCGCTGGCTGCACTTCGGCTTGACGTCGTCGGACGTGCTGGACACGGCGCTCGCGATTCAGATGCGCGAGGCGTGCGACCTGATTCTCAGGGACATCGACGCGCTGGCCGAGGCCGTGCGCGCACGGGCGATGGAGCACCGGCGCACGCCGATGATCGGCCGCACGCATGGCGTGCATGCGGAGCCGATGACGCTCGGCGTGAAACTGGCGCTCTGGTACGCGGAGATCGCGCGGGATCGCGAGCGGGTTCGCCGCGCGCGCGAGATTGTCGCCGTCGGCAAGATCTCCGGCGCCGTCGGCATGTTCGCACACCTCGATCCATCCGTGGAGGCGGCCGTCTGCAAGACGCTCGGACTCGCTGCCGCGCCCGTGTCGTCGCAGGTGATTCAACGGGATCGGCACGCGGAGCTTCTGTCCGCGCTTGCGATCACCGCGGCATCGGCGGAGAAGTTCGCGCTCGAGATCCGCGGCCTGCAGAAGACCGAGATCGGCGAGATCGAAGAGCCGTTCGGCAAGGGCCAGAAGGGCTCGTCGGCGATGCCGCACAAGCGGAACCCGATTGGCTGCGAGCAGATCGTCGGCCTGGCCCGGTTGATCCGCGCGAACGCGATGGCGGCACTCGAGAATGTCGCGTTGTGGCACGAGCGGGACATCTCGCACTCCTCGGTGGAGCGCGTGATCCTGCCGGACAGCTTCATCGCGCTCGATCACATGCTCAGGCGGCTCACGAAGATCGTGGGCGGCATGGTCGTCTATGCCGATCGCATGATCGAGAATCTGGGCCGGTCGCGGGGCGTCGTCTTCTCCGGGTCCGTCCTGCTCGAGCTTGCCCGGCGAGGCGTTTCGCGCGAGCAGGCCTACGAGTGGGTGCAGCGCAACGCGATGCGTTCGTTCGCGGAGCAGAAGGATTTCAAGGGACTGCTGCTGGCGGATGCGGACGTCACGCGCGTGCTGCCTGCGGCTGTCATCGAGGAGAGTTTCAGCCTCGATGCGCAGATGCGCAACGTCGACGCGATTTTTTCCCGAGTGTTCGAGAGCCAGCAGGCGAACGAACGCAAGTGAGTGAGCCGCGCGAGCGGCGCGGGGCGATGGGGCCCCCGCAAGCGAGCGCGTAAGGGGGGTGCGGCGGGGACGAAGTCCCCCCGCCCCATAAAGAAATGAAGGCTCGTGTTTTCGTCACCCTGAAGCCGTCCGTCTTCGATCCCCAGGGCCACACGATCGTCGAGGCCCTCCATTCGCTGGGCTACGGCGACGTGTCGGACGTCCGCCAGGGCAAGTTCTTCGAGATCGACCTCGCGGTGAAGGATCAGGCGGCCGCCGAAAAGCTCGCGGCTGAAGTCGCGGATCGCGTCCTCGCGAACCCCGTGATCGAGAGTTTCAAGGTCGAGCTCACGAAAGCCGGTGCCCAATGACCTTCGCCGTTGTCGTCTTCCCGGGATCGAACTGCGATCACGACGCCTACCACGCCGCGAAGCACGTCCTCGGTCAGCAGGCGCGATTCGTCTGGCACAAGGAGACGTCGCTCGGCGACGCCGACGTCGTGATTCTGCCGGGAGGCTTCTCGCACGGCGACTACCTTCGGACCGGCGCAATCGCGCGCTTCTCTCCGGTCATGGCAGCGGTCAGGGAATTTGCCGGGGCTGGGCGTCCGGTGCTCGGCATCTGCAACGGCTTTCAGATCCTTCTCGAGTGCGGGCTCCTGCCGGGCGCGATGCTCCGCAATCGCGACCTCAAGTTTCACTGCGAGCACGTGCACGTGCGCGTTGAGCGCACGGACACGCCGTTCACGTCGCTCTGTTCACCCGGCCAGGTGCTCAAGGTTCCGATCGCGCATGGCGAGGGCAACTATTTCGCGCCGCCGGAGACGATCGACCAGTTGGAAAAACAGCATCGCGTGCTCTTCCGTTACTGCACTCCGTCGGGAGCGGTGACGGACCAGGCGAATCCGAACGGATCGCTCAACGGCATCGCCGGCATCTGCTCCGAAGGCCGGAACGTGGTCGGCCTCATGCCGCACCCGGAACGCGCGTGCGAACTGTCAGTCGGAAGTGCGGACGGGCTGGTGATGTTCGAGTCGGCCGTGCACGCGATGTCGCGAGCGGGCGCGCTCCAGGCGGTGGCTCGATGAGCGGAATCGACCAGGCTGTCCTCGATCGGCACGGAATCAAGGCCGACGAGTACGAGCGCATCGTGTCACTCATGGGCCGGACGCCGAACCTCACCGAGCTCGGCCTGTTCTCCGTGATGTGGTCGGAGCACTGCAGCTACAAGAGCTCGCGCGTGCATTTGAAGACGCTGCCGACCGAAGGGCCTCGTGTGGTCCAGGGGCCCGGGGAGAATGCGGGCGCCGTGGACATCGGCGACGGACTGGCGGCGGTGTTCAAGATCGAATCGCACAACCACCCGTCGTTCATCGAGCCGTACCAGGGCGCGGCGACCGGCGTGGGCGGCATCATTCGCGACATCTTCACGATGGGCGCGCGTCCGATAGCGCTACTCGACGCGCTGCGTTTCGGGCCGCTCAGTGAGTCGCAGAACCGCCGGATCCTGCAGGGCGTCGTGTCCGGTATCGGCGGATACGGCAACAGCATCGGCATCCCGACCGTCGGCGGCGAGGTGATGTTCGACGAGACGTACAGCGGCAATCCGCTCGTGAACGTCTTCTGTCTCGGCATCGCGAAGCACGACGCGCTCGTGAAGGGCAAGGCCAGCGGCGTCGGCAATCCGATCTACTACGTCGGCGCCAAGACCGGCCGCGACGGCATCCACGGCGCCACGATGGCGTCCGCTGAGTTCGACGAGAAGTCGGCGGAGAAGCGGCCCGCCGTGCAGGTGGGCGATCCGTTCATGGAGAAGCTTCTCCTCGAGGCCTGCCTCGAGGTCATGGCGACCGACGCGTGCGTCGGCGTCCAGGACATGGGCGCGGCGGGTCTCACGTGCGCGACGTCGGAGACCGGATCCCGCGGCGGTGTCGGCGTCGAGATTGACGTCGCGCTCGTGCCGCAGCGCGAAACAGGCATGACGCCGTACGAGATCATGCTGTCGGAGTCGCAGGAGCGCATGCTGCTCATCGTCAAGCGCGGCCGCGAGGCGGAAGTCGAGCGCATCTTCGAGAAGTGGGATCTCCATGCCGTGAAGATTGGAGAGGTCCAGGACGGCGACCGCCTCAGAATCCGGCACAACGGCGCG
>DATNEY010000050.1:0-10404 GCA_035606665.1 Vicinamibacterales bacterium | reverse complement strand
GTTCGACGCGCGCCCACAGAGCGTCATCGATGGAGAAGGTGGCGATGGGGGACCGCCTCCCAGCAGTCGCCGCACCGTACCGAACCGCTCGATCAAGTACAAGCGTTAATTTTGCAACGCACTCTAAAGGCCCGGCCTACGACAGCCGTGCACGCAGGCCGGGGCTTCAGCCCCGGCCGACTCCTAGCCCATCGTCGCGAGCTGCTGGCGGGCCTCGCCGGCGTAGCCCGACTGCGGGAACTCATCCACGACGCGCTTGAATGCGGCGCGCGCATCCTGTGTCTTGCCGGCGCGCTGGCAGACCCGCGCGAGCTCCATCAGGACGCCGTCCATCGGCAACTCGCCGTCGCGCTGCCCCGACAGGTCCGTGAGGACTTTGATCGCTTCGTCGAACTTGCTCTGCGCCACGAGCGCCTGTGCCTGTCCGAGCTTCGCGGTTGAGCCGACCATCGAGCCGCCGCCCCGGCTGGCGACATCGGCGTATGCCGTTGCGGCATCTGCGGCCCGTCCCATCGAGAGATAAATCCCGGCGAGATGGAACTTCGCGACAAGGCCCACATCGTGACTCGGATACGCGTCGATCACTTTCTGGTAGGCAGCCACGGCGGCCTCGTTCCTGGCCTGTTCGGTGGCGAAGGTTCCCGCCTGCTGGGTCGCGCCCGGCAGCGTCGGCGCCGGCACAATCTGCGACTGCTCGACGCGCATCGCGGCCCCGAACAACGCATTCGCCGCGTCGTTCTTCTGCTTCTGCAGGTAGAACCACCCGCCCGCGATGACCCCGACCAGCAGCACACCGCCGCCAATCATCAGGATCTGGCTGCGATTCTCGGCGACGGTTCCCGCGAGCTTCGCCGTCGTGATCGCAAACTCGTTCTGCTTCAGATGATGCCGTTCCTGTGCCTTCATACCCTCTGCCCTCTGCCCTCTGCCCTTCGACTTCCCTGTGACCTCTGCCCTTTGCCCTTGTCAGCGTCAGCATCAATTGGTGCGCCCGAGACGATTTGAACGTCCGACCCCCGCCTTAGGAGGGCGGTGCTCTATCCAGCTGAGCTACGGGCGCATTATTAGGCGGAGGGGCTTCGCCCCTGCCGCACCTCCCCGACGAGCTCACTCGCGGGGACCCCATTGCCCCGCTCCGTTCGCTCGGGCGGCCTTCACTTCGCTCGGCCGCCTACCTCAATCGCGCATTGCGGTCTGCCTGACTGCTAGTACTGCAGTACCGCATGAATGTTCTCGCCCTTGAGTTTCGATCTTCCATCCAGTCCGAGGAGCTCGATCAGAAACTGCACGCCAACGACCTCGGCGCCAAGTCCACGGACGAGACTGACCGTCGCGGCGGCGGTGCCACCAGTCGCGAGCAGGTCGTCCACGATCAGGACTCGCTGACCGCCTGCGGCCGCATCCTCGTGAATCTCGAGGCTGTCCGTGCCGTACTCGAGGGAATACGCAGCCTTGCGTGTGTTCGACGGCAGCTTGCCGGGCTTGCGGACGGGCGCGAAGCCGGTCTTCAGGCGATCCGCGATTGCCGCTCCGAAGATAAAGCCACGGCTCTCGATTCCGACGACGACGTCGATCGCCGCCCCGACATGCGGCGCGGCCATGGCGTCAACCGCCAGCTGAAAACCGGTCCGGCTCTTCAAGAGCGTCGTCACGTCGTAGAACAGGATGCCAGGCTTCGGAAAGTCCGGCACATGTCGAATCTGCTGCTTGAGCGCTTCCATCACACCTCGCGGCCCTGCCGCTATTTGACTGTGAAGTTGCCGCCGCGTCCGTACGGCGTCTCTTCACTGGTTTCGACTACGTCAACCCGGGCCATCGCGGGTCCGCGCGCCAGTTTCAATGCGAAGCGCTCCAGGGCCTCGGCGTCGCCCTCTGCGAGCACCTCGACCCGGCCATCAGGCAGGTTCCGCACCCAGCCCGACATTCCCTCGACCTCGGCCGCTTCCTGGGTGAAGTACCGGAACCCCACGCCCTGAACCCGGCCGCTCACGAGGAACCGCCGGGCAGCGAGCATCGCAACAGTATATGCGGTCGCTCTGTTACTTCACTTCACGACGATAGGAGAGGCACCCGCCTTGGTCGCGGCGGCGTTGAACGCGTCGATGTCAGTCTTGAGCGCGGCGACCCAGCGCTGGCGCAGCGCGACAGCCTGCGGTTTCAGATCCTTGTACCGCTCGAGGATCGGCGAACCCATCCGGCGCTCCGGACCGATGATCGCGCCGTAGAGCGCGAGCAACTGGTTGTCCATGCGTCCGGGGAAATTGAGTGCGTCCTGCCCTCCCTCGCCCTGCATCTGCGTCATGTCGGCCTCGACAGCCTCGAGTTTGTCCTTGAGCGTCCTTGCCGCCGGCGCGAGTGCGGGCGTCTTCGCCGCCAGGTCCGCTGCCTGCTTCTTGGCGTCGCGGAGGCGCGCGAGGTTGTCGTAAAGGTCCTTCACCATCAGTCCGATCTCTTCCGCGAGACGCAACTGTTCGGCGCCTTGCGCCTCGGTCATCTCGGGGATGTACCTCGGATCCGTACGCACGCGGAACGCCTGTGTCTCAGACCACGTACCCGAACTGACCTTCACCGTGTAGGTTCCAGGCGGGACTTTCGGCCCACCACCGCCGCCGCCCCACAGGACGATGCCCGGCGGAATCGTGAAGTACGCGGGAAGCCGCAGATTGGACCAGCTCGCGGAGTTGAGGCCCTTGAGCGCGGTGGCCGGAATGCTGGGTGGACCGAAACCGGCCCCACCTCCACGTCCGCCTCCGCCGCCGCCTCCCCGTCCACCGCCACGCCCAGCGCCTGCCGGATCGGCAGGTGGCGCCGCGGCGGCGGGCGCTCCAGTACTCGGCTGCGCTGTTGTCGTGTACATCACCTTGCCCTGTGCGTTCGTCACCTCGATCGTCACCGGTGCGGTGGGCGTGTCGCGGAACCAATAGTGGAACGTCGGTGCCTGCGCGCCGGCGCGATAGCCGTCCTCCGGCTTGAACAGGATCGCGGCCGGAGACTGCGCCCCCGAGCGCGCGCCCCTCGGCACGGACACGTTGTCGAGAATGTAGAAGCCGCGCCCTTGCGTTGTCAGAATCAGATCGTCGCGATAGATCATGATGTCCGTGACCGGCGTTCGCGGCAGATTGAGCTGGAACGACTGCCAGTGCGCGCCGTCGTCAAACGACACGTAGAGACCGAATTCGGTTCCCGCGTAGAGCAGGCCCTTGCGAACCGGATCCTCGCGGACGACGCGCACGAAGTGATTCGCGGGGATGCCGTTCGTGCCGTCCGCGATGCGCTTCCAGGACGCGCCGTAGTCGTTCGTCTGGTAGATGTACGGGCGCTGGTCGCCCTGGCGGTAGCGGTACACGGCGATGTGCGCCCGGCCCGGGTCGTGCGCTGAAAGATCGATGACGTTCACGCAGCCTTCCGGCAGGTCCTTCGGCGTGATTGGCTTCCACGACTTCCCGTTGTCGCGGGAGATATGCACGAGCCCGTCATCGCTGCCGGCCCAAAGCAGCCCCGGCATTTTCGGAGACTCCTCGAACGCGAAGATGGTCGCGTAGACCTCGACGCCGGTGCTGTCGCGCGTGATGCCTTCACCGCCCGAGTAGCCAAGCCGCCGTTTGTCGTTCCTCGTGAGGTCGGGGCTGATCACTTCCCAGTCGAGCCCGCCGTTGCGTGTGCGGTGCACGAACTGCGACGTCGTGTAGACGACGTCGGGATTGTTCGGCGAGATCTTGATCGGTGAGTTCCACTGGAACCGGTATTTCATGTCCAGCGCCTGCTGTCCGGTCTCCATGTCCGCGTAGACCTTGACGTTCTCGCTCACGCCGAACTTGCGGTCGATCCTCGAGATGGTGCCGCCGTAGTTGCCCGCGTACACGATGTTGTAGTCGCGTGGATCGACCGCGATGTAGCCGCTCTCGCCACCGCCGACGCCGTAGGTTTCGGCGTTGCCCTGGCTCGGCACGGCTACCGTGTTGTTGTCCTGCTGTGCGCCGTACACCCAGTACGGCGTACGCGTGTCTACCGTAAGCCTGTAGATCTCGGACGTCGCCTGATTCTCTTGTGGCGTCCAGGCCGAGCCGTTCACCGAGACAGTGCCGCCGCCGTCGTTGCCCACCACCATGGCCTTGTTATTCAGCGGGTTGATCCACATCGCGTGGTAGTCACTGTGCGAATTGATGCCCGCCGATCCAAACGACTTGCCGCCGTCCGTCGACTTGAACGCGCCAACGTTGAACGCATAGACCGTGTCGGCGTCCGCCGGGTCCGCAAAGATGTGCGTGTAGTAGAAAGCCCGCTGAAGCAGATCGCGCCGGGCGTACGTACGCGTCCATGTCGCACCCGCGTCATCCGAACGATAGATGCCGCCTTGATCGGACGCTGCCTCGACAATCGCGTAGACGCGCTGCGGATTCGCCCGCGAGACCGACACGCCGATCTTGCCGACCATGACCTTCGACGGCAGCCCGCCGCCGACGCGCTGCCAGCGCGTGCCGCCGTCCGTGGACTTGAAAAGACCGCCCTCGATGCTGCCCGAATCAATCGACCAGGGCTTGCGTTCGACCGTCCACATCGCCGCGAAGATCACGTCCGGATTCTTCATGTCGAGCGACAGATCGACCGCGCCCGTGCGATCGCTCACGAAATGCACGAGCTCCCAGTTCGCGCCGCCGTCGCGCGACCGGTAGACGCCACGGTCTTTGTTGGGCGCGAACAGGTTTCCCAGCACCGCCACGTAGACAAGATTCGGATTGGTGGGATGAATCTGGATCCGGCCGATGGCCCCGGCATTCCGCAGGCCGATGTGCTGCCACGTCTTGCCCGCATCGGTGGACTTGTACATCCCGACGCCAGGCGACACGTTGCCGCGTGGGCAGGCCGACCCGGTGCCGACATAGATCACGTTCGGATTGGACTCGGACACTTCGATGGCGCCGATGGAGCCCGCCTCGAAGAAGCCGTCCGAGATGCTCGTCCAGGTCGCGCCCGCGTTCTCGGTCTTCCACACGCCCCCACCAGTGCTGCCCAGGTAGTAGAGCTGCTGGTTACCGGGCACACCCGCGACTGCGGTGACTCGGCCGCCCCGAGCGAACACGGACAGGTGCCGGAACGCCAGTCCGGAGAGCTGGTCCGGGTCGACCGTCACGTTGGCATTCTGCAGAGGCGCCTGCGCGGAGCTCCGAGTCGCGGCTACCGGGACAGCGATCAGCGTGGCGACGGCAGCGATCGCGGCAAACGTCAGAGTCTTCTTGACCGGCATACACACTCCATATGGGGAACCGTGGCAGAGTATCTGACGAGTGCGCGCCGGCACAACTACCGGCGCTCGGAGGAACGATTGATGTCAGGTTCGATCCTGTTTCGCATTGCCGTCGTCGTACTTGGCCTGCTCGCAGGCCGGCTCGCCGAAGCTCAGACTCCCGCAATCCGCTCGTCGCAGGACGTCATCGTCACTGCCACTGCCATTCCCATCAGCGCCGAATGGAACGGTCGAACCGTCATCGTCCTGACGGGCGCGGACCTCGCTGCCCTTGGAATCCGCAGCCTGGCGGATGCCATGAGGCTGGCCCCCGGCGTCGATGTGCGTGCCCGCGGCCCGCTCGACGTCCAGAGCGACTTCTCCATTCGAGGCGCAACATTCGGACAGAACCTGGTTCTGGTGGACGGCCGCCGGCTCAATGACAGCCAGAGCGGCCACCACAACGGAGACATCCCGGCGACACTCGTCGGCATCGACCGCATCGAAATCGTCACCGGCCCCGGCTCCGCCGTGCACGGTGCGGACGCCATCGGCGGCACGATCAACGTCGTCACAAAGCGGTCGCCACATCTCGGCGCGAACTTCACGGCCGGCCAGCACGGGTACACGGCCGGCCAGTTGAGTGCCCAGGGCGGCCGGCTGCCCGACAACGTCGGCGTGTCGGCCTGGGGCTCACGCAGCAGTGGATTCGAAACCGGCCGCGAGTTCGCGCAAGGCGGAGCCTCCCTGCGCGCCGCGCTGGGCCGCGGCTGGACCGCCGACCTGCGCCACGTCAATCGCGCTTTTGGAGCGAGGAACTTCTACGGCCCCTCGCCTTCGAAAGAGTGGACGGACCAGACGCTGGCCGGCGCGGGCTGGACCGGCACCCGTGGCACGTGGTCGACGACCGTGCAAACGTTCGTCCGCAATCACGGCGATCACTTTCGATGGGATGTGAATCGACCGGGCTTCGCGGAAAACCGGCACCGCACGAACGCCGCCGAGGGCAGCGCGCGCGTGCAGCGTGACTTCGCCTCCGGCTCGGCCCTCACGTTCGGTGGTGGTGGCGGCGGCGATTGGGTGCGATCGACCAACCTGGGAGATCACAACTACTCACGGGGATTCGCGTTCGTCGAAGCGCAAGCGCCGGTTCGCGCCAAGGCCCTCTTCACCGCGGGCCTTCGCGCCGATGGCTACTCGGTCTTCGGATCGGCGATCAGTCCTTCAGCGTCAGGTCTCGTGCAGATTACTTCATCGCTCCGTTTGCGTGGATCGATCGCCCGCGCGTTCCGTGTGCCGACATTCACCGAGCTCTATTACCACGACCCCGCCAACCTCGGCTCGCCCGATCTCACAGCCGAGCACGGCTGGTCGCTCGATGGCGGGCTCGAATGGAGCCGGCGCGGCTGGACGGCGACCGTCACGCCGTTCTCGCGCTGGGACAGCAACGTCATCGACTGGGTACGCGCAACGCCCGCGGATATCTGGAGGACGACGAACGTCCGCGACGTGAGGTCCCGTGGCGTGGAGACGAGCGTCGCGCGGCGCTGGGCCGGCGCGTGGGTGCGCGGGCACATGGGCGCGCTCGACGTCGATGCTCCAACGCTCGGACAACTCTCGAAGTACGTGCTGGAATTCGCGCGCTACAGCGCTGGGGTCTCCTTCGCCGTTCCCGTCGGCCACAGCGTGCGGGCTTCGGGCAACATCGACCACAAGCACCGCGCCGACGGCCAGGAATACACGCTGGTTGCACTGAAGCTCGGTTACGTGGTGCGCCGCGCCGAATTCTTCATCGACGGAACGAATCTGCTCAATCGAACCTACCGCGAGATTGCGGGTGTCTCGATGCCCGGGCGATGGGTGATGGTGGGACTGACGCTTCGCTAACCTGCAACCAACAACCTGCAATGAGTTCTCTGCCAGTCGAGGTGCTCGGGCCGGAGGATGTGCCGGAGATCCTGGACGTCTTCTGCGACGCATTCTCGGACTACCCGGTGATGAAGTACGTCCTCGGACCAGGTGGAAATACGCATGCCCGGCTCGAGAAGCTCATCGGCTACTTCGTCGCGCGCCGCGTCCGGCTCGGCGGTCCGCTGTTCGGCCTCCGCGATCCGGGCGGCACGCTTCTCGGCGTGGCGACCGTCACAGTCCCGATAGAGTCCGAGCCGCCGCCAGACTTACTCCTCACATGCGACCGGACGTTCGAGAGCATCGGCGTCGAGTGCCGCGCGCGCCACGAGAATTACGCCGCCGCGGCGGCTCTCTTCGGCGGCCTGGGGCCGCATCACCATCTCAACATGCTGGGAGTTCGGCGAATCCACCATGGCCGCGGACTCGGCCGCCCGCTGATTGAGGCGGTCTTGGATCTCGCCCGCAAACACACGTCCTCCACCGGCGTCAGCCTGACAACGGAGGTCGACGACAACGTCCGGCTTTACGAACACTTCGCCTTCGAGGTAGTCGGCCGGGCGCAAGTCGATGGCGCGTTCGAGACGCGAGGATTGTTCTGGAGAAGACCGTAACGAAGCGAACGAACGGGACCGACGGGAACGAACGCGAACGGGGTTCCGGGTTCGGAGTTTGGACTGAGCGAAGCGGTCCTGTAAGATGGTTCGGTTGTCGGGGCGTGGCTCAGCCTGGTAGAGCACTCGGTTCGGGACCGAGGGGTCGGTGGTTCGAATCCACTCGCCCCGACCACATTGCACCTTCCGCTTTGAAGGCTATTTACGACGTCCTGAGCTTACCGCCGATAGATTCGATCTCCGTCGATTCTGCCGGGATGCGGCTCCCGTAGTTCCATAGCTTCACGCCGACGGCGCGCAATCTCAGCCGCGCGCTGTGCCGCACCGGTTGCCCTAATCTGGGTCCCCAGCGTTTGGAACAATCTGCTGAAATCCGTTCGCGCGGCTTGGCGATATGTGATGCGTGCCCCATCGTTATGAAACTGGCCGCTATGCAACCAGTACAGGGCTATTACCGCTATCCTGGTAACGACGCCGTTGGGCCCGCTTGGATTCCCTTGAATCTTCAAGAACGTATGGTGCGCGGACACGGAGGAGATCGGGTTGTTTTCGCACTGCCACTTCAGGTTGGCTTCTACTCGAGCCCAGTTAGGTCTTTGCAAACCACAACTGACGAAGGCTCCGAAGAATGCGTCCTGGCCGGCGGCGCCATAAAGGCGGTCGTAGGAGCCGCGGGCTCCCGCATCGTCACCATGGACATCGCGCAGGTGATTCTTGGCACCTTGAGGGTCGGCTTGCGTTGACTGATTGATGACGATTGGAGCTAGGGCTTCAGGTTGACCCGTCGCAATTGCTCCGGCGACCCCCACGATGCCTTTTGCGACATCCCACCACGTGCGAGTCCCCCAGAGGTACTGCACAAGAATGTCGAACGACACTGAAGACTCGACGTTCTCTCTGCCCTGTCCCCAGACCCAATTCATGTTCTCGAGCGCCTCGCGATCGGCGCCCTGACGTGTGATTCCGGACAAGACCGTGTGTGGCAATACCGACAAGGCGGCGGAACTCAGGAGCAAGTCTCTTCGGGAAAGTTTGGTCGTCATCGACCCTCCATTCACACGCCACCGATAGACGGTTCTACTTCGCGCCGATCTTGCTGACGTCGATCGCCCACACGCCGCGGCCGTGCGTCGCGATGACGAGCATCCGGTCGCGCGGATGGACGATGAAGTCCATGACGTTGACCGATGGCAAGTTGCCGCCGAGCACATCCCACCGGGCGCCGCCGTTCGTGGTCACATACACGCCGAAGTCGTTCGCCGCATAGAGAACGTTCGGGCTGACCGGATCCTCGCGAAGCATGTTGATCGGTCCGCCAGGGATATTGCCGGCGATGCTGCGGAACGATTTGCCGTAGTCGGTGGACTTGTAGATCCGCGCGGCGAAGTCTTCGTCGTAGCGCCCCTGCTGCGTGGCGTAGACCACCCGCTCGTCGTACTTCGACGCAAGCACCGTCGCGATCCACTGCTTCTTCGACGACAGGCTCGCCGTCAGCTCGTTCCACTCCCGGCCCTCGTCCAGGGACATGTACAACCGTCCGTCGTCGGTGCCGGTGTAGATCAGCCCCTTCTTCTTCGGTGACTCGGAGATGGTAATGATGAGCTGGTGCGGGATGTCTCCCAGCCGTGTCTTGTCGTTGTAGCTCTGGTCGGCCGACGTTTTGTCCCAGGTGGCACCGCGATCGCGCGACCGGAAGAGGTACTGCGCGCCGAAGTAGACGGTGTCCGGATCGTGCGGCGACAGCAGAATCGGCGCCAGCACCTGCATGCGCAACGGATCGTCGCCTTGCGCGGTGCGCGGAAGGATGTTCGTGTCGCGCTGCGGTCCAGCCGGTGCACCGGCCGCTCCAGCAGCACCGCCGCCCCCGCCACCACCGCCGCGACCAGCGCCGGCAATGCTGAAGTCGGTGCGGCTCAGCTTACCGGAGTAGACGATGTTCGGGTTCCTGGGATCGATCGCGTGCTCGCAGTACTCACCGCCCGGAGCGCCTTCCCACACGGTCGGCTGCAGATTGTCGCGGCCCTTGCTGATGTCGATGACGCCGCGATAACTGCCGTGATCCTGGAATGACCCATACACACGGAAGGGCGTGTCCATGTCGAACGCCATGCTGAAGGCCGTCTCGATCGGCAACGGCGCCCGCCGCCACGTCTGACCCTTATCGGTCGAGACTCGGAACCCGCTGTCATTTCCGCTCAGCATGAAATCGGTGTTCCTGGGATCGATCCACATCGCGTGGTTGTCGCCGCCGACGTTGGCGCCACGTCCGCCGCCCGCAGTGGGCAGTGGTTGGGCCCCGGGCGGCGCACCTGCGACCGGCGCCGCGGCGGGAGGCGGCGCCGCACCTGGCGGTGGAGCGCCGAGCCGCCTGAACGTTTTGCCGCCGTCGTTCGAAATACTGACACCGAGCGCGAGGGTGTAAATAGTGTTCTCATCCGTCGGATCGACGCGGATGTTGCCGAACACCCACGCGTACGTGTTCGACATCTCTTTCATGAACGTCCGCTGTTCGTCCGTCTGGCCGCTGACCAGCGTCCAGCTCGCACCCTTGTCGCTCGATCGATAGACCTGGTTGCCGACAATCGGACACGACGCGGCACTGCCTCCGGGATTCGCGCCACGCCCGCCAGCG
Source organism: Vicinamibacterales bacterium (assembly GCA_035606665.1). Taxonomy (GTDB): domain Bacteria; phylum Acidobacteriota; class Vicinamibacteria; order Vicinamibacterales; family SCN-69-37; genus DASUGC01. The sequence continues at coordinate 26 of DATNEY010000050.1, read as the reverse complement.
GCCGGCGCCTGTGTGTCGCAGGTGTA
>DATNEY010000047.1:0-89409 GCA_035606665.1 Vicinamibacterales bacterium | reverse complement strand
GTTCGAGATGCTGCCCGGCGGCGCACCGTCGATCGTCAACGGCCACCCCAGCGATCAGCTCACGGTTGTCGGCGTCACCGGCACGAACGGCAAGACGACGACGACGTATCTGCTGGCGTCGGTCTTCGACGCCGCCGGGATGCCGTGCGGCCGCATCGGCACGGTCACGGTGCGAACCGGGCCGTCGCCGTCGGACGAGCGTGACGCGTCGCACACGACGCCGGAAGCATCGGAGCTGCAGCGTCTGCTGCGCGAGATGGCCGATCGTGGCTGCCGCGCCTGCGCGATCGAAGTCTCATCGCATGCGCTCGTGCTCCAGCGCGTCGCCAACATCCGGTTTGCCGGCGCGATTTTCACCAACCTGACCCGCGACCATCTCGATTTTCACGGCGACATGCAGCAGTACTTCGCGGCCAAGCGCCGGCTGTTCGAGATGCTGCCCGGCGGCGCACCGTCGATCGTCAACATCGACGACCCGTGGGGCCAGGAGCTCGCGCAGAACCTCCCGCGCGTCATCACCTACGGCATCAACCGCCAGGCCGACGTCCGCGCCGTGTCGATCCAGTCGTCGCTCGAGGGTCTCGCGTTCCAGGTCGAGACGCCGTCGGGCACGTTGTCGATCCGGTCGCCGCTCGTCGGCCGGCCGAACGTCTACAACATTCTCGGAGTCGTCGCGACGGCTGTCGGACTCGGCGTGAAGGCCGCGGCAATTGAAAGCGGGCTGGCGAGGCTCGACGGCGTACCGGGCCGTTTCCAGATGGTGTCTGCAACGACCGATGATGTCCGGGTCGTCGTGGACTACGCGCACACGGATGATGCGCTGAAGAACCTTCTGGAGACGGCTCGTCCATTGGCGCAGGGTCGCCTCATCACGGTGTTCGGCTGCGGCGGCGATCGCGATCGCACCAAGCGGCCGTTGATGGGGACGGTCGCGGCGCGGCTGAGCGATCTGGTCGTCCTGACGTCGGACAACCCTCGATCGGAAGACCCAATCAAGATCATCGAAGAGATCAAGCTCGGCATCGTGCAGCCAGTCGATCCCGGCGCGCCGAAGCGTGCTGCGACGCCGTTGATCGTCAATCCAGATCGCCGCCAGGCCATCGAACAGGCGATTCGCGCAGCCAAGCCCGGCGATCTGGTGATCATCGCGGGCAAGGGACACGAACGGTATCAGGTGATCGGCGACCGCACGCTCGCGTTCGACGACGTGGAAGTGGCGCAGGCGGCGCTCAGTGATCGCCGCCGCGGGTCGAAGGTGTGACGGGCCTCGTGAGCGCGGTTGCGATCACAGCGGCGCTGGTCGCTGAGGCCACAGGCGGCCGGCTCACGGCCGGTGCGCCCGGAACCGTGTTCTCCGCGGTATCGATCGACAGCCGGACCATCCAGCCGGGCGCGCTCTTCGTGGCCATTCACGGGGATCGCTTCGACGGTCACGACTACGTGGTCCAGGCGGTTGAGCGGGGTGCATCGGGCGTGATGGCTTCGAAGCCGGTCGAGGCCCGGGGCGCGGCGATCCTCACGGTTGACGACACGCTCGCGGCGCTGCAGGGGCTCGGCCGCGAAATCCGCCGCCGCTCCGGCGCGACGGTCGTCGCGATCACTGGAAGCGCCGGCAAGACGTCGACGAAAGAGATCACCGCCGATCTGCTTGCGACGAAACACCGCGTGTTCAGGAATCGCGGCAACCTCAACAATCACATCGGCTTACCGTTGTCGCTCGTCGAGCTCGCGAGCGGACCGGACATGGCGGTGGTCGAACTCGGCATGAACCACGCCGGTGAGATCCGCGAGCTCATCGGCATTGCCGAACCGGACGCGCGAGTCTGGACGAACGTCGGCGACGCGCACATCGGCCATTTCGGATCGCGCGAGGCCGTTGCCAGCGCAAAGGCGGAGATTCTCGAAGGCGCCGGTCCGAAGACCCTGCTCGTACTCAATGCGGACGATCCACTTGTGATGTCGCACGCTCGCGACCCCGGCGGCCGAGTCGTGACCTTTGGATTCTCCGAGGCCTCGGCGGTCCGGGCCGAAGGCTTCGATGATCGCGGGTTCGAAGGTACGACGGCGACCGTAACGACCACACGAGGCCAGGTGCGCGTCGAACTCAGCCTGCCGGGTCGCGCGCAGCTCATGAATGTCCTTGCGGCGATCGCCGTGGCCGTCGAGTACGGCGTCGATCTCGAACGGATTCCGGCGGCGGTGGCTGCCGCGCGTCCCGTCGCGCGCCGCGGCGCGATTCACGTCACCTCGTCCGGCGCCCGGATCGTCGACGACACCTACAACGCAAGCCCCGAGGCGGTGCATGCGACGTTGCAGGCGCTCGCGGCTACACCGAACGCGGTGCGCCGCATCGCGGTGCTTGGCGAGATGCGCGAGCTTGGCGATCGCGCGTTCGATCTCCACGAAGCCTGCGGCCGCGCCGCTTACGACGCCGGGGTCGACATCCTCGTGGCGGTCGGTGGACCCGCGGCTGACGGGCTCGTCGCTGGCGCACGAGCGGCGGGCATGGCGCAGGCTCGGATCCTTCGTTTTGCCGACGCGCCATCGGCCTGCGCTTCAGTCGCGGCGCTGCTGCGCCGGGGCGATCTCGTCCTGGTCAAGGGTTCCCGGGGTACGCGCATGGACATCGTGGCGGACGCGCTCGTGGCGGAAAGGCAGGGCTGATGCTCGAGTACCTGCTGTATCCGCTGCACGACTCGTTCGCGATCTTCAACGTCTTCCGGTACATCACCTTCCGCACGGCGGCCGCGAGCTTGACGGCCATGGCGCTCAGCCTGCTGCTTGGCCCCTGGTTCATCAGCCGGCTCCGCTCGTTCCAGATCGGCCAGGTCATCCGCACGGACGGTCCGCAGTCGCACAAGCCGAAAGCCGGCACGCCCACGATGGGCGGATTGCTTATCGTCACGTCGATCGTGGTGCCGACGCTGCTGTGGGCTGATCTCAGCAACCGGTATATCTGGATGGTCCTGGCCGCGACGGTCGCATTTGGCGCGATCGGGTTCGTCGACGACTACCTCAAGGTCACGCGGCATACCCATCACGGGCTCTTCGCGCGCTACAAGTTTTCCGCGCAGCTCGTCGTCGGGCTTTGCGTCGGCGGCGGTCTCATCCTGCTCGCGAATCACGCGCTGTACGACACGCGCATGGTCTTTCCGTTCTTCAAATCGTGGCGGCCGGATCTTGGATGGTGGTACGTGCCGTTCGCCGCGTTCGTCCTGGTCGCGGCGAGCAATACCGTGAACCTCACGGACGGGCTCGATGGCCTGGCGATCAGCACGTTCGCCGTCTCCGCCGCGACGTACACGGCGCTCGCCTACGTCACCGGACACGCGGTCTTCGCGAACTACCTGTTGCTGCAGCACTTCGAGCCGGTGGGCGAACTGACGGTCTTCTGCGCTTCTCTTGTCGGCGCGAGCCTGGGTTTCCTGTGGTGGAACGCGCACCCGGCGGACATCTTCATGGGCGATGTCGGGTCGCTGGCGCTGGGCGGCGCCCTCGGCACGGTGGCGCTCCTGACCAAGCAGGAACTGCTGCTGCCCATCGTCGGCGGCGTGTTCGTCCTCGAAGGCCTGTCGGTCATCATCCAGGTCGCGTCCTTCAAGATCCGGGGCAAGCGCGTCTTCAAGATGGCGCCGCTGCATCACCACTTCGAGCTCATCGGCTGGGCCGAACCCAAAGTCATCACCCGTTTCCTGATTCTCGCGATCGTCTTCGCGCTCGCGAGCTTGACGACGCTGAAGTTGAGGTAAGGACGATGAGCTTCAGCGTCACCGGAAAACACGTCGTTGTCGCGGGAGGCGGCCGCAGCGGGATCGCGGCGGCTGACCTCCTGCGCGCGCGGGGCGCACGGGTGACGCTGAACGACACACAGGAATCCTCCGGCCTCGACGCGCTGCGCGCGGGCGGGATCGCCGTCGAGATCGGCCCACATCGCGCGGCGCTGTTCGCCGGCGCGGATCTCGTAGTGCTCAGCCCCGGCGTGCCGCCCGACCAGGATGCAATGGACGCGGCCCGGCGCGCGGGTGTACCGGTCATCGGCGAAGTGGAGCTCGCGTCGCGCTGGCTGCAGGGCCGCGTGATTGCGATCACCGGCACTAAGGGCAAGTCCACGACGACCACGCTCACCGCGCGGATGCTGAAGGAGGCTGGTTTCGACACGACCGCCGGCGGCAATCTCGGAACGGCCCTGTCGGGCCAGGTGGCGTCGACCCATCCGAGGGCGCTGCATGTCGTGGAAGTGAGCAGCTTCCAGCTCGAGACCACCGACACGTTTCATCCGTGGATCTCGGTACTCCTGAATCTCTCGGCCGACCATCTCGACAGGCACGGCACGTTCGAACAGTACGCCGCCGCGAAAGCGCGCATTTTTGCGAATCAGACGGCGTCCGACTGGGCCGTGATCAACGCGGACGACCCGGCGGCACTGGCGCTCGCCGGCGGATTCCGTGCCCGGCGTCTGGACTTCGCGCTCGAGGCGTCGCTCACCGACGGGATCACCGTCGAGGGCGGCGCGATCGTCCGCAGGCAAGCCGGTGGATCGGCGCCGCTGCTGCCGCTCTCGTCCGTGCGTGTTCCCGGCCGGCATCTGTTGGGCGATGTGCTCGCGGCGGCGGCGGTGGGCTGCGCCGCCGGCGTGCCGCCAGCCGCGATGCAGCGCGCAGTCGAAGGATTCACCGGCCTGCCGCATGCGCTCGAGCGTGTCGCCGTCGTCGACAACGTCACGTTCGTCAACGACTCGAAGGCGACGAACATCGCGTCGGCCCGCCGATCGCTCGAGAGTTTCGACGGAGGTGTCGTCGCCATCATGGGCGGCCGCTTCAAGGGTGGCGACTTCGGAGATCTCGCCGGCGTGGTTCGCGAACGCGCCGCCGGCATCATCGCCATCGGCGAGGCCGCGCCGTTGATCGAAACCGCGCTGGGAGCCGCGACCGCAGTAACGCGAGCCGCGTCGATGGACGAAGCCGTCGCGGCGGCATTTGCCGCCGCGCCTCGTCCTGGTGTGGTCCTGCTCGCGCCGGCCTGCTCGAGCTTCGACATGTTCAAGGACTATGCGGACCGCGGGGAGAAATTCAGGGCGGCGGTCCATGAAATTGAGAAGGCGCGCAAGTGAACGCGGCCAAGCGGAGTGAGCGACGAAGCGCGAACGCAGCGCAGGCCGCCAGGCGGGGTGCATGGGGTCCCCGCCGATCAAACGATCGAGTGTTGAACAGTCATCAGATCAGGGTAGCGGCGGGGAGCCAGTCGCTGGGAACACGGGCCACAACGGCACGTGAGACTGGTGTCCCCGTCCTCGTCTGGCTGATGACTGTTGAGCGCTCGTCGGCGGGTCACGACTGGTAACGACGGGTGACGACGGGTAACGACAGGTAAGGGTTATGGCTCGAACTCTGAAGTCCGACAAGGTGCTGTTCTGGGAAGCGGTGGTTCTCGTATGCGCGAGCCTGGTGATGGTCTTCAGCGCGTCGGCGGTCATCCAGGAGAACAAGGACGGCCGCGCCTATGAAGTGTTTCTGCGGCAGCTGCCGTGGGCGTTCATGGGACTCGTCGCGCTCTTCGTGATGATGCGCGTCGATTACCACCAACTGCGCCGGCCGGAGATCATCTGGACCCTTCTTGGCATCACCGTCATCGCGCTGCTCGCGGTGTTCGTCTTCCCGAAGCGCAATGGCGCGCACCGGTGGATTTCATTGGGCGGCCTCTCATGGCAGCCGTCTGAGCTCGCGAAGGTGGTCGCGATCATCTTCAGCGCGGCCGTGCTCGAGCGGCGGATGCACCGCATCAACGACATCAAGTACGCCCTCACGCCGATCGCCATCGTCGCCGGCGGGCTCGCGCTCGTCATCGTGCTGCAGCCGGATCTGGGCACGCCGGCCATGCTCGTGCTGGCGGTGGTGGCGATGATCTTTTCAGCGGGACTGAGCTGGCGGTATCTCGCGGGTGTCGGGCTCCTGATGCTGCCGGTGCTTGCGTACTTCATCATCCGTGAGCCATACCGCGTAGGACGCATCCTCGCGTTTCTGAATCCCGACGCCGGCACCCTCGGCGGGAATTACCAGCTGACGCAGGCCAAGATCGCGATCGGCACCGGCGGGTGGATGGGGCTCGGACTCGGCGACGGCATCCAGAAGCTGCACTTCCTGCCGGAACCGCACAACGACTTCATCTTCGCGGTCATCGGCGAGGAGCTGGGTCTCATTGGGACGACGGCGGTGCTGATTGCGTTCGGCATCATCGCGTGGCGCGGCCTTCGCGTGGCGCTCCTCGCGCCCGATCGGTTCGGCGCTCTCCTTGGTGTCGGTTTCGCGATGATGGTCGCGCTTCAGGCCTTCGTGAACATGAGCGTGGTCACGGGACTTGCGCCGACGAAGGGCATCCCGCTGCCGCTCATCAGCGCCGGCGGCTCGTCAATGATGATGAATCTGATTGCGATGGGCGTGCTGCTCAACATTTCGCAACAGGCGTCGAAGGCGGCTGAAACAGCCGTGAGTGTGCGGTGACCGAGAGGGATGGCGCTGACGGTCGTGATCGCAGGCGGCGGCACGGGTGGGCATCTCTACCCGGGGATTGCCGTGGCCCGCGAGATTCTCCGCCGCGACCCGAAGGCGTCGGTCTCGTTCGCCGGCACCGCGCGCGGACTCGAGACGAGAATCGTTCCGAAAGAAGGCTTCGAATTGGATCTGATCCGCGCCGCCGGACTCAAGGGCAAGTCGATGGCTTCCCGGCTTCGGGGCGCGCTCCTCGTGCCCGCCGGTCTTGTCGACGCGTGGCGCCTTCTTACGCGACGGCGTCCGGATATCGTGATTGGCGTCGGCGGCTACAGCTCGGGCCCCGTCGTCATGACCGCCGCGCTGCGAAGGATTCCCACGCTCGTGCTCGAACAGAACGCCGTTCCTGGTCTGACCAATCGCCTGCTCGCGCCATGGGTGCGGGCGGCAGCCGTCAACTTCTCGCAAACGCTGTCGTACTTCGGAAGGAGGGGCTTTGTCGCAGGCAACCCGGTTAGGGAGGAGTTCTTTCAAAGTTCGGAATTCGAAGCTCGAAGTCCAACAAGTTCGAACAGGAGGGTGCTGATCCTTGGCGGCTCCCAGGGCGCGCACGCGATCAACGTGGCCATGGTGGCGGCAGCGGCGCGGCTGGTCGCCAGCATCCCAGGCCTGGAAGTGGTCCATCAGACCGGCGAGAGAGATCTGGCTGCGGTCCGTCAGGGGTACGAACGGGGAGGTGTCTCCGCGCGCGCGGAGCCTTTCTTCGACGCTGTTGCCCGTGAAATGAACGCCGCCGACCTGGTCATCTGCCGGGCCGGCGCAACGACGCTCGCGGAGCTGGCCGCGTCGGGCACACCAGCGGTGCTGATTCCGTTTCCGGCGGCGACGGATGACCACCAGAAGAAGAACGCGCAGGTGCTGGCGAACGCCGGCGCGGCGGTGTTGATCGAGGAGAAATCGTTGAGTCCGGAGACGTTGAGTGGAGAAGCCCTGGCGATCCTGTCGCAGGACGCCAGGCGGCAGGCGATGGGCGCGGCGATGAAGAACTTCGCCCGGCTGGACGCCGCGGCTCGAATCACGGATCGCGTGTTCGGCCTGACGGGCCGGACGGAAGGCGCCGCATCGTAATGGCCTGGCTCGGGCGCACCAGGCGCGTGCACTTCGTGGGGATAGGCGGCATCGGCATGAGCGGCATCGCGGAACTGCTGACGAACCTCGGATACGAGGTCAGCGGGTCGGACGCGAAGCGATCGGACATCACCGACCGGCTCGCCACGATGGGTGTGCGCATCGATGCCGGGCACGCGGCGGCGAATGTCGAGCGCGCCGACGTGGTCGTCGTCTCCTCGGCAATCAAAGCGGACAACCCGGAAGTCATGGAAGCCCGCAAGCGCCACGTGCCCGTGATCGCGCGGGCGGAAATGCTCGCGGAGCTGATGCGCCTCCGCTTCGGCATCGCCATTGCCGGTGCGCACGGCAAGACCACGACCACCTCGATGGTGGCGCTGATGCTGGAGCGCGCGGGCCTGGATCCCACGGCCGTCATCGGCGGGCGGCTGAGCGCGTTCGGAAGCAACGCGCGACTCGGTCAGGGCCAGTACATGGTCGCGGAAGCCGACGAAAGCGATCGCTCCTTCCTCAAGCTTTCACCGTCGATTGCGGTCGTCACGAACATCGACCGGGAGCACCTCGAGTCCTACGGGTCGTCCTTCGACTCCGCTCAGGACAGGTTCGAGTCGCTCGTCGACGCCTTCGCGGACTTCGCGGGCCGCGTGCCGTTCTATGGCGCCGTCATCGCGTGCGTCGACGACCCGGCCGTGGCGGGCATGATCGGCCGGCTCGAGCGGCGGGTGGTGACGTACGGCTTCGCCGAGCACGCCAACGTCCGCGGGCTCGACGCATGGTCCGACGGACGGAGCGCGCGGTGCAAAGTTGAATACGCAATTCACGGCCTGCCTGGGGGCTCGGGTGAGGGTCAGCTCACGCTGGCCGTTCCCGGACTCCACAATCTGCAGAACTCGCTGGCCGCGGTCGCCGTCGGCCTCGAACTGGGCGTGCCGTTCGAGAAGATCGCGTCGGCGCTAGGTGAGTTCAAGGGCGCTGAGCGCCGGTATCAACTCCGCGGCGCCGAGCGCGGCGTGACCGTCGTCGACGACTACGGCCATCATCCGACCGAGATCGCGGCCGTACTTCGCGCCGCTCGCAGCGGACACCCGCGACGACTGGTGGCGGTGTTCCAGCCGCATCGCTACTCGCGGACCCGCGACCTGCTCGGCGAGTTCGGACCGGCGCTGGCCCTCGCCGACGTCGTATTCCTGACCGACATCTACGCCGCCGGGGAAGCGCCGATTGCCGGCGCGATGCTCGGCGATCTCGCCGACAACGTCCGCCGTTCCGTTGCGGCGTTGCACGTCGTGGCGGCGCTGGACGATGTTCCTGGAGCGGTAGCGTCCGAATCGCGCGACGGCGATCTCGTCGTGACACTCGGCGCGGGGTCGATCGGGACGACCGGCGATCGGATCCTTCAGACGATTGCACAGGGAGGCAGCCGTGGCTGAGTCCTCGCCGCGCCGCGGTCTGCCCTCGGGTGTTAGTCCGGGTGTTTCCACAGCCGCGGATCGCCGGTTTCGCCGCTCATCCGTCAAGCCCGGAAAGGGGCGGTCGTGGACCCAGCGCGCCAGGCGACTGGGTCTTCTCGCCGTCGCAGCCGTCGCGGCGCTCGGGATCCTTTCGTGGATGGTCGTGTCGTTCACATACGCGTCAATCTTCCGGATCGATCGCGTCGTCGTTCAGGGCAACCAGCGCCTCGCCAGCGCCGAGGTGCGCGCGCTCGTCGACGGCATCGACGAGCAGAGCATCTTCCACGTGAATCTCGAGGAGTATCGCGCGCGCCTGCTCGACTCACCCTGGGTCGCGGACGCGGTCCTGTGGCGCGTGTTTCCATCCACCGTCGAGGTGCGCGTCACCGAGCGCTCACCGCTCGCGATCGCGCGCCTCAACCAGCAGGTCTATCTCGTCGATGCGACCGGCACCATCATCGACGCGGCCGGGCCCCAGTACCGCGAGTTCGACCTGCCGATCGTCGATGGCCTGCTGGTGGACGGGGCCGGCGGCGTCCACGTGGATCCCAGGAAGATTCAGCTGATCGAGCGGCTCTTCGCCGACCTGTTGGCGCGCAGCGACCTGTTCAAACGCGTGTCGCAGGTGGACGTGATGGATCCGCGCAACGCGGTCGTGGTCCTCGAGGGCGAGCCCGCGAGGCTGATGATCGGCGACCGCGACTTCGTCACACGGTTGCAGCGCTACATTGAAGAGGCGCCGGCCGTTCGCGAGCACGTGCGGACGATCGATTACTACGACCTCCGCTTCGAGCGGACGTTCGTCGGCGGATCCGGGAGTACCGAACCGCCGGATTCCAAATCAGGCAGGCAGGGACAGTGACACGGCGAAAGGGCATGCATGGCGCGTAGAGAGCGGTATCTGGTCGGCCTTGACGTTGGCACGTCGAAAGTCGCCGCAATCGTCGGCGAGATCATGGACGACGGCAATCTCGACATCATCGGCATCGGCCTGGCCGAGTCGCGGGGCATTCGCCGGGGCGTCGTGAATAACGTTGACTCGGCGGCCGAGGCCATCAAGAAGGCCATCGACGAAGCCGAGCTCACGGCCGGCGTCGAGATCGACAGTGTCTACCTGGCGCTGTCGGGCGCGCACGTGAAAGCGTTCAACAGCCGGGGCGTCGTGGCGGTGGCCGGCCGCAATCGCGAGATCACGCGCGAGGACGTCAAGCGCGCGATTGACGCCGCGCGCGCCGTCGCCCTGCCCGGCGGGCGCGAAATCCTGCACGTCCTGCCCCAGGACTTCGTCGTGGACGACCAGGACGGGATTGCCGTTCCGGTGGGCATGACGGGGAGCCGACTCGAGGTGAACGTTCACGTCGTGACCGGCAGCTCCTCCTCGATGCAGAACATGATTGCCTGCGTGAACAAGGCCGGCGTCGAGGTCGCGGACACCGTCCTCGAGCAACTTGCGGCCAGCGACGCCGTCCTTACGCCCGACGAGAAGGAACTGGGCGTAGCGCTGGTGGACATCGGCGGCGGGACGACCGACTTCGCCGTGTTCGAGCGGGGCAGCCTGTGGCACACCGGGGTGCTGCCGGTGGGCGGAGACCACTTCACCAACGACATCGCGGTCGGCCTTCGGATGCCCATTCCCGAGGCCGAAAAGCTCAAGCGCCGCTCCGGCTGCGCGCTCACGGCCATCGTCCCGGAGAACGAGACGATGGACGTGGCCAGCATTGCCGGGCGCCGGGCACGAACGATGCCGCGGCGCGTGCTGTCGGAGATTCTGCAGCCCCGCGCGGAGGAAATCTGCCATCTGTTCTGGGATGAGATTCGCCGCGCCGGCTATGAGAAGTCGCTGAACTCCGGGATCGTGCTCACCGGCGGCGGCGCCATGCTCGAGGGCATGGCCGAGATCGCCGAACAGATCTTCGACTTGCCGGTGCGCCGTTCCGCGCCGGAGGCGGTCGTCGGCGGACTCGCCGACCACGTGAACAATCCCGCGTTCGCCACCGCGGTCGGCCTCGGCGTCTACACGCATCGCCGGCTCCAGCTCGAGCCCGCGCGCGTTGGCTCTGGTACTTTCGAGCGCATTACAGGTAGAATCCGGACGCTGTTCAAAGAGTTTTTCTAGTTTTTCAGGAGTCACATGGACGCACGAACTTCCCATCCCGATTCCATCCGCATACTTCTCGACGAAGACGCGCCGAAGCTTGGCGCCAAGATCAAAGTCATCGGCGTGGGCGGAGGCGGCGGCAACGCCGTCAACCGGATGGTCCATGCCGGCTTCGGCGACGTCGAGTTCATCGTCGCGAACACCGACGCGCAGGCGCTCGCCAACAACGCGGCGTCCGTGAAGGTGCAGATCGGCAAGCAGCTCACGAAGGGGCTGGGCGCCGGGGCCGATCCGAACGTCGGCCGTGCGGCCGCGCTCGAAGACACGGAGCTCATTCTGGAGGCGCTGACGGGCGCGGACCTCGTGTTCGTGACCACGGGCCTCGGCGGAGGCACCGGCACCGGCGCGGCGCCGGTCATCGCCAGCCTGGCGAATCAGATGGGCGCGCTCACCGTCGCGGTCGTCACCCGGCCGTTCAAGTTCGAAGGCCGCAAGCGTTCGATGCAGGCCGAAATCGGCATGCGCGAGCTTGCGGAGAGCGTCGACACGATGATCACGATCCCGAACGAGCGCCTGCTCACGACAGTCGCAAAATCCACCAGCATGTCCGAGGCGTTCGCCACGGCAGACGACGTGCTGCGACAGGCGATCCAGGGCATCTCGGATCTCATTCTCGTCCCGGGTCTGATCAACCTCGACTTCGCCGACGTCAAGACGATCATGTCCCGCATGGGCATGGCGATCATGGGCACCGGCATCGCGACAGGCGAGGGCCGCGCCAAGGTGGCGGCAACGGCAGCCATCTCGAGCCCGCTTCTCGAGGACGCATCGGTGCAGGGCGCGCGCGGCGTCATCATCAACGTCACGGGCGGCTCGGACCTCACGCTCGCCGAGGTCAGCGAGGCGTCGGACATCATCTACAACGCGGCACACGAGGACGCGAACATCATCTTCGGCGCGGTGGTCGATCCGAAGATGGAAGGCCAGGTGAAGATCACCGTTATCGCGACAGGCTTCGATATCAGCCGCGCCTCCTCGTCCCCGGCCGCCCAGGCAACCAAGGTCACCCCGGTCGACATGAGCGCCTACACGACGGCGCGCACGCAGACCGAGGAGCGCCTGGTCGTGAACGGCAGCCCGCGCGTCGCCCGCCGGCCGGTGATCGACCTGCCGACGCTGAATTTCACGCCTGTTTCAGACCCCGAGGCCGGCGGAGCCGAAGACTCGTCGCCGCTCGATGTTCCGGCGTTTCTGAGACAAAAGAGCTAGGGCACACCCCGACCCAGTACAATCGTCCACAGCCACGTTCGCCGCGTGCGCCGCCTTCTAATGGGCGGCGCCCGGGCGAAGACGTGGCGCTTTCCAGTGTGACTGAACGCCAATCCCGCTCTGGCTCCCGAAAGTCGAGGTCCGCACCGAAGGTCCGTGGCGACAGCCACGAGCGCGCGCGGGACATTCTGTCGCGCGAAGTGGGGTACACGCGCAAGACCCACGGCGGCCGCCTGAGGGTCGCGCTCGCGTTTCCCAACACGTACTTCGTCGGGATGTCCAACCTCGGACTCCAGACGGTGTATCACTGGTTCAACGCCGACGAGCGCGTCGTGTGCGAGCGGGTGTTCCTGCCCGGCAAACAGGAGCTGGCCGGCGCCATGACCAGCCGCGATCCGTTCGTGACCATCGAATCGCAGACGCCCGTACGGGATTTCGACGTCTTCGCGTTCTCCGTTTCCTTCGAGTGGGACTACACCAACATCGTCTCGATGCTCCGCCTGGCGGGACTGGAGCCGCGTGCCGACCGTCGCCACCGCCGCGATCCCCTCATCGTCATTGGCGGCGCGGTGACGTTCGTGAATCCCGAGCCACTGGCGCCGTTCGCGGACGTGATCGCGGCCGGTGAAGCGGAGTTGCTCGTGCCGGCGCTCGTCGACGCGTTTGCCGAAGAGGGGAGCGTGGATCGGCCGGCGCTGCTCAGACGGCTGGCGGGATCGCGTGGCTTCTACATCCCGAGTCTGTATGACGTGACGTACGCGGGTCCGGGACGCGTCACGGCGATCACGCCCGCGGAGGGCAGCGGGGCGCCTCCGGTCGTGAACAAGGCGGCGGTCAAAGCCGCGGACCGAATCGAGCCGCCCTGCACGCACATCTTCACGCCCGATACCGAGTTCGGATCGCGCCTGCTCATCGAAGTCGTTCGCGGCTGCGCCAATCTGTGCCGCTTCTGCTGGGCCGGCTACAACTACCTGCCGGTACGGTCCTTCTCGACCGAGCGCATCCTCGAGATCGCCCGCGCCGCTCGGTCGCATTCCGATCGCATCGGTCTCGTGTCGATCGCGCTCTGCGATCACCCGGACATCGAGCACATTCTCGCGTCCCTGGTCGAGATGGGCTACAGCATCTCGCCCGCGTCGTTGCGACTGGATGACTTGACGGAGACCATCGTGACCCTGCTCCGCAAGAGCGGAGAGCGGTCGATCACAATCGCACCTGAAACCGGGTCCGATCGTCTCCGACGAGTCATCAACAAGACCGTGACGAACGAGCAGATCCTCGAGAAGGCCGAACTGATCTTCAGGTGCGGGATCGAGAACCTGAAGCTCTACTACATGATTGGCCTGCCGACCGAGACGGACGAGGATCTGGTCGCGATTCGCGACCTGACCCTCGCGATCCGCGAGCGCATGGTCGTTGCTTCCCGGGACCGCGGTACCCTCGGCCGCATCGTGGCCTCGGTCAATCCGCTCGTCCCGAAGCCCGGCACCACGTACCAGTGGATGCCGATGACCGATGCGCGCGAGATCGAACGGAAGACCGATCGCCTGCGGGCGCTCGTCGGCGAGACCGACAACGTCTACTTCAACATCAAGTCCGAGCGGCATTCGTATTACCAGGGCCTGCTCTCACTCGGCGACCGGCGCGTCGCCGACGTGATCGAACTGGCGGAACAAAACGGTCACAACTGGCGCGCGGCCGTCGCCGACGCGGGCATCGACGCGGACGCCTACCTCTATCGCGATCGCAGTGGCGACAGCTTCCTGCCGTGGCAGATCATCGACGGCGGCATGAAGACCGCTTTTTTCCGCGCTGAATTACAGAAGAGCCTCAGCGCGGAGTGGACGCTTCCTGAGAGGGCAAAGGGCAAAGGGCAGAGGGCAGAGGGAGGGACGGAAGTTGAAGGTCAGAGGTCAGACTCAGTGGGCTCGTCGACCCTGTGACCTTCGCGCCTTTGACCTCCCTTTGCCCTCTGCCCTCTGCCCTTTGACCTTTGCCCTTCGTCAAGAAGCCGCGGCTAACTCAGCTTCGTGTTCCTTGTAGGCGTCGAGCACCAGGTCGCGCAGGCGATCTTGGCAGGAGGAGTCGGCAACCGGCCGCAGAAGCGCGAAGCTGCGCCGCTCGCCGCCCACCGAGTACTGACGCGCTGGGAACGTGACGTTCCGGCCGCCGCCGCGCCGTTCCCAGATGCCGAACCCGATGAGCTTCAAGCCGTCGAGCGGCCCTCCGGAGAAATGCAGTTCAGCGTCCGCCAGCTTTCCCGGCGGATTACCTTTGTCGTTCGGAATGAATTTGATGGTCATGTCACCTCCGCCGGCTCTTCCGGCTGCGAACGACTCGGAGCAACCAGGATGCCAGCGGCCAGACCGCCTGTGGCGTACTCGCCAAGTGTCGATAGGATCTGAAGTTAGCGTCGCTCGCCTTACTGGTGAGTGCGACGCGTTCACGAAGATGACTCCTCCAGTTCACCAGTTCATCAGCGAGACCGCCTGATATGACAACTCCGGTTGCGTCACCGTTCACGTGGTCTCAGTCGCCGGCTGGACCGATTCTCGTGTCTGCCAAACTGGCCGCGGTCGCCGATCACCTCTTCACGTCGAAGCCGCTCGCGTTCCGCGAGAGCGTTCTCGCGGACTTCGCCCGAGTGGGTCAGGTGCTCGGCTGCGTGGAAGGCGAAATCGTCCGGGTGAAGCAGGTCCACGGCCGTGTCATTGAGTGCGTAGAAGCCGGGACTGCTTTTTCGAGGAAAGCGGTCCCGGGGCCGCATTCGCCAGCCGAAGCGGACGCGATCATTTCGACCGACCCGTCGCGCGCGATAAGCGTTCGGGTCGCGGACTGTGTCCCCATCCTGATCGCCGATGTGCACCGGCGTGTCGTGGCCGCTGTGCACGCCGGCTGGCGCGGGACCGTTGCGGGCATCACTGCTGCTACCGTCGAAGGCATCGCCGGGCTCGGCATCGCCGCCGCCGATCTCGTCGCCGCGATCGGCCCCAGCATCGGCCCGTGCTGCTATCAAGTGGACGCGCGCGTCCGCGACGCCTTCCTCTGCGGCCACCCGGCATTGGCCGCGTGCTTCACAGACGACGGCCCGGGGCATTGGCGGCTGGACATGTGGCAGGCCAACGTCGATCAACTGATCGGTGCTGGTGTTCCGTCCTCGTCGATCGATGTCGCGCGGGTCTGCACGGCGGACAACCTGGACCGCTGCTATTCGTACCGCGCCGAAGGCGAAGGCACGGGCCGCATGGTCGCCGCCATCAGACTTCGAGCTTCGAACTCTGAACTTCGACCTTCGATCTAGATCTTGAAGAGGTCGTCGAACGCCTTCTTGGCGCCGCTGACCGGCACCGAGGAGCCCGTCTCGCGCTCGACTTTGATCCGGGCCGAGAAGAACGTGCACGAGTTGTTCGTGTCCTTGGGCGACACGCGTACCGGAATCTTCTCTGTGCACTCGAACGTGGCGCCGCCGTCGAAGTGGGCGCACTGACCGCACGCGTGCAGGTCCGCTCCGCACTTGCCGCACGTCGATGTGGGTCCGATCGCGATCGGCTCGATGCTTCCGCAGCGGGTGCACCGGAACACTTCACGGAAACCCGGCATGTTCGGTACGCGGGGATCGCGCGGCATGCGCGGGTCGCGTGGTTCGGGCGGCTTTCGCGGGCCGGCCGGACCCTTCGGGCGGCGATCCCGGTCGTCGTCCTGGTAGCCGCGCTGGCGATATTTCCGGTCTGACACCTGCGGGCATCTTAATACCGGCCCGGGGCCGGGGGAGTGATATCTTCCGGTCCCCCAGCCATCGGGACTCCATGCGCTCCTTCCTCACAGCGCCGGTTTTTGCCACTGTGGAAGCATCCCTGCGCGCGCGTCTGTGGCACCGAGTCTGCTGGGCTGCGATCGTCGTCGCTATCTTGAGCCTCGCTGTTCTGGCGGCCGGTGGAGCGGTGGTCCAGGCAGCCCTCGCGCGTGCGCTCGTCGGCCTGGCAGTCGCAGGCATCGCCGGATTACTCGCGATGGGGCATCTGTCTTCGAGTTCCCTGGCCCGGGCGCTCGAGACGGCGCGTGCCGAGCTCGCCGTGCTCCGGGAGACCGGCCGCCGTCTCGACGAGGAGCGGGCATCGCGAGACCGCGAACAGGCACGGCTGCAGCTGGACCTTGGCGAGCGGATGAAGGAGCTGCGGCTGCTGCACTTCGCCGCGCGGCTGCTGCAAAGCGATCGACCGTTCAACAATGGCGTGCTGTCCACGCTCGTCACGCAGATGCCTGACGCCTGGCTCTATCCGGAGGGCTGTGCGGCGCGCATCAAATACCGGGACGTCGAGGTGTCCACCGGGGGCTGGCGCGAGCACGCGATCGCCTATCAGACCGCAAAGTTCGCGACGAGCGCCGGGAAGGGCGTGATCGAAGTCGCGTACCTCGTCGAACGCCCCGCTGCGGCGGAAGGGCCGTTCCTCACTGAAGAGCGGGCGCTTATCGATTCACTCGCGGAAATGCTCGGCGCGTACATCGAGCGCGGTCTCGTCGAGCAGCAACGCCGGCGTGTGGAGGCCGAGCTCAGGCAGTCGCAGAAGATGCAGGCGCTGGGCACACTCGCGGGCGGCATCGCGCACGATTTCAACAACATCCTGACGGCCATCGTCGGCCATCTGGAACTCGGATTCTCTGATGTGCCCGATGGGCATCCCGTGCGAGCGCCGCTTCTGGCCATCGCCCGGGCCGGCGACCGCGCGCGCGACCTGGTGAAGCGGATCCTGTTGTTCAGCCGGAAGCAGGAAGCCGAACGTCGTGTGATCGCTCTGGGCCCGGTTGTTGAGGAGGCCGTTCGCCTGTTGCGCGCGAGCCTGCCCGCCACGATCCAGATTCGATCGACGTACTCGCCGGACGCGCCGCCCGTGCTGGCCGACGCGAGCCAGATCCATCAGATCATCATGAACCTTGGCACGAACGCCGGCCACGCGATGTCGCATCACGGTGGACTTCTGTCGTTCGAGATTGACCGTATCGAGGTTGGCGATGGCCGGCCGGTCTCGGCGGACCTCAGGCCTGGCGTCCATGCGTGCCTGACCGTCCGCGATACCGGTACCGGCATGACGGCGGACGTGAAGGAGCGGCTCTTCGAGCCGTTCTTCACGACGAAAGGTCTCGACGGCACCGGTCTCGGCCTCTCCGTGGTCCACGGCATCGTCCGCGATCACGAGGGCGCGGTGCTCGTGGACAGCGAGCTCGGGCGCGGCACCGTGTTCCAGATCTATCTGCCGGAAGCGATCGCGGCAGCCTTGCCGCAGGATGTTGCGTTCAGCGGCCGAACGACCAGCGGCGGGCAGCACATTCTTTACGTGGACGATGAGGAAGAGATTGTCTATCTCATGTCGACGATCATCACGCGCCTGGGCTATCAGTGCAGCGGCTATTCGAATCCGGCCGAGGCGCTCGGAGAATTCCGCGCGCGGCCCGATGCGTTCGACGCCGTCGTCGCGGACATGACGATGCCCGAGATGACGGGGCTGGATCTGGCGGCGCGCCTCCGGACCATCCGCCCCGGCCTGCCGATCGCAATCGTCTCCGGCTACTGGGCCGGTGACCCGGCGCCGGGCGATCCGGCGGTGACGCGGCTCCAGAAGCCCATCACCAAAGACGAACTCGGACGAGCGTTACAGACGCTGCTCTCATGAATCCTGTGTGGGCGCCTCGGCCTCGTCCATCGCCAGGTTCGCAAGTCGATCCGCTTCCTTGTTGAACTCGCGCCGCACGTGCTCGAACGTCACACGTCCGATGTCGTGGCTCAGCAGGCGTGCCTTGCCATGCAACGGTTTGAGGCCCTCGTTCTTGACCTTGTAGACACCTTTCATTTGCTGCACGAGCAGCAGCGAATCCGACCGGACGTGAACGGCCGTCGCGCCGTGCTCGCGGCACCACGCGAGCGCGGCAAGGAGCCCGCTGTACTCGGCGACGTTGTTCGTTGAGTGGGGGAGCGCGCCGCAGAGCTCGGCGACAACGCCGCCTGCTTCGTCGCGGACGACGGCACCCCAGCCTGCCGGTCCAGGATTTCCGCGCGCTCCGCCATCGACGTTCGCCGTGAATGTGCTCATTCTGTTTCTGAAGCCGCCGCCGAAGAACGGCGGAAAAGGCTAGCCCGTGGCACTCTGCGCCGGCGCGACGAAGTAAAGAATTCTCTGGCAGCTGTCGCACTGGACGATTGCATCGTTCCGCCGAACCTGCTGCGTAACGTGTGGGCGTAGACGGACGTGGCACGCTTCGCAGATTTCGCCCATCATCCTCGCGACGGCGATCCCCTTGCGTTGCTTCAGCAGGTTCGAGTACTTCGAGAGCAGCGCCGTATCGACGTTGCGCACCTCGCGTGCGCGCTCGTCCGAGAGGCGGCCGAGCTCCTTGTCGATTTGGATGCGATCGGTGTCGAGCGCCGCCTTCGCCGTCTTGCCCCGCTCGGTTTCTTCGGCGAGCGCGCGCTCGGCGCTCTTCTGAGCCGCCGCAAGGGTGTCGGCCTCCTCCATCAGAACGAGCAGGCGCTCTTCAATGGAGTCCTTTTCAGCTTTCGCCGTTGCGATCTCGTGGAGAAGGGCCGTGTATTCGTGATTGGTCTTGACCGCGGCCTTGTGGTCGTCGAATTTCGCCAGCCGCGTGTCGACGGCCGCGATGTTCTTCTCCAGTTCGCGCCGTGCCTGATTGTTCTCCTGAACCTTTGCTTTTGCGGCATCCACTTCAGCGCGCGCCGCGCCAGTCGCGGTGGCGAGGGCCTGTTCGGCCACAGGCATGTCGGCGAGACGTTTACGATGGGCTTCAGCGGCCGAATCGAGTGCCTGAAGGGCGATCAGCGCCGCGAGCGTGGGTGACACGCGACAAGTCTTTCACGACGGACCGCGCATCGGCAACGGCTGGCCGTACGTCAGGCGCCGCCAGACCCACTCCGCAGGCCCGTAACGGAAGCGCGACAGCCACCATGTGCTGAGCGGAATCTGCAACAGAACAATCAGTATGGCGATGCCCCAGGCTTGAAGCGCACCGATACGTGTCCAGAGTCCGAAACCGAAGCCGTACGAGAGCGTGACGCACACGATCGAGTGCGTGAGGTAGTTCGTCAGAGCCATCCGGCCCACCGGGCCGAAGACGCCGACGAATCGATTCGCGCCCATTGCCGCGAGAGCGATGGTGGACGCGTACCCGAGCGCGAGCAGGGGGAAGCCCGCACCCTGACCCGCAACGCCAAGCAGCGCGCCAACAGTGGGCGGCAGGTACGGCCACTTTGCGAGAGCCAGGGCGGCGCCCAGGTTCAATGGCAGGCCAAGGCCGAGGCCGATCCGCCGCCACTTCACGAGCAGCGGCCGGTGCTGGTTCAGGTTCATCGGGATGCTCCGACGCGCCAGCCAGAGCCCGAGCACGAACATCCCCAGTACCTTCGGGAATCGAACAGTGATGAAGAGATCTTGCCAGCGTCCAACGAGCAAGACCAGATTCCCGACGAAGGCGTCCCACAAGCCGCCGGTACCGATACCGTTGATGATCTTGAGAATCTCCGGTGGAATGCCATCGGCCGGCGAGTCGCTGACGGGGCCTGGCGGCGTCGCCGGGCCGAAGATCATCCAAAGTACGAGCGCAACGATGTAAAGCGCGGTGGGGGTCGAGAGCAGGCCCACGACCCATCTCAGCAGCGAGGCGTCCGATCGCCGGGCGAACCACGGCATGGTGAACCCGAGCAGTGCGTAGAGCAGCAGAATGTCGCCCGCCCAGATGAAGGCGGCGTGGATGAACCCGATGCAGGCGAGGATGCCGAGGCGCCGCCGGAACCGGCCCACGGCCGCCTCGCCGCGCCGGCTGAGCTGCAGACCGAAACCGATGCCGAACAGCATCGAGAAGATCGAATAGAACTTGCCCTCGACGGCGACGTGTTCGAGGAACTCGACCGCGCGGTCGAATCCGGCGGTCGGAAGCTGGCGGGCGTGTGCCTCCGGATCGAACAGCAACCCGAAGAACACAAAGACGTTAGCGAACAGGATACCGCCTACGGCGACGCCACGGAGGATGTCGAGAGCGGTGACCCGCTCGTCGGATTGTGCAGGCCGATCGGTAACGGTCACAGCGCCAGCATCGTAAAATACGTGGTCCGTATGAAGAAGGTGTTTTTCTGGGTCGTTGTCGCCGGGGTTGCTGGCGCAGGCCTGTGGTTTGTGAGGCGGGGTCCCATTGTGGTCGAACCGCCACAAATCGTTCGCGCGGCCGTGTCGCGCGGCTCGATTACCGAAACGGTGCAGGCAATGGGCGTCATCGAGCCGCGCCGGCGCGTCAATGTCGGGTCACAGGTGTCCGGCGTCGTGAAAGAGCTCTACGCGGACTTCAACTCCGTCGTGAAGGAGGGCGAGCTCCTCGCGGAAATCGAGCCCGAGCTTTACGCGGTACAGGTCGAAGTGCAGGAGGCCAACGTCGCCCGGCAGAAGGGTGACATCGAGACCCAGGAGATGCAGCTTGCCGATCAGAAGCGCCAGTTCGAGCGCATCCGGGAGTTGTTCGCGAAGGACCTGCAGAACCAGGTGCAGCTCGATGCGGCACGCCTCGCCGTGCTCAACCGTGAGGCCCAGATCTTCTCGGCGAAGAAGCAGCTCGTACAGTCCCAGGCGGCGCTCAACGCAGCGAAGCTGAACCTGAGCTACACCAAGATTTATTCACCGATCGACGGGGTCGTGATCAACCGGAGCGTGGACAAGGGCCAGACCGTACAGGTCAGCGTGCGGACGCCGAACTTCTTCTTGCTTGCGGCGCCGCTCGAGACCGTGCGGCTCACCGCCGGCGTGGATGAAGCCGATATCGCGCGCGTTCGCCCCGGGATGCCGGTCAAGTTCAAAGTCGGCACCTTCGGCCAGGAGTTGTTTGATGGCGTCGTGGACACCGTTCGACTGAATGCGTCGAACACCAACGGCGTCGTCACGTATCCGGTCTGGATTCGCGTTCCAAACGATCACCTTCGGCTGCGTCCCGGGATGACGGCCAACGTATCCATCGAGGTGTCGAACGCGATCGAGACCGCCACGCGAATCCCCAACGAGGCGCTGAAGTTCCGGCCCACGCGCGCCATCTACGCTGCGCTGGGCGTGCAATCGCCTCCGACAGAGTCCGTACGGCAAGTTGATCTGGACGCGGAGCGCGTGGTCTCCACGACCGCCAGGAAAGCCGCGACGGATGCCGAGGAAGCCAGCACCATCGACGAACTCTTCGCGCCGATGCCAAAGACCGACGTGAAGGCCACCGTCTGGCGGTGGGACGAAGCCACGCGGGAACTGACGCCCATTTCCATTCGTGTCGGCGTGAGCGACGGCTCGATGACCGAGTTGTTGGGCGGTGGTGTGAACGTCGGCGATGACCTAGTGACAAGAGTGGTTCTGCCGAACGCGCAGGGCAACAGCAGGCTCGTTGGCGAGGAACGCAAGGCCGGGATACCGCAGGTCGGTGGCCCTGGTCGCGGTGGCGGCGGACCAGGCGGCGGAGGCGGACGCGGTGGCGGAAGCTAGGACAGACCGCCCCTCTCCGACCTGCAGGTTGCAGGTTGTTGGTTGTAGGTTGAAAAAGTGGGCCCCCCAGGATTCGAACCTGGGACCAACCGGTTATGAGCCGGCAGCTCTAACCGCTGAGCTAGGGGCCCGTCGGGCAAGTATCTCCCAAGTTCGAAGGCTGAAGTTCGAAGTCTGAAGTTCGAATAAGATTGCCGCGTGAAAATCGAAATCAAGGACGGCGCCGCGGCAGCGCCAGCTCCCTCCAGCAGCTGGATGCCCAGCAACACGACGCAGATCTTCATCGGGCTCCTGCTCGGGATCGCCATCGGCTACTTCTTCCCATCGTCGGACGCCAACGGCGTGCACACAGCCGGGTATGGCGAGCAGATCAAGCCGCTGGCCGACACGTTCCTGCGGATGATCAAGATGATCATCGCGCCCCTGCTGTTCTCGACGCTGGTCGTCGGGATTGCGGGAACGGGCGATCTGAAGGCGATGGGCAGGATCGGTCTCAAGGCCATCATCTACTTCGAGGTCGCGACGACCATCGCCCTCTTCCTCGGGCTGTTCATCGTCAACTTCTTCCAGCCGGGTGTCGGCGTCGCCGTGCCCGCGATGTCCACTGACTCGCTCAAGGCGGTGCAGAGCATCCAGGCTCATACCGGCTGGGACATGCTCGTATCGCTCTTTCCGACATCGGTCATCGACTCGATGGCGCGCGGAGACATCCTGCAGGTCGTCGTGTTCTCGATCTTTTTCGGCGTGGGCCTTGCGGCCGTCGGTGAGAAAGGGAGGGCCGTGACCGAGGTGCTCGAGAGCACCGCGCAGGTCATGTTCAAATTCACCGGCTACGTCATGAAGTTCGCGCCCATCGGCGTCATGGCCGCGATCTCCGCCACGGTCGGCAAGATGGGCATCGGCATCCTGCTCACGCTCGGCAAGCTCGTGGTGCTGATGTACGGCGGCCTGATCGTGTTTGCGATTCTCGTCATCGGCGGCGCCGCGACGCTGATCCGCGTTCCGATCTTCACGTTCCTCAAGGCCATCAAGGAGCCGTTCCTGATCGCGTTCACCACCGCCAGCAGCGAAGCCGCGTTGCCGAAGGCGCTCGAGGTGATGGAGAAGTTCGGCTGCCCGAAGAACATCGTCGGCCTCGTGCTGCCGACGGGTTACAGCTTCAACCTGGATGGAACGACGCTGTATCTGTCACTGGCGAGCGTGTTTGTCGCGCAGCTGTTCGGCGTACCGATGACGTTCGGCCAGCAGATGGTCATGATGCTGACGCTGATGATCACGAGCAAGGGCGTCGCCGGCGTGCCGCGCGCGGCCCTCGTCGTGCTGACCGCCACGCTCGTGCAGTTCAAGCTGCCGCTCGAGGGTGCGGCCATCCTGCTCGCGATCGATCAGATCCTCGACATGGCGCGCACGTCCGTGAACGTCATGGGCAACTGCATCGCGACCGCCGTCGTCGCCCGGTGGGAGGGCGTCTTCGATGACGCGAAGATGCGGGCAAACTACTGATCGAGCCTTCGCGCGTTCGTCTCTTTCATCGGCCACATGATCGCCAGCCCGAGCACGCCGTAGGCGAGGATGTACCCGACCGGGGCGAGGGGATTGTGGAACTTGTCCACGAGCCACGACGCGACCAGCGGCGCGGTGCCGCCGGCGAGCGCGAGCGTGAGGCTGTAGGCAAAGCTCATGGACGTCACGCGAGTCCGTAGCGGGAAGATTTCGACGACCATCGCGCCCTGAAGCCCGAGCGCCATGCCCAGCGGGATCGCCATGAAAACCTGCCCGATGGCGAAGTTCCGCAGGCTGCCTCCAACCATGAACTGCATGGCGGAGTAGATGAGCGCCATCACTCCAACGGTCAGCGCCATCATGAGCCGGCGGCGGCCAGTCTTGTCCGAGAGCCAGCCTCCCAGCGGCTTGGCGAAGAGCACCGCGAACAGGACGAGCGTGTTCACGAGCAGGAACTGGTCCGCGTTGATGTCGTTGGCCGCCTGCGCGATCGCCTTCCGGCGCTCCACGGCATACGTGAAGGTCAGATAGTACGCGGCGTTGGTCATCGCGACGATGCCGAACGTCTGGACGATGGGCCGCCAATCGGCGACGAGCGACGGGAAGAGCGGCGGCCGGGCCTGCATTGCCTTCAAGCCCTCTTCTGTTTCCTGGATGCCGCGACGGAGCAGGTAACCGACGATCAGGAACACGATGCTGCCCACGAACGGGATGCGCCAGCCCCAGGCGTTCACGTCCGCCGCCGGCATTGAGTGATTGACCAGCCAGGCGGTGCCGGACCCGAGAATGAACCCGATGGTCGTCCCGGCGGCCGTCGAGCTGCTGACGAGGCCCCGCATCATCGGAGAGGCCAGCTCGGTCGTGTAAACCATTGAGCCCGTGAACTCGCCACCAAGCGAGAACCCCTGAATGACCCGCATCAGCATCAGCAGGATCGGCGCGGCGATGCCAATCGTTTCGTACGTCGGGAGCAGGCCGAGCACGAGCGTCGCGCCGCCCATGAGGGCGATGGAAAGTGTGAGAAGCGCCCGCCGGCCGATCCGATCGCCCACGCGGCCCAGCACCAGGCTGCCGATGGGCCGGGCGAAGAATCCCAGCGCGAATGTCGCGTACGTCAGGAAGGTCTGAACGGCGGGATCGGACTTCGGAAAGAATTGGTGTCCGATGTTGCTCGCGAAGTACCCGTACACCGCGAAGTCGAACCACTCCAGCACGTTACCGATGAGACCGGCGAGTGCCGTGCGGAGCGCGGACTGCTTGCTACCCGATTCTGCCATTCATCCCTCTCTGAAGCTTGGTGGGAGGATTCTACTGGAGACCTCTGAGTCCTGCTCACCTTGTCGGGTACCATTACCGGCGCGTGAGCACGTCGACGTCTGCCAGCCGCTGTCCACTGTGTGGTTCCGAGCATCAGACCTATCTGTTTGAACGCCATGGCGTGCCGTTCCGGCGGTGTGCGGAGTGCGGGCTGGGTTCTTCAGGTTCCCTGGGTTCCTCAGGTTCCGTAGGTGCGTCAGGTCCTTCGGCGATTCCGGCAACGCCGGCGCGCGCGATTGAGCAGTACCTTGGTGCGATTCACCGCCGATCGGCCTCTCAGTCGAGCCTGCTGGTTGTTGCGCCTGACG
This sequence comes from Vicinamibacterales bacterium, assembly GCA_035606665.1. Lineage (GTDB taxonomy): Bacteria > Acidobacteriota > Vicinamibacteria > Vicinamibacterales > SCN-69-37 > DASUGC01. Next base: position 64,335 of record DATNEY010000047.1, on the reverse strand, counting down.
ATCACCCGTTCGTGGCGGCCGCGTCGTCCGGCTTTGGACGAGTCCAGCGGGAAACGATCGCGGCTGTCGAAGCCGGCGGACTGCCGGCAAACCAATTCACTGCTGCCGTCCTTCTCTTCGAGCTCGAGCACTCATCCAATCCGATCACGGCACTCGAGCGGGTCCACGCGGCGCTCGCGCCCGGTGCCGCGCTGCTGGTGGTCACGCCCTCACTCGACAGCGTGGCCGCGCGCGACCTGCGCAGTCACTGGGAGGAGCTGCGGCCGGAGAACCGGCACTACTTCGATTCGCAGACGATTCAGTCGGCCCTTCTTCGCACCGGCTTTGGCGACGTCGAGTGGTCCCAGGATCGCGTCCTCGCGTCCGACATGGTCGTGACGGCAATACGCCGCGACCCGCTTCCGCGTCCGCGTCTGTCGATCATCATGCCCGTGTACAACGAACGGGCTACCTTCGAACGAACCGTCGAGGCGGTGCTGGCGAAGGATCTTCCCGGGATCGACAAGGAAATCGTCATCGTCGAGAGCGGATCGACCGACGGCACACGCGACATCGTCCGCCAGGTGCAGGGCCGTCCCGGCATCGTCATCGTGTTCGAGGATCGGCCGCGCGGCAAGGGACATGCCGTCCGTTCGGGCTTCGCGAAGGCGTCGGGCTCCATTGTTCTGATTCAGGACGCGGACGATGAGTACGATGTCGAGGACTACGACGCGCTGCTCGAGCCAATCGTCACGTTCAAGCGCGCGTTCGTGCTCGGATCGAGGCACATGGGCTCGTGGAAGATGCGCAAGTTCCACGACCAGCCCTTCATGTCCGCGTTCTTCAACGGCGGCCACATCATTTTCCGGACGCTGTTGAACGTGATGTATCGCCAGAACCTCGACGATCCGTTCACGATGTACAAGGTGTTCCGCCGCGACTGCCTGCACAACCTGGCGTTCGAATGCAACCGCTTCGACTTCGACTACGAGCTGGTGATCAAGCTGCTGCGCAAGGGTTACGTCCCGCTCGAGGTGCCGGTCAATTACCGATCGAGGTCGTTCAGCGAGGGCAAGAAGGTCTCAACGCTACGCGATCCGTGGACGTGGATCCGGGCGCTCGTGAAGTACCGGTTCGCGTCGATCTGGGTCGAGGAGGAACGGCGGCGGAACTGACGGCCTGTCTCACGGCCCGGCCTATTTTCGACAGCTCGGAGCCATCCAGATGCCGGGTGCTGCTTCGACCAGATCGCTCGCCCCCATGTAGAGGCTGAGGCCCGGCGAGAACTCTCTCCCGAAGACGACGTCGGGCTGCTTGAGCTTCCAGTACTGAAACTCGTTGTCCTGCTTCAGGAACATCATCGCGTAGTCGACCTCGGTCTTCCCTGAGCTGATGAAGTTCGGATAGTCGGCAAAGTGCCGGACGTAAAGGCGCCCGTCGCCGGCGACGGTGCACGCCGGCGAGGCCAGCGCTCGCACCCTTTGCGCGAGCTCGTTGTCCGGCGTGCTCACGTCCGGTGCCGGCGACCAGTACGCCGCCGCGGGTCTGGCGCCATTGACGGCGCCCAGCGCGCACACGAACACGGCGAACGCCACTGATCTTGATCCTGAAAGACCTGCGCCTTCGGTGGGTGCCTGCCGCGAGAAGCCGCGCGCGAACAGGGGCGCGAGAAGCACGCAGAGCGCCGGCGCGACATGAGTGAAGTAGAGCGGCGACTCGTTGTTCACCAGGATCGCGGCGCCAAGAACGGCGCCGGCGGCAATCAGCAGCAGATCGCGGTCGGTGCTGGTGCGGCGGACGACGGCGGCGAGGATCGCCGCCGCGAAGACGGCGATCTCCACGAACGGAAGGGCCTTGTAGAGCAGCCGGTACCGTGCAGTTTCCTTCGCCCAGAGCACGGAGGGATTCAGGAACGAGCCCGCGAGGCTGGTGGTGCCGCTCGAATACCAGGTCGTCGCGTCAACGCGGACCTGCGCCGTCGTGCGATAGAAGGCGTCGGGATCCGGTAAGACGTTGCAAATGATGAAGATCGCGAGGCCTGTTGCGAAACCCGCTGTGTAGAGCAGGAGCGCGGTCGGAACGCGAAGGCGAGCTGCCGCGCGACAGTCCCGGCGCCACTTGAACAGATAAGGCAGGCCACATGCGACGGCCGTCACTGTGGCGTCCAGGTGGGCCTGGAGCGCCAGGCCGAAGATCAGACCAGCGAGATAGTGGGCGCCGGCGGTATCGCGAGCCAACGCGCGGAAGACAGCCAACAGACCGGCCGTCACGAACGCGAACGTCAGCGCGTCCATGCGCGCCGAGTTGGTCAGAAACATCAAATACATAGAGGCGGTGATCACCGCGCCCATCAGTCCGGCTGCGTGGCCGTAGAGCGTGCGCACGAGCCGGTACATCAACGCAATCGACGCGGCCGCGCCGGCGAGCGACACGACGCGCAAGGCAATGATGTTCGGGCCCGCGAGCTTCACCGCCATCACGTCAAGCCAGGCCAGATGGCCGAGCCCGCCGAGGATGGGCATTGGGGAATAGCCGAACACGAACGGATACAGCCCGCGGCCCAGCCCGCCGGTCACGGCCGTGCTGAGGTAGTAGGTCTCATCCCACTGCAGGACATCATGCGCGGATACGGCAATGAACGTTCGGAGCGCAAGCGCCGCAGTCAGGGGCACGAGAAAGAACCCGGTCCAGGCCCAGGTGCCGATCCGATCGTGTCTCGAACGGGCGGCCGCAAGGAGTCCCAGCTCGACCGTCAGGAGGGCCACAAAGGCGCCCTGGCTCGTCGTCAGAGGGAGAACCCCGCCTGTGTCGCGTCGCGATGGAACATCTTCACGGTGTCGAGCGAGAACTCGTCGAGGCCGCGGCCGACATTGGACAGCTTCTTCAGAATGTCGGGCGTGACGGTAATGATGTGGCAGCCGATCTCGTCGGCCTGAAAGATGTTCAACAGCTCGCGCGGGCTGGCCCAGATCAGCTCGCATCTGGGCAGCCCGCTCATCATCCGGAGCGCTTCGGTCATGACGGGCACCGGATCGCGGCCGGTGTCCGCGATTCTCCCAGCAAACACCGAGATGCATGACGGCGTCGCGGGATCGAGCGCGTCGACGATCGTGCGGACCTGATCGAGCGGGAGGAGGGCGGTCACATTGAGCCGGACTCCGGCGCGTGAGAGCTTGCGCACGAGCGGCGCGGCGGACTCGCCGCGGGTGTTCGTGACCGGAATCTTGACGTAGACGTGTTGACCCCAGCCGGCGATCTTCATCGCCTGCCGCTCCATCTCGCTGAATTCATCAGAGAACACTTCGAAGGAGATCGGCCGATCGGGAATCGCCGCGAGCACCTGATGCGCAAAGCCCTCGTAGTCCCGGATGCCCGCCTTGTTCATCAGGGTCGGATTCGTCGTGAAGCCTTTCACGAATGGCTGACTGTACAACTCGAGCATCCCGTCCAGCTCGGCCGCATCAGCAAAGATCTTCACGCGCAAATCGTCGATCGATGTCTTCATCATTGGCTCAGAATCCACTCCGCTGCTTCGGCGAGCGAACGGACGGTAACCGCTGCGCCGTCGGGACGCGGCTCATCGTACCCGCAATCGACGAAAATCGTGACACATCCGGCCGTGCGTCCCGCCGCGATGTCGCGCCAGCGATCGCCAACCACGTAGCTGCGCGCCAGGGAGATTCCGAGCTCCCGCGCGGCGGCGAGCACCATGCCGGGTTTTGGTTTTCGGCAGTCGCACGCGTCTCGATCGTCGTGCGGGCATACCCGGATGTCATCGAGCGGAAGCGCCGAACGGAGGGCGGCGTGCATTGCGTCGAGGGCGGCGTGCGACAGGGTGCCGCGCGAGACCTCGGGCTGGTTGGTGACAACGACGAGAAGGAAGCCGGCCGCCCGAAGGCGTGTCAGTGCTTCCTCAACGCCGGGAAGGATTTCCAGCTCTTCGACATTTGCCGGCGCGAACGGCCTGCCGCCGCGGACGATCGGCCGGTTGATGACGCCGTCGCGATCTACGAAGACGGCGCGCCGGACGGCTGTGTCGATTCCCATTTGGTCGGGCGTGTCTGGAGATCCGGATGCGACACGAGCAGGTGCCAGATCACCGCCTGGAAGGCCTCCGAGTGCGGCGTGACCCGATCGGGGTGCGCCGTCGGTACGAGGACGCAGGCGTCGGCGACCGTCGCCGTGAATCCGCCATTCCGCCCGACCACGCCGCCGATCGCGGCGCCTTGCTCGCGAGCGAATTGCAGCGCGCGCACGATGTTCGGGCTCACGCTCGGTTCGAGACTGCCGCCGCCGACAGAGAAGATCAGCAGCATGTCCTTCCGATCGAGCCGCGATCCACGCAGCCACTCGACGAACACGGTCTGCCAGCCCTCGTCGTTCGTTCGCGCCGTCAGCTCGGAGACGTTGTCCGTCGGTGCGTAGGCTTCGAAGCCGGCGAGCTTCCGGAAATCGTTCACCGCGTGCGAGGCGTTACCGGCGCTTCCACCGACGCCGAGAACAAATAGGCGTCCTCCACGTCCGCGGACGGCGGCGAGGAGCGCCACGAGGCGGTCGATCGCCGAGCGATCGATCTTTTCGAGGATGGCCGCCGCTTCGGCCAGATACGTCTCTGTATGCGTCATCGATTCCGTTCCGTCCCGCCCGACAGATGCGCGCGCGTATCGGCCAGCCCCGCCGGCGATCCGATCTCGTAGAACCGCTCGTGCACTTCCCAGGCGGCGAGGTCGTCAGCCACGAGCAGGCGCTGATACACCGCCGCCAGGTCGAACGCCGACGTGGAATGGTATCCGGCGAAGGCGCGAGCGTGAAAGACACCGAGCCCGTAGTCGATGTGCTGGAACTCCGGCCCGGTGTCTCCCTTGGAGTAGGCCAGGATGCGCCCGTCCTCGAATCGAACGTTGCTCCGATCCCAGCGGTCATCGTTGCGGAGTACGGTCATGAGCCCGGATCGTCCGCTGCCGAGGAATGCGTGTGCGATCCTCGCGTAGTCACACTCGAGGTACGAGTCACCGTACAGCACGAAGAAGGCATCACCGAGTGACCCGATCGCCGCACGAATCGCGCCGCCGGTACCGAGCGGCGCCGGACCGTCCGGCACGTACCGCAGCCGCACGCCGAATCGGCTCCCATCGCCCAGCGCTTCCTCGATCATCGTCCCAAGGTGCCCGGTCAGCCAGACGATGTCGGTGAGGCCATGCCGCGCGAGCAATGCGATCTGGTGTTCGGCGAAGGGCCGGCCGGCGACGTCGACGAGGGCTTTGGGAATTCGTTCGGTGACCGGGCCGAGTCGCGTGGCGAGGCCGCCGGCCAGAATGGCGACAGGAAGACTCATTCAATCAATCCATCAATCCATCAATCCATCAATCGGTCAATCGGTCAATCCATCAATATCTTGGTGCCCTCGAAGTCGAAGCGAAATCGCACTTCCTCGAGGCCGGCATGCGCCATCGCTTCGCGAAGGCGCCGGTGCTCCTCGCAATAAAAGAGGAGGAAACCTCCGCCGCCGGCGCCGACGAGCTTGCCGCCGATGGCGCCGCTTTTCCTGCCGAGCTCGTACCACTCGTCGATCTTGGGATTGCTCATGCCGCCTGAACGCGTCTTCTTGTGCATCCAGTGGTCGTGCATCAGCGCGCCGAAGTCGTCCGGCCGCCCGCGCTCGAGCGCCTGCCGGCTCGCGAGGCCGAGTTCCTTCACATGGTGCAGGTTCTCGATCATCGAGCTGTCGTCCACTTCTGTGCGCTGCTTCTGATCCTTCAGGATGTCGCTCGCACTTCGCGAGAAGCCGGTGAAGAAGAGCAGCAGATTGTCCTCGAGCGCGAACATCGACGACATCGGCAGGGCGAGCGGCTCGGCCGCGACCGAGCCGTCCTGGTTGAACGTGAAACAGGTAATTCCGCCGAGGGCTGCGATGTATTGGTCCTGCTTTCCGATCGGCTCCTTCAAGCGGCCGATTTCGATCTCACAGGCAAGTTCAGCCAGTTCCGCTGGATGCAGCAGCCTCCGCCGGTGCGCGTGCAGGGCTTTGAGCAGCGCGGTGGTGAAACTGCCCGAGGATCCAAGACCGGTGCCGGCCGGGATATCCGCGAGTGTCGTGATTTCGAGCTGTGGCGTGCGGAAACCGAGCATCCGGATGGCTTCGCGCACGATCGGATGCTGGATCTCATCGATCTCCTCGACGTGCTCGAGCTTCGAGTACTTCAGGAAGATGCCTTCGACGAACGGCCGCATCACCGTCACGTACACGTACTTGTCGATGGCCGCCGCGATCAGAAACCCGCCGAAGCGGCTGTAGTACGACGGCAGGTCCGTGCCGCCGCCGCCGAGCGTAATGCGCAGGGGACTACGCGTGATGATCATGACGACACGGCGTGCGCCGCCGAAAAATCGTAGCCTGATTGCCGATGGACGGCTTCGACGACCGTCAAGGCCGCGCGGGCGTCGGCCAGGCCGGGCTGTGGCGAACGGCCGAGCTGGATGTCTTCCAGGAATTCCGCGAATTCACGCGTCCACGAGTCGTCGGCGCCAGGGAACTCCCACGTCTCGGTGTCTGGCGGTCCCATCTCCGGCCGCATCTTGTAGAAGGTGAGCCGTTCCGTCCCGTAACTGCCGCCGAGCCCGTCAATCTGCAGCTTTCCGGTGCGGCCGTAGATTTCCATCGAAAAGAGGTTCTTCCACTCCGAGCAGCTCACGTGCAGGTGCGCGGCCTGGGCCGTCACGGTTCGTAGCAGCATGAATGCGTTGTCGTCCACCGGCATGTCCCAGAAGTACGTGTGGGCGAATCCCGAAATCTCGCTGAACTCTCCGAGAAACCAGCGCGACAGATCGATCAGGTGCACGCCCTGGTCGATGAGCTCACCGCCGCCCTTGGACGGATCGGCGCGCCACTCGCGGTCGTATCCGACCCGGCCACCGTGGCCGTAGCGCGCGCGGAGAAACATCAGATCGCCAACGCCCCGGGCCTCGACGATGGAGCGGGCGCGGAGGAGCGCCGGATGGTACCGATGATTGAAGCCGGTCCGCACTCGTGATTTCGACTGAGCCGCCGCGGCGATCAGAATATCCAGTTCGGCTACCGATCGGCCGGCGGGCTTTTCGAGCAGCACGTGTTTGTTCTCGCGGATCGCGGCGGTAGCCACGCGCATCAATGCATCGTTCGTAGTGGCGACGATCACGACATCGACGTCGGGGCGTGAGACGACGTCCTCCCATCGGCTGGAGGCATCACCGCCGTACGCGGATGCGAGCGCCTGCGCCCGGTCCACTGCGGTGTCCGCACACGCGACGAGGCGGGCACCCGCCAACGCGGCCGCGCGTTTACGGCCGATGAGTCCGCATCCGACGATGCCGACGCCGGCGGTCACGTGTTCTCCCAATCGAGCCCGCGGTCCCGCGCTGTGATTCGGCGCAGGGTGTAGACGTCGCCGCGCGCAAGCTCTTCACGGTGGTCCGGAAGCGTGGACCACGGATCCCAGACCGCACTGATCAGCCTGCCCGTAATACCGTCGCTCGCAGCCGAGCCGAGGAACACCGCCAGGGCGGCGGGTTGTTCGAGCGGAGTCCCGCCCTCGGCGGCAATCTGCGCCATCCGCTTGTGGTACGCCTCGCCGGCCGCCGCCGGGCCCGCATCCATCAATTCCTGCATCATCCGAGTCTTGAGCGCGCCCGGGGCGATCGCATTCACGTCGATGCCGTCATCGCGTACCTCGAGAGCCAGCGACTCCGCGAAGCGGACGACGGCGGCCTTTGAGGCCGCGTACGCCGTGACGCGGGGCATCGGGCTGGTGGCGCCGCCGCCCGACAGTTGGATGATCTTTCCGTAACGCCGCCGTTTCAGATGCGGCAGCATCGCGCGGCACATCAGCACGGATCCGAGCACGTTGATCTCGAAAACACGGACCCACGCGTTCCAGTCCACGTCCTCGGTGCGGCCGACTGGTCCGTGGATGCCGGCGTTGTTCACGAGAATCTGGAGATCCGGGAGCTCACGGGCGGCAAGGGCGACGACTTCATCGACTTGTTTCGCATCCGACACGTCGGCGGCCGCAGCGAGGACCTTTTGCCCCGCACCGGCCCTTGCGGCCTCGGCGTCAATCTCAATGCGCGCTTCCTCGAGCAGCGCGGCGTCGCGTGCACAGAGCAGCACGCTCGCGCCGGCGTCCACAAAGCCGCGCGCGATCGCTCGGCCCAGTCCCTGGCTGGCGCCGGTAATCACTGCCGCACGGCCTGAGAGGGCTCGCCTCACAGGGGCTGTCCCACCCGGATGTACTTCAGCGCGGGATCCTGGCCGAGGGCGTCGGCCGTGAAACCGGCGGCATCGAGGACGACACATCCTCCAGTCGCGCGCACGACATCGGCGGCTGCGATCGCCTTGAACTGGGGCCACGGTGTCGCGACGACCAACGCGGATGCGCCGGCCAGGGCCGCCAGCGGATCCGGCGCCAGGGTGATGACGCCGTTCAATGCGTCGGGCAGCGATCGCACGGCTGGATCGTAAGCGCGTACGGTGGCGCCCTGACCGGCCAGCCACTGGCAGAGCTCGACGCTGCTCGAACGGCGAAGTGTGTCCGTGCCGGGTGTGTACGTCAGCCCCCACACGGCGATCGTCCGGCCGGCAGGCGACCCGAAAACGTCGCCCAGGCGCCGTGCGGCCCATTGCCGATGCGTATCGTTGCTCGTGCGGACGGCGGTCACAAGATCCACTGCCACGCCATGTTCACGTCCGATGGAGGACAGCAGGGTCACATCGCGTCCGAGAGTACCGCCGGCAAATGATCCGCCCGGCGAGAGATAGGCGCGCTGACCCACGCGCGGATCCGACTTCACGCCCCGGGCGACATCAGCGGCATCGGCGCCGACGTGCTCGCAGACAGACGCCATCTCGTTCGCGAACGCGATCGATGTCGCGAGGAACACGTTCAGCGCGTGCTTGGTCATCTCGGCAGATTCCACCGACATCCACTCGAACCGGTCCGTGAACGATGCAAGCAGCGCGCTCGTCCGCTCTCGATCCTCATCCCGCCGAGTGCCGGCGACGATGCGCGCCTGCCTGGTGAAGGTCTCGATCGCGGCGCCGAGCCGGAGGTTTTCCGGGACGCAGGCGAAGCTGACGTTGCAGCCCGCGGCCACGGCCATGGACTCGAGCCGCGCAGTCGTCCCGACGGGCAGCTGCGACGACACCAGCACCAGGGCTCCGGAGCGCGCGTAGGGCAGCACCTTCGCCGCGGCGCTCACGACCTCTTCCACATCCGCGCGATCGTCCTCGTCGACGGGCGTGTCGATGGCGATCCACAGGATGTCGGCGCGTTCGGCCGCCGCCGGGTCAGTGGTGAAGGTGAGCGTGCCGGCGCCGAGTCCGGAACGGACGAGGTCTTCGAGCCCGGGTTCGAAGAGTGGCGGCACGCCGCGTGAGAGGCGTTCGACGACGCCTGCGTCGAAGTCGATGCCGATGGTCCGGTGGCCGGCAGAAGCCAGGCACGCAGCGGTCACGGTGCCCAGATGCCAGAGGCCCAGCACGCATACGGTCATGCGCGATTCTCGAGCAGCCAATGGTTGTGGCGCAGGTACTCGAGCGTCTGGATGATGCCTTCGCGAATGGTGAGCTTCGGCGCCCAACCCAGGCTGCGAATCCGCGCCGTCTGGAGAAAGATGAAGGGACTGTCGCCAATCCATCCACGATCGCCGCCGGTGTAGCGCAGCTCCGGTGTGAGTCCCAGGTGTCCGGTGATCCAGCCAATCGACTGGTTGACCTCGCAGTACTCGGGCGTCCCGAGATTGAGGACGCGCGCTCGCGGCTCCGCAGGCGTCTTGAGGGCGACCAGCATCGCATCGATGCAATCGTGCACGTAGAGGTAGGACTTCCGCTGCTTGCCGTCGCCGAGCACGGTGAGCTGGTTCGGATTCGCCAGGAGGCTGCGATAGAAGTCGAACACGTGCCCGTGGGAATAACGCTCACCAAGAATCGACACGAACCGGAAGATGCAGGCGTTCAGGCCGAAGCCCTCGCTGTAGGCCTGAATCATCCCCTCGCACGCGAGCTTCGACGCGCCATAGAGGGACGTCTGCACCGGGAACGGCGCATCCTCCGGCGTGGGAATGACGACCGCGTCCCCGTAGATCGATCCGGTGGACGCGAAGGCGAGCCGCTTGACGCCGTGCTCCCGCATGGCCTCCAGCACGTTGAAGGTCGCGATCGTATTCTGCTCGAGGTCCCGGCGGGGATGCTCGGTGCCGAACCGCACATCCGCGTTTGCCGCGAGATGGAACACGAGCTCGACGCCCGCCATCGCCTTCACGAGGGCGTCCGCATCGAGCGTGTCGGCCTCGACCAGGCGGAATCGATCCGACTTCGAGGCGGTCTCGAGGAATCCCCGCTGGCCCGTCGAGAGGTTGTCGTACGCGATGACTTCATCGCCGCGGGCGAGGAGCCGATCTACGACGTGGCTGCCGATGAAGCCCGCGCCGCCGGTAACCAGACATTTCATGAGGAGGATGCGGCAGCCGACGCCTGTCGCCTGAAGCGGGGGAATTATAACAACTGGCGCTTATGATTCCTGTGTGGTCATCGGCATCCGTCGATCGGCCGGCCTGCTGGCGCTGATCGCGGCGCTCGCTGCCGCCGCGCGCGCGCAGCCGTCGCTCTCGGTCGCGTCAAAGTCGCGGGCGATCGCGCCCGGCGAACTGCTCGTGTTGACGATTACGACCGCGAGTCCGGCGTCGTCCGTTCACGTGACGGGCCTCGGCCGCGAGTTTCCAGCGTTCAGAGAAGGACCCGCCACGTGGCGGGCACTGGTCGGCCTGGATCTCGACGTCCCTGCGGGGCCCGCCGTTCTGACGATCGCGTCAGGCGCGACGCCGGCCGAGCGAACAACGTACAAGTTCGTCGTCGCGGCCAAGACGTTTCCGGCGCGGAGACTTTCGGTCGATCCCGCGTTCGTGAATCCGCCCGCCGAGGTCCAGCCGAGAATCAAAGCGGACACCGAGAGGATCAACACCGCCTACCGGTCGTCATCGGCCGAGCGGCTGTGGAGCGGGGAATTCGTCCGGCCCGTCGCGGAAGCAGCCAACAGCGCGTTCGGCACCCGCAGTGTCTTCAATGGTGAGTCACGCAATCCGCACAGCGGCGCCGACTTCGCGAGTCCGGCCGGCACGCCCGTTCACGCACCGAATGCCGGCCGCGTGCTCATCGCCGCCGATCTCTATTTCACCGGCAACACCGTGCTGATCGATCACGGCCTGGGCCTGTTCTCGATGTTCGCGCACCTGCAATCGATCGACGTGCGCGAAGGCGACACGGTGGCGACAGGGCGGGTCCTGGGCAGGGTGGGCGCGACGGGCCGCGTCACGGGGCCGCACCTGCACTGGTCGGTGCGGGTCAATGGCGCCCGAGTCGATCCGATGTCCCTTCTGGCCACGCTCGGGAAGTGATGCCGATGACCCGGAACTTCCGCTCGGTGGCCGCACTCAGCCGGGACTACCTGTTGATCCTGGCCGCGATTCTCATCGCCACCTGGTCCCGTGTGTGGTGGGTGACGTTGCCATGTCTCATCTGGATCGGCCTCATGCAGTTTGCGATTGGAGAAGCTCTTCTGCATGAAGCCAGCCACTTCAACCTCTTTCGCCGCAGCCGGCGGTGGAATGACTGGTGCGGTGCGTTGTGCGCGCTTCCGTTCCTCACGACGCTCCGCGATTGGCGTGCCGAGCACCTTCAGCATCATCGGCTCTTTGCCACCGCGGACGATCACATCGTGCTGGATTACACAGTTCATCAGCTCAAGAGGCCGTCACCCCCGGTCGGATGGGTCTGGTTTGGAAAACCACTACTGGGGCTGACCGTTCTCCATCACTTGTCCGGCCTCCTGGAGATAAACACCGTCCGCGGCTGGCTGCAGATCGCCGCCTTCTGGGCACCGATCGTGGCGATCTGCTGGGTGACCGGTGCGCTGTTCGAGCTGGCGCTCTACTGGTTCGTGCCCCAGCTGGCGGTGTTCGCCACGCTCCTGCACTGGTCGGAAATTGCTGACCACTACCGGACACGTTCCGGATCACGCTCTCGCATCGGCCGATTCCACAACTGGGTGTTCCACAACAACGGCTATCACGCTGTTCACCATCGGTTTCCGGCGATTCCGTTCCACGGGCTGCCGGCCGCCCATGGCGAGACAAGCCTGGATCCAGCAGACGTCACTCGCGGATGGTGGGGCGCCTGGAGGCAGATTAGCCGGGCGCCCGAACCCGTACCCGAGCAGTGGACCGAGTTCTGGCCGAAGGGCGAGCCGTGACGAGCCGGAAGGAGTATCGTGGAGGTATGCCTGACGCCAACGCTCCTGCTGACCGCCCGGTCTTCGGTGTCGGAGACGTCCTGATCGCTAAGATGCCGGACGGCAGCTTCCAGATTTCGCGGGTGTCCGCGAACGGCCGCTCGTCGCACGTGATGGGATGCCAGTCGACGGCGCCCGCCGCCATGCGCATGGCCACGAGCGCGACCAGCGGTCCGCAGCGTGTGTTCCTCAAGGGCGAAGGCGAGTCAGGCGAATACAGTCTCGTCGCCTGAACAATCGCCGGGGCTGAAGCCCCGGCCTACGCCCGTAGGCCGGCCCTTGAGGGTCGGCGGATCTACCGTCCTTCGAGAAACGGCTTGAGCCTGCGGCTACGCGACGGGTGTCTGAGCTTGCGCAGCGCCTTCGCCTCGATCTGGCGAATGCGCTCGCGGGTGACCGCGAAGCTCTGACCGACTTCCTCGAGCGTGTGCTCCGAGCCCTCACCGACGCCGAAGCGCATCTTGATGACGCGTTCCTCGCGCGGCGTCAGCGTCTTCAGCACGTTGTCGGTCTGTTCCTTGAGGTTGAGGTTGATGACCGCATCCGACGGCGACACGACGTTCGTGTCCGGGATGAAGTCGCCAAGATGCGAATCCTCCTCTTCTCCGATCGGCGTCTCGAGCGAGATGGGCTCCTGCGCGATCTTGAGGACTTTGCGGACCTTCGACACCGGAATGTCCATACGCTGCGCGATCTCCTCCGAGGTCGGCTCGCGGCCGAGCTCCTGCACGAGCGCGCGTGACGTGCGGATCAGCTTGTTGATGGTCTCGATCATGTGGACCGGGATGCGGATCGTCCGCGCCTGATCCGCAATCGCGCGCGTGATGGCCTGACGGATCCACCACGTCGCGTACGTCGAGAATTTGTAGCCGCGCCGGTACTCGAACTTGTCGACGGCCTTCATCAGGCCGATGTTGCCCTCCTGAATCAGGTCCAGGAACTGCAGGCCGCGGTTCGTGTACTTCTTCGCGATCGAGACGACCAGGCGGAGGTTGGCTTCGACGAGTTCCTTCTTCGCCTGCTCGGCCTGCGCCTCGCCCTCGAGGATCGTGCGCAGCGTGGACGTGAGCTCCTCGACGGGCTGTTCGAGGCGGCGGGCCATCTCGCGGATTTCCTTGCGGAACTCCTCCTTGTGCTTGAGGTAGAGCTTCTTCTCCTCTTCGCGGAGCTTCCGCTTGCCCTTCGGATCGAGCCGCTGGTCGATGAGCCGCACTTCGCGCTGCTTCGCCTGGATGTCCTCGACGGCCTGCTTGATGCCTTCGATCAGCCGGCGCTTCACCATCTCGGTGAACTCGATGCGCCGGATGGCGCGCGACACTTCGATCCGGGCGCGGCCGGTCTTCCAGCGCGCCTTGCGGTACTTCCGTTTGTCGGTCCGTTCGACGTCGGCGAACTTCTCGTTCAGCTTCGTGACGTTCTCGACGGCGAGCCGGACGCGGTCGATCTGCTTCAGGAACTCGCGCTGGCGCGCGAGAATCTTCTCGTCCGTCATCTCCTCTTCGTTGAAGACGACGAGCTCGCGGACGGTGCGCTCGCCGCGCTTGAGCTGCTCGCCCATCTCGAGCACTTCCTGCGTGACCTTGGGCGTGCGCGAAATCGACTTGATGACGGCGAGCTTGCCCTGCTCGATGCGCTTCGCGATCGCCACTTCCCCCTCGCGGGTGAGCAGCGGCACGGTGCCCATCTCACGCAGGTACATGCGGACCGGATCGTTCGTCTTGTCGAGCGCGCCCGGCGTGAGGTCGAGGTCGCCTTCCTCGGCGCCCTCGGGCTTCTCGTCGCGGTACGTCTTCTCCGAATCGACGACTTCGATGCCGGCGCTGCCGAAGGTGCTGAAGAGATCGTCGAGCTCCTCACCGGAGGTGATGTCGGTCGGAAGGAGCTCCACGATCTCCTCGAAAAGGAGATAGCCCTTTTCCTTGCCGGTCTGGATCAGCTGCCGAATCTCGTCGTACTTCTCTTCAATGGACATGGTTTACGCCTTCAGTTCCTGTAGTTGCTGCAGCAATTCCATCTTGCGCGCCCAGAGGGCTGCCAGGGCCTCGTTCGACGTCTGGCCCCGCTCCTCCATGCGGTCGATCTCTTCCTGTATCGCGGCGCGATCCCGCTCGAGCCGCAGCCGGCGCAGGGCGTTCACGCAATCCGTCGGCGCCGCCGGCGGCGCGGTAGCGGCAACGGCCTTCTCGAACGCCGCGCGCTCGGCCTCGCTCATCCGTTCCCGCAGGAGGGCTGGGAGGAAGTCCGGCGGCACATCCGACAGGCTCGCGGCCATCTGAAGTGTCGCACCTGCCACGAGTCCGTCAAGGTCCGCCTCTTCGAGCTGCCCGACGGCCGCCAGGCCCTCCACCGGGCGATGTGCCAGCGCCCAGAGGAGGCCCTGTTCGGCGGGCAGCAGCCGGACGGACGAACGCAGGGCGATGGCCGGCGCCTCTTTCTTCTTTGCGGCGGCGGCCTTGCGAATCTCATCGCGGACCACGGCCTCGGTGACGCGCGCCTTGTGCGCCAACCGGTCGGCGAAGTGATCGCGATCGGCGGCGTCCGGAATCGTGGCGGCCACGGTCAGCATTTCGTTCAGGAACGCCTTGCGTCCCTCCTGCCGGTGCAGGTCGTGCTTAGCCGCCGCCCGGTCGAGCAGGTACTCCAGATACGACTGCGATCCGGTCAGCTTCTCCACGTACGCGCGCCCGCCGTTCTTCTGGACGAATGAGTCGGGATCCGCGCCGGGAGGAAGCAGCGCGACGTTCACCTGGAATCCCTCGGAGACCAGCAGCTCCGACGATCTGCTCGCCGCGTTCTGCCCGGCGGCGTCGGGATCGAAACTGAGCACCACTTTCGAGGCGAACCGCTTCAGCACTCTGGCCTGCGCGCTCGTGAGCGCCGTCCCGCACGACGCAACCACGGGCTGAATGCCCGCCTGGTAGACCTGCGCGAGATCAAAGTAACCCTCAACCAGCACGCAGTAGTTGTGCTTGCGGATGGCCGCCTTGGTGACGTCGAGGCCGTAGAGCGTGCGCCCCTTCGTGTATATCGGCGTTTCCGGTGAGTTGAGGTACTTCGGGACCTGGCCCTCCTCGAGCGCACGTCCGCCAAAGGCCACCACGGCGCCGGTATCTCTCGCGATTGGAATCATCAGGCGGTTTCTGAACCGGTCGGCGAGGCGTCCCCCCTCGCGCTCGACCACGAGCCCGCTTCGCACCTGCAGTCCCACAGGCACCTTCTGGTCCGCGAACCGGCCTGCCAGTGTATCGCGGCCGCCGGCCGGAGCGTAGCCATATCCGAAGATCCGGATGGTTTCGGCCGTAATCCCTCGACTTTCGAGTTCCCGGCGCGCCCGGCCCCCGGCCGGGGTCCCCAACTGCTCTTTGAAGAAGTCGACAGCAACGTCGTGGAGCTTGACCAGGGTCTCCCGCTCCTGGGCCGCCGCCCGTTCGTCCGGGCCGCCCTGGGTTTCCGGGACGGCCATACCCGCCCGCTGCGCCAGGTACCGCACGGCCTCCGGGAACGCGAGCTTCTGGTACAGCTCCACGAATTTCATCGCGTCGCCGCCGGCGCCGCAGCCGAAGCACTTGAAGAAACCCTTGTCGGGATTCACGTTGAACGAGGGCGTCTTCTCCTGATGGAAAGGGCAGAGGCCCTTGTACGTCGCGCCCATCTTCTTCAGCGACACGACGTCCCCGATGAGCGCGACGATATTCGTCTGCGCCTTCAAGTCGTCGATGAAGGACTGAGGGAAGAGCGCCATTTTCAATAAGTCAATCGGTCAATCGGTCAATCGGTCAATCGGTCGATCGGTCAATCTTTCAATCGGTCAATCTTTCAATTCCACGATCGTCGCCCCATCGCCGCCTTCGTTATCCGCCGCGGGCGAGACGCTCGCGACCAGCGCGTGCCCGCGGAGGAACGATCGCAACGCATCGCGCAACCGTCCCGTGCCGTGTCCGTGCACGATCCGCAGCCGCCGCTCGTCCGCGACGATCGCATCGTCCAGCGTCTTCTCCAGCCGGTTCACCGCGTCGTCGACGGTCGAACCGATGAGGATGATGTCGCGCGTCGCGCCCGTGAGCGAGCTCGAGGTGCCCGCCGCCGCTGAGACGCGCATCGATTTTGGCGGAGGCGCCTGGCCGGCTGCTGATTGATTGCTCTTGCCCGGCTTGCGCAGCGCGGACAACGGCACCCGCATTCGCTTGCCGCGGACTTCGACCTCGACCTGCCTGCCGCCCGCGGCGCGCACGATGCCTTCCGCGCCGAAGGTGGTGACCCAAACGCGATCTCCGATCTCCGGCGATTCCTCGAGCGCGGCCAGCGGAGGAGCTGCCGACGCCGCGCCGTCGAGAGCGGACGACTCAATCGTGCCGAGCGCCGCGCGCGCCTCCGCGCGCAACTGGCCGACTTCGCCGGTGGAAAGCACCTGCGCCTGTGCGCCGGCGCGTTTCCCGGCCTGCTCGGCCAACGCATCGGCTTTGGTCTTGAGACGCGTCACGACGGCATCGACCTCGGCGCGAGCATCGCGCAGCCGCTCGTTGAGTTTGTCGTCGAGGCGCTTCCTGATGACTGCCTCACGCTCGACAAGGCGCGTCTCGCGTTCGAGGAGACCGCGCTTCTCGGAGTCGAGGCCCGCGCGATCGTCGCGAAGCCGGCGCCGGTCCTGTTCGACCGCCGCGAGCTCCTGATCGACTCGTGCCAGGTGCGCGGCGAGCAGGGACTCGCGGCCCGAGCGCCGGCGTTCGGCGTCGGCAATGACCGCCGCGGGCATGCCAAGGCGACGCGCAACTTCCAGCGCGAGGCTGCGACCGGGCGCGCCGTACATCAGCGCGTACGTCGGCGCGAACGTCTCGGCATTGAATCCGAACGCGGCGACCGCGACGCCTTCCGTGGTCGCCCCGTACGACTTCAACGCGTCGTCATGCGTTGTCGCCACAACAATCGCGCCGCGCTTGCGGAAATGGTCGATGACGGCCGCGCCGAGCGCGCCGCCCTCGACGGGGTCCGTGCCGCTGCCGACTTCATCGAGCAGGACGAGCGCCGGAAGGTCGAGCTCGCGTTCGAACCCCACGAGATTCGCGATGTGCGCTGAGAACGTCGAGAGACTCGCGGAGATGGACTGCTCGTCACCGATATCGGCGAACACCGTCCGGAACGGCGTCAGCTTGCTCCCGGGATCCACGGGAATCAGGATGCCGGATTGCGCCATCAGCGCGAGCAGCCCGAACGCCTTGAGCGCGACGGTCTTCCCGCCGGTGTTCGGGCCGGAGATGACGAGCGCGCGCGTCGGAGGAGAGATGAGCAAGTCAGACGGAACCACCTGCGCCGGACCCTTGGACCGCCCTTCGGTCGCGTCGTTCCCGTCGTCCGCGTCGTTTCCCAGCAGGTCCCTGACCGCCGGGATCAACAAGGGATGTCTGGCGCCACGAAACTCGAGGTGACCGGCCGCGGTGATCTCCGGAGCCACGCCGTCGATTCGCCCAGCCAGCCGCGTCTTTGCGCAGAGCTCGTCGAGGTCCGCAGCAGCGGCGATAAGCGCGTCGAGATCCTCGGGACGAGCACGGAATGCGTCCGTCAAGGCGAGCAGGATGCGGTGAATCTCTGCCTTCTCGTGCTCTGCAAGCGCAACGATCTCATTGTTGAGAGAGACGGTCGCCATCGGCTCGACGTAGAGGCTCGCGCCACTCGTCGATGCGCCGTGGACGATGCCAGGGATCGCGTCGCGATGCTCGGAGCGTACGACGATGACGTACCGGCCGTTGCGGTCGCTGACGATCTGGTCCTGCAGGTACTTCGCGGTCTCGCGTCCGCGCACGAGGCCATCGAGAGTCGAGCGCAGTTTTGAGCGCTGGCGACGCAGCGCGTCGCGGATATCACGCAGCGCCGCGCTCGCGTTGTCGTCGACGTCGCCGGACGGCTGTATCGCGCGACGGATGGCGGCGGTTTCCTCATCGAAGCTCCGCACGGTCGCGACGAGCGCGCCGAGCAGAGGTGACTCCGCCGCCCGAATGCGGCCGACAACGGCGCCAGCCGACGACACGAAGCGCGCGAGACCGAGGAGCTCGAGCGGAGCGAGAGGTTGCTCGGCAATACCGAGGTGATCGAGGACGTCGCCCAGATCTTCGGGGCCATCCAGTGCGAGGCTGCCGCTCGATTTCGCGAATGCCGCGCCTTCCATCGCGAGCGAGAGCCTCTGCCGGACTTCATCCGGCGTGGTCGCGGGTTCGAGCTCGAGCGCTCGCGCGCGGCCGAGCGCCGTCGCCGCCTCGCGAGCCAAGG
This sequence comes from Vicinamibacterales bacterium, assembly GCA_035606665.1. Lineage (GTDB taxonomy): Bacteria > Acidobacteriota > Vicinamibacteria > Vicinamibacterales > SCN-69-37 > DASUGC01. The sequence goes on along the minus strand of DATNEY010000047.1, from coordinate 45,775 downwards.
CTTCGCGGATGCGGTCGAACTCGAGGGAACGGAGGACGCCGGGTTGCATGGAGACGCCCCGGGAAGCCGGGGCAAACCATAATTATCGCATGACGCGCACGCCGGCCATGCCGCCGGAAACCAAAGTCGATTCCGTCAAGGAGACCTTCCACGGGGTCGAAATCATCGACAACTACCGCTGGCTCGAGGGTGACGTCTCCCAGCCGGAAAATCTCCAGAAGGTCACGCCGGCCGTGACGGCGTGGACCGATGCGCAGAACAACTACACCCGCCAGGTTTTGGATCACCTGCCCGGACGAAGGGCGCTGGAGGATCGACTGACGCCGCTCATGCAGATCGGCGCAGTGTCCACGCCGGCCATGCGCGGGAATCGCTATTTCCTGGCGAGGCGTGAGGGAAGCCAGAACCAGCCGGTGTATTACTGGCGCGAAGGCGCGCGCGGCGAAGATCGCGTTCTCATTGATCCTGCGGTGCTCGATCCCACCGGCCTGACTACCGTCGAATGGCTGTCGCCATCGCAGGACGGGAAGGTCGCCGCGTACGGGACGTACAAGTCAGGCGACGAGAACACCACGCTGCATCTCATCGACGTCGATTCCGGTACGGCGCTGCCGCTCGAGATCCCCGACAAGACACAGGCGCCGGACTGGCTGCCGGACGGTACCGGGTTCGTGTACCAGAACCTGAAGAACCCGAAGGACCCGTACTCCGGCCAGGTGCTGTTCCATCGGATGGGCGATCCCGTCGCGAAGGACGCGATCCTCTTTCGTCAATTCACGAAAGACGAGAACGAGAAGCTCTCCACGACGTGGGGGCCGTGGGGGAGTCTCTCCCGCGACGGCCGTTGGCTGCTGCTCGGCTACTGGGTCGACACGAAGTCGAACGACGTCTGGCTCGTGGACTTCGACAAGTATCGGAAGTCCGGCACGGTAGAGCGGACCGTCGTTTCGGTGGGCGTCGATGGTCACGCGTCGGGTACGGTGATCGACGGGACCCTGTACCTCCACACGACGAAAGGGGCGCCCAAGGGCCAGGTCATCGCGGTGGATGCGAAGGAGCCTGCGCAGGCGCACTGGCGGGCGATCGTGCCCGAGCGAAAGGACGCCGTGATCGAGTCGGTGTCATTCGCGAAGGGACGCATCGCGGTGACATACCTGCGCAACGCTTCGAACGTCATCGAACTGTTCGACATGTCCGGCGCTTCGCAGGGGGAACTGGCGCTGCCGGGCATTGGTGCGGCCGGCGTGCAGACCGCCCTCGATCGCACCGAGGCGTACCTCCAGTTCACGAGCTTCAACTATCCGACGACGATCTTTCAGGTCGATCTGGCTTCGCCCAAGGCCGCGCCGTCGCTGTGGGAACAGCCGCCGGTACCGGTCGATCCCTCCAGCGTCGAGGTGGAGCAGGTCTGGTATCCGTCGAAGGACGGCACGAAGATCAGCATGTTCCTCGTGCATAAGAAGGGTGTCGTGAAGACCGGGAGTGTGCCGACGCTGCTCACCGGCTACGGCGGATTCAACGTGAGCGAGACGCCGGTGTTCCTGGTCCACTACTTTCCCTGGTTCGAGGACGGCGGCCTGTTCGCGCTTCCGAATCTCCGCGGCGGCGGCGAGTATGGCGACGCGTGGCACGAAGGCGGAATGCTCGAGAAAAAGCAGAACGTCTTCGACGACTTCATCGCCGCGGCCGAATGGCTTGTCGCGCAGGGTTACACCAGGCCGGAGAAGCTCGCGATCTCCGGCGGCTCGAACGGCGGCCTGCTCACTGGCGCGGCGCTCACGCAGCGTCCGGATCTCTTCCGCGCGGTCGTCGTCGCCGTGCCGCTTCTCGACATGCTTCGGTACCAGCATTTCCTGATGGCGCGCTACTGGGTGCCGGAGTACGGCTCGGCCGAGAAACCGGACGAGTTCACGTTCCTGCAGGCGTATTCGCCGTACCACCACGTGAAGACAGGCACGAGGTATCCCGCGGTGTTCCTCACGGCGGGCGAGAACGACTCGCGGGTGCACGCCCTGCACGCGCGCAAGATGGCCGCACTGCTGCAGGCGTCCACGGCGGCGGACCCTGGCGAGCAACCCGTTCTGATCTGGGTGGATCGTGACTCCGGTCACGGCCAGGGCAAGCCGCTGGCCCTCCGCATCCGCGATGTCGCGGACCAACGGATGTTTCTCATGTGGCAGCTCGACATGCTGAAGTAGAGGCCATGCACCGGATCCAGTTCCTTTTCATCGTCATCGCGCTGACCCTCGCGGGCGCGCCCAGGCCGGCTGGCGCCCGTGCCCAGGCGCACGAGACGCCGCCGTTCTTTTTCGTCCAGATGAGCGACCCGCAGTTCGGGATGTTCACGAAGGACAAAGACTTCGCGCAGGAAACCGTCAACTTCGAAATGGCGCTTGCGACGATGAATCGCTGGAAACCGGCGTTCGTCGTCATCACGGGCGACCTCGTGAACAAGGCCGGGAACGTCGCGCAGATCGCTGAATTCCAACGCGTGAGGACGAAGCTCAATCGGGCGATTCCGCTTTACGTGGCAGCCGGCAACCATGATGTTGAGAACGAGCCCACGCCGGCGACGGTGGCGGCGTACGTCAGGCGCTTCGGCCGCGACTACTACTCCTTTACGAGCCACTCGCTCGCCGGCATCGTCCTGAACTCAACGCTCATTCACAAGCCGGAAAAGGCTGCCGAGCTTTACGAGAAACAGCTGGCCTGGCTTCGCGGGGAGCTCCAGCGGCTGCGGGCCTCAGGCGCGAGGCATGTCGTTGTGTTCCAGCACCACCCCTGGTTCCTCGACAACGCGACGGAGGCGGATCAGTACTTCAACATTCCGGCCGGACGCCGTTCGTTGCATCTCGGCCTGTTCCACGAGTTCGGCGTGAAGTACTTGTTCTCAGGCCACTACCACCGCAATGCGGCCGGCCGCGATGGTGACATCGAGATGACGACCAGCGGTCCCGTCGGGATGCCGCTGGGAGACCTGACTCAGTCCGGACTTCGCGTGGTGATCGTGCGAGACAGCGGGCTCAGTCACCGGTACTACGCGCTCGGCGAATTACCGAATCAGATCGAGATCAAATAGTGCCTCAAACACACACTGAGACCACTACGGCACGAAGAGATCATCAAGAACGGTTTTCAAAACCATTTCTTGGTGGTCTCCTGTTGGCTTAGTGGTCTCAGTGTGCGTCTGAGGCCGTCGCGAGTCGGTCGCGGACACCTGGTGCGACCCTTGTCCCGAACAGCTCAATGCTCTTGAGCAGCGTCTCGTGGGGCAGCGTGCCGGCGCTGTACTTCATGTCGAATCGTGCGAGGCCGAGCTGACGCACGGTGTTTGCAATCTTTGCGGCCACTGTTTCCGGTGACCCGACGCAGAGCGCGCCGCCCGGCCCGGCTTCGCGGTCGAACTGCGCGCGATCGACTGGGGGCCAGCCCCGCTCTTTGCCGATGCGCGTCATCATCGCGCCGTAGTGCGGCCACAGTTCCTCCCGCGCCTGCTCGTCTGTCTCGGCGACGTGACCGGGCGAGTGCACGGCGATCGGCTGCGGCGGCTTGCCGAAGCGCTCGAGTGACTGGTGGTACAGGTCCACGTACGGCCGGAATCGCATTGGATTGCCGCCGATGATCGCGAGCGTCAGCGGCAGGCCGTGTTTGGCCGCGCGAACGACGGATTCGGGACTGCCGCCGACGCCGACCCACGTGCGCAGCGAGCCAGTCTCGATCGGCGGATAGACCAGCTGCTTGGTCAGTCCTGACCGCGAGTTGCCCCGCCAGGTCACCGGCCCGTTTCCAATCAGCCTGACGAACAGGTCTAGCTTTTCTTCGAAGAGCTCGTCGTAGTCCGACATGTCGAAGCCGAAGAGCGGATAAGACTCGGTGAACGACCCGCGCCCGAGGATGACTTCCGCACGTCCGTTCGAGATCGCGTTGAGCGTCGAGAAGCGCTGGAAGACCCGGACTGGATCGTCGGTACTGAGGACGGTGACCGCCGAGCCGAGCCACATCCGCGTCGTTCGGGCGGCGATCGCGCCGAGAATCGTTTCCGGCGCCGACACGGCGAAGTCCGCGCGGTGATGTTCGCCGACACCAAAGCAGTCGACGCCCACTTGTTCCGCCAGCTCGGCTTCAGCGATGACGTTGCGCAGGACCTCTGCCTGGGAGAGCGTTCTGCCGCCTGCCTCGACCGTGACATCGCCGAAAGTATCCAGACCAAGCTCGATTGGACCGTCCATGGATCAAGGATAGTCGCAAGAGATCGCCGCGGCCGATTGGCTAGCGCGTGGATAACAACCGATACACACGTGCTTCGCCTGCGCCATCGGGAAACGGCCCGTACGCCACGAGATCCGTCCGCTGCGCCAGTGCGCGGATGGTTTGCTGATATTGACCTGCCGCGAAGTACTTCTCATGCAGCACGATGTAGCGCACGTGTTGCCCGGCGAGCACCGCCATCGCAGCGTCATCAGGAAAGCTCTTCATTGCCTCGATCCACCGCACATAGGGTGTCGGGTACATACCGCTGTAGCCGTTCAGGAGCGGCTGCCAGTGAAAGGTCGAGGCGTACTGGTAATACACCTCCGGCACACCTTCCGAGACCGGTCCCGGCGCAGGAAACTCGGCGACGACGCCACGCGGCTGTGAGTGGAGCCAGGCCGCGACTGCCGAGGGCGCCGTATCGACGGGCACGAGCGTCATGGGTCTCGATGCGTACTCGACGCATGTCAGGGCGATCGTGGCGGCTCCGACGGCCGAGGCCCAGTCGGGCCGCCGAGACCGAACGGCGTCCATCAATCGCGACAGGCCGAACGCCGCGAGAACGCCTAGGGCCATCAGCATGAGTTGGCCGACGCGCGGCGGTACCCGAAGACCCCGGAAGGCGAAGACGTGGTCGTAGAGCCAGCCCGGCAGCAGGCCGCGATGCGCGAACGAGAGATCGATCGCGAATGCGAGCATCAGGGCGTACGCGAGCCGGCGGCGATCGAAGGGTGGCCACAGGGAAAACGCCGCGAGACCGAGCACGAGGAATCCGGGGAAGAGACGCTTCTCGTGCTGTCCAAGCGAGCCCAACGTGCCGCCATACAACAGGCTCGAGGGCATCGTTGCCACGTAGTGTTTCGGGCCCGCGGCGTAGGAGTACAGCGCCTGCTGGCGCGAACGTCCTCCCGTCGCAGCAGCGGCGCCGGCGTAGGCTTTCATGTACGGCGCCAGCAGTACTCCCGCGAGCACTGCGCCCGCGGCCAGTGAGCGAATGGCCGGCCAGCGCATTCGCGCGTCCGCCTGCCAGATGAGCGGCGGAGCCGCGATCACGAGCCCGGCCGCCAGGAATATCAGGTAATAAACGGCCGAGTATCCCTGCAATGCGATACAGAGGCCCGCAACGAGTCCCGTCGACAAGCGTCCGGTGCTGAACGTCCGGTGCACGGCCCAGAGCGCGAGGGGCATCCATTGCGCCCAGCCCATCTCCAGGTGGAAGTAGTGATCGAATCGGAAAGGTGCGAACGCGAAGACCACCGCACCGAGAACCGCCGGCAGAGTGCGCCCCGTCAGTTCGCGCGCGAGGAGGAACATGCCGAGCGCCGAGGCGACGAACCCACTGAAGATCAGTGCGTTGGTTACGAGCACTGCTGGGATTCCGAGTTTCAGAAAGGGAACCGCGACGAGCCCTTGCAGCAGCACGGCGTCCGAGAAGAGCAGCGTGCCCTGCACCGGGTAGTAGATGTTGGCGTCAAGGAGATGCGAGGGATCGGCGAAGAGCTGATGCGCGAACCACGAGACCCGCCAGATGTTGAAGTACGCGTCGATGTTGTCCGGAACGCTGAACGGATGAATTACTTGTGGCCACGTGAGCGCAGCGGAGATCACGACGAAGAGGACAGCGGCCCTGCCAGCCGAAATCACCAAGTCACCAAATCACCAAATCGCCAAATCAGCAAATCACCAATTCTCAGGGAAGGTGATTGATCGAGCTCGCGATTGCCGCCGCGCCGAAACCGTTGTCGATGTTCACGACGGCGACGCCGGTCGCGCACGAGTTCAACATCGCGAGCAGTGCGGTGATGCCGCCAAAGCTCGCGCCGTAACCGACGCTTGTCGGCACGGCGACGACCGGGACTTTGACCAGGCCGCCGATGACACTGGCGAGCGCGCCCTCCATGCCGGCGACCGCGATGATGACGTGCGCGGCGGTCAGGCGATTGTGCTCGGCGAGCAGTCGATGCAGTCCGGCGACACCCACGTCGTAGAGCCTGTCCACGTCGTTGCCCATGACTTCCGCGCAGATGGCGGCTTCTTCGGCGACCGGCACATCCGACGTGCCGGCCGCGGCAACCATGATGCGTCCCCGTCCCTGCTCGACGGGCCGGCGCCGCTCGATCAGACGCGCCTGTTCGTGGAAGACCGCATCCGGAATCAGCGCCGAGACCGCGGCATGTGCGGCCGCGTCGGTCCTGGTCACGAGCAGGCTGTGGTTGCGATCGACGATGGCGCGCGAGATGCGGGCGATCTGATCGGGCGTCTTGCCCTGACCGAAGACCACCTCAGGGAAGCCCTGCCGAGTCGCCCGCTGATGGTCCACCCGGGCGAACCCGAGGTCCTCGAACGGAGTGCCCTGGATCCGCAGCGCCTGCGCCTCGGCATCCGCGGGGTCCAGCCGTCCTTCGCGCACGGCGTCGAACAGAGCGCGAAGGGCCGAGGTCTTGGGCGAGTCCACTGTCACGGTAACGGTTTTCCGTCTTAGAATGGTTGGTCGGGCCGCGCGCCCGGTCTCCATTCTATGACGGCACCCGAAACGGCAGTCCTAATCGCCTACTTTTTCGTACTGAGCATCCTCGGCATCTACGGGTGGCACCGCTACTACCTCGTCTACCAGTACATGAAGCACAAGGATCGCGCGCCCGGTCCGCCGCCCGCGGTCGCGGACGAGGATCTCCCGCGCGTCACGATCCAGCTTCCAATCTTCAACGAGATGTATGTCGTCGATCGTCTGGTCGACGCGGTGTGCCGAATCGACTACCCGAAGGACAAGCTCGACATTCAGGTGCTCGATGACTCGATCGACGAGACGTGCGATATCGCGCGGCTGGCGGTTCAGCGGCAGGCGAGCCGCGGATTCGACATCACGTATCACCACCGGACGGATCGCACGGGCTTCAAGGCCGGCGCCCTCGATGCAGGCCTGAAGACGGCCAAGGGCGAGTTCGTGGCCATCTTCGACGCCGACTTCGTGCCGCCGTCGGACTTCCTGATGCGGACCGTGCCGTACTTCACGGTCAACGAGAAGCTGGCGGTCGTGCAGGCGCGCTGGGGCCACCTCAACCACGACTACTCGGCACTGACGCGCATCCAGGCGATCCTGCTCGATGGCCACTTCGTGCTCGAGCACGGCGGACGGAATCGATCGGGCTGCTTCTTCAATTTCAACGGCACGTCCGGCGTATGGCGGAAGATCGCGATCGCGGACGGCGGCGGCTGGCAGCACGACACGCTCACCGAAGATCTCGACCTGAGCTATCGCACGCAGTTGCGCGGCTGGAACTTCCTGTTCCTGCCGAATCTCGTGACGCCGGCGGAAGTTCCCGTCGAGATGAATGCCTTCAAGTCACAGCAGCATCGCTGGGCGAAGGGATCCATTCAGACCTGCCGTAAGGTGCTGCCGTACCTGTTGCAGAGCCAGCTGCCGCTCAAGGTGAAGGTTGAGGCGTTCTTCCATCTCACCGCCAACTTTAATTACGTGCTGATGGTTGTGCTCTCCATCCTGATGTGGCCGGCGATGGTTGTGCGCTACAACATGGGCTGGACGGAGATGCTGCTCATCGACATCCCGCTCTTCGCGGCGGCAACGCTCTCGGTGTTCAACTTCTACCTGATTTCCCAGCGCGAGACGTATCCCGATTGGCGCACCAGGGCGCTGTACCTGCCGATGGTCATGGCGGTCGGCATCGGCCTCGCGGTGAACAACACGAAGGCCGTGATCGAAGCGATGCGGGGCACCGTGAGTCCGTTCGTGCGGACGCCCAAGTACGGCATTCGGACCAACGGCGACGGCTGGAGGAGCAAGAAGTACCATCAGGCGCTTCCCATCCAGCCGCTGGTCGAAGTTGCGTTCGGGCTCTACTTCACGGGCGCGGTGATCTACGCGCTGCAGCACGACATCTACGGCACGCTGCCGTTTCTCGTCCTGTTCCAGGTCGGTTTCCTCTACACAGGACTTCTGTCCATCTTCCAGCAGATAGGCGGCGACGATTTGCTCGTGAAGGCTCCACAGATCGCCGGCGGGAAGTAGCGTCACATGTCAGTGGAAGTGAAGCCGAAGGCCGGCCTCGAGGATGTCGTCGCCGGCGAGTCAGCGATCTGTTATCTCGACGGCGATCGCGGCGTCCTCGCGTACCACGGCTACGACATCCATGACCTTGCGGACGCCGACAAGGGCGTCTCGTTCGAGGAGTGCTGCTATCTGCTGTGGCACGGCCGCCTGCCGAACCGCGCCGAGCTCGGCGACCTGAAGACGCAGCTGGCGGCGGCGCGGAAGCTGCCGGAGCCGATCCTGCGCGCCATGCGGTCGCTGCCGCAGGTGGACGCGATGGACGCGCTGCGCACGCTCACGTCCATCCTCGGCCACTACGATACGGACGCTCAGGACAAGTCGCAGGCCGCGTCGTACCGGAAGGCCGTGCGTCTCACGGGGCAGCTCGGTTCCATCGTGGCGACGTGGGGCCGGATGTCGAACGGCGGGGGCCACATCGATCCCGATCCCGCGCTCAATCATGCCGCGAACTTTCTTTACATGCTTACGGGCCAGCGCCCGACGGCGCTCGCGACGCGTGCGTTCGACGTCTCGCTCGTGCTGCACGCCGATCACGAGCTCAACGCGTCGACATTCGTGGCGCGTGTGTCGGCCGCGACGCTCACGGACGTTCATTCGGCCATCGTCGGCGCCATCGGCGCGCTGAAGGGACCCCTGCACGGCGGAGCGAACATCGACGTGATGAAGATGCTCCTCGAAATCGGCAAGGACGCCGGTCCCGAGCGGGCGGAAGCCGCGGTGCGCGCGAAACTCGCGCGCAAGGAAAAGATTTCCGGTTTCGGCCATCGCGTCTACCGCACCGAGGATCCGCGCGCGACGCACCTGCGCCGGTTCTCGAAGCTGCTCGGTGAGAAGTCCGGCCAGCCGCAGTGGTTCGAGATGTCCCAGCGCATCGAACAGCTGATCAAGACGGAAAAGAAGCTCAACCCGAACGTCGATTTCTATTCGGCGTCGATGTTCTATTGCATGGGCATTCCGGTTGATCTGTATACGCCGATCTTTGCCGTGAGCCGGATCTCCGGGTGGACGGCGCACGTGCTCGAGCAGTACGCGAACAATCGCCTCATCCGGCCGCGCACCGACTACATCGGGCCGCAGTATCCGCAGCAGGTGCTGCCGATTGAACAGCGGTAGTTCTCAGGTTCTCCGGTTCTCGGGTCCTCAGGTTCTCCGGTTCTCGGTCCTCGTGAGAAAGTAGACATGTATCAGGTTCATCGCACCCGAGAACCCGAGAACCCGAGCACCTGAGAACCTGAGAACCCGTCATGGACTCGTCTTTCATCAGGAACTTTTCGATCATCGCCCACATCGACCACGGCAAGTCGACGCTGGCGGACCGCTTTCTCGAGGTCACCGGCGCGCTTCAGGCGCGTGAGATGGAGGCGCAGGTCCTCGACTCGATGGACCTCGAGCGCGAGCGCGGCATCACCATCAAGGCCCACGCCGTTCGTCTGAACTACAACGCGAAGGACGGCAACCAGTACGTCCTGAACCTCATCGACACCCCCGGCCATGTCGATTTCTCCTACGAAGTCACGCGATCGCTGGCCGCGTGCGAGGGCGCGCTGCTGCTCGTGGACGCGTCGCAGGGCGTGGAGGCACAGACTCTGGCCAACGCGTACCTGGCGGTCGAGAACAACCTCGAAATCATCCCCGTCATCAACAAGATCGATTTGCCGGGCGCCCAGCCGGACGAGGCGAAACGCCAGATCGAGGAGATCATCGGGCTCGACGCCAGCGGCGCGATCCTGGCGAGCGGGAAGAGCGGGATCGGCGTGGTCGAGATCCTCGAGGCCATCGTCACGCGCCTGCCTCCGCCGTCCGGCGTTGCCGACGCGCCGCTGAAGGCCCTGATTTTCGATTCGTGGTACGACCCGTACCGCGGCGTCGTGATTCTGACGCGCGTGATTGACGGCGTCATGAAGCCAGGTCAGAAGATCAGGCTCATGATCACGGGCCAGGAGTTCCAGATCGAACAGCTCGGTGTCTTCGGGCCGAAGCCCGTGCCCGTGCAGGAGCTTGGCGTGGGCGAGGCGGGCTTCATGGTCGCCAACATCAAGAACGTGGCGGACGCGAAGATCGGCGACACGATCACCGAAGTCGGCCGCCCGACGTCCGAGCCGTTCCCCGGCTTCAAGGAACTGAAGCCGATGGTCTTCGCCGGCCTCTACCCGGTCGAGGGATCGAAATACCAGGAATTGCGCGAGGCGCTCGAAAAGCTGCGGCTGAACGACGCGTCGTTCTTCTTCGAGCCCGAGACGTCGATGGCGCTTGGCTTCGGGTTTCGCTGCGGGTTTCTCGGCCTGCTGCACATGGAAATCGTCCAGGAGCGGCTGGAGCGCGAGTTCGATCAGGACCTGATCACGACGGCGCCCGGCGTTCTGTACCGCGTGACGACGACCGACGGAGCAGTGCAGGAGATCGACAGTCCGGCCAAGCTGCCGGAGACGGGCCGAATCGAGAAGATTGAGGAACCGGTCATTACGGCGATGATCCTGACGCCGAACGATCACGTCGGCGGCATCCTCGAGCTGTGTCAGGAAAAGCGCGGCATCCAGAAGGGCCTCGAGTACGTCTCGCAGAATCGCGTGCTCATCACCTACGAGCTGCCGTTCAACGAGGTCGTCCTCGACTTCTACGATCGTCTGAAGACCATCTCACGGGGCTACGCGTCGCTCGACTACCATGTCACCGGCTACTGGGAGTCACCGCTGGTCAAGCTCGACATCCTCGTCAACGGGGATCCCGTGGACGCGCTTTCGATGATCGTCCACGAGGAGAATTCGTATCCACGTGGCCGCGCGCTGGCCTCGAAGATGCGCGAGCTGATTCCGCGACAGATGTTCGAGGTCGCGATTCAGGCCGCGATCGGCAGCCGAATCGTCGCGCGTGAAACGGTGAGCGCCTTGCGCAAGAACGTGCTCGCGAAGTGCTACGGCGGCGACATCTCCCGCAAGCGCAAGCTGCTGGAGAAGCAGAAGGAAGGCAAGAAGAGGATGAAGCGGGTCGGCCGCGTCGAGATTCCGCAGGAGGCGTTCCTGGCGGTGCTGAAGGTGGGCACGGAGGAGAAGTAGGCAATCGCGAAGCCCGGAGCGTAGCGAGGGCTGAGCGTCCGGAAGCCAAGCGCATGGGGGTAGGGCCCCAGGCGAACTAAAGAATAGTTGACATGAAAAAGTCTGTTGTCCGCGAATACTTCGAATCACTCGTCATCGCGGTGGCGCTCGCGCTGTTCGCGCGGACGTTCGTCTTCCAGGCGTTCAAGATTCCGACCGGCTCGATGGAAAAGAACCTCCTCATCGGCGACCACCTGATCGTGAACAAGATGGTGTTCGCGCCAGGACAGACCGCCGTCGAGCGCGCGCTGCTGCCGAGCCGTCCCATCAAGCGCGGCGACATCGTCGTCTTCAAGTACCCGAAGGAGCCCGAACGCGATTTCATCAAGCGCGTGATTGGCCTGCCGGGCGATCGCATCGAGCTCAAGAAGAAGAAGGTGTTCGTCAACGATCAACCGCTCGACGAGCCGTACGTCCAGTTCCTCAACCCGCCGCCCAATCCCGACGATGTGAGAAGTGAGGACGTGCGTGTGGACTACGGCCCCGTGACCGTGCCGGCCAGCCAGTACTTCATGATGGGCGACAACCGGGACAACTCCGAGGACAGCCGCTACTGGGGCTTCATGCCGGCGTCCTACGTCAAGGGCCAGGCGCTCTTCATCTACCTGTCGATCGGCGAGTCGTTCGGCGACATTCAGTGGACTCGGTTGTTAAACCGAGTCCGCTGAGAACCTACAGCCAACAACCTGCAACCTGCAATTTGGCCAACCTGACCACGACCTTCTTGCAGGTTTAGTCAGCTTCTCGGAGGCGTGTGCCCCTTCCAGCCGAGGGCTTCAGTCGTAGCCTTCAAAGTCATCGCCGCTTCGACCATCGCCTTTTCCATGTCCGCGCGGACGGCGGCCGCGTAGTCGGGATCACCAACCGAGTCCACATTGATCTCGACGTTGGCTCTTGCGCCGCCGGCCGCTTGCATCGCGAGACCGAGGGCGACACTGACGTCGCTCTTCGCGTTCGGATTGCCGTGCTCGGCGATGGGTCTGGCGAGGTGCGCCAGCGCGAATGACGCCCGGGCCGTCTCGAGCGGCACTTCGGTCGCGCCGCGCATGGCGTCGCGGACTGCGGCCTTCCTGGCGGCCTTCTCATCGTCAGTGGCTTTCGGCAGCTTGTAGGCCGCAACAACGGCGTCGTACGACGCGGAGTCTTTGTCGACCAGTTCCGTCAGCTTCGCCCGCAACGACTTCAGTGCCGGCAGCGCGGCGTCGAGCGCGGCCCGATCCTCCGGCGTGTTGTTCTTCGTCTTCGGCATCTGCGCGACCATCTCCAGCAACGCCGCGGCCATCGCCCCTGCCAGAGCAGCGGCAGACCCGCCTCCCGGCGTCGGTGTCGGAGCAGCGAATGCGTCGAGCAGATCCGTGACGGTCTTATTGACGAGCATGAACTTCGATTCCTTTCTTGAAGACGGCCGCGATGGTCGCGGTGTTGGTTCTGAGGAGATTGACCGCCGGGCCGTCCACGAGCACGGCGTCGAATTGCTTGCCCGGCTCGAGGCTGCCGACTCGGTCGTGGCGGTCGAGTGAATACGCACCATTGATCGTCGCAGCCGAGAGCGCCTCCTCGAATGTCAGGCCCATTGAGAAGCACCCGAGCGTCATGACGAAGGGCATCGACGGGGACAGGCCGCCGCCCGGATTCACGTCTGTGGCGAGCGCGACTGGCACGCCGGCGGCGATCAGATCGCGTGCGGGGGCGAACTTTCCGAGCTTGAGGAAGAACGCCGCCGCAGGGAGCAGCGTGGCGACGGTGCCCGCGCCTGCCAGCTCGGCAATTCCATTGGACGTCACCTGCACAAGGTGATCCGCCGAGCGTGCACCTGCGCGTGCCGCCACCGCCGGTCCACCGCTCGCCGCGAGCTCGTCTGCGTGGATCCGCGGCTTCATGCCGGCGCGTTTGCCCGCCTCGAGAATTGCGATTGATTCGTCAGGAGTGAAGAACCCCCGGTCGCAGAAGACGTCGCACCACTCGGCGAGACCAGCCGCAGCCGGGATCATCTCGCGAATGATGAGATCGACGAACTCCGCCTGACGGTCGCGGAACTCCGGGGGCACTTCGTGCGCCCCCATGAACGTCGACGCCAGCTCGACCGGCTGCGCATCGTTCAACTCCGCGATAACCCGCAGCATTCGGATCTCGGCGTCTGTCGTGAGGCCGTACCCGCTCTTGGCCTCGACCGTTGTTGAACCCGCAGCGAGCATCTCCGCCAGCCGGACGCGAGTCTGTTCAATCAGCTCGGCTTCAGACGCCGCCCTCGTCGCCCGCATCGTCGACAGGATGCCGCCGCCTGCGGCCGCGATCTCGGCATAGGTTGCACCCGCCAGCCGTCTCCTCAACTCCTCGCGCCGATCGCCTGCATAGACGACGTGAGTGTGGCCATCGACGAATCCCGGAACCAGCGAACGCCCCCGGCCATCGATGACGCGTGTCGCACTTCCGGTCGCGACTGCCCGTCTGACATCGACCGTCGGGCCCGCCGCGACGATCGTGACGCCCTGGCAAGCCACCGCGCCATCGGCAATGGGCGCGTGCGCGCCTTGCCGTTCTCCCGCCCGCGGGGCTGGTCCGGCCACCGGCCAGAATTCATCGAGGTGCTCGATAAGGAGCGTGATCACGTTCCGAATCCTAACCTCGAGCGGACATCGGCGGCGTCCAGGCCCGCGATCTCGAGCGTCTTGTTGCGTGCCGTCTCGCCGGACACGATACGGACCGCGCGGCGGGGGAGGGCGAGCGCTCGCGCCAGCAACTCCACGACCGCGTGATTTGCGCTGTCGTCAACCGGCGGAGCCGTGACGCGCAGCAGAAGCCGGCCCTCACGAACGCCATCGATGGCGGTGCGAGGCGATCGGGGGATCACGCGAACCTGAATACGGACGCCTCCCGGCGCCGACGAAAGGGCGAGCGGCGCCATCACCCTTGCGAGTACACGCGACGCCCGAAAATCGCGCTGCCGACGCGGACCATCGTCGCGCCCTCTTCGACGGCGACTTCGAAGTCGTCGCTCATGCCCATCGAGAGCTCGGACAGTCGATCGGAGGGCGTGCCTCCCGCAACCAGGGAATCGCGCAAGTCTCGAAGCCGTTTGAACCACGGCCGGGAGGCGTCGGGCGTATCGGGGATCGGCGGAACGATCATGAGTCCACGCAGATCCACTGCTCGTGCATCGAGCGCCGCCTTCACGAGGTCGCTCACGACCGCCGCATCCGCTCCGAACTTCGTCGCTTCGTTCGCGAGGTCGGCCTGGACGAGCACTCTGGGACGAGTGCCGTGCTCGACGGCGGCGCCGTCGATCTTTCGGAGCAACTCGACGCTGTCGATGGACTGAATCCACGAGAATGCTGCCGCGGCCTTCTTTGCTTTGTTGGACTGCAGGTGGCCGATGAGATGCCAGGTGAGGCCCAGGTCTTTCAGCGCCTCGATCTTGTCCAGCCCCTCCTGCACGCGGTTCTCGCCGAACTGCGTTTGACCTGCCGCTGCCGCCGCGCGGACGTCGTCCGCGGTAAATGTCTTGGATACGGCAATCAGGGTGATGTTCGAGGAGTCGCGGCCGGAACGCTGCGCCGCCGCGTCGATGCGGCGGCGCACGTCACGGATGTTCTGCGCAATGTCCGCCGCAGGCGGCATTGCTACTTGATCTGCGCGAGGATCGCCTTTGCAGTTTCAGCGTTCGGGCCCGTCGGCGCGAGTTTCAGATACTCCTGGAAGTTCTTCTTCGCATCGGCCATCACACCGAGGTTCAGGTTTGCCATGCCCAGGTAGTAGTGCGCGTCCGCCATCTTCGGATCCAGCTCGACGACCTTGGCGAATTGCGCCTTCGCTTCGGCAGCCTTGCTCTGGTTCCAGAAGATGACGCCCTGGTTGTAGATCGCCTGCGGATCCGAGCTGCCGCTGGCGCCCATGAGCTCCGCCGCCTTCGCGCTCATCTTCGTCGCGTCGTCGAACCGGCGCTGCTCGTTGTACATCGCGGCGAGCGCGTTGTACGGCCCAGGCTTCGCGGGATCGGCGTCGATGGCCTTGAGGTAATTGGCTTCAGCGAGCTTCTCGTCCTTCATGGCCTGGTAGATGTCACCGAGCTTCGCGTAGCAGGCAGAGCACGGGTCGTTGCGTTCTGTCTTGAGCCGCTCGATAAGCGAGGTGAGCTTGGCGATGGCCTCGGCATGATTGCCCGCGGTGATCGCGGCATTGGTCTCCTCGAGGAGCTTGTCCGTCTCCGCGGCCTTCTTGGCCATGGCCGCGGCCTCCTCATTGCTCACGGTCGGCTTCACGCCCTTGGCGCGATCTCCCTCGGACAACAGGGTAATGTCCGGCACCTTCACTTGCCCGTTCATCTGGACGACCTGGTTCTTGATCGAGCCGCTCGCGTCGAACTTCTTCGCGGTCACTGTCCAGGAGCCACCGCCGACCGGAACTCCGGCCCGGATCCACTCGCCGTTCTTGTCGGTGATGGTCTTGATCTGCCGGGTGACGTCACCAACGAAGTCAAGAATGACCTCGGCGGCCTCGACGGGCTTGCCATCCTTGGAGATGACCTTGCCGCGAAGCGTACCGGTCTGAGCCGATGCCGGCGCCGCCCATCCCACGACGACCAGCGCAAACGCGGCAATGAGCAAGGTGCGAGTCATCAGTCGGGTCATACGATCCTCCACGTCCTTCAAGTGTAAACCTACTGCGGGCAGGCCAGGGTGCTGTTGTAGACGGGCACGCGTCCGGCCTGCGCGGCCTTGAGAAACTGGCCGATTCCGCAGAGTCCGGTGCCGCCGAACTGCCGCAGCGCGTATGGCCGGATGAAGACGCTGGCGTCCGTGATCGGCAGCGTCGCGACGTTGTCGAAGAACGCGGCCTGCTTACCGTCCTGGAACAGGTACTGCTCGACGTTGGAAACATAGAACGCCGTCACGGTGCCACCGTGGTCGCGGACGTAGGCGCCGATCGCCCGCAACGCCTTGGGACCGCCGAAGTCGCCGCTGACTGGGACGATGAGATTCCGCTCATGCAGGGACTTCACGGTCTGGAAGTGTTCTTCGGTGGAGAGGAAGCTCCGCGGGGCACCGGACGCGTCGAATGACCAGCCCGTCAGGTCCGCGAACCCGCGACTGCCGCCACGGCCTCCGCCGCCGGTAGCCGCCCCGCGGGTCGTGATCGCGGGGCCGAACTGCACGAACGCATCCAGGACCGCGTTCAGCTGCCACATCTCGTCGTCATTGAATGTGAACGGATAGGTCTTGGTGAGCCGCTCGACGACCCGAGCCTTGGTCTTTTCGGCGAGTGCGGGATCCGTGGCGACGCCGAAGTACGCCTCCCATAACTTGTCGATCGGTGTCGACTCGCCGAGTCCAGCAGGCCTGGGCTTGGCGAACAGCAGCGAGATGAAGTCAGCGCGATCCTTCGACATCTCGAACATCGCCTTGAACATCAGGTGCTGCATGACCGCCTGACGCCGGATGTCGATGACGAAGGCCATCGCGGGTTTGATCGCCGCGATGTACGTCAGGTTCTGTTCGGGTCCAACGCCGATGTAGACGCCGCCGGTCTTGTTCTGATCGCGCAGCTGCGTGAAGATCTGGCCGATTTCGTTCTCGTTCGACGTGTAGTTGTCGGTGATGCGGAAGTAGCCGCCCGGCTCTGAGATGTCCCCGATGAGTTTCCAGAACTCCTGGGGCGTGAGCTTCGCGGGCATCGCGGCGCGGGCGGCCTGCGCTGCCGGCCCGGCGACGAACGGCTGCGGCAGAAGCACCAGCGCCGTGGTGGCGGCCGCCGCCATGAGGAGCGCGCGAGTGGCGTTGGTCAAGCGAACAGACATTGGCTCTCCAGGAATCGGGATAAAGGATACCCGGTGCGACGTCAGTCCGCGATAGTCCCGTCGAAGAATCGTGAGATCGCGCCGAGGTCGTCGGTCATCGGTGCCGGCGGGAACGACGCGAGAAACCTGCGGCCGTAGGACATCCGGACGAGACGAGGATCGAGCACGGCGAGGACGCCCCGGTCGCTACGCGTCCGGATCAGCCGTCCGAGTCCCTGCAGCAGCGTGAGCGTCGCGAGCGGCACCTGGTACTCGTGAAATGGATGGCCGCCGCGCCGTTCGATGGCGGCCAGCCGTGCCGCGACCAGCGGATCGCCCGGCGAGGCGAACGGCAGGCGGTCGACGATGACGCAGCTGAGTGCTTCGCCGGCGACGTCGACACCCTGCCAGAAACTGGCCGTTGCCAGGAGGACCGCGTTGGGCGTTGCGCGGAAGTCGCGGAGCAGCGACGAGCGCGGGGCCGTTCCTTGCATGAGCAGCGGCCAGCCGGTCCTGGGCGCCAGCCGCTCGTGCACATCACGCATCGCCGCGTACGACGTGAAGAGCACGAAGGCGCGGCCCTGCGTGCGATCGAGGATCTCCCCGATGATCCACGCAGCCGCGCGATTGAAATCCGGCGACCGCGGGTCGGGCATGTCAGCCGGCAGGAACAGCACCGCCTGTGTTCGAAAGTCGAACTCAGACGGCAATTGCAGCGTCGTGGCATCGTCCAGTCCAAGACGGGACTTGGCGTAGTCGAAGGCGCCTTCGACGGCCAGCGTCGCCGACGTCAGGACTGTCGCCGTGCGGTCGCCGACAATGTGCGTGCGCACCAGACGCGAAACGTCGATGGGCGCCGCACGCAGCGCCACGCCGCGTCCACGGACCTCGAGAAAGTGCACGAACGCCGGGTCGTCCGCGGCCAGGAGAATTTTCAGATCGTCGGCGATCGCCGCGCCACGCGCCACGATGGATTGGAGATCTTCCGGCAGCTCCTGACGGTGCCGGAGCAGTGCGAGCAGGCGATCGAGGGCCTCCCGGGCGGAGAGGCCGGCGTCGTTGAGCCGTTCGATCGCGTCCGGGGTGAGCGCGGTCCGATCGCCGGACTCCCGCCGGACTTCCATGCGCGCCGTGTCGAACAACCGCCGGCAGGCGGCCTGGACGTCGTGCGCGGCGCTGACGATCGCCACGGCAAAGGCACCGTCGTTCGCCGGAATCGTTCCGGCGGCCTGACTCGTGTTGCGCACGAACTCGTCAACGCGATGTGTGCCGACCGATACGCCAAAGTACTGGGTCACCACATCTTCGAGCTGATGCGCCTCGTCGACGACGGCGTAGTCGCATTCGGGGATCACTTCGCCGAACCCGCCATGCCGCACGGACGCGTCCGCGCAGAGCAGGTGGTGGTTGACGATGATGATCTGCGCGTCCGCGGCGGTCTCGCGCATGCGCGTCACGAAGCATTCATTGAACCGGCCGCACTCCCGTCCGAGGCACTGTTCGGCATTGGCGGTGAGCTCGCTCCAGAGCGGCAGGTCGTCCGGGAGGTCCTCGATCTCGGCGCGGTCACCGGTGGCGGTCTGCGGGACCCACTCTTCGATTCGTTCCATCCAGCCGCGTTCGCCCGCGTCGAGCGACGGCGCAACCTCCAGCATCCGCTCGAAGCGATGCAGGCAGAGGTAGTTGGTGCGGCCCTTCATGTAGGCCGCGCGGATCGGCGTGCCGAGCGCGCGCGCCAGAGCGGGGATGTCCTTGTAGAAAACCTGATCCTGAAGCGTTCGAGTGCCGGTGGAAACGAGTACCCGGCGCCCCGAAAGCACCGCGGGAAGGAGGTACGCGAGTGTCTTGCCCGTACCGGTGCCGGCCTCCGCGAGCAGCGTGCCGCCCTGCTCGAACGTACGTGCGACCTCCAGCGCGAGCCTGCGTTGTCCGAGGCGCGGTTCGAAGTCCTCGATCGCATCCGCGAGCGGGCCGTCGTCGGCCAAGGCACCTGCGACGCGGTCTATCAAAGACCGCCGGGGACCCCTGCACCCCGGCTCTGGGTCGGTCACTGACGTACCAGATCGGCGTTCAGTGGGAAGGCGCGGCAGAGCGCTTCCACGTCCGTCTTGACCGCCGCTGCCACGGCGGCGTCCCCCGGGGTTTCGAGTGCGCGAACGATGAGCCGCGCGATCGTGTCCATTTCGGTTTCGCGCATTCCGCGGGTCGTCACGGCCGGCGTACCGATGCGGATGCCGCTCGCCGTCATGGGTGGATTCTGATCGAACGGAATCGCGTTCTTGTTGACGGTGATGCCGGCCCGCCCAAGCGCGGCCTCGGCCACCTTGCCCGTCAGCCCTCGCGAGAACACGTCCACCAGCATCATGTGGTTGTCGGTGCCGCCGCTGACGAGCCGGAAGCCGGCGGCACCGATCGTCTTCGCCATCCGAGAGGCGTTGGTCACGATCTGCTGCTGGTAGTCGCGGAACTCCGGCGCGAGGGCTTCCTTGAAGCAGACCGCCTTCGCCGCGATGACGTGCATCAAGGGGCCTCCCTGTACGCCCGGGAAGACCGCTCGATCGATCTCCTTCGCGAACTGGGACCGGCACAGCACCATTCCGCCGCGCGGCCCGCGCAGTGTCTTGTGGGTTGTGGTCGTCACGAAATCCGAGTAGGGCACGGGGCTCGGATGCGCACCGGCGGCGACGAGTCCGGCGATGTGCGCCATGTCCGTCATCACGAGCGATCCGACGGCGTCCGCGACCTTCCGCATCCGCGCGAAATCGAACTGACGCGGATAGGCGCTGGCGCCGATGACGATCATCTTCGGTTTGTGCTCGTGCGCGAGGCGTTCGAACTCCTCGTAATCCAGCCGCTCGTCTTCCTTGCGGACGCCGTAGGGAATGATCGTGTAGAACTTGCCGGAGAAATTGAGCGGGTGGCCGTGCGTGAGGTGGCCGCCGTGCGCGAGATTCATGCCGAGAATCGTGTCGCCCGGTTTCAGCATGGCGACGTACACCGACATGTTGGCCTGCGCGCCGGAGTGCGGCTGCACGTTCGCGTGATCGGCGCCGAAGAGCTGCTTCGCGCGATCGATGGCGAGCGTTTCCGCGACGTCCACGAACTCACAGCCGCCGTAGTACCGCTTACCTGGATAGCCCTCGGCGTATTTGTTCGTCATCACCGAGCCCATGGCTTCCATGACGGCCCGGCTCGTGAAGTTTTCGGATGCGATGAGCTCGAGGCCCTCTTCCTGGCGCTGGGCTTCGTGCTGGATTGCCGCGGCGATATCGGGATCGGCCGATCGTAGGTAGCTCATGATGTGTGGTTGTCGAGAGCGGAGATTTTGTCCACGCGGCGCTGGTGGCGGCCGCCGCCGAATGGCGTGTCAAGAAAGATAGAGACGATACGCCGCGCGAGATCCGGCGGCGTGAGCCGCTCCCCGAGCGCGAGGACGTTTGCATCGTTGTGTTCGCGACTGAGCCGCGCCGACGTCTCGTCGACGATCGGCGCCGCTCGGATGCCGGCGATCTTGTTCGCCGCGATCGCCATGCCGATCCCCGAGCCGCAGAACAGCAGGCCGCGGTCGAACTCGCCACCGGCGACCGCGTGGGCGACGGCGCTGGCGAAATCGGGGTAGTCCACCGACGCGTCTGTCTCCGTCCCGAAGTCCTTGTACTGGATGCCGCGCTCGTCCAGCAGCTTCCTGATGTCCGCTTTGAGGTGAATGCCGGCGTGATCGGCGCCGAGCGCAATGCGCATGCACGGAAGTATAAGGCCGCTCGCGCAACTCCCTCGCGATGTACGATGCTCGGATGTCTCCACCGTCCGTGACCATTTCGGCGCGAGGCGCCGAGCGCCTGCGTCACGGCCACCCATGGATCTATCGATCCGATATTCGCGAGTCCTCGGCTGAGCCGGGTGACCTCGTCCGCGTGATGTCGGAACGCGGCCGGCCGCTCGGCAGCGGATTCTGGAGTAGTGAGTCCCAGATCTCTCTCAGGTTTCTCGGTCAGGAAGACGTTGCCGGCGAGCGGGCCGAACGCGCCATGCTCACGGCGCGCATCGAGGCGGCGCTCGCGTTCAGACAGTCGCTCGGGATCGACGCCACGGCCTGGCGGGCGGTCAATGCCGAGTCCGACCGGCTTCCGGGGCTGATTGTCGACGTGTACGGCGACGGCGCCGGCCGCGTCGTCGTCATGCAGGCCCTGACCCAGGCGATGGACCGCCGGATGAAGATGGTGGGGGAGATCCTCACCCAACTGTTGACGCCCGTCGGCATTCTGGCCAGAAACGATCAAAAAGTGCGGCGGCTCGAGGGGCTCGAAGAGTCGGTCGCAGTCGTGGCCGGCGACGTGCCGGACGGGATCGAGGTGCGCGAAGGGCCGGTGTCCTACACGGTCGATGTCCGGCTTGGCCAGAAGACCGGTCTCTTCCTCGATCAGCGCGAGAACCATGAAGCGGCATCGCGATATGCGCGCGGCCGAGCCCTCGATGCGTTCACCTACAACGGAGGCTTTGCTCTGCGGATGGCCGCCCGATGCGAATCAGTGCTGGCGCTTGATTCCTCCGCAGCTGCGGTGGGCGCTACCCGGGCAAACGCTGAGCGAAATGGGGCGGGGAATGTCGACGCGCAGGAGGGCAATGCTTTCGACATCCTGCGGGAGCTCGAGATCGCGCGTGAGCGATTCGACACCATTGTCCTCGACCCGCCGGCGTTCGCCAAGAACAAGGCTTCGGTCGAGCGCGCGGCCGCCGGGTACAAGGAGATCAACCTGCGCGCGCTGAAGATCCTGACGCCGGGCGGCTGCCTGATGACGTGTACGTGCTCGTACCACATGCGGGAGGAGCTGTTTCACCAGGTCCTCGAGGAGGCGGCCGCCGATGCGCACGCCACCGTGACGGTGGTCGAGAAGCGGGCACAGGCACGCGACCATCCGATTCTGCTCAACGTGCCGGAGACGCATTACCTCAAGTGCTTCGTGTTGAGGAAACTCTCATGAGCAGTCCAGGGTCCGGGGGGCCAGGGTCCAGGGTTCGTCCGAGGGTCCAGGGTTCGTCCGAGGGTCCAAGGTTCGTTCGGAGTCCAAGGTTCGTCAGAGAGTCCAGGACGCGGAACTCTGAACGAACTTTGGACCGTGCACCCTGGACTCCGGACTTGCTAGTATTCGTTCCGATGTCCCGCACGGCCTACGTTCCGCTCACCGACGCTGATTTCGATCGCGCCTATCCGCAGTCCCGCAAGGTGTACGTCGAGGGTGGCCGCGGCGTGCGCGTGCCGATGCGCGAGATCGTGCTTTCGGGCGGAGAGCCGTCGCTGCAGGTCTACGACAGCAGCGGGCCGCGCGTGCAGAACGTCGAGGCCGGCCTGCCGCGGCTTCGCGAGGCCTGGATTCTCGATCGTGGCGACGTAGAAACACGTGACGGCAGCAAAGGCCAGCCCGTGCGCCGGGCACTGGCAGGCAGGGCGGCCACGCAGCTCGCGTACGCGCGCCGGGGCGACGTGACGCCGGAAATGGAGTTCATCGCCATTCGCGAGGGCCTGCCGCCGGAGTTCGTGCGAACCGAAGTCGCGCGCGGTCGCGCAATCATCCCCGCCAACGTGAACCACCCGGAGCTCGAGCCGATGATCATCGGCCGCCACTTCCTGGTGAAGATCAACGCCAACATCGGCAACTCGGCCGTCGGTTCGTCGATCGGCGAGGAAGTCGACAAGCTCAGGTGGGCGACGCTCTGGGGCGCGGACACGGTCATGGACCTTTCGACCGGCCGCGACATCCACGAGACGCGCGAGTGGATCCTGCGCAATTCAGCCGTGCCGATCGGCACCGTGCCGATCTACCAGGCGCTCGAAAAGGTCGGCGGAAGACCTGAAGAGCTGACGTGGGAGATTTATCGCGACACGCTCATCGAGCAGGCGGAACAGGGCGTCGACTACTTCACGGTGCACGCGGGCGTCCTGCTGCGTTACATTCCGATGACCGCGCGGCGGCGTACCGGGATCGTTTCGCGCGGTGGCTCGATCCTCGCGAAGTGGTGCCTGTCGCATCACAAGGAGAACTTCACCTACACGCATTTCCGCGAGATCTGCGAAATCATGCGAGCGTATGACGTGTCGTTCTCGCTCGGCGACGGCCTGCGGCCGGGATCAATCGCCGACGCGAACGATGAGGCGCAGTTCGCGGAACTCCAGACCCAGGGCGAGCTGACGCAAATCGCGTGGGAGTACGACGTGCAGGTGATGAACGAGGGACCGGGACACGTGCCGATGCACCTCATTCGCGAAAACATGGAGAAGCAGCTCGAGTGGTGCAAGGAAGCGCCGTTCTACACCCTTGGGCCGCTCACCACCGACATTGCGCCCGGCTACGACCACATTACGTCGGCGATCGGTGCGGCGATGATCGGCTGGTACGGCACCGCCATGCTCTGCTACGTCACGCCGAAAGAGCACCTCGGCCTGCCGGATCGCGACGACGTGAAGGCGGGCGTCATCGCCTACAAGATTGCGGCGCACGCCGCCGATCTCGCCAAGGGCCACCCGCGCGCTCAGGCGTGGGACGACGCGTTGTCCAAGGCCCGGTTCGAGTTCAGGTGGGAGGATCAGTTCAACTTGGCGCTCGATCCGGTCACGGCGCGCGCGTATCACGATGAGACGCTGCCCGCCGACGGCGCGAAGGTCGCGCACTTCTGCTCGATGTGCGGCCCGAAGTTCTGCAGCATGGAAATCACGCAGCAGATTCGCGACGCGGCCGCGGCGCAGGGCGTGTCCGTGGAGTCGGCGGTCGAGACGGGCCTGGAGCAGAAGGCTCAGGAATACCGCCAGGCAAAGTAGGGCACACACTTCACTTCCTTCACTCCTTCATGTGTTCTCTTGTCTACTTTGTGGCCGGTACGATCTGAATAACTGTTCGGAATCTTTTTTCGCTCGTCCCTGTCACGTGCAGGAAGCCCTGGCCGTCCGTGCTGTAGTCCTTCACCACGACCGCCGGCCGGTAGGTCATCGTCTCGGCGCGAAACGGCCCGAGATCGAACTGATGCATCAGCGGTGTCCTGAAGACCTCGGTGCCGGACGTCCGCATCTGAGTCTTGTAGTAGGCCACGATGTCCGAGTACGGCATGTCGGTGCCGAGCGTGAACACCCATTGTCCGCGCCCCGTGTCGAAGCTCGTCAGGAGTTCGGCGCCGGGATAGATCGGCACGCCGGCGAGACGCGGATCGACGTTGCCGCCATCCTGCGGTGACACAGGCGTGCCCGGGGCCGGCTTCGAGGTCGATGGCGGCGCGGGCGTGCTCGTCGGAAACGGCGACGGCTTCGGTACCGGCGTCGTGGCCTGCGCGGCAAGGAATGCCCTGTCGAGCGTCAACGCACTGAACGCGATCGCCAACGCCATGCACCGAGGTCGACGAAACACACCGGTATTATACGGCTGTGAACGAATTGGTACGAGTCTCCGCGCTTCGGCAGGACGCTCTCCTCGGACTCACGCGAGATCTTGCAAGCATCGAATCGCCGAGCGGTGACGTCGTCGCGCTCCAGCGATGCGCGGCCACGCTGGTGGCAGCACTCGAGGATGCGGGCGGCCGCGTCACACGGCCGCAGCCCGATTCGTTGGCGGCGCCGCACATCGTGGCCGCGTGGGACGGCGGCGGGCCGCCAGTGCTCGTGCTCGGTCACTTCGACACGGTGTATCCCCTCGGCCAACTCGATCGTCAGCCTGTCGAGGTTCGCGATGGCCGTTTGTACGGGCCGGGCGTCTACGACATGAAGGCGGGCCTCGCCATTGCCGTGAATGCCATCGCGGTCGTGCAGGCGATGGTGCCGTCACCGTCTCGGCCGCGGATCACGCTCCTCGCAACATCCGATGAGGAAACCGGCAGCGCGTCGTCGCGGGCGTTGATCGAATCGATGGCCCGCGAGAGCGCCGCCGTCCTCGTGCTCGAACCAGCGCTGGCGGGCGGCGCCATCAAGACCGCGCGCAAGGGCGTCGCCGAGTTCGAGATCGACGTGCACGGCGTGCCGGCCCATGCGGGCGTCGCGCCGGCCTCCGGCGCCAGCGCGATCCACGCGCTGGCGGAGATCGTCTCGCGACTGCATGGGTTCGCCGATCCGGCGAGAGGCCTCACGATCAATGTCGGTGTGATCAGCGGTGGGACGCGGCCGAACGTCGTCGCCGAGCACGCGCGTGCGCTCGTCGACGTGCGCATCGGGAAGCTCGAGGACGGTCCGCTCGTCGAGCATGCATTTGCCGCGCTTCGCGCGGGCGATGCGCGAATCAAAGTGACCGTCACGGGCGGAGTGAATCGGCCGCCGATGGAACGAACCGCGGGCGTGGCGAGACTGTTCGAGCTTGCAAGTGTCGTGGCGGCCGAACATGGCTGGATGCTCGAGGAAGGCGCGACCGGCGGCGGATCCGACGGGAACTTCACCGCGGCGCTTGGCGTCCCAACGCTTGACGGCCTAGGAGCCGTTGGAGACGGTGCGCACGCCGCCCATGAGCACGTGATCATCAAGGATCTGGCGGTACGCGCCGCGCTCCTGGCTGGGCTGCTTGGACGGCTCGGCGATAATGGATGGGGGAGTTGAACAAGAGATGAGTGGATTGAAGACGGCGGCACTGCTCGCGTTCTTGAGTGGCCTGGTCATTCTCGCGGGCGGCGCGATGGGCGGCCAACAGGGACTGGTACTGGCGTTCGGTGTGGCGCTGGTGATGAATGTTGGCAGCTACTGGTTCTCCGACAAGATCGTTCTGCGGATGTACCGGGCGACCGAAGTGGGCGAAGGGCATCCGCTCCATTCGCTGACGCGCAACCTGGCGCAGAAGGCCGGCCTGCCGATGCCCAAGGTCTACGTCATTCCGGACATGTCACCGAACGCATTTGCGACCGGCCGCAATCCCCAGCACGCCGCCGTCGCCGCGACGGAAGGCATCATGCGGCTGCTCTCGCAGAGCGAGCTCGAGGGCGTGATCGCGCACGAGCTCGCGCATGTCAAGCATCGGGACATCCTGATCAGCACCGTGGCGGCGACGCTCGCGGCGGCGATCATGATGCTGGCGCAGATGGCGAGATTCGCCGCGTTCTTTGGCGGCGGCCGCAGTGACGATCGCGAGGGATCCAATCCGCTTGCGCTGCTCGCGATGATGATTCTCGCGCCCTTCGCCGCGATGCTGATTCAGGCGGCGATTTCAAGGCAGCGCGAATTCGCGGCCGATCGGGGCGGCGCGGAAATCGTCGGGTCGCCGATGGGACTGGCGCTCGCGCTCCGCAAGATTGAGTCAGCCGTGAAGCAGGTCCCGATGGACGCAAATCCCGCGACGGCGCACATGTTCATCATGAAGCCGTTCAGCGGGCAGGGCCTGATGGGCTTGTTCTCGAGTCACCCGCCAACTGAAGCCCGCGTCAAAGCGCTGATGGAATTCAGAGCCTAAATAACCTGCAACCTGCGACCAACACCCTGCAAAGGACTGCAGGCTCCGTGGCCTCAGTTGTTGGTTGTAGGTTGCAGGTTGTTGGTTGTCTGCTGTCGCCACCACTCGAGCGTATCTGACAGCATCTGCTCGACCCTGATCCTGGGTGTCCAGCCCAGCTCCGAACGGATGCGTGTGGCGTCGCCCTGGAGCACGGGCGTGTCGGAGGGGCGGAGGCGGTCCGCGTCGAGCCGCACCGTGATCGGCACGCGCGCCAGGTGGAGCAGTTCGTCCAGCAAATCCCCGATGCGCCAGGCGCGTCCGGAGCAGATATTGAACGGCCGGCCGGCCGGAGCGTGCTGCATCATCAATTCGTAGGCCTCGACGACGTCGCGGACATCGGTCATGTCGCGGCGGGTCTCGAGGTTCCCGACGAGCAGCTCGGGCGGGGCGAGTCCGGCTTCAATGCGCGCAATCTGCCGCGCGAAACTCGACACAGCATAGGCCGCGCTCTGCCGCGGCCCGGCGTGGTTGAAGGGCCGCGCGATCACGACGTCCAGCCCATCGTCTTCGCAGGCCCGCGTGGCCAGCTGGTCCTCGCCGAGCTTCGAGAGCCCGTAGGGCGAGGCCGGCACGAGAGGGGCGCTTTCGTCGATTGGCTCGTCACTCGCCTGATATACCTGCGCGGACGTGACGACCAGTACCCGACAGGGACGGCCGGATTTCCTGACGGCCTCGAGCAGGTTGTGGGTGCCCATCACGTTCGTCTGCAGATGTTCGATGGCGCTCCTGAACGACGAGGCGACCTGTGGCGCTCCGGCCAGATGGAAGATCTGCGACGGTGCCGAGTCAGCGACGGCGTGAGCGACCTCCGCGGCGTCGAGTAGGTCGACGGACCTCCAGTCGAGATGCCGATTGGGATCGGGGGGATGGCCCTTGGGCCGGTGCCACGCGATGAGCGGTGCGCAATCGGCCAGCTTGTCGAGAAGGTGACTGCCGGCGAATCCGGTCGCGCCGGTGACCAGGGTCGTTCCTGCGAGCATGCGCGTCAGGCCGGGGGCCGCGAGCCGTACTGAGCCTGATGATAGGCGCGGAACGCCGCATCTTGTTCCTTGATCGCCCGCCACCACCATTCGTTGTCGTGGTACCACTTGACGGTCTCAGCCAGACCCGCCTCGAAGGCGACGGCGGGCGCCCACCCGAGCTTCCGCAGCTTGCCCGTGCTGAGCGCATAGCGGCGGTCGTGACCGGGACGATCCGCCACGGGCTTGATCAGCGACGCGGGCCGGTTCGAGAGCGCAAGGATTTTTCGCGTCAACTCGACGTTCGGGACTTCATTGCCTCCGCCGATGTTGTAGACCTCGCCGTTCGTGCCCGAATCGATCACGGTCTGGATGCCGGTGCAGTGGTCGTCCACGTGCAGCCAGTCGCGGACGTTCAGGCCGTCGCCGTACAACGGCAACGGCAGGCTGTCGATCGCATTGGTAATGAAGAGCGGGATGACCTTCTCGGGAAACTGATTTGGTCCGTAGTTGTTCGACGCCCGGGTAATCACGATCGGGACGTTGTAACTGGCCCAGTAACTGTAGGCGAGCCGATCCGCCGCGGCTTTGCTCGCCGAGTACGGATTGCGCGGCTTGAGCTCGTCGGTCTCGACGCTGTGTCCCGTCGGGACGCTGCCGTAGACCTCGTCCGTCGAAATCTGGACGAAACGGCGCAGGTTGGACGCTTCGCGGGCCGCTTCGAGCAGCACGAAGGTGCCCTGGACGTCCGTGTGGATGAAGTCCCCGGCCGCCATCAGCGACCGATCCACGTGGGTCTCGGCCGCGAAGTGCACCACGAGATGCGACTCGCGGACGAGCGGCCGCGCAACGGCCGCGTCCGCGATGTCCCCCTTGACGAAGCGGTGCCGCGGGCTGTCAATCACCTCGTTCAGGTTCTCGATGCGGCCCGCGTAAGTCAGCTTGTCGAGCGTCGTGATGTGCCAGTCGGAATGGCGGTTGTGCGCCCAGCGCACGAAGTTCGATCCAATGAATCCGGCTCCGCCGGTGACGAGGACGTTCAGTTTCTCAGCAGGCATCAGCGCCGAACATTATCGCCCAAAGGACCCCAGAGGACTGACGAAGCTTCCGATCCCGGCCAGGGTGAATGAAATGTTGAATCGATGGTCGGTCTTGCCGCCCGGCAGATGCTGCTGGTTCAGCACCTGGTAATCGAGCGCGATGCCGCAACACTGCGCGCCGTACGAGACTCCGACACGCTGTTGCAGGAAGAGCTTGTTCTTGACGTCCACCTGCAGCCCGAAGGTGCCCTTGACCCGGCCGCCCGGAGACGTCAGCGTGCCCCAGCCCGAGATGGAGTGCGCAGCACTCGCGGGATTGTCGAAGCCGGGAACGTTCGCGAGAAATTGTCGCTTCGTCCAGATCGCCGAGACCTGCGTGAGGCGGCCGTACGCCGACACGGACGCGCTGTAGGACTGCGGCTGACGCGTATGCGAATCGAGGTACATCTGGAAGCGGCCTGAAAACGTGTCTGTGGGGGAAACGGTGGCCGCGAACTGCACGGCGCTGAACTGGCCCACCGATGTCGTCTGATACTGCGTGTCGCACGCGCTCGCGCCGGCCAGTGTGTAGTAGCTCTGGCTGATGTTCGTCGAGAAGATTTCCTTCAGCTGGCTGGAGCCGTCGGCCCGCTTTCGTTTGGCGGAAACCCTGTTGTAGAGCGAATAGCCGATCGTCGTGTTTCCGCCGACCTGACAGTCCACGCCGTAGTCGTTGTTGATGATGTTGTTCACGTGCTCGAACGGGCTCAGCCATGCGATGGACGCCCGCGGTTCGATGACGTGCCTGAAGCCCTCGGCGTAGGCGCTCTTCGGCGTGCGATACACGCGTGCGAACGTCGGCCCGGAAACGTCCGCTCTCAGATCGAACAGCCGCCGTGAGATCGAGACCGGCTCGGGCGTGCCCGTGACCGGATCGAGGCTGTCGGTCCAGTGGGTGAAACGCATGGATGCCGATCCGGACGCGTTCAGGTACGACAGCATGCTCAGAGGCGCCCTGATCGTCGGCGCCGCGTCGAACCGCCAGAGACTCTTGTTGGTCGAAGGCTGCGAGATATCCGCCTGATTCGTAATGCCGGCCAGTTCCGCATTCGCACCGAAGTAGATCCTGGACCCGATGCCGGTCTTGCGGATTCCCTTGTCGGACATCGACAGGCCGACCGACGGCAGCCGGCCCATCCGCTGTGCAGACGTCAGACCCGTGTAGTAGTCCGTCTGATTCGCGACGGCGGTCAGTCGAAAGCGTTTGAATCCGCCTGTGACCGAGCCTTGAAAGTAGCGAGTGCGTCGCGTGGCTTCATCGCTGCTCTGGTACAGCTGCAGCGTCGAAACGTCCGTGAAGTAGCGCGCGTTTCCGAACGCCCGCCAGCGCCCGTAACTATCGAGCTTCTGGTTCATGCTGCCCCGGGCTTCGTACGAGCGGCGCGCCGACAGCGCAATGGTGCCGTCGTCGTTGAGCCGCTCTTTCCCGTCGAACATCTTCAATTGCAGTTCGCCCTTCGAGCCCGGCGCCGACACAAACCGGTAGTAGCCCGCGATGCCCTGTCCGGCTTTGGAGAGCCAGTCGTGCTCGATGGTCGCGTCCTGACTGCGGTTGATGGCCCAGAAGAAAGTGTTCTTCACGCCCCGGCCCTGCACCGTCGAAGTCTCGTACTGCGGAATCAGGAACCCCGTGGACCGGTCATCCTCGCCCATCGGGTAATAAATGAGGGGGAGGTACATCACCGGCACGCCCTTCACCCGAAGGACAGCGTTTCGCAGCAGCATCCGTTTGTTGAGCGTGACCGTGCCCGATGACCCGCGGAAGTCCCACCTGGGGTTCGCCTGCACGCAGGTCGAGAACCACCCGTCGGTGAGGCGGTACGTGCGCGGACCGATCTTCTCGACTTTCTCTGCGTAGAAACTCACTTCCGGCTCGAGCGTCCCGAACATGCCCGGCTCGATCTTGTTGTCGGTCAGGCGGGCCGTGCCCGCGGCCTTATAGAAGGTGCCGAGGTGCGTCTTCCTGTCCATTTCCGCGCGCTCGGCCGTGACGCGCAGTCCGTCCTGGATCACCAGGATGTGACCCTTGGCGCGAAGCGTCTTCTCATCCCAGGTGATCTCGTCCGCGAAGATGCTGGTCTCGTCGCAGTCGAACCGCGCATCCCCGGAAAGAATGCCTTCGGTCGCGACCATGCTCTGCCGGCCGGCGACGGAGACCTTCCAGGTCTTACAGTTGGCGAGGGGACTGGATTCGGTTTGCGCGGATGCCGGCGCCGGGGTCAGGAGCCAGCAGAGCGACGACAGTAGAAGGAGCCGGCGCATCACATCAATTCTGCCCGGATCTCGCCGGCCAGGTACAGCGACCCCGCGACGACGGTTGTCGGGCCCATGTCGCGAGCGGCGGCGAGGGCGTGCGCCGCTCGGTCTGCGATCGTGACCGGAATCGCCGGCGCCACCCGACTCACCGCATCGGCGAGCTCCGCAGGGGTTGCGGCACGCGGGGACTGCGCGGCGGTGCAGATGAAGTGAGACGCCGCCGGTGCGAGCGCGCGGACGATCTCGTCGATCTCCTTGTCGCGCATCACTCCAAGCACCATCGGCAGAGGCCGCTCGAAGACCTCCAGGACGTACGTTGCGAGGGAGCGGGCACCGGCCGGGTTGTGAGCCCCATCGATAAGAACCTGACGGCCGTCGCGCTCGATCAGTTCCAGTCTGGCCGGCCAGACCGCCTGCTCGACGCCGGTCCGGATGGCCTCCTGGGGAATGACGAACATCCGCCTGGCGTCCAGCTCCTCCAACAGCCGGATGGCCGTGATCGCGTTGGCAACTTGGTGACGCCCGCGAAGCGCGAGCGTCAGCCCGGCATAGCTCGCTCGGGGGGTCGCGATTGAGGCCGTGATTCTGCCGTCAATCATTTCCGTTTCCGCCGCGACGCCATCCGCCGCGTAGACGAGATCCGATCCGACGAGTGAGGCCACCTCGATGATGATTCGGCACACCGGCGACGGGTTCTCGCCAAGGATCGTCAGGCCGCCGCGCTTGATGACGCCGGCTTTCTCGCGCGAGATCTCCTCGATGGTGCTGCCCAGGTGCATCTGGTGGTCGAAGTCCACCGCGGTGATTGCCACGGCTTTGGAGTCCACGGCGTTGGTCGCGTCCAGCCGGCCCCCGAGGCCGACTTCAAGTACCGCCACGTCCACCGCATCCCGGCGAAATTCCTCGAGGGCGATCGCCGTTGTGGCCTCGAAGAAGCTCGGCGGGGCAGGGAGCGAGGCCGCGACATCCATCACCTTCTCGGCGAGCGAATCGAGTCGCGCGCTCGAAATCGGTTGGCCATCGATGGCGAAACGCTCCTCGAGATGAACGAGATGCGGCGAGATGTAGCGGCCGGTCCGGTAGCCCGCGGCGCGAAGACCGCGCTCGACCATGGCCGTCACCGATCCCTTGCCGTTCGTACCCGCGATGACCAGGCTCGGATAGGAGCGCTCGGGATGTCCGAGCAGCTCGAGAAGCGCGCGAATCTGTTCCAGGCCGAGCTTGATGCCGAAGGTTTCCAGTGCGAAAAGGGCTCGCCGTGAAGCTCCCGTCAATGCGTTATGACTCCTGCACCGGCGGTTCCGCCGGCGCAGCTGGTGGTTGAGGCGGCGGCGCCGCGGGCCTGGGCACCGAGGGTCCCAGGCCCATCATCGCCCGCAGCGTCCTCGCGAGCGTCGCCTTCAGATCACGACGATCCACGATCAGGTCGATGAAGCCCTTCTCGATCAGGAACTCGCTGCGCTGGAAACCGGCCGGGAGCTTCTGACGGATCGTCTGCTCGATGACGCGCGGGCCGGCGAAGCCGATCAGCGCCTTCGGCTCGGCGATATTGAGGTCGCCGAGCATCGCAAAGCTCGCCGTCACGCCTCCCGTCGTCGGATCCGTCAGGATCGAAATGTAGGGCAGGCCCGCGCGATCCAGACGGCCGAGCGCGGCGCTGATTTTTGCCATCTGCATCAGCGAGAGCGCGCCCTCCATCATCCGCGCGCCGCCGGAGCACGAGACGACGACGAGCGGGCAGCGTGATTCGAGGGCGATCTCGGCCCCGTGGGTGATCTTTTCGCCGACGACCACGCCCATGCTGCCGCCGATGAAGCTGTACTCCATCGACGCGATCACCACGGGCACGCCATCGAGCGAACCCGAGCCGACAATGATGGCGTCGTTGAGGCCGGTGGCCTTGATGCTGCTCTCGAGCCGCGACCGGTACGGCTTCGTGTCGACGAACTTGAGCGGATCGATCGAGCGCAGGCCGGCGTCGTATTCCGTCCACTCACCATCGAAGAGCAGCTTCAGGCGCTCCGTCGCGTTCATGCGGAAGTGATGGCCGCACTTCGCGCAGACCTGGAGGTTGTCAACGAGCTCCTTGTTGTAGATCGCGCGGCCGCAGGACGGGCACTTGACCCACAGGCCTTCCGGAACGCGGCTGGACTTCTCGTTCGCCTTGATCGGCTTTCTGGTCTTCTTGAACCAGGCCATTGGGGTGATTATGGCAAAGTTCGAAGTTCGAAGTTCAAAGTTCGAATTGTTTTCGAACTTCGAACTTCGAACCGTGAACTTCGAACTTCGCGAAGCGTCATGCGCCCGTACGCGGAACGTAGTACTGCGTGCCCTTGCCGTGGAGCTTGATCTGCCGCACGAGATCCTCGACGGTGTCGTCGCCCCAGCCGAGATCGATATGCGAGGTCTCCACCACCAGAAGCGGTGTCGCCGCGTAGTGAAAAAAGAAATGGTTGTAGGCTTCGCCGACTTCGGCCAGGTAATCCTCGCTCGGGAGCGGTGTGTCGTCCTCCGCCCGTTTCGCACGCTCGCGGCGAAGGCGCTTCAGCAGCTCGACGGGCGCCTGCAGGTAGACGACCAGGTCGGGGAGCGGAAGATCGCGCGCGACGAGGTCGTACAGCCGTTGATAGATGAAGAGCTCGTTGTCGTCGAGGTTCGCGAACGCGTAGATCCGATCGCGCTCGAACACGAAGTCGCAGATGGTCGTCTGGCTGAACAGATCGCCCTGCCGCAGTTGCTGCAGCTTCCGATGACGCGCGAGCGTGAAGAAGAGCTGCGCCTGGAACGCCGCGCCGCCGCGGCCGGCGTAGAAATCCGCGAGGAACGGATTCTCGCCGTCGTCCTTCACGACCGTGGCGTCGAGTCGCGCGGCGAGCCGCTCTGCGAGCACTGACTTGCCGAGTCCCGGCGGTCCCTCGATGGCGAGGTAGCGAAAGTCCACGCGCAGAAACGCTACCATACCCTTATGCGCCTTCGGTCGATCGGGCTCACGCTCGTGCGGATGCCGCTCGTCCGCTCGTTCGAGACGAGCTTCGGCCTCATGTCCGCCCGTGAGGCGATCCTCGTTGATGTCGAGAGCGACACCGGTGACGTGGGCTGGGGCGAATGCGTGGCGGACGCCGGCCCTTTCTACAGCGCGGAGGATTCGACCACCGCGTGGCACGTCCTCGAGCGGTACCTGATCCCTGCGGTGTTCGGGAGGGACCTTCAGGCCAACGAGATCTTCGCGTCATTGCACCATGTGCGCGGCCACAACATGGCCAAGGCGGCGCTCGAGATGGCTGCCTGGGATCTCCAGGCGCGTCTCGAAGGACGGCCCCTCTGCGAAGCGCTAGGCGCGAAAGCGCGGCCGATCGAGGCCGGCGTGTCGATCGGGATTCAGGATTCAGTCGAGGCGCTCGTCGAACGCGTCGCCGAGGAACGCGCGGCTGGATACCGCCGCGTGAAGATCAAGATCAAGCCCGGCTGGGATCGCCGGCCTGTCGAGGCCCTTCGTAAAGCCTACGGCGACCTGCCGCTGATGGTGGATGCGAACGCCGCCTATACGCCGGCCGACGCAGGCAGCCTCGAGGCGCTCGACGAGTTCGGATTGATGATGATCGAGCAGCCCCTCGACTACGACGATCTCGTCCAGCACGCGCGGCTGCAGGCCGGGCTCGCGACGCCAATCTGCCTCGACGAATCGATCCACAGTCCGCAGCTGGCCGCCGACGCGCTCGACTTGAAGGCGTGCCGCATCATCAACATCAAGCCGGGACGTCTGGGCGGGTTTGCGCCGTCCCTGGCCGTCCACGCGACCGCTGTGTCACGCCAGGTGCCGCTCTGGCATGGCGGCATGCTCGAAACGGGGATCGGGCGCGCCCACAATCTTCATCTCTCGACGTTGCCCGGATTCACGTTGCCAGGCGACGTGGCCGCGAGCCGGCGGTATTTCGTCCCGGATTTGATCGAGCCGGCGATCGACGTCCGGCCCGATGGGACGATCCTCGTACCTCCCGGTCCCGGCATCGGCGTCGTGCCCGAGGCCGACCGCGTCAAGCACGTGACCGTGCGCGCGACGAGGTTTCACGCACCATGACCCACCGCTTGTTGGGTGCCTCGGCACTCTGTCTCTCTATTGGCGGAGCGGTGTCCGCGTGTGCGCCTGCCGCCGTGGTCGCGCCACCGGCGGCTGCGGCGCCAGCGGCGCCGGTCATCTCTGCCGAACGCAAGGCCGGGTGGATTCTGCGACTGGAGCAGTCGCGTGTCCTGAGCGATGCCGCACTCGGCGCGGACCTCGCGGTGCTCGCGCGCGATCCCGATGCGGGCATACGGCGCCGGGCCGTTGTGGCCGTCGGGCGTGTCGCGATGCCGTCGGGCGTGCCGATCGCCGTCACGGCACTCTCAGATCCCGAGGAGAACGTGCGCGCCGCGGCGGCCTTCGCCCTTGGACTTCTTGCCGATGCGCAGGGTCTTCCCGCGCTGCAGACGGCGCTGAAGGATCCGTCGCCGCTCGTGCGCGGGCGCGCCGCTGAAGGACTGGGACTCATCGGTGACGGGTCCGCTGCCCCTGCAGTGGCGGATGCGGCCGCTGGCTGCCCAGCAGTCATCGCGTCGATTGCGCCTGATGACGAAGCTCCGAAGACGGGCGCAGAAGACGCGTGCCGGCTGTCGATCCTCGCGCTCGTTCGCTTGAAGCAGTACGACGCACTCGCGCGCGTCGTGCTTGATGCCAACGGTGCTCCGGTGTCGCGATGGTGGCCCGTGGCGTTCGCGCTGCAGCGCTCCGCCGATCGACGTGCGGCGGGCCCCCTCGCAGCTCTCGCATCGGGTCCCGGCGTGTATACGCAGGCATTTGCGATCCGCGGTTTGGCTGGGCTGAAGGATGGGCGCGCGGCGGAGCTGGCCACGCGCGCCGCGGCTGGCCGCGATCTCGACGTCCGTCTTCGGGCCGAGGCCATTCGGGCGCTCGGGCGGATCGCGGCACGCGACTCTGTCCAGATGCTTGTCGGCCTCGCGGAGGATCGGACTACGCCCGCGCCGCTCGTCCTCGAAACGATCGCGGCAATTGGCAACATCGGAGACAACCGGGCCTTCGAGGTGATGGTCGATCTGTTCGCATCGCCGTCGCCTGTCGTGCGCGCGGCGGCGATGACAGCGGCGGCGCGTCTCGATACTGAGGGCTTCCTGCTGGCGTTGAGCGGGCGCGAGCGCGATCGCGACTGGTCGGTGCGGGCGAATCTCGCGACGGTCCTGGCGCGCCTGCCTGCTGACAAGGCGCGTCCCGCCCTCGAGGACCTGCTGAGTGATTCGGACATTCGCGTGCAGGCGCCGGCGCTTCGCGCGTTCGCGCAGGTTGGCGGAAAAGATGCTGATGGAGCGTTGCTCAAGGCGCTTCAGGCCCCGGATTTCGTGGTGCGCGCCACTGCCGCAGCCCTCATTGGTGAGCGCAGACCTGAGGGTGGCGCCGCCGCTCTCGCCGCCGCGTATGTCCGCGGCGAGAGCGATGCCAATCATGGTGCCCGAGTCGCGGCTCTCGATGCACTCGCGAAGTACCCCGCGGCGGAGAGCCGTGAGCCCTTGACACGGGCGCTTGGCGATCGCGAGTGGGCGGTTCGGCTGGCCGCCGCGCGGTTGCTGCGGCAGGGAGGCGTGGCGGAGGCAGCGCCGGTCAGGCCTGCGCCGATTCGGCAGGACGCCGCCTTCTTCGAGTCGGATCGGCTTCTCCGCCCGGCGTACACGCCGCACGCGTACATTCAGACGCGGGGCGGGACCATTCATCTCGAGTTGAACATGGTGGATGCGCCGTTTACGACCCTGGCCTTCATCGAGCTGGCGCGGTCGGGATTCTTCGACGGCCTGAAGGTGCATCGCCTCATTCCGAACTTCGTCATCCAGGCCGGCGATCCGCGTGGAGACGGGGAAGGCGGGCCAGGCTACGCGATTCGGGACGAGCTCAATACGCTGCCATTCGTCCGGGGCACCCTCGGAATGGCACTCGATGGCCGCGACACCGGGGGAAGCCAGTTCTTCATTGCCCTGTCTCCGCAACCGCATCTTGACGGGCAGTACACCGTGTTCGGGCGGGTCATCGAAGGCTGGGATCTGCTGGATCGTGTGGGACTGGGAGACGTGATCGATCGCGTGCTGATTCGCGACGGCAACGAGCGGTAGACAACCAGTCGAACCGTACAAGAAAAAAAGGGGGCGAATGAACGCCCCCTTTTCTTTATTTCTGGGCGAGGTGGCTTAGCGCTTCTTGCCGCCCTTCTTCTTGCCGCCCTTGGCTGCTTTCTTCGCCATTGTGTTGTCCCTCCCTTCGGCGTGGTTTGTCGTTCGCGCGGCCCTACTGCGCCGCAGCATCGGTGCCAACCGGCACGCCCTGCCTGCACGCGCAGCGCCTTCGCTTCGTCGCGGACGTCACCGGGTCGCTTGGCGCGCGTCCGACGCTTCGATCACTTCCGGGACTTTCGAGCAAAAAAAAAGCGCGGCCCGTTCCGGTTGCACCCAATAGGTAGAGTGAACTGGTTCGTTCCACGCAAGATGTAGATTATGCGTGAGAAAAAAGCAGAGTCAAGGAGAAACTTTCACTTCTGTCGCTCGTGCTGGCGTTCGATCGCCAGCGCGATGAGTCGATCGACGAGCGTCGGATAGTCCACACCGCTCGCCGCCCACAGCTTCGAATACATGCTGATGGTCGTGAAACCGGGCATCGTGTTGATCTCGTTCACGAACAACTCGCCTGAGCTGCGGCTGAGGAGGAAGTCGACGCGCGCGAGGCCCGCGCCGTCGATCGCCTTGAATGCGGCGATGGCGAGCGTCTTCACCTGATCAGCCACACCGTCATCGAGGCGCGCCGGAATCTCGAGGCGCGACATGCCGTCGATGTACTTGGCCTCGTAGTCGTAGAACTCGCGTGACGGAATGATCTCGCCGGGCACCGACGCGCTCGGGGCATCGTTGCCAAGCACCGCACACTCGATCTCCCTGGCCTCCGGCACCGCGCGTTCGACGACGATGCGCCGGTCGTATCGGGCGGCTTCATCGATGGCGGCCGCAAGAGTGCCGCGCCCGGCTACCTTGCTGATGCCCAGGCTGGAGCCCAGATTGGCCGGTTTCACGAACAACGGATAAGACAGGTCGCGCTCGACCCGGCGCGTGATTTCGGCCGGGTTTTCGCGCCATTCCGCACGGGACACCGCGACCCAATCGGGCACCCGGAGGCCGCTGGCGGAGAAGACCGTCTTCATCACGAGCTTGTCCATACCGACGGCAGACGCGAGCACCCCGCAGCCCACGTAGGGCACATTGGCCAGTTCGAGCAGGCCCTGCACCGTGCCGTCTTCGCCGTACGGACCGTGCAGGACGGGGAAGACCACGTCAACGGCGAGGCCCGTGAGGGAAACGATCGCGTCGCTTTCTTCGCTCTGCCTCTTATCGAGCACCATCAGCGTGTCCGTCCCGGGCTTCGCCGGGACGAGCACCTCGCGGCCGCTGCGAAGCCGGCCGGTCTCGTGACGTGACTGCTCGATTACTTCTGCTGCGGATGCCGCGGACGGCGGTCGGTCCGCCAGGACCCATCGTCCGTCCTTCTCGAGTCGGATGGCGATGGGCTCGTACCGCGATCGATCCAGATTCGCAAAGACCGCGGCTGCCGACGCGAGCGAGACTTCGTGCTCGCCCGATCGCCCGCCATAGAGAACGGCAACGCGCAGGCGCTTCGCAGGAGTGGACGACGAGTGAGTGGCCATGGTGACTCGTGCCACGGCGCGGAATTGCCGGGCTGGAACGCGAGTCATTATAGTCCGCGCTCACTTGGCTTGGCGTGGTGGGCGCGTCCGGCCCTCGATACCACGTCAAGTCAAGCGGCGGCGGTATAGGCTAACCGTCGTGAGCGCGAGGTTCGGTTTCGAACTCCTCAGCGAGAGCGGCGGCGCGCGTCGCGGCCGCCTGACGCTCGCGCACGGCACGGTCGAGACACCTGCGTTCATGCCGGTGGGGACGCAAGGCGCGGTGAAGGGCGTGACGATCGATCACGTTGCCGCGCTCGATGCGGAGATCATCCTCGGCAACACATACCACCTGCACCTGCGCCCGGGCGACGATCTGATTGCCCGGGTCGGCGGCCTGCATACGTTCAATGGGTGGTCGCGTCCGATCCTGACCGACTCCGGCGGCTTCCAGGTCTTCAGCCTTGCCGGCCGCCGCACCGTCAGCGAAGAGCGCGTCGTCTTTCAGTCCCACCTCGACGGCAGTGAGTGTTCGCTCTCGCCGGAGTCCGCGGCGGACATCCAATCGCGGCTCGGGTCCGACATCGCGATGGTGTTCGACGAGTGCGTGAAGTGGCCGGTGACGCGCGAGGACGCCGACGCCGCGATGCGGCGAACGCTGCGATGGGCTCGACGCGGACGCGACCGGTTCGAGGCGCTGTCGTCGGGCCGCGCGCCGGACGTCCCGCGACCGACGCCCGGTCAGGCCCAGTTCGGGATCGTCCAGGGCGCCACGTTCAAGGACCTCCGGGATGAGAGCGTCGCCGGGACCGTTGCGGTCGGCTTCGAGGGGTATGCAATCGGCGGGCTGTCCGTAGGTGAGCCGAGCGACGTCATGTATGACCTGGCCGGCCATACCGCGGCGCAGCTTCCACGGTCGGCGCCCCGATACCTGATGGGGGTCGGCATGCCGAACGACCTCGTCGAGTGCGTCGCCCGGGGGATCGACATGTTCGACTGTGTCCTGCCCACCCGGAACGCGAGGAACGGCCAGCTGTTCACCAGGCGCGGCCCCATTTCCATCAAGAACTCCCGGTACGCGGAGGACACGAGTCCGCCCGATCCCGAGTGCGAGTGCGCGACCTGCCGGCGCCATTCACGGGCGTACCTGCGGCACCTCTACATGGCGGGGGAGATGTCGGCAGCCGCCCTTAACACGGTGCATAATCTGCACTTCTACCTTGACACCATGCGGGGGATCAGAAAGGCTATTGAGTTCGGACGCTTCGGCGAGTTCAGACAAAGGTTCCTGGACACCTACACCCGGCCCTCGTCGGACTGAGGGGCCCGGAATCAGAGCGAAACCGGCGGTCATTAAGACGGTCACGAAGATTAAGAAATGATGAACGCACTGTCGCACGTGTTCGTCGTGGCTCAAGCCGCGCCGGCACAGAACATCTGGTTGCAGCTCTTCCCGTTCGCGATGATGCTGCTCATCTTCTATCTCCTGGTGCTCATGCCCACACGCAAGCGCCAGAAGAAGGTGCAGGAGTTTCAGTCGGCCCTCAAGGTCGGTGACAAGGTCATTACGACGGGCGGGATCTTCGGCGAGGTCGTCAGGGTCAAGGACGCCTCGGTACAGCTCCGCATCGCGGACAAGGTGAATATTGAAGTGGCCCGGGCCGCCGTGGGCGGTTACCAGGGTCAGGATCCGGTCGTCCAGCAGGACAGCGCCGGCGGGATGTAGTTCATGTACAAGAACCTGCAGTGGAAGTTGCTCGTCATCGCCGCCGTCACTGGCCTGGCGGTGTGGTCCTTCACGCCCCCCAGTAAGAAGGTCAAGCTCGGGCTCGATCTCAAGGGCGGTGTCCAGATGGTCTACCGCGTCGAGACCGACGACGCGATCCGGATCGAGACGGAGACGGCGTCCGAGCAATTCCACGAGGCGCTGAAGACCGACAACATCACGGTCGGCGGCGTGAAGGTGAACGGCCTTCTGGAGTTCCAGGTCGAAGGCGTGCCCCCGGCGAGCGAGCAGCAGTTCCGGCAGCTGGCGCAGACCCAGCTCGGCCAGTCGTTCGATCGCGACTCCAACGGCACGACCCACACGTTCCGCATGAAGCCGAACATAGCCGTGCAGCGGCGGACCGAGGCGGTCCAGCAGGCGATCCAGACGATCGATCGCCGCGTCAACGAATTGGGCGTGTCCGAGCCCATCGTCGCGCCGTACGGCACGACCAACGACCAGATCATCGTCCAGTTGCCCGGCGTGCAGGACGTCAATCACGCCAAGAGCATCATCAAGAACACCGCCATCCTCGAGATCAAGCTCGTCGAGAGCGGGCCCATGAGCGACGAGCAGACGCTGCTGTCCTCGCATGGCGGGAAAGCGCCCGAGGGTATGGAAGTCGTGCCGGGCACGTCCGGCGCGCGGGGCGACACGACGCGGGTCTTCTATCTTGTGAAGCGAGTGGCGGCCATCACAGGCCGCGACCTGCGGAACGCCAAGCCGACGCTCGACGAATACAACACGCCTGCCGTCAGCTTCACGCTGAACAACGAGGGCGTGACGAAGTTCACGCGCGTGACGGGTGACAACGTCGGCCGCCAGCTTGCGATCATCCTCGACGGGCTCGTGCAGAGCGCGCCGGTCATCGAGAGCCGCATTTCCCAGGCGGAGGCGCGTATCACGGGGACGTTCACGCAGCAGGAGGCGGCGGACCTCTCGCTCATCCTGCGGTCCGGCGCGCTGCCGGCGTCGCTGACGGTCCTCGCGGAGAGCACCGTCGGGCCGAGCCTCGGCGAGGAGTCGGTGAGGGCCGGCGTGATGGCGTCGCTCGTCGGCCTCGGGCTGGTCACGATCTTCATGCTCTTTTACTACAAGCTCGCGGGCATCAATGCGTTCGTGTCCGTCTCCCTGAACCTGGTGATCCTGCTCGGATTCATGGCGTATCTCGGCGCGGTCATGACCCTGCCTGGCATCGCCGGTTTCATCCTCACCATCGGCATGGGTGTCGATTCCAACGTGCTCATCTTCGAGCGCATCCGCGAGGAGATGGCGACGAAGAAGGGCGCGAAGCAGGCGATCGCGGCCGGCTTCGATCGCGTGCTGGTGACGATCGTCGACACGCACGTGTCGTCGCTCATTGCCGCGGCATTCCTGTTCCAGTTCGGCACCGGGCCGATCCGCGGGTTCGCCACGACGCTGTTCTTTGGTCTGGCGAGCAACGTGTTCACCGCGGTGTTCGTGTCGCGCACCATGTTCGAGTTCATTCTGTCGAGAAGGTCTGCGGGTTCCACGCAGCAGATCAGCATCTGATCGCGGGGGCCCGGAAATCTCATGCATATTTTTGACA
This sequence comes from Vicinamibacterales bacterium, assembly GCA_035606665.1. Classification (GTDB taxonomy): domain Bacteria; phylum Acidobacteriota; class Vicinamibacteria; order Vicinamibacterales; family SCN-69-37; genus DASUGC01. The sequence continues at coordinate 3,800 of DATNEY010000047.1, read as the reverse complement.
ATCCGAACGTCAACTTCCTGAAGTGGCGCTGGCAGGCGCTGGCGCTCTCGGTGGCCATCATCGGCGCCGGCGTCTTCACCATCGTCTCCCGCGGCGGCCTTCCGCTCGGCGTCGACTTCTCCGGCGGCACGGTCCTCCGGCTCAAGTTCGAGAAGCCGACCGTGGACTCGGTGGTGCGGAGCGCGCTGCCCGATCCCGGCAATTCCGTGGTGCAGACGTACGGCGCGCCTGGCGACAACGAAATCCTCGTCCGGCTGCCGCTCTCGGGCGACCAGACCAATGCCGACGCACAGGCCGCGCAGGTCGAGGCGGCCCTCAAGGCCGCCAACGTCGGGAACTTCACGGTTCAGAGCAAGGAAATCGTCGGCCCCGTCATCGGCGAGGATCTGCGGTCCAAGGGCCTCTGGGCCACGGTGTCGTCGCTCGGCGGCATCCTGCTCTACATCTGGTTCCGGTTCCGTCTCACGTTCGCCGTCGGCGCCATCGTGGCGACATTCCACGACGTCCTGGTCACGCTGGTCTTCCTGACCTGGTTTGGCTATGACATCTCACTGAACGTCGTCGCGGCGCTCCTGACGATCACCGGTTACTCGGTCAACGACACGATCGTCATCTTCGACCGCGTGCGCGAGAACCAGCGGCTGGCGAAACGCGAACCGCTCGAGGCGGTCGTCAACCGCAGCGTCAACCAGACGTTGTCCCGGACGATCATCACCGCCGGCACGACGTTCCTGTCTGTCGTGGCGCTCTACCTGTTCGGCGGGGAAGTCCTCGAGGGGCTCGCATTCACGTTGCTCGTCGGAATCATCGCGGGCACGTATTCGACGATCTTCATTGCTTCGGCGATTGCGATCATCCTGAGCCCGAAACAGGCCGAAGGGCCGGCCACCGCGGCGCGGACCCCGAAGCGCGCGTAGGCGTTTCGACCAGCCGTGGACCTACTTGCCGCGGCTCTGCTCGGCGCCGTGCAGGGACTGACAGAGTTCCTGCCGGTTTCCTCGACGGCACATCTCCGGATCGGTGAGCAGATTCTCGGCTTCAAGGACCCAGCCGGAACGTTCACGGTCATCATCCAGTTCGGATCCGTCCTCGCTTTGATGTGGCTGTACCGCGCGAAGCTGTTCGAGGTGGCGCGGGGGCTCCCGTCGAAGCCCGAGTCCCGGCGGTTCGTTCTCGCGCTGGTTGTCGCGGTCCTGCCGGCGGGGGTGGCCGGCTGGTACTTTGCCGATTCGGTGAAGTCTCTCTACAAGAGTCCACTGGTGATCGCGGGGGCGTTCATCGTAGGCGGCCTCATCATGCTCGTTGTGGAGCGGATGCGGCCGGCTCCGGTGGTGTTTCACGCCGATCGGATTCCGCTCGGAAGGGCGTTGGCTGTGGGCGCGTGCCAGGCGCTGGCGCTCATTCCGGGTGTCTCTCGATCCGGCGCGACCATCATCGGCGGCCTCATGTTGCGGGTGGAGCGCTCGGCAGCGGCGGAACTGTCGTTCTACCTGGCCATGCCCACGCTCACAGCGGCATGCCTGCACGATGCCTGGGAGATTCGGCACGACCTCGCCAGCGCCCATGCCGCTGAGATCGGCGTTGGTCTGGTGACGGCGTTCGTGGCGGCCGCACTGGTCGTGCGGCCCTTCCTCCGGTACGTGTCGCGTTCTGGCTTCGCGCCATTCGCCTGGTACCGTATTGCGGCTGGGGCCGCGATCCTTGGCGCCGTTGGCCTGGGTTGGCTCTAGAATCCTCTGGTTCATCCATGTTGCAGTGGCTGCGCCGGAGCTTCATCGCGGGCTTCTTCGTCACCGTGCCGCTCGTGGTGAGCGCCGTGGCGCTCATTTGGGTCTTCCGGTTTGCCGACAGCCTGACCGGGCCGATTGGAGCGCGACTGTTCGGCAGGCCCTGGCCGGGCCTCGGCATCCTCGCGACAGCGGCCGCGATACTCGCCATCGGCGCGCTCACGACGAACGTCATCGGCCGCAGGCTGCTGGCTCGAAGCGAGAACCTGTTCCAGCACGTGCCGCTCTTTCGCACGATCTACGCTCCAGTGAAACAGCTCATCTCCGCCTTCTCACCGGATAACGAATTTGGCTTCAAGCGTATGGTGCTCGTCGAGGATCAGGGCCGTGGTGCCGTCCTGGGCTTTCTGACGAAGGAGTTCACTTTAGACCGCGGGCGCGGCGCAGAGACCCTGCTCGCCGTCTACGTGCCGACAAATCACCTTTATTTAGGCGACATCGTTGTCTGCTCGCCGGATCGCGCTTCCTTTCCGGACCTGACGGTCGAAGAGGGCATTCGGATCTTCCTGACCGGTGGGACGGGCATGCCGGATCGGATGCGCGTAACGGCCGGAGACAACGTAAACTAGAGCGTTTACTGATGACGCCCCACCCTGTTCAGGGGGCCCAAACGGAGATGAGACGGACGATGCTTGCGAAAACGAAGCGATGGATGTTGGGTGCCGCCCCGCTGGTGCTGGTGGCGATGTTGGTCCTTGCTGTGGCGCCGCTTGTCGCGCAGACCCAGGGCCAGCCTGGTGCGTCACAGACCACGACCAGTCACGGTGGTGGCGAGGCAAACCTCAAGCTGCCGGACCTGTCGGCGGTGTCGTTCATGGGCATCCCGGGCAACCGGCTGCTGCTCGTCGGCATTCTGATCAGCGCCCTCGGCATGATCTTCGGCCTGGCGATTAACAACCAGCTCAAGAACATGCCCGTGCATCAGTCGATGCGCGAGATCTCGGAGCTCATCTACGAGACCTGCAAGACCTACCTGATCCAGCAGGGCAAGTTCCTGATGATCCTGTGGCTCTTCATCGGCGCCATCGTCGCCTTCTACTTTGGCGCGCTTGCGCCGTCGGTAGACGCCGCGGGCGTCGTGACCCACGGCATGGCGCCGTTCAAGGTCGCGATCATCCTGGTGTTCAGCCTCGTCGGTATCGCGGGCAGCTACGGCGTCGCGTGGTTCGGCATCCGGGTCAACACCTTCGCCAACAGCCGGACGGCGTTCGCCAGCCTCCGCGGCAAGCCGTATCCCTGCTACGCGATTCCACTCAAGGCCGGCATGAGCATCGGCATGCTGCTGATCAGCGTTGAGCTGATCATCATGCTCGGGATCCTCCTCTTCATTCCCGGCGACTACGCGGGTCCCTGCTTCATCGGCTTCGCCATCGGCGAGTCGCTCGGTGCGGCGGCGCTCCGAATTGCCGGCGGCATCTTCACGAAGATCGCCGACATCGGCGCGGACCTCATGAAGATCGTCTTCAAGATCAAGGAAGATGACGCGCGCAACCCGGGCGTCATCGCGGACTGCACCGGCGACAACGCCGGCGACTCCGTCGGCCCGAGCGCGGACGGCTTCGAGACGTACGGCGTGACGGGCGTCGCGCTCATCACGTTCATCCTGCTCGCCGTGAAGGAGCCGTCGATCCAGGTCGCGCTGCTGGTGTGGATCTTCGTGATGCGCGTCGTGATGGTGATCGCGAGCGGCATCTCGTACCTGGGCAACGAGGCCGTGGTGAAGGCGCGCTACGGCAACGCGGACGCGATGAACTACGAGCATCCGCTCACGCAGCTCGTCTGGGTCACGTCGATCGTGTCCGTGGCGCTCACGTATCTCGTGTCGTACGTGACGATCCGCGACGTGCTCCCCGATCCGACGATGTGGTGGAAGCTGTCGACGATCATTACCTGCGGCACGCTCGCGGGCGCGATCATCCCCGAGTTCGTGAAGGTCTTCACGTCGGTCGATTCGCGTCATACGCGCGAGGTCGTCACCTCGTCGCGTGAGGGCGGACCGTCGCTCAACATCCT
>DATNEY010000030.1:0-4600 GCA_035606665.1 Vicinamibacterales bacterium | reverse complement strand
CGTCGAGAGCACGTCGCTGCGCCGCGTCTTCACGCAGGGCGTCGTGGTCAACATCCTCAACCCGCACACGGCGGTGTTCTTCTTCGCCTTCCTGCCGCAGTTCATCAACCCGTCGAGCGGACGGGTGGCGACGCAGATGCTCGCGCTCGGGCTGCTGTTCGTCGCGCTGTCGGCGGCGACCGACTCGGGCTGGGCGCTGGCGGCCGGGACGGCGGGGGACTGGATCAAGGATCACCCGCGCTTCGCGCGCGGGCAGCGCTACGTCACCGGGAGCGCGCTGATCGGGCTCGGCGCGGCGACGGCGCTGAGCGGCGCGCGTCAGCGGTGAGAGCGGCGGCCGGGCGCGTGTCCGTCTCGCGCGTGAACGGCGGCTGCGAATGGCTAGGGACGTTTTCGCGTGCGCTTCCGCTCGTCAGCCGTCGCCCGGCCGCGCCGCGGCGATTCGTCGAACAGCGGCGGGACCGTCAGCTTCTGCGTCTGTTCGTCGACGACCAGTTCGAGACGACAGACGTGGCAACGGTAGACGACGCCCGGTCGTGGGGTGGCTTCGGGCTCGGTCGGACGAATCTGGGTCTCGCAGGCTGGGCAACGCCAGGGCATCGGTCGTGTGTGTGGGGGAGAGTTTAATTCAATCCCTAATTCGCGCGCACGCCGTCCTACAAAAAATCCCGCAAAGCTCCTAGAAGTTGCCAGCTACAAATTGCCGGGCCCCGGGGAGGACGCAGAAACAGCGTGAAAGGATGGCCGCGGACGAGCGTAGACTTCGCCGCGTTGGGGCCAGCCCGCAACCTGACCCCGCGGAAGGCTCGACGAGGTTCCCCCCAATATCAGACCGAGTCGAGCCTTTTTCCTTGCCCCGTCACGCCGCGCCCGCCGCTCGTCGACGGCTCGAAGGGGCAGATGGCGTCGGCCACGTAGCCGACAAGCAGGCGGCGGCTTCAACGCGGACCTCAGGCACGTTTGAACCTTCACGCCTCGCTGGATGGCGCTTGACCCATTTGCGTTTGCGGCGCAATGATGCCGCTCCACGGCGAGACGTTACGTACGCGCTCGCCTCGAACAGTCCCACTCAGCCGCCAGGGAAGAAGGAGAGTCCAATGACTCGTCGGGCCGGCCTCGCAGCATGTATCGGACTGATGATTGCGGTCATCGCACTGAGTGCCCTGCCTGCGTTTGCGCAATCGAGCGATGAGGTTGCAATCAACCGGCGCGTTGACGGACTGTACCAATCAATCGCCAAGCGAGATGTCACGGGCTACATGGCAGCCTTGCAGACGGATGCCGTGAGGGCTATCGGCACGAACGTCGCGGTCGGGCGTTCCGCCATCGAAAAGGTCGTGGCGGCGGCCCTTGCGGCACCCGGAACCCCTCCCAAGTTCACGCGGCACTCGACGCGCCTTCTGTCCCCCACGACCGCGATTGTTCACGGCGTGACAGATGATCCGAACACCAACCGACAGACAGGGCACGCGATATTTACGCTCGTGAAAGAAGGCAACGACTGGCTGATTGCCGCGTTTCAGACGGCGGGCACGCCGACGCCGTAGACAGAGCCTGTCGAGTGAGCGGACGAACGACTCGACATTGTGGGAGGGACCGAGAAAACGTGGAGCCGGCGACCAGACTTGAACTGGTGACCTGCTGATTACGAATCAGCTGCTCTACCAACTGAGCTACGCCGGCCAGGCAGGAACCCCGATTCTACCACGCGCCATCCAGAGACGACTGCGCGGCGGAAGCCCGACGCCACGAGTGAATCCGCCAGCCCCCAGACCCAAGCCCCGGCGCCGTCAGCGCAGCTCGACCCACACTTCGCGCCGCACGAGATCGCGCAGCGTCGCCGCCCGCTCGCTGTTCGCTTTGCGCTGGGCGTCGCTCGGCACGACGCGCGCGGTCGCGGCGTCCAGCCCGGCGGCGAGCGCTTTCTCAGCGGCCGCATCCTTCAGCCGGAAGATCCGCAGGTGCGTCCAGTCGGCGGTGACGCCCGGTGCCGGGTTCACGGTCCGCACTTCTTCGAACACGCCGGCCTTGCGCGCGTCTTCGTCGATCGGCTCGGCGACCTTCCTGACGTACTCGTTGTAGGCGTCGAGCTGGCCCGGCCTGGCGCGCCAGTAGTAGGCGACGAACACGGCGCTGCCGGTGCCGGTCGGCGTCTGCGCGGGCGCGGGTGCGGGACCGAGCGCGATGAACGCCAGCGCGACGGCCAGGGCTCGCGCGATCACGAGCGCGCCTCCGGCGAAATCCGCATGTTCGTCTCGGCATCTTCCTTCGAGTCCGCGAGCCGGAACGGCCGGAAGCGCTCCTCGAGCCACGCCTTCAACCCGTCGCCGCGCCGTGCGACCAGCTCCTCGAAGCAGTCGTCCATCAACTTCTTGAAGTGTTCCGGGTGGCGCACCGCGGCGCCGCCGAGCGCGTACCAGATGTCGGCCAGCGGGCCGTCCTCGAGACTCTGAAAGCGGATGTCGGTCATGGGTGAAATCACGAGCCGGTTGAAGCCGGTGGCTACAGGCGATTAGGTTCGTTTGAAGTAGGTGTCGGTCTTGTCGATCCAGTCCTGGCGCACCGGGCTGAACACGTCGATCACGAGCGCGTCCTCCAGCACCTCGACTTCGTGCGCGACGTTGCCGGGAATCTGCATCACCTCGCCGCCGCGAATCGTCGTCTCGCGTCCGTCGATCCGGAACAGCAGCGCGCCGCTCAGCACCATGCTGACCTGCTCGTTCTCGTGCGCGTGCCGCGGCACGACGCCGCCGGCCTTCAGCTCGAAGCGCGCGATGGTCACGCGATCGCCGCTGATGTACTGACGCGTGATCGACGGGTTGATCTGCTCCGGTGCGATGTCGCTCCAGCGATGGCGCACGACGGTTCCTGCCTGCATCGATCCTCCTCAACGCGGATGCGACGTTCGCGTTCTGACTAATCCGGCAACGACACGGCGTCTACCGCCGGGCTCGAGGCAAGCGCGGCCGGAAAACCGCCACCGCACCGCGACGAGTCGTTGTACAAACCCGTATTCTACTTGACGCTGTGATATCATACATACCTGAACTACATGGCTGAGACGGAACGAACCGGCCTCTTCGCGGTGCTCCACACCTCCAGCGTCCTCGAGAGCCGCGTCGAGACCAAGCTCGCCGACATCGGCCTGTCGCTCGCCAAGCTCGCCGCGCTGCATCGTCTCAGCGAAGCGGGCGAATCGCTTCCCCTCGGACAACTCGCCGAGCGCTTGTCCTGCGTCAAATCGAACGTCACGCAGCTGGTCGATCGCCTGGAGGCGGACGGCCTCGTGAGCCGGGCCGGCGATCCCAACGATCGACGCTCGCGTCTCGCGGTGCTGACCGATGCGGGCCGCGACGCGTACCAGAAAGGCCGGCAGATCCAGATCGAAACCGAACAGGCGCTGTTCGGCGCGCTGACGCAGGACGAATCAGCGACGCTGCACACGCTGCTCGCGAAGCTCAAGGGGTAGTTTTTTTGACACCAAAGGTTCACGTATAGACAATCCAGAGCGTCGAAAAGGAGATCAGCATGGCGACCTCAGCGACAGTTTCCAGAACCCGGGGCGCGGCGACGGCAGTGGCCTGGACGCTGTCAATCCTCTGCGCGGCGATGTTCTTGTTCGCGGGCGGCAGCAAACTCGCGGGGCAGGCGGCGATGGTGCAGGTCTTCGACAGCATCGGTGTCGGCCAGTGGTTCCGCTATGTGACCGGCCTCATCGAAGTGACGAGCGCGGCGCTGCTGCTCGTCCCGTCGCTCGCCTTCTACGGCGCCGTCGCGCTCGCGGTGACGATGGTGGGCGCGATCATCGCGCACCTGTTCGTCATCGGCGGCAACCCGCTGGTGCCGATCCTGCTGCTTGCGGCGACTTCCACGATTGCGTACCTGCGACGTCCGACCATCTGAATTCGTCAGAGGCGACTCGCTGACGCGCAGACTTTGCGACTCAGTGCGGCTGCGTCGCGAAGGGATGAGCTCGGGTTGCGACCACCCACGAGCTGCGGTTACGATAGGGGGTTCAGTTCACTCCTGAAATCGCAGCAGTGGGGTCGCAGACCGAGAGATGTCCGAGCCCGTCATTCCCGCCGCGTCAGAACCGGCCGATCTCGTCGTGCGCGGCGCGCGCACGCATAACCTCAAGAACATCGACCTGACGCTGCCGGTCGGCAAGCTGATCATCGTCACCGGTGTCAGCGGATCGGGAAAATCGTCGCTCGCCTTCGACACGATCTACGCCGAAGGGCAGCGCCGCTACGTGGAATCGCTCTCGGCCTATGCCCGCCAGTTCCTCGAGCGGATGGAAAAGCCCGACGTCGATCGCATCGACGGCATCGCCCCGGCGATCGCCATCCGGCAGAAGAACAGCATTCGCAACCCGCGTTCGACCGTCGCCACGACCACGGAAATCCACGACTACATGCGCCTCCTCTACGCGCGCGTCGGCCGCACCTACTGCCGGCAGTGCGGGCGCGAAGTGGTCCGCGAGACCGCCGAAGTCGTCGCCCGCCAGCTCGGCGCGCTGCCGGAAGGCACGCGGCTGCTGATCGGATTCGACCTGCCGGTCGTCGACGTCTCGGTGCCGATCGTGGAGACGATCGAAGTC
>DATNEY010000023.1:0-3669 GCA_035606665.1 Vicinamibacterales bacterium | reverse complement strand
GACGAAGCGGCGTTTCAGCGGTGGGCGCAGCATCGAGGGCACGATGACGGCATCGGGGGCGACCCATATACGCAAGCGCAGGTTCTCGAGTACTGGTCTTTCTGCGATCGCATCGTCGATGATGCGGTGGACGCGCTCGATCTCGACAGCGCGGAGAGCGGTTTCAGTTGGTACCGCATGTCGAAGCTGGAGCATCAATTGGTGAACATCCGTCACATCCAGCATCACAGCGCGCAACTCGCGGATCGTCTGCGTTCCGCGGCAGACATCGGCATCAGGTGGGTCGGCGGCCGATCTGCCGTCACGGCAGAATGAAACATCATGGCAGCCGGCGCCGATCGATAACGTGGGTCATCTTGTGGGTCGGACTGGGCCTTGCGGTAGGACTGTGGGTCGCTGCCACCAACGGGAGAAGCGCCGCGACGGAATATTTTGCGGCCTACCTGCTCGAGGAGTCGCTGTCGGTCGACAACATCTTCGTCTTCGTCGTGATCTTCTCTGAGCTGCACATTCCCGCCGAGTATCAGCGACGCGTGCTGCTTTTTGGCGTCGCAGGCGCCCTCGTGTTCAGGGCGTTGGCGATTGGCGCCGGGCTGACGCTGATCGAACGATTTCAGTGGATCACGTATCCATTCGCAGCCCTGATTCTGTTCGCCGCCTGGCGGCTGTTGTTCGGCGCGGAACGTGAGCGGAAGGTCGTCAAGGAGGCTTGCGATGTGTGCGGCACCTGGATCGCTCGAGTCGTGCGCGTCAGCCCGGTGTCGCACGGACATGACTTCTGGCGGCGCGAGGGCGGGCGGCTCGTCGCCACGCCGCTGCTCGTCGCACTTGTCGTGATCGAGACGACCGACATCGTGTTTGCGCTCGATTCGATTCCTGCGGTGTTAGCCGTGAGTCGGAACCCGCTCATCGTCTACAGCTCGAATGTGATGGCGATGCTGGGACTCCGCTCGCTGTATTTCGTGCTGTCGGATGCGGTTCATCGGCTGCGATATCTGCGGATTGGCCTTGCGGCGCTCCTCGTGTTTACCGCCGCGAAGATGCTGGCGAGTGAATGGGTGCATGTCAGTGCTGGCGTGTCCGTGATCATCATCGGCGCCGTATTTCTCGCGACGATTGCCGCATCACTTTCCTCTGATCACGCCTTCCGCGGATCGCCTGGACACACGACAAACAGCGGCCAGTGAGCTCCTAGTTCGTTGATGCGGAAACATCCTTCGCCGACGAAGCCGCCTCGAGGGACGCATGAATGAAGCTGACCGCCATCGCGCCCTCGCCGACCGCCGACGCGCAGCGTTTCACCGATCCGCTCCGAACATCTCCGGCGGCGAACACGCCAGGCAGGCTCGTCTCGAGGAAAAACGGCGTCCGCCCCTGTGCGCGCCAGAAATCGCCGCGCAACGCATCGAGCGGCACGGCCGCGCCCGTGAGGACGAAACCCTTCTTGTCAAGCTGCACGCAGCCGCTCAGCCACTCGGTGTGCGGATCGGCGCCGATGAAGAGGAACAACGCCGGCGTCTTGATCCGCAGCTCGCTCCCGGCATCGTCGCGGACGCGGACCGCCTCGAGATGACCGTCTCCTTCCAGGGCGGCGACGACGGCGCCTCGGTGTATCTGGACGTTGTCGATTTGCTCAACGCGATCCACGAGGTATCGCGACATGCTCTTTCCCAGATCCCGGCCGCGCGCGACGACGTGCACGCGTCGCGCGTATCGCGACAGCGCCACGATGGCCTGCCCGGCAGAATTGCCGGCGCCGACGACGACGACCTCCTCGTTGCGGCAGAGTTTCGTCTCCGTGTCCGTCGCGGCATAGTAGACGCCTGCGCCCTCGAACTCACTCAGGCGGGGCACATCGAGCCGGCGATACTCCACACCCGTCGCGACCAGGATGGACTTGCCGCGAATCTTCGTGCCGTCGGCGAGCGTGATGACGCGAACTCCGGCGTCGATCCCGAGACGCTGGACGGTGCCGGGCACGGTGATGCGCGCCCCGAATTTCTGCGCCTGAAGCAGCGCGTTGCGCATCAGTTCCGGACCGGATATGCCCAAGGGGAAACCGAGATAGTTCTCGATCCGGGAACTCGTGCCAGCCTGGCCGCCGGTCGCCATGCGCTCGACGACCAGCACGTCGAGCCCTTCGGAGGCCGCATACACCGCGGCGGCCAGCCCGGCGGGTCCCCCGCCGACCACAATGAGATCGAGCAGCTCGGACGGATCAATCGTCGCCTCGAGTCCAGCACAGTGCGCGAGCTGGGCAACCGTCGGATTCGTCAGATAGCGGCCTTCGCGGCCGATCACCACCGGCGTCGCCGAGGGCGGCACGCCGAACTGACGCAGCAGCGTCTCGGCCTGTTCGTCGGACTCCAGATCGATCCAGGTGAACGGGATCGCGTTGCGGGCGGCAAAATCCCTGAGGCGGTGGGCGTCCGGCGAGAACCGTGATCCGACGATCTTGATGCCCTCGAATCCCTCGCTCAAGAGCAGCGTGCGCCGGGTGAGGAACGCTTTCAGCACAATCTCCCCGATTTCAGGCAACGCGTCCACGGCCTGACGCAGCGCGGCGGCCGTCAACTCCAGCACCTCGCCACGTGCGATCGCGCGCCCGGTCACGAGCGCGGCGCGCCCGGACAGCGTATCCACGTCGCCGGTGAACTCGCCCGGTTCGTGAACCGTCACCTGATGCGGCGTCCCACGCGATTGCTCGACGATCTCGACGGCTCCCTCCAGGACGACGTAGAAAGAAAACCCGCGGTCCCCTTCCTGGAACAGCACGTCGCCGGGCGCGATCGGGCGTACGTGACCCCAGCGGCGAAGGGCGTCTATCTGGGCCCGGCTCAGCCGGGGGAAGGCGAGATCGTGTTCGGATGGCATCTCTCAGTCATATCAAACCTGTCAAGGTGCGACGTGTACCGCAGCAGAAGATTCGAGGGCGCTAACCGGTCCTCGCTTCGGTCGCGCTTGTGAGGAAACCCATTGAGCAAGCTATCCTGAACTGAACGACGCGCGCGTCGAACGTCTCCACGCTCTCTTTCAGGAACCCTGCGTGAAAAAGATCGGCTTTCTCTCATTCGGGCACTGGACACCAGAGTCGTACTCTGCGGTACGCACAGCGTCGGATGCGCTGCTGCAGTCGATCGAGCTCGCGGTCGCCGCCGAAGAACTGGGCCTCGATGGCGCGTATTTCCGCGTGCATCACTTCGCACGCCAGCTCGGCTCGCCGTTCCCGCTCCTCGCCGCCGTCGGCGCGCGCACGAAGAAGATTGAGATCGGGACCGCCGTCATCGACATGCGCTACGAAAACCCGATGTACATGGCCGAGGATGCCGGTGCCGCGGACATCATCGCCGGTGGCCGTCTGCAACTGGGCATCAGCCGCGGATCACCGGAACAGGTGATCGACGGCTGGCGGTATTTTGGCTATGCGCCGCGCGACGGCGAGGCGGCCGCCGACATGGCGCGACGCCACGCAGAAGTGTTCCTGGAGCTGCTGAAGGGCGAGGGCTTCGCCGAACCCAACCCGCGGCCGATGTTTCCCAATCCGCCGGGGCGGCTGCGCCTCGAGCCCTATTCAGAAGGATTGCGCGAGCGAATCTGGTGGGGTTCGAGCTCCAACGCGACGTCCAAGTGGGCCGCGAAACTGGGCATGAATCTCCAGAGCTCGACACT
>DATNEY010000004.1:0-2986 GCA_035606665.1 Vicinamibacterales bacterium | reverse complement strand
TGGCGGTTGCCGTTCAGCACGCGTCGCGCCTCGGCCGCCACCTGCTCCGCCTCAGCCGGGTCGATGCGTTTTCCCGTGCTGGCCACGAATAGCGGTACTGTACGAGTCCGCATGGGAGGTGTGCCGTGATGCGATCCACTCGGTCGTTAGCCGCCATTGCGTTCATCGCCTCGATCGTGATCACCGCGTGCGGAGGTTCCGGAACGCCGACGCCGGTCGGAACAGCCGCAGCCGGCAGCACGATCACCGTCATGTCGCTCTGGGGCGGAAGCGAGCAGGCATCGTTCCAAAAAGTGCTCGACGCCTTCAAGACGAAGTCGGGGGTCATCGCCAACTACGAATCGATCCGCGATAACTATTCGACGATCCTTCAGACCCGCATCTCCGGCGGCAATCCGCCGGACGTCGCGATCATTCCGGGCATCGGGTTCCTGCGCCAGTTCGCGCGGCAGGGATCCCTGAAGAAGGTCGCCGACCTCGGCATCGACGTGAACGCGCTGAAGTCCAACTACCCGCCAGGGATCCTCGAGATCGGGCAGGTCGACGGGACGCAGTACGCGATCATGGTGAAGTTCAACAGCAAGAGCACCATGTGGTTCCGACCCGACAAGTTCAAGACGCTCGGCGTCTCGGCCCCCACCGATTTCGCCGGCTTCACAAAGCTGCTCGGCGACATCAAGGCCAAAGGCACGGCGCCGATGGGTCTCGGGGCCGCTGACTCGTGGACGTTGACCGACTGGTTCGAGAACATCTACGCGAAGCAGGCCGGCCCAGAGAAGTACGACCAGCTCTTCAGCGGCAAGCTGCCCTGGACCGACGCGACGGTCGCCGCCGCTGTGGACACGATGAAGTCGGCGATCAAGGACGACTACGTCGCAGGCGGCATCACCGCCGCTCTCGGACGCAGCTTCACCGACGCCATTGGCCAAACGTTCGCCGCGAACGGCACGGCCGTCCTCTACTACGAGGGCGGTTTCGTCGGCGGCATCGCGACAGGCCAGACGAACACCGCGCTCAAGGTCGGTGAAACGATCGACTGGTTCGACTTCCCGGCCGTCGGCAGCGGCAAGACGGTCACCATCGGCGGCGACGTGATCGCTGCGTTCACCAACAAGCCGGGCGTGAAAGAGTTCCTCGCCTACATGACCTCTGCCGACTCTGGTTCGGTGTGGGCCGGTACCGGCGCGGTCATCTCGCCGGTGAAGGCCGTCCCGGCGTCCGCATATCCGAACGACCTCGCCAAGCGAGAGGCCGCCCAGGTCGCGAACGCCAGCGCGGTCCGTTTCGACGGCTCCGACCTGTTGCCCTCCGGTGGCGGAGACAACCTCGGTGCGGCGCTCCAGAACGCGATCCAAGGCAAGACCGTCGACTGGGCGGCGTTCGAAACAGCGATGCAGGCGAAGTGGAAAGCGGAAAAGTAAGCAGAGCCTCGAGCTGAATCCACGGAGCGGGCGGGCGCGCAGGACCGCCCGCCCGCTCCACGAACGAACTGGAGACAGATGGGCCTAGCGCCGACACCGGTAGCACCGACCCAGTACTCCGCGCGAGCTGGTGGCCGGACAGCTGCGCGCCGCGGGCGTGGCCCTGAAAGCCCGAGATGGGGCACAGCGCTCCTCTTCCTCGCGCCGGCCGCTCTGTTGCTTCTCGTTTTTCTTGTCTATCCGGCGATTTACACCGTGCTGCTCAGCTTCAACCGCGGCCGTAACGGCGTCTTCGAGCAGTGGATCGGCCTGGACAACTACACCCGCCTCTTCTCCGACCCGGACTTCATCAATCTCTCGACGTTCCCTCCGTCAGGCGCGCTCTGGAACAACGTGCTGTGGGTCGTCTTCTACGTGAGCATCGTCATCTTCCTCGGCCTCATCATCGCGGTGGTCGCGGCGCGCGTGCGCTACGAATCGATCGTCAAGGCCATCGTGTTCATTCCCATGGCGATCGCCGCCACGGCCCTCGCCGTCATCTGGAAGTTCATCTACTCACCAGACACGAACATCGGGCTCCTCAACGCGATCCTCGGCTCTCTCGGCGTGGCGCCCGTTTCCTGGTTGGGCGATCCGGGGATCGTCAACTTCGCGCTCATCGCGGTCGGGATCTGGGGTTCGGTCGGGTTCGCGACGGTCATCCTGTCGGCGGCGGTGAAGAGCATCCCGGCGGAGGTCATCGAGTCAGCCAGGGTCGAAGGCGCCACCGAGCGGCAGATCTTCTTCCGGATGATCCTGCCGATGGTCAGCCTGCCGATGTCCGTGCTGGCCGTCACGCTGGTCGTCAACGTCATCAAGCTCTTCGATCTCATCTACGTGATGACTCGCGGCGGGCCGGGCAAGGCGAGTCAGGTCATCGCCTTCACGATGTTCCAGCAGGCCTTCGAGGCGGGGCAGTACGGCTACGGGTCAGCGGTCGCGGTCGTGATGCTCGTCCTTCTCGTCCCGATCATGATCTTCAACGTGCGGCGCTTCCGCACGTCATCCGTCACATGAGCATCCTGGCCGGCGGGGTAGTTCAAGGGAGGATGACGCCCGCTGGGCGAGTCGTCGCGGCGCTCAACCGCACGGTCATCCATGTCGCCCTCGCGCTCATCGGCCTCATCTGGCTGGTCCCGACGCTCGGGCTGCTCGTGACGTCCTTCCGGCCACGCTCGGACATCCAGTCCACTGGATGGTGGGACATCTCGAACCTGCACCTGACCGTCGACAACTACCGCCAGGTGCTCGAGGCGCAAGGGATGCTCCAGGCATTCGCGAACACGGTCTTCATCGCGGTCCCCTCGACGCTGCTCCCGTTGGGCATTTGCGCTCTCGCCGCCTACGCCTTCTCGTGGATGCGCTTCCCCTTCCGCGACACGCTCTTCCTCATCGTGGTGGGCCTCCTCATGGTGCCGGTGCAGGTCGCCTTCATTCCGCTGCTCACGGCCTTCCGGGAGCTGGTACCGGGCCTCGAGCTCACGCGTGGCTACGGCGCGGTGTGGCTCGCGCACACGGCCTTCGCA
>DATNEY010000038.1:0-105344 GCA_035606665.1 Vicinamibacterales bacterium | reverse complement strand
TCCTCGTACCCGACGTACCCGACGTACCCGACGTACCCGACGTACCCGACGTACCCGACGTACCCGACGTACCCGACGTACCCGACGTACCCGACGTACCTGACGTACCAGACGTACCCGACGTACGACTCGAAGTCAGATCTAGAACCCAAATCTAACTCCGAGCTCGATCTTGCGTGGATTCAGCACGTTGGTCGCCTTGCCGAAGAACGGTGAGGTGACGACACCGCTGTAACCGACGTAGTTGGCGCGGTTGGTGACGTTCTGTGCGGCCGCGTAGAACTGGAGCTGGAAGCGCTTGTTGGCCGCGCCAGGACCGAAGCCACCGGCTATGCCGCCGCCCCCGCCCATCACAATCATCACGCCGCCGGGACCGGCCGTTGTCTGCGGCTTCCGGCCGAAACCGAGCGAGTACGACACGCGCGCGCCCAGATCCCACTGCCCTGTCGTCGTCGCGCTGTTGCGGGAAACACCGGCCGGGCGATCGTTGAAGACACCGTCGCCATTCAGGTCGCGGCCGGCGGTCACCGTGTACGGCGAGCCGGACTGCGCGCGCAGGTTCAGGCTCACTCCCAGGCCCGGCAGTGGCGTCATGTTGAATGCCGCCATCACACGATGCGTGGGCATCGCCGGGCCCCACTCGGTCGAGAGATCGTCGCCGGCGGCCGGCAGGGAGAACGGCCCGGTCGTGTTCGTCTCCGTTTTCGACCAGGTGTAGTTGCCCATCAGAATCGTCTGCTTCCAGTTGAGCTTGATGAAGCTCAGCGTGCCGCCCACCATGTGCGTGCGCGACCCTGCGTCGTTCACCACCTCGATGACGTTGCTGAAGCGAGAATCCTGGCGGAGACCATTCACGGGCGCATTGACGTTGCGTCCGCGCAGGAGCGTGCCGCTCCGGCGGTACGTATAGGTTCCGCTCAGGCGGAGTGACGCGTTGATCGATTGATCGATGCCCGCATTCGCCGTGAGCGATGAAGGCAGGGTCAGTCCGTTCGACAGTTGATACCGGTTGCTCGGCGACACCGTGCCCGCCGCGCCTGGATCCGGATAGGACGGATTCAGGACGTTCACTTCCTGCTGGCGGAAGCCGCCCACGCGCAGCGACTGTTCGTAGACGCTCGTGCCGAGCCAGTCGTTGAACCAACCGGCGCCGCCGCGGAAACTCGTCCGGCCGCTCTTGAACGGCGACCATGTCAGCGTCGCTCGCGGAGAGACGTTGTTCTGATCCGTCAGCAATGACTGCGCTTCGTAGCGGACGCCGTAGGAGAGCAGCATCGACTTTCGGAATCGCCAGTCGTCCTGCCAGTACGCGCCGGCCTGCACGTTCGAGTACGTGAGGTTCGGATCGCCGATCCGGCGTGTGTAATTCGACGGCCGGCCGGCCTCGTAGTCCGCGAGACTGGCAAACGTATAGGTGCCGAAATAGTTGACGCCATCGTTCGAGCGGTACCGGCCACCCTCGGCCAGCACACCCGCGCGCATCGAGTGCAGGCCGCGCACGTAGTCGAAGTCCGTCGCGGCCTCGAAATCAACCGCACGACTGCCGCCCCGCCGCTGCGCGCCGCCGCTCGTGAATGAATCGAGCACACGCAGCGTCGGCGCCTCGAGAAAGGACTCCGCACTGGTTTCCGACCGCCGCACCTGCAGGCGTGACTCGCTGAAGCCGCGGCGGCCGACCGCCCCGTTCTCGGATATCCGGAAGACGTATTCTGACGTGGTGGTCTGGTACGCCCGTTCCAGCAGATCGAAACTGCCGACACCCAGGTTTCCGAGCTGATTCGCCGAACGCTGATACGAGAACTTCAGCAAGTGGCCCGCGCCTAACGCCTGGTCGAAGCGGCCATTGATATTGGTGCGATCGGTCGGGCGCCGGATCGCCTGCGCCACCGTTCCGCCCGAGACCGCGGCCAGGATGCTGCCCGAATCGAAGAGCCGCGCCTGTTGAATCGAAATCGAGAACGACGACTTGTTCGGCACGATCGATCCGCTGAAGCTCAAGTTGCCGGTCTGCATCCCCTCGTCGCCCTTGATCGGTGTGAACGGATTCCTGGCATTGAGCGCATCGTCCCTGAAACCGAAATCGATGGACCCGGCCAACGGCCCATTGCCGGGCTGCGTCATCACGTCGATGTGCATCATGCCGCCGATGCCGCCGTGGTTCTGCGCCGCCATCTGATCCATCCGTGGCAGGCGGATCGAGCGAATCTGCGACTTCGGCGGCAGCTTGCCGCCGCTGAAACCGTCGATCCGCATGATCGCGCCCGGAGGCGACATCGCCTTGAGCGCTGCCTCCATTTCATCGGGGTCGTCAGGCAGCGCGGCGATCTGTTCGCGCGTGAGTACGGTCGAAAACGCGTTGCCGCGAGGGTCGAGGCCGGAGGTCTGCTTGTCGCGGCCGACGGTCACGTCCTCGCTCACCTTCTTCAGCGGCAGCACGACGCTGCGGCGGTTGTCGCCGGTCCGCACTCGAAAGTCCTTGACGACGACGGTCTCGAAGCCGGAGAACTCGGCAGTGATCGTGTACCGGCCGGGCGCCAGGCCCTCAAGAGTCGCGACTCCAGCGGCTGTCGTGGTCGCCGGTTTCAGGGATCCGGCGGGCTGAAGCCCGTCGTCGACGGCCGTCGGCGTCACCGTGACGGTGGCGCCGGGAATGACGCCACCGCTCGGGTCAGCGACGGTGATCAGCAACTTCGCGTTTTGCTGCGCGGCCGCGGCCACGGACGCAAGAAGGCACACTACGAGCGCAAACGTCGCGAAACGCTTCATTGACGTGTCTCCTGGTTGACGACCGTTACTTGACGACTTTGAACTTGTTCGCGTCGATCTTGCCGTTGACCTTGATCTTCTCGAACGACATCTCGGCGGTCGGCAGGCCTTCCATCATGTTTTGGATCTTCGTGGGCAGGTTCACGCCGCTCACGTTCTTGAAGTCCGTGTAGAACGTGCGGTACTCAACCGTCCGAAGTTTGGCTTGCGCCTCTTTCATCCGGTCGGCCATTTCCTGCTGCATGCGAGCCGCGTCTTCGGGCGTCATCCGCTGCGCACCGGCGCCACCGCCGCCGCCACTGAACACCTGCACGTTACCCCCGCCCATCGCGCCGCCGCCGGGTCCCATCGTGATGCGAAGCGGCTCCTTGTCCATCCAGGTCAGCATCAGCGGCAAATGCGTCTTGCCATCGACGTACAGCTTCGCCGCGAAGCCATCCGGGCCCTGCAGCTCGAGCACGTCGGCCTTGCCGTCCTTCGACTCGGCCTGACCCGCGTACTTGAATTCGAGCGGGAGCGGAGAAAACGAGGTTCCGAACATGCCAACGGTGAGGCGCGCGAATTCGCGGCGGGCGATCGACAGGTTCTGCGCGCGCTGTCTCTCGACTTGTTCCGGCGTGGCCTGACCACCAGGCGTTGCGCCGCCGGGCGACATCCGCATGATGTGCATTCCCCCGCCGCCGCCCATCATGGGAGGCGCGTCCATCTCCTCGAAGCTTTCGGTGCCATTGAAGCCGGATCGGCGCTTGAGGTCCGTGCCACCAAGATTCGCGAACACGTCGGACTTCATGAACTTGTCCGGCAGCTCGAATGCCATCTCGAAGCTCGACGAGCTGGACGTGCCGTTCGGCTGCGGACGGCTGACCTGTCCTTCGATCGAGACCGTCTTGACCGCGCTCAACTTGTCCTCGCCACCAAGTGCCGCGCGGAGCTCCGACAGAACCCGCTTCGCGTCCGCGCCCTGACCGGCGACCAGGACCTGAACGGCGAGCAATGAGAGAAACAGAGCTTGTGCTGTGCGTTTCATTCTTTCTTGACCGGGGGACTTCGTCCCGCCGGACCCCCTATTGTCGCCGTCGCACTTCTATTAAAGGGGGGCCCCATCGCCCCGCTCCGCTCCGGCGGGCGCGCATTGCTGCGCGCTCTGACTGATCGGATTAGACGGCGGCGTTCCGGGGATGTGGTTAAGCGTGGGCAAAGAGATTGTTAAGAACGTAAAACGTTGAAACACAAGGATTTCCAGCCTCTTTTGCGCGAAGTCTGCATGCTAGACTCGCGGCTATGACGGTACGACGCCTGCCGCTCGCGCTGCTTGCGCCCGTGTCGCTGCTGATCCTTGTCGTGGCGCTCGGCGCGCTGCAGTACCGCTGGGTCGGTCAGGTGAGCGAAGCCGAGCGCGAGCAGATGAAGCAGTCGCTCGATCGGCGCTCCAGGGAATTCGCGGAGGACTTCGACCGCGAGCTCGGCCGGGCGTACCAGCTGTTCCGTCCGTTGCCGTCATTCTCACCGGACGCGCCGGATCGCTTCACGCGTCAGTACGAGGAGTGGCAGACGACCGCGCGCTTCCCCGGGCTCATCAAGGCGGCGTATTTCGCGAATCAGAGCGGCCAGACGATGGCGCTCCACAAGTACAACCACGAGACGAAGTCATTCGAAGCGGTCGAGTGGCCGGCTTCGCTCGAGTCCGTTCGTGCGAGGCTCGGCGTCAGTCTTTTCGGTGCGGCCGAAGCAACGAAAGCTGTCGCCGCCGGCCTCCCACCAGGCATCGTCATCGCCGCGATGCCGGTGCTACCCGACGTACCGGCGCTTCTGATTGCAGGCGCGCCGGCCATGGAGCCCGCAACGCAGGACGGCACCCTCCGCGTACCGGGCGTCTCGACGTCGTTCAGATTCAACGTCGGTCCGACGACCAGCTACGTGGTGCTGGAGATCGATCGCGAGCACGTCACGAGCACGGTGTTGCCGGCGCTGGTGGAACGCATCTTTCCTGAAGGTGGATCGGATCGGTACCGCGTCGCCGTTCTCGACGGCAAGTCGAACGTGCTTCTTTCACGCGGTCTGCCGGCCGGCCAGATGCTCAGCGCCGAAAAGTCGGACGCGTCGGCCGCATTCTTCGGAATCCGGATGGAGTCGGTCAAGGGTGTCGTGACCGCAGTAACCGGAACGCAGTCTCCCAGAGCGACGATGATGTGGTCGGCGAGAGCGTCAGAGCCGGCGGCCGGCTCGTCGGGCGGCAGGGCTGGACGCGCGGACGTCACCAGGCCGGCGCGGATGGCCGATGAGCTCTCGATGGTGATCGAGCAGCATTCGGCGACGGTCTCCGCCAACCAGGTGGCCGCTCGCGCGAGAGGCACGTCCTCATGGACGCTGCTGTTGCAGCACGGCGCCGGATCGCTCGACGCGGCTGTCGGCCGCATCCGGACACGGAATCTCTGGCTGAGCTTCGGCATCCTCGGCGTGCTTGCGACGAGCGCCTTCCTGGTTCTCGTCAATGCACGCCGTTCGGAGAAGCTGGCAGCGCAGCAACTCGACTTTGTCGCCACGGTGTCGCACGAGCTGCGGACGCCGGTGGCGGTCATCCGCTCGGCCGCGCAGAACCTTGCGGCCGGCGTCGTCCACGACCCCGAGCAGGCACAGCGATACGGCGATCTCATCGAGACCGAGGGACGCCGGCTCACGGACATGGTCGAACAGGTCCTCGAGTACGCCGGCCTCTCGGACACCAAGCGCCTCCATACGAAGCGGCCCGTCGATGCGGGCTGGCTCGTTCGCGATGTCATCGCCTCGTCGGAGTCGCTGCCGGAAGCCGAGTCGCTGACATTCGAGGTCAAGATTGAAGACGGTGCACCCGCAGTGATGGCGGAAGAGGACTCGATCCGCCGGGCGCTGCTGAATCTCGTGGGTAATGCCATCAAGTACGGCGCGGACGGTGGTTGGATCGGCGTGACCGTCGCGCGCGGCACGGGCAGGGACGAGGGCCAGGTATCGATTGCGGTATCGGATCGCGGCCGCGGCATTCCGGCCGAGGATCTCCCGCACATCTTCAAGCCGTTCTACCGCGGCGGCTATGCGCGCGACAGGCAGATCCACGGCAACGGCCTCGGCCTGAGCCTCGTGAAGGGTGTCGTCGACGCACATGGCGGCCGGATCGCCGTCACCTCGACGCCAGGCGAGGGCACGACGTTCACGCTCGTTCTTCCTGCTTCCAACCTGCAACCTGCAACCAACAACCTGCAGGTGGGCTCGGAATCCAACCTGCAACCTACAACCAGCAACCCGCACGTGCCCGCGCAGAGGCGTTCGTTGTGATGGCCGCGCCTGCCTCTCGCTCGGGTGCCAATCGGGCGGCGGATTCCAAACGCGTGCTGCTCGTGGAGGACGAACCCGGGCTCGTCATCACGCTCACCGACCGCCTCCGCAGCGAGGGCTACACGGTGGTATCCGCCACGGACGGACCGTCAGGCCTCGCGACGGCGACAGGCCAGAAATTCGATGTGATCCTGCTCGACGTCATGCTGCCCGGCGCGAGCGGCTTCGACGTCTGCCGCGACCTCCGGCAGAAGGGCGTGCAGACACCCGTCATCATGCTGACGGCGCGTGGACAGATCGTCGACAAGGTGCACGGCCTGCGGCTCGGCGCCGACGACTACCTCACCAAGCCGTTCGACATGCTCGAACTGCTCGCACGCATCGAAGTCCAGACGCGCCGCGCGGCGGCGGGCACGGGCACGAACGCGGTCGAGTATCAGTTCGGCGACGTCAGCGTGAACTTCCGGAAGGCCGAAGTCGTGCGCGCCGGCCATCCTCTCGAGCTCTCAGCACGCGAGTTCCTGCTGCTCAAGTACTTCATCGAACACCGCGAAGCCACGCTCACCCGCGACGAGCTCCTCAACGAAGTCTGGGGCTACCACTCGATGCCCTCGACGCGCACCGTCGACGTCCACGTCGCGTGGCTCCGGCAGAAGATCGAGCCGAATCCAAGGCATCCGCAGTTCGTACTGACGGTGCACGGACTGGGATACAAGTTCGTGGGGTGAGGCTCAGGAGTCCAGAGTCCGGCGTCCAAGGTCCAGAGTTCGTCCCAAGTCCAGAGTTCGTCCCAAGGTCCAGAGTTCGTCCCAAGGTCCAGGGTTCGTCCCAAGGTCCAGAGTTCGTCCCAGAGTCCAGAGTTCGTCCCAAGGTCCAGAGTGCGTCCAGGGTTCATAGTTCGCGGGTCGTTCAGAGTCCAAAGTCCGTTCGTTGGAGTTTTTCCAATCACGATGGAATCGAGTCGTGGAGTTTCTCCAATTAGCTGCGCGACAGCGCGCTGACGAAGACCGATTTCGCCAGTGCTGGCATGGTCCGGACCTTGCGTTGCGAGTGGCATGGGCGTCAGGACGCTGCGCGAGTTGAAGGCGTACCAAGCGACTAGGGCGTTCAAACTGGAGGTGTATCGCCTGGTCGCCTCGTCGCCCCGAGCAACGACCGACGTCCGCTTCAGATCACAACTGCTCGAGGCAGCGGCAGGCGCTGAGGTCAACATTGCCGAGGGGTTTCATCGATTCCTTGCGGGCGACTTTACCCACTTCCTGCGGATATCGCGGTCTTCACTCGAAGAAGCCAGGGTCTGGATTCAGGACGGGATCGACCGTGGATACTTCACAGAAGAGGAATGCAGCAACGCCTTCAAACTGGCGGACCAGGCCACACGCCTCACCGTTGGCCTCATCGTCAGCCTCAAGCCCTTTGTCTCTCCAAGGCGCCGTCACAGTCTCACGTCACCCGGATCGATCTCTAGTCCGAAGAAGAAGCGGCCGCCGGACTGACAGACAACCGTTGGACCTTGGACCTTGGACCTCGGACCTCGGACCTCGGACCTCGGACCTCGGACCTCGGACCTTGGACCTTGGACGACCTCTGGACTCTGGACTCTGGACGAACTTTGAACCTTGGACTCCGGACCCCGGACTTACTTCCCCTGCGCCACCAGTGCCAGATTCTCGCGTCTGGCACCAATCGTCCGTGACGCGAGATTGACGAGCGGAATGCCGACGCCGGCGGCGATGCCGAGGTACACCAGCATCAGCAACACGGCGGAGAACTGGCTCTTCAGCATGTACTCGCTCATGACGATGCCCCCGGCGACGGGGAGCGCGAAGAGCGCAGTGCAGATGGTGCCCGCGATCATTGGAAGCGGGTGCGGATTGCCGCCGGAGCCGGTCTTGCCGAGATCGGAGGCAACGGGAAAGATCGCCGAGAACCAGATCGCAACCGGACACAGAAGCATGAAAGCCGCCGCGCCGCCGATGATGGTCGCGATCCAGTAGGCCGGGGGACCGCTCGGCGCGACGGCGAGCGACGTCGCGAGGCAGATCACGAGGCCCGTGCCGACGATCATCGCGAAGCCGCCGATCTTGCCCCAGGCGAGGTCGCGGTCGGAGAGCGGCGCGAGCAGCTGACGTGTAAAGCCGGCGCGATCGGATCCGAAGAAGTTCATGCTGACGGCGTGCAGCGAGTAGAACGTGAAGATGATCGACGCACCGAGCAGGAGGTAGCCCTGGTCCGCGGCGTGACGCGCCCAGTTCTCCTGCGGCACGCGGTGAAATGCGAACGTCATGATCCCGAGCATCGGGCCGGGAAGCAGAATCGTGAGGCGCCCACGGACGGTGCGGAGAGCGCCGCGGAACTGCGCCCATGCGACCGCCGACGCGCCGGGCGACAACAGGGGCAGCCTCGCTTCCGGGCCCTTGATGCCCGTGGATCTGCGGCGGCTGTGATCGCCCTCGAGCGAATTCAACATGCGCGCGTGCACGCGCGACGAGAACAGGTATAGGAGTCCCGCTTGCAGGAACAGCGTCGCCACGCAGGCGGCGACGCGAACCGTCTCCCCGCGCAGGCCGTCGGCCACGGCGCGCCCGTACAGCTCCGACGGGATGTACCGGCTCCACGAGGGCAGACTCCGGTTGAATTCCTCGACATTGAACTGGCGCGATCGCCGCGCGCGGTCTTCGCTGCGCCTGGCATCACGGCCTTCCTGGTCGATCGGCGCCAGGTACATCGGAATGAACGACACCACGGAGACAGTGAGGACGAACAGCAACGTAAAGAGCTCGCTGCGACGGCGGCTCTTCATGAACCAGGCGACCAGAAACCCGGTGAGCGATGACAGGCACACCAGCACGGCGATGCCCGCCCCGCCTGAAATGAGCGCGGCGAGCGCGGCACCCGGCCGGCCGCCCGCAAGCATCCCCACCGCGAACGCGACCAGGCCCGCCGCCATGACCGCGAGCCACGGATCGGCGAGCGTCGCAAGCACTTCGACGAGATGCAGCACCCGCCGCGGAATCGGCAGGAGCAGCAGCCGCGTGTACCGCGTGACCGTACTCTGCGTCGGCGTGACCAGCGCCAGCGCGATGATCGCAAACGAGGCGACGCCAAAGACCATGCGGAGGATGAAGAGGCCGACGGCCGTGTCGAGCAGGCCGCTGGCGATCGCGCGGCCGCCCATGAAGCCGATGATGCTGATCGCGACGAAGCTGCCGATCGACAGGGACGCAATCAGGATCGGCACGACGAGCGCGAGCGCCCTCGACATCTGCTCGAGTGCATCGCGCTTCCGGCCGCCGGAGATGCTGTTCTTGAGCATCCGCCAGCGGAGCGAGATGATCGCGCGCAGCGCTCCCAGGGTCTCCATCGTGGGATCCGGCTACCCGAGCCAGTCGAGCGTCGGCAGCGCGGACTTCGACGCGCCGACGATCTCCATGAAACGCTCCTCGAGTGACTGCCCCTCGACGCCGCCCGCCCGCAGGTCCGCCATCGATCCCTGCGTGACGAGGCGGCCCTTGTTGATGATCCCGATGAAGTCGCAGAGACGCTCGACGATTTCGAGCACGTGGGTGGTGAGGAACACCGTACCCCCGTTTTTCACGAACGCCGCGAGCAGATCCTTGATCTGCCGGGAGGCGATCGCGTCGATGCCTTCGAACGGCTCGTCAAGAAAGAGCAGCCGAGGCGCGGGCAGCAGCGCGGCCGACAGCGCGATCTTCTTGCGCATGCCGTGCGAATAGTCGGCCACGAGCTCGTTGGCGGCCTTGGTCAGATCCATGAGCGCGAGCAGCTCCTGCGAGCGCGCGCGGATGGACTTCGCGTCGAGGCCGTGCACCTGTCCGACGAAGCCCAGCGTCTCGGCGCCGCTCAGGCGATCGAACAACGCCAGGTCCTCGGGAACGACGCCCACCTGGCGCTTCACGCCCACCGGGTCCGCGATCGGATCCATGTCGAGCACGCGGAACGTGCCGGCCGTCGGCGTGAGCAGGCCGGTGAGGCACTTGATGGTCGTGGATTTGCCTGCGCCGTTCGGTCCAAGAAAACCGTAGAAGCTGCCCCGAGGGACGAGGAGATCGATCCCATCGACGGCGACGAATTCGCCGAACTCCTTCCGGAGCCCGTGGGTCTCGATCGCTTTACCGGGGGACTTCGTCCCGCCGGACCCGCCGTCGCCGTCGGTCCTCGTTTGGAGGGGAACCCCATCGCCCCGCTCCGCTCCGGCGGGCCGCGCCTGTGGCGCGGCTGGCGCCCTTTGATCGTTAGGCATCATCGCGATGGACGGTGTCGATCGAGAACGCCGGGATGCAGACCGCGACGTACTCGGCGCCTTCCGGCCCGGGCGTGCTGTAGCGCACCCACTCACCCGCGTGGGTCACGACGCCTTGGCCCGCGTTGACGTCGAGCGCCCCGCCCTCGTGCTCGACGTGCAGCGTGCCCTTCAGGACGACCGTGATTTCCTCGAACTCCGGCCGCTGGCCGGGCTCGATCCATCCTGACGGGGAAATCATGCGCGCGATGCTGACGCTGGAGTGGCCGGAATTGACGCGGCCGGCGAATTCCTGGATCTGCTTTGGCTTGGTCCCCACGCAGGGGATCACGGTTGGCTGTGGGATGAGTGTTGGCATTGTCTAAGGCACGAAGTTCAAAGTTCGAGACCCCGCAGGGCTGTTCGAATATCGACGCGGTTGGAAGTTTACGTTAATTCCCCTACTGGCATCGACGTACCGTCTTGGTAAGCTCACCCGATGCGACGGCTCGCCATTGCCATCTGCGCGGCTGCTCTAGCCGCCTGCTCCACACCGGCACCTGGACCCGACATGAATTCGATAGCGGAACGGTACGTCAAGCTCGTCCTTCGCGTTGGACAACACGACAAGAACTTCGTTGACGCGTACTATGGCGACCCTGCATGGAAGCCGACCGGTCCGGCGCTGACACTGACAGAGCTCGGCGCCGAAGCCGAAGCTCTGCGCAAGGAAGTGCGCGCGACCCCGGTGCCGCCGGCAATCGATGCGATCGGAAGACTGAGGCGCGACTACCTGGACAGGCAGCTCGGGGCTGTCGAGACTCGGGTTGCGATGCTCGGCGGTCAGAAACTCCCGTTCGATGACGAGGCCGAGCGCCTGTACGACGCGCGGCCGCCGAACAAAGCCGAGTCGGAATTCAGGCCGGTGCTCGACGCCCTGGCGAAGCTGCTGCCGGGCAAAGGCTCACTGGTGGATCGATACGCCGCGTTCCGCGAGAAATACGTGATTCCGAAAGACAAAGTGGATGGGGTGTTCCGCGCGGCCATCGAGGGCTGCCGCTCGAGGACGCTCGCGCATCTGCAATTACCGCCGGGAGAGACCTTCACGGTGGAGTACGTGACCGGCAAGTCGTGGAGCGCTTACAACTGGTACAAGGGCAACTTCACGAGCGTGATCCAGGTGAACATGGATTTGCCGATCACGATCGACCGCGCGATCGATCTCGCCTGCCACGAGGGCTACCCGGGACACCACGTCTATAACGCCCTGCTCGAACAGCACCTCGTCAAGGAACGGGGCTGGGTGGAGTTCTCTGTCTATCCGCTCTTTTCACCGCAGTCGCTGATCGCCGAGGGCACGGCCAACTTCGGCATCGAGGTTGCGTATCCGGGCGAGTCGCGGACGGCCTTCGAGCGTGAGAAGCTCTACCCACTCGCGGGCATCGATCCGTCAACGGCGCAGACGTACAACGCGGTGCAAATGCAGATCGCGAAGCTGTCCTACGCCGGAAATGAGGCAGCGCGGCGGTACTTGAACGGCGAGATTTCCCGCGAGGCCGCAGCCGCCTGGTTGCAGAAGTGGGCGATGTCTCCGAAGGATCGCGCCGAACAGCGCACGCGATTCTTCGACGAATACCGCAGCTACGTCATCAACTACAACTTCGGGCAGGACATCGTCCGCTCCTACGTCGATCGGAGTGGGGGAACGGAGGACAAGCCTGAAGAAAGGTGGAAGATCTTCGGGGAACTGCTATCGACGCCCCGAGTGCCGTCCGGACTTCGCTGACGATTGACGATGAAGTGCGTTGAGATCGCGGAGTTTGGAGGGCCGGAGGTACTGCGCCTGGTGGATCGACCGGAGCCGGCGCCAGGGCCGGGCCAAGTACTGATCGATGTCGTGGCCGCCGGTGTGAATCGGCCGGACCTGATGCAGCGCGAGGGCAAGTACCCGCCACCGAAAGGCGCGTCGGACCTTCCGGGACTCGAAGTCGCCGGCCGCATCGCCGCGCTCGGACCGGCGGACGAAGGTGGCACGCCACGCTCCGCGTCCGGCCGGATCTGGAGAGTTGGCGACGAGGTCTGTGCACTCGTCTCCGGCGGCGGCTACGCCCAGCGCTGCGTCGCTCCCGGTGTGCAGTGCCTGCCCCTGCCACACGGTCTCTCCATCGTCGAGGCCGCCGCTGTTCCTGAAACGTACTTCACGGTGTGGACGAACGTATTCGAGCGCGGCCGGCTCGCTTCAGGCGAGTGGCTGCTGGTACACGGCGGCACGAGCGGCATCGGGACGACCGCGATTCAGATCGCGGTGGCGAGGGGTGCCAGGGTCATTGCCACAGCCGGCAGCGCCGACAAGTGCCGCGCGTGTCTTTCGCTCGGCGCCGCGCATGCCGTGAACTACCGGACCGCAGACTTCGTGGCCGCGGTCAAGGACGCGACCGGCGGCCGCGGCATCGACGTGATCCTCGACATCATCGGCGGCGCGTACACCGTGAAGAATCTGGACTGCCTCGCCCGCGATGGCCGGCTCGTGCAGATCGGCCTCATGGGCGGCGCGGAAGCCGCCATCTCACTCAGACCAATCCTGCTGAAGCGGCTCACGATCACGGGCTCGACGCTGCGCATCCGCACCCCGGCCGAGAAAGGCGCGATCGCGCTCTCGCTCGAGCGCGGGGTCTGGCCGTTGTTCGAAGCTGGACGCGTGAAGCCGATCGTTGCCGCGACGTTCCCACTGTCGCAGGCCGCCGAGGCTCATCGCGCGCTGGAGAGCGGCAGCATCATCGGCAAGGTCGTCTTGAAGACGATCTGATTTGATCAGACGGTCTGGCGGACCGGATGTCTGGACTGGCTCACCCGCACGAGGTCTATGAGCCGCGCGGCGATGCGGTCGATGGGCAGGATCTCGGTCGCCGCACCGATCGCGGCGGCGGCCTTGGGCATCCCGTACAGCGCGCTGCTCGCTTCGTCCTGCGCAATTGTGTGGCGGCCCTGATCGTGCAACTGTTTGAGGCCGGCGGCACCGTCGCGACCCATTCCAGTCAACAGAACTCCAACGGCGCCACCACGCCAGTCGCGATGGACACTCTGGAAGAAGACATCGATCGACGGACGGTACACGTGGTCCTCCGGCTCCGCGCAGTAGCTGAAGTGGCCGGTGGGCTTGACCACAAGGTGATCGCCGGTGCCGGCGACAAAGACCGATCCATCCGTGGGCAAATCGCCGCCTGCCGCAAGCCGCACGGGCATCTTCGAATGCCGCCCGAGCCAGTCGACCAGACCGGCCGCGAATTGAGCGTCCACGTGCTGGACGATCACGATCGCCGCCGGGAAGTTCTTCGGGAGACCGGCCAAGAGCGTGGCCAGCGCCGCCGGACCTCCGGCAGACGCGCCAATCGCGACCAGGTGGGTCCCTGGGGCCGGCTTGCCCGCGCCGATCCCGGCGGGCGTTCCGTCGGCGTCGCCGATCAACCGCGATAGCCTGTCGACTCGGGTCAGAAACGGCCGTATTCCCTGTCCGGTGCTCTCCGCGTCTGGCGGCGGAATGTCAACGGCGTCAAGCGCGCCCTGTCCCATCGCTTCGAACACTGCGGCGGTGTTGGCCTGCACGCTGTCTGTCACGATCAGAATAGGGCACGGGCTGGCCGCCACGATCTGTCGCGTCGCCTCCGGCGCCGCCACGCCGCCCAGCGGCACATCGAGCAGCACGAGATCGGCCATTCGGTCGGCGGCGAGGCGCGCGGCTTCCGTCACATCCGTGGCCGTCCAAACCACGTGGTGGCGAGTCCCCTCCATGACCCATTTCCGCAGGGCGCGAACCTTCGCCGGCACGTCGCTGGCAATGCCGATTCTCATGGGCCGGCCTCGCCGATGAGATCGACGACAGCCTGCAGGAACGAGTCGTCGTGGAAACTGCCCTTGGTCAGGTAGTATGCGGCGCCGCTCTCGAGGCCGCGGCGCCGTTCTTCCTCGCGGTCCTTGTACGACACGATCATCACCGGCGTCGATTGCAGGCGCGGATCGTTCGTGATGTTCCGGACGAGCTCGATGCCGTCCATTCGTGGCATGTCGACGTCGGTCACGACGAGATCGAACTCGCCCTCGCGCACCGCGTTCCAGCCGTCCATGCCGTCGATCGCGACGTCGACGACATAGCCGCGCGAGGTCAGCAACTTGCGCTCCAGTTCCCGTACGGTCAGGGAATCGTCCACGACGAGTACTCGCCTCGTCCGCCGCTTCACTCCGCCGGCGGATCGGGCGACCATCTTCTCGAAACGTCCGCTCGTGGAGATGCGGTCGAGCGATCGCACGAGGTCCTGCACGTCGACGATCAGCACCGGCGATCCGTCTTCCATCAGTGCCGCCGCGGACACGTCACGGACCTTCCCAAGCAGCGGGTCGATCGGCCGCACCGCGAGCTCACGCTCGCCCAGGAACCGATCGACCACCAAACCGTACGGCTGGTTCAGATCGCCGATGACGACGACGTTCAGCTCGTCGGTAGGCGGCGCCGTAACCGACAGACCAAGTGCCTGCCGTCCGTCCACCACGCCGACCGCCCGGCCTTCCAGATCAAAGTGCTGCCGCCCTTCGAGAAGCGTCAGCGAATGTGGATTCACCCTCAGAGTCCGCACGATGCCGACCAACGGAAACGCGTACGGTTCGCCGGCGATCTCAACCAGGAGCGTACGCACGACCGACAGGGTGACCGGCAGCAGCAGCTGAAACTGCGTGCCCTTTCCGTGCTGCGACGACACGCGTACCGTGCCGTGCACGCGCTTCACCGTGTCCTGCACGGCATCCAGACCGACGCCGCGGCCGGAGATCTCCGTGACGGTGTCTTTCATCGAAAAGCCCGGTAGAAACAGGAACTCGAGGAGTTCGGGGGCGCTCAGTTTTGCCGCGGCCTCCCGGTTGATCAGCTCGCGGTCGATCACGACAGTCCTGATCGCCTCGAGGTCCACGCCCCCGCCATCGTCGGCCACGGTGACCTGAAGCAACCCGGCGGTATGCCTGGCCTCGAGACGGATGACGCCCTCGGCTGGCTTGCCCGCGGCGAGACGGCGCTCGGGAGACTCCACTCCGTGGTCGACCGCGTTGCGCAGGAGGTGGCCAAGCGGCGCATCGAGGGCAGCCAGGATGTCGCGGTCCACGCGCGTCGCCTCGCCCGCGATGTCGAGCCGTACGGTCTTGCCCAGCGACTGGCCCAGGTCGCGCACCATGCGCGAGAACGCCTGAATGCCGTCCGAGAAGGGACGCATCCTGCAGGCGATCGCTTCGTCGTGGAGTCGTTGCGACAAGCCTGCGGTGCGACGATCGAACTCCTCGATTTCGGCGAGACGCTCTGCGAGCAGGCGTTCGCACTCGATGACCAGTTCGTGGGCGCGTCCAAGCGCGGCCCTGGCCGGCTCATCCAGGCCCCGCCCTGTTGACGCGGACGTATTCGCCTCTTCGATGGCGTCACACGCCTCGTGCTGTATCCGCTTGAGTTTGAGCAGCGCCGCGCCAAAGGGCTTCAGTCTTCGGGACTCGACCAGGGACTCCCCGGCCAATCCGAGCAGCCTGTTCAGGTTCTCGGTGGTGACACGAAGCACGCGGTCGGAGTTGTCCCGCCCTGTCCACGCTTCGCGACGGGTCGCGGCGGCTGGCGCCGTGACCGGCGCCGGCAGGGCCCCAGCGCCTGATTCGACTTTCGGATTCAGGATGGCCACAAGCGCCTGAACGCAATCGTCCACATCCGGCGCGAAGTCAGCCGTCCATTTCTCGAGGTCCTGTTCAGCCGTGTTCGCGACTCGGTTCAGCACGTCCGTCGCGGTCAGGAGCGCGGTAATTTGCTCGGGTCCGAGCGTGATACAGCCCTGCTGGGCTGCAACCAAGCAGTCCTCCAGGGCGTGTGCGACGCGGACACCGACGTCCACGCCTACGATGCGGGCGGCCCCCTTGAGGGAGTGCGCAGCGCGCATGCACTGCTCGAGTTCGGCCGCGTCTGACGGGCGGCGTTCCAGCTCGAGCAGACCGGAGCTGAGCACGTGCGTGTGCGCTTCGGCCTCGACGCGGAACAACTCGATCAGTGAGGACCCGTCGTAACTCATGCGAGGCCCCGCTGGATGGTCGCAAACACGCGGTTGTCGTCGAGCACCCCAATCGGCCGCCCATGAATCGACGCAATGCCGCGCGAGTGGGAGGACGAAGCGCGGGCCACAGTTGGCGGAAGCGTGGCAACCTCGCTGGGCCCGCACCGATATATGCCATCAACTTCGTCCACGACACAGGCCACACGCACGCCCTCGCGGCGCACCACCAGCACCCGCTGCTGAGCCGGACGGAAAGCATCTTCCGGGCCGGGCGGACGGGCGTCGAGGCCGAGGACGTGCCGCAGCGAGACGCAGATCAGGAGCTCTCCACGGACATTCGTGAGACCGAGGAGGATCCCGGCGCGCCGATGCGGCAACGAACGTACCGGCTGCGGTTGAGTGATTTCGACCACGACGGACGTGGGCAGCGCGAGCCATTCGGCGCCAACCCGGACGACGAGCAGCGTCATCGACTGGGTCTCGATCACCGGTTTTGGTTTCGCGAAGTGCCCCGTCCAGCGGCTGAGGTACGCGGGCGAGACGTCACGATCCAGTACCGACCGCGCGACCGAGGAGTACACCGGGCAGTTGTGGCAATGCACGTGCTTGATCAGCTCGAGGCACGAGTGATCTCCACGGACGCCGATGGTGCTCCAGCACTCCGTCATGCTTCGCTCCGCACCGCGGCACGGCGGGCGCGCAAGCGCAGCCGATCCGCTTCGTCGTTCTGATCGCGTCCGGTGAGCGCGAGCGCGAGGTGCGTCAGCGCACCCTCATGATGGGGATCGAGGTAGATCGCCTGGCGGTAATACTTCACGGCGTCCTGCCGGCGGCCCTCGGCATCGTGGATCACGCCGAGCAGATGGAGGGCGTCCGCGGACGGGCCTTCCCGATCGATGAGCGCGCGACACGATCGGACCGCTTCCTCGAGCCGCCCGAGATTGGCCAGGCGCGTGCACCCTTCAATCACCGCCGCAGTCTCGTCCCCGTCTGGACTCGCCGCCGATGGCGCAAGGCTGACCCGGGCCGGCGCTGCCGGGGCCGGTCCTGAAGCTTTGATGGGACCGACGATGGAGGATGTGCGAAAAGGGATCGCCGGCTCGGTGCCGGCACCACGGAACGCAAAAGCCCGAGGTGTCATGTCGGGCACGAGCCCTTGATTGATGCACGCCACGGTTTCAGCAGCGCCGACGAACATCAAGCCGCCTGGCTGGACGAGGCGGGTCAGCACCTCGATGGCCCGTCGCTGGGCGTCGAGCGCGAAATAGATCAGAAGGTTCCTGCAGAACACCACGTCGTAGGAGGAACCGGCGAACGGCGGCGGATCACCGAGAAGGTTGCCCTGAGCGAACCGGACATGCCTGCGGACATCATCGTTCACGCGAAGTCCGAGACTGCCGGTGGTGAAGTAACGGCTGCGACGGCCCAGCGGTTCGCCGCGAAACGAAGCGTCGCCGTAAATGCCGATTCTGGCGTGGGCCAACGACGCGGTGCTGACATCGACAGCGTCGATGCTGAATCCGCCGGCCGGCACGCCGGCATCGAGCAATGTGATCGCAATGGAGTACGGCTCTTCGCCCGACGCGCACGGCACACTGAGCAGCCGCATCTGGCGGCCGGACGGCGCACGCATCCACTCCGTCGCAAAGGTCGCCAGGCGTACGAAGACTTCCGGGTCGCGAAAGAAGCTCGTCTCCGGCACGACAATGGATTCGACGAGGGCCTGCAGTTCGACAGGTGACGTGCGCAGAAGCCTGAAATAACCGTTGCTGTCGGCGAGCCCGCATTCGCGGCGCCGCCGGCCGATCGCGCGTTCCACCGCCGATTCGCCAACGAGGGCCGCTTCGAGACCTGTCGTCTGTCTCAGGAGCTGCTTGACCTCAGACAGCGGCATCGACAGCCTCCAAACCATTCGGTACGGCGGGAAGCACCGCAGCCAGGAGCCGGCTGACGTCGATGAGTTGGATCAAGCCGGCGGCGCCCGCAGAGACCGCGCCCAGATAGGGCGCGCGCTCGTGCCGGACGGGCGCGGCGGTGAAGTCTGCAGCGTCACACCGCCGCATGTCCGTGGCGCGTTCGACGAGCAGGCCGGTCAGGCGTGCGCGGTCGTTCTCATCGCGCACGACCACGATCCGCGTGCTCAGGCGCGAGCGAGTGGGCCGGCCCAGCGTCAGACTCGCCAGATCGACGATAGGCACAGGCGTGCCTCGGAGATCGATGAGGCCGGCCACGCCTGGCGGCGCATTCGGCAACGGCCGGATGTTGACGAGCGGCAGCACTTCCATGACGCGCGTCGCATCGACCGCATAGCGGCCACCGTCCAGCTCGAACAGCAGGAGCAGCACGCGGGCTATGCCGCGACGAGCTTGAACCGCGAGACACCGGCGCGCATGCCCGCGGCGGCCTGGTTCAACCCGTCGATGACTTCGTTGGACTGTGCGAGCGACTCGACGGTCTGCTGGGCCGAATCGCTCAGCTGCGCCAGCGCCTGGGTGATCTGCTCCGCTCCGGTTGCCTGCGCCTGCATACCGTCGTTGACGGCGTCGAACCTCGGAACGAGCGCCTGCACGTGCTGGATGATCTGCGACAGCTGCCCGCCGACCTGCTGCACGTCCTGCATGCCGCGCCGGACTTCTTCGGAGAACTTGTCCATGCCCATGACGCCGGCGGAGACGGCAGATTGGATCTCCTTCACCATCACCTCGATGTCGCAGGTAGCCACGGCGGTCTGATCCGCCAGGCGCCTGATTTCGGTCGCGACGACGGCAAAGCCGCGGCCGTACTCGCCGGCCTTCTCGGCTTCAATCGCGGCGTTGAGTGACAGCAGGTTCGTCTGGTCGGCGACTTTCGTAATGGTCGTGACCACCTGATTGATGGAGCCGGCTTTCTGGTTGAGTACGGCCAGCTTGGCGTTGATCGACGCGGCGGCTTCCATGACCTGGCGCATCGTGTCTTCCATGCGCGTCAGGCCTGCCTGGCCGCTGCCGGCCAGCGCCGCCGACTGGTCGGCTACCGCCGACACCTCGCCCATCGTCCGGGCGAGCTCCTTGGATGTGGCGGCGATTTCGCGCGACGTCGCGCCAATCTGCGTCGTTGTCGCCGCGATCTCGCGCGCCGTGGCTTCCTGCTGCCGCGATGTGGCGGCAATCTCGTTGACCGAGCTGTTGACCTGGATCCCCGAGCGCTGGACCTCTCCGACGAGGGCCGACAGCCGATCGATCATGTTCGCGAGCGAGACGCCGAACGCGTCCTGCTCGGAGCGCGGTACGACTTTCGCCGCCAGGTCACCGCCGGCAATGCGCTCCGCCGTAGCGGAGACCGACCTCATCTCGTTGACCATGCGATCGAACGAGCGCGCGAGGTCGCCGATCTCGTCGCGCCGGCCGGTCTCTTCGACGGTGACCGCGAGATCGCCAATCGCGAGGCGATCTGCCGTGCCAACCGCCTTGCGGAGAGCGGTCGTGATGTCGCGCATGATGAACGATCCCACCAGGATGACGCCGAGCAGGCCAATCGCCGTCCAGGCCAGTGTGTTGAACTCCTGTG
This sequence comes from Vicinamibacterales bacterium, assembly GCA_035606665.1. Taxonomy (GTDB): domain Bacteria; phylum Acidobacteriota; class Vicinamibacteria; order Vicinamibacterales; family SCN-69-37; genus DASUGC01. The sequence continues at coordinate 85,412 of DATNEY010000038.1, read as the reverse complement.
TCTCGGCTTCGGCGACGCGGTTCCCGAGCAGACCCCGAAGCGAAACCGTCGCGTGCTCCTTTGCGCTGAACAGGCTGTCGATATCGCGGGTCACCGATGCGTAGAACGCGCCGGCGCCCGCCGCGTCCTTGCCCTCTGAAGCCAGGCGCGCGAATGACGAGCTCACCTGCTGGACCGCAAGGGACGCGGCATGGGCCTCGCCTTCGAAGTCGACCTTCAATGCGTCATTGAACAAGAACGCCTTGCCGAGCGATTTGTCGAGCCGTCGCTGCAGGAACGGTCCCAGCGCCGATGCCCGCGCCAGCGCCGCGGCATCGTCCGGCGTCGTCCGGCCGGAAGCGAGCGCGGCCGCGCCGTGGGCGCGGGCCTGCGAGAGCACTTCGGCCAGCTCCGGCCCTTTGAGGATCAGGAAGTTCGCAAGGTAGTAGCTGTCGATGCTGGAATCCAGTATCAGACCCGAGGAGTCACCGATCACACTGATGAGCCCGAGGGCTTCATCAATCACCGCGGTGTGCCGATCGAAGCTGTCCCGCGCGGTTACCGTCGAGGGCAGACTCACGAGGTCCCGGCTTGCCGTCCGGAGCGAGGCCCAGCGTTTTGACGTGCCGAGCGCGGTACTGAGGCTCTGATCGACCAAGTCGATGGTCTTGATGTGGTTGTCGATCTCGGCGGCCACGCGCACGAGCTCGTCCCGGAACGAGGCCTCGCCGGAGAGGAGCCCGGCCGACAGGTCGCGATGCCGCTGCAGCCCGCGCAGCAGCTTGTCGAGGCTCGCGTAATAGTCGAGGCCTCGCGCTTCCTGCCGGGCAAACTTCACACCGGTCGCGTTGATCGACGAATAGAGCTTGGTCGCCACCGCGGCGAACGGCAACATGAACACCGCGCCCATCAAAACCAGCTTCTGCCAGACCTTAAGGTGCTTCATAAGATTCACGCTGAGACGGGCGTCCGCGCTGCGGCGCCTCGAGCCAGGACGACCTTGACGCGCGCCGCAAGGCGGCGCGGTTCCACTGGTTTCAGAACGTAGTCATCCGCGCCGGCCTCGAGTCCTTCGGCTTCCTGATCGACGCCGCCCTCGGACGTGAGCATGAGGACGCGAATATGACTCGTACGCGGATCGCGGCGAAGCGCGCGGACCATCGTGGTTCCGGACATCCCAGGCATCGCGACGTCGCTCACGATGAGATCCGGCACCTCAGTGCGCGCGATCTCGAGGCCCTGGTCGCCGTTCTCGGCGGCGAGCACCTCGAAGCCGTCGAGCTCGAGGAAGTACCGCACGACCTGGAGAATCGTCGGACTGTCATCCACGATGAGGATGCGCCGCTTCGCGCCGGTGGCTGGATTGACGCTCGCGGATTCCCCGGGCGCGGCGGCCGCCGCCTCGTCGACCAGCGCCTCGTCAACCGGCGCGATGCGGACGACTTCTTCGAGCGTCGTAAGTCCCTGGGACGCCTTCAGGATTCCGTCTTCGAGCAGCGTACGCATGCCGCCGCGGCGCGCGGCCTTCCGGATTGCCGGCTCCAGCGCGTTGGTCGCGATGAGCGATCGCATCTCGTCGGTCACGGCAAGAACTTCGTGCAGCGCGATCCGGCCCTTGTAGCCTGATTTCGTGCACGCCTCGCAGCCCAGGCCTTTCATCCACTTCGCGCCGGCGGGCAATCGGTCCGCGCCGCCGACTTTCGCCACCAGCTCGGGTGACGGCTCGTACGGCTCCGCGCACGACTGGCAGGGCCGGCGCACGAGCCGCTGTCCCAGGATGCCGACGAGGGATGACGCGATCAGGAACGGCGCCACACCAAGATCGATGAGGCGCGTGATGGTGGCGGGAGCGTCGTTCGTGTGCACCGTGCTCAGCAGCAGGTGCCCGGTCTGCGCCGCCTGCAATGCGACCTCGGCGGTCTCGAGATCGCGGATCTCGCCCACGAGGATGATGTTCGGATCCTGGCGGAGGATCGAGCGCAGGCCATTCGCGAATGTCATGCCCGCGCGCACGTTGATCTGCGTCTGATTGATGCCGGCGAGCTGGAACTCGATGGGATCTTCGAGCGTGAGAATGTTGTTCGAGGGCGACTTCACGGAGGCGATGGCGGAATAGAGTGTCGAGGTCTTGCCGCTGCCGGTCGGACCGGTGACCAGAACGAAACCCTGCGGACGCGACATGAAGTCGCGCATGAGCGCCAGGTTGCCCTCCGAGAGTCCGAGGTCGTCCATGCCCCGGATCGCCGAGTCCGGATTCAGGAATCTGATGACGATTTTCTCGCCGAACTGCGTCGGCAGCGTTGCCACACGCAGATCGATGCGGCGGCCCTCGAACCTCAGCCGGCTGCGGCCGTCCTGCGGTTTGCGCCGTTCCGTGATGTCCATCCCAGAGATGATCTTGAGACGCGAGATCATCTGATCCTGCAGGCGCCGCGGTATCGTGAGGCCGGCGCGAAGGAGGCCGTCCACGCGCTGCCGCACGACGACCACGTCCTCCTGCGGCTCCACGTGCACGTCGCTCGCGCCAGCCCTGGCCGCTTCGCTCAGAATGCGGTTGACGAGCCTGACGACGGGCGGCAACTCGCTGTCTTTGGCCAGCGTCGCGGGATCGACCAGCTCGTACTCATCCTCGACGCCTGCCTCGACTTCTCCTTCCGGCTCGATGTCGTCCAGCGCGTCGTAGGTCGATTCCGGCGCCGCGGGCACGTCGGCCGGCCTGAGGAGCAGGGCCTTCTCGATCCAGGTCTGTGTCACGACGGCGAGCGCGACGCGCTTGCCGGTCCGAAACTCCACGTCTTGCACAATCGTGTAGTCCACCGGATCGCAGACGGCAAGCCGCAGCGTGTTGTCGTTCGTCCCAAGCGCAATCGCGTGACGCCGGGCACAGAACTCAGCCGGCAGCAGCGAGGCGACCGCGGTCGTCGGGGTCTTTGGCTCAGCATCGAGGTATTCGAGATTCAGCGCGGCCGCGATCGCTCTCGCCACGGCCGTTTCATCAGCCAGGCCGAGACCCGCGAGGATTCGGCCAAACGTCGCCGATCGATCCGGTTTGCTCGAGAGCACGCGCTCGGCGGCGGCCGAATCAATCAGGCCGTGCTTGACCAGCATGGCGGCGGTGTAATTGTGTGGACTCATGGGTTCGGCTCGTAGCGTTTGCGGATGGCGCCGCACGCCTCACGCGCGCGGGTGGTTTCTTCGATGGCCGCCTGCACGAGGTCGTGCGGCGTAGGCCGGCCCGGCCGGCCGAGTTCGTCTTCGAGCTGACCGCAAACGGCCGCCAGCCTTCGCGCGCCCATCGTGGCTGCGCCGCCCTTGAGGCGATGCACGGCGAGCCGGAGCAGCGCGCGATCGTCGTTGTCGGATGCGAATTGGAGCGCCTTGAGTTCGGCCTCGGTCTCGTTCATGAATTGACCGACGAGGATCAGCACAAAGGCCGCCGCGTCATCGAGATTCGAGCCGCAGAAATCAGCGATGACGCCAAGGTCCAGGACCGGATCGACCGCACCAGGCGCAGCAGCGGCGGGCGCGGCTGATGCCGAGCCGGCCGCGCTGAGATGACGGCGGACGCACGCGATCAGGTCCGCCTTTGGCGGCAGCTTGACGAGGTAGTCGGTAGCTCCGGCGTCGAGCGCCCTCTCACGCGTGGCGACGTCGTCGTTCGCGGAGAGAACAATGATGGGCGTGCGGGCGGTCACCGGATTCTGGCGGTACTGACGGACAAGCGAGAATCCGTCGAGTCCGGGCATCACGAGATCCTGAAGAATGAGCGCCGGCGCGGTTTCAGCGGCGCGGGCCACCGCCTCTTCGGCGTTGAGGCAGCAATCCAGTTTGAGGTCCGCTTCGCCCTGGAGAAGGCGACCGACAGCCATGCCTACGAAACCCTGGTCATCGACCAGCAGAATCGTGCAGAGCTTCGTGGACTCCGAAACCAGCACCGTCGTGGCTGTACCCAAAGTGACCTTGCCTCCGCGCGGCCTTACCCGAGAACTGGCCCGGAAACGGGGCCATGGCCTCGGCAGATAGGGGCAAGAGGGATGCCGGAGTCGCTCTGACGGAATTGGCGGTGGATTGAGGATTCTGGACTGGGCCTGGCGAGATTACAGGCTTCTACTTACGATTCTGATGCTGGCGGACAATACTGACTCAGCCCAAAGCGTCCCGAAGGGGCGCGTATGGCTTGGCTCCTACTGCACCCGTTCGACCTCGATCGAGCACTCAGTTAGCACCGCCGCCAATGCGCCGACGGCTGCCAGGATAGGCGCGATGATTACGCCGACGACACCCACCGTGAGCGGGAATTCGGCGACCACCGCGCCTTTCTGTTTGATCCGGATTCGGCGGACGTTGCCGGCCTCGATCAACTCCTTGACGGTCTTGACGAGCTGATCTCCGGTCGTTTCAATGGTTTGCCAGAAGGTTTTCTCGGACATACTCCTTCTTGTAACACAGAGCACATCGGACACGGAGCTACCGGCAGAACGACGCTGCGTGCTTGCGTCGTTCCAAGGGCTATCTCCGTGTCCTGTTATCTCCGTGTGAAAAGGAAAGTATCGAAACGCCGATAACCGCGTACACGACGTACGCGATCGTGTAGTGCCAGCGGTACCAGGAGTAGATCCCGGACGGCGCGAGGCGGAAGCCGACGTCGAGAACGGTGATGGCGGCGCCGCCGATGAGCGCCCAGCACGCAATCGCCGGACCGGCAGGACGATGGCTCGCGAGCAGCCAGCCACCCGTGAATTGGAGCGCGCCGAGAAAGAGGCGCGCGATGATGAGCGCAATCGCGACGGGATCGTAGAACGAGATCTGCGGCAGCACCGAAGACAACCGCAACACGCCCAACATCGCTTCGCCGATTAGAAGAAAGGCAATAAGACGGGTGAGGATCGACAGCATCTGGTGATTTGCAGATCTGGTGATCTGCCGATTGGAACCCTGCCCTCCAATCACCAGATCACCAAATCATCAATCACCAAATCCAGGCATCACCGTCACTTCCCTCCACCCTTCCTGGTGCCCCAGATCGGTGGCGGCGGCTCCTTCGTCATGCGATCCACCGGCTTCTCCTTGAGTAGGCGGAGCGCTTCCTCGACCGCGCGTTCGAGCTGCGGGTCACGCCCGGCGATGACGTCCTTCGGCCAGTTCTCGACGTCGATGTCCGGCCCAACGCCCTCGTTTTCGACGGCCCACTTGCCGTCGCGGGTGAAGAAGCCGCCGCGAGGCGCGATCATCGATCCGCCGTCGACGAAGCCGGGCGTGTCGGCGGTGTGAACGAGTCCGCCCCACGTGCGCTTGCCGACGAGCGTGCCGATCTTCCGGTAACGGAACATGTACGGCATGAGGTCGCCGCCCGATCCCGCCATCTCATTGATGATCATGACCTTCGGGCCCCAGATGCCGGCCGACGGGCTCGTGAACGGCATGCGATCGCCGGCGACGTTGTTGAAGTAGCCGTCGAACGACCGCTCGAGCACGTCGATGATGTAGTCGGCCGCGGATCCGCCGCCGTTGTAGCGCTCGTCGATGATGGCGCCGGACTTTTCCTGCTGTGAGAAGTAGTAGCGATTGAAACTCGCGTAGCCGCCCTGCCCGGTGTTGGGCACGTATACATACGCGAGCTGTCCCTTCGACAGCCGATCGACCGTACGGCGATTCTCCTCGACCCACGCGCGCGTGCGCAGTGCCTGTTCGCTCGTGATGGGCACGACTGTGTACGTCCGCGCGCCGTCCATCACCGGCTTCGAGTTCACGGTCAGCCGCGTCTGACGATTCGCCGTCCCGTCGAGCAGGCGGTGGATGTTGTCCGGCACACGCAGCTCGACGTTATTGATCGCGACGATGTAGTCGCCGACGTTGACATCGACGCCTGGCTCCTGGAGCGGCGCGCGCAGCTCAGGGTTCCAGGCTTCCGTTTCGAAGATGCGCGTGATCCTGTAGCGGCCGTTGTCGATTGCGAAGTCCGCGCCGAGGAGTCCGCCCGATGCGGCCTGCGCCGGCACTTCAGGCATCTCGCCGCCGCGTACGTACGAATGGCCGATGGCGATCTCCGCGCCCATGTTGTCGAGCAGGTAATTCAGGTCGGCCCGGTGATTCACGAATGGCAGGATCTGTCCGTACATCTCCTCCATGCGGTTCCAGTCGGATCCATGCATGTTCGGCACGTACAGGTAGTCGCGCTGGTTGCGCCAGCCTTCCTTGAAGATCTGCTTGTACTCTTCCTTGCGGTTGAGGTTCATGCGCAGCGCGACGTTCAGCCGTCCTGCGCCCGCCTGCGGCGGCTGACGATCGGCATCGACGATGAACAACGCAGGGCTGGCCGGCGCGGCGCCGCCTGCGCCTGCACCTCTTCCGCCGCCACCGCCACCCGCAGCGCGGTACAGCATCTTGTGCGTGTCCGCGGAGATCACGTAGTCAGTGACTCCGGTCAGGAAGGCCGTCGCCCTCCGATCCGCGAGACGATAGCGCTGCAGCGTCGCGGCGCCACCGCCCGCCGGAGTTTCCAGGTAGTAGACCGTGCCAGCGCCGCCCGCGCGCAACCGCGAGTAGTTGCGCTGGGCCACACCGGGCACCGCGATGATGCGGCGATTCAGATTGTCGAAGTCGACCTGAACGTTGACCGGACCTTGAACTGCCGGCGGAGCCCCCGTGCCCTCCGCTCCGGCGCCTCCGGCATTTCCTCCGCGCCCTCCTCGTCCCTGTCCCGCTGTAATCCCAGGATCCTCGTCTGACTCAGGCGTGAGTGGTGTGGGCTCGCCTTTCTTCAGAATCAGGAAGTACAGCCCGAACGACTGTTCGTGGTCGTACGACGTCATGTCGAGCCACTGCGACGCGAGACCGAAATTCGTGGACGCCAGGAACCACAGGTATTTGCCGGTCGCATCCCACGCCGGCCAGACCGCGTCCGCGAGTCCGTCCGTCACCTGCTTCGACTCGCCGGTCTCGACGTTCGAGACGTAGATCGCGTGATGCAGCGACTGCAGGCGGCCCGCGTACGCGACCCACTTCGAGTCAGGGCTCCAGACCGGATTCAGCGTTCGTTCCGGTACCATCCAGGGATCGCGGCCGACGATCTTCGCCTGGCCGCTCGCGATGTCGAGCACCCAGACGTTCACGTTCGTGTCCGTGTAGAGGAGCTTCTTCGAATCTGGCGACCATGACGCCGTGTAGTAGTGCGTCGGCTTCGGCAGGGCGATCTCGCGCGGCGGCGCGAGTCCGTCCGGTTCCTCGAGCACCAGCTTGTACTCGCCGGACTTGTCGCTGAAGTACGACAGGAACTTGCCGTCCGGCGACCACGCGGGATCGCGTTCGGCCGATCCGCTCGATTGCGTGATGTTACGGACGTCGCCCTTCTCGACGGGAATCGTGAAGATCTCGCCGCGCGCCTCGACCAGCGCGCGACGGCCTGTCGGCGAAATCGCCATGTTCGTCAGGCGGTTGGAGACGTCCTCCCACGACGTCATCATCCATGGGAAGTCGCCGGTCGCCGTGATGTTGATCTGCTTCGTCCGGCCGGATCCCGGGTCCACCTCGTGAATGAACCCGGCCTGCTCGATCACGAGCGTGCCGGCGCCCGCGTCGATCGCCTTCACATCGAAGTCAGTGAATTTCGTGACCTGGCGCAGCCGCTTCGCCCGCGACTCGAACGCCCACACGTTCGCGATGCCGTCGCGATCGGAAATGAAGTACACCGTGTCGCCGAGCCAGACCGGCTCGACGTCTTTCGAATCCGTCCACGGCGGGGAGACGAGATCGTACGTTTTCAGATCGACGATCCACACCGGACGGTTCTGACCGCCGCGGTAGTTCCGGCGTTCCTCGTCCCATGACGTGTTCATGCGGTACGCGATGTGCGTGCCGTCCGGCGAAATCTTGCCTTGATAGCCACGCGGCAGCGCCATCGGCGACTCGAGGCCGCCCTCGATCGGCACGGTCCAGAACCGCGGGGCGCCTGACGGCGCCCAGCTCGCGCGCGCTGATGAAAAGAGAATTGACTTGCCGTCCGGCGTCCAGCCCTGGACAAGATCGCCACCCGGGTGCCACGTGAGCCGCTTCGGCTCGCCGCCTTCAGACGGCACGACATACACATCCGCGTTGCCGCTGTAATCCGCGGTGAACGCGATCCACTTGCCGTCAGGTGAGAACCGGGGATTCGTGGTCGTGCCCTGGAAGCTCGTCAACCTGCGCGCGATCCCGCCCGCCCGCTCCGCAACCCAGACGTTGCTGGCATAAGTGAACGCGATCTGCGTCGCGCTCACGGTGGGCGACCTCAACAGCCGCGTCGGCGCCGGAGCCGCGCTGAGATTTCCGAAAAGAGCCACGAGTCCGACTACACCTGCGAACCAGAAGTAACGAACTCTCATGTCTCCCTCCGTGCGCTCCCGTTCCCGATCGTTCTCGTCGTTCCCGATCGTTCCCGTCGCCTATTTGTTGGTTGCAGGTTGCCGGTTGTAGGTTGGCGAGCCGCCGCCTCCACCCCGCCGTCCCGATGTTCCGTCGGAGTACTTCACGACACGGCGTGCCTTCATGTCGTACACGTCACCCGCGCCAAGAACGAAGTACGGCTTCTCCCACGGCTGATACAGCCGCGTGTTGTCGTGGACCGCGACCTTCCATTTGCCCATGACCTCGAACTGGTCGCCCTTGACGATGATCGCGGTGCCCTCGGAGAGGCCGATGCCGAGCAGATTCGGATACTTCTTGATCACGGGGATCAGATCGTCCCACCGCATGCGCGCGTTGATGTGCTGGTCGATCGCCGACTTGCGCAGGAACTCGAAGGCCTTCTGGTGATTCGGCTCCTCGGTCATCATCACGTTCGGTCCCGACGTGTCGCCGCGCACGAGGTACTCGCCCTGAATCGTCGCGCCCGCGGAACTCCCGCCGATCACGCCGCCGCGCTCGAGCACTTTGTGGAACTCGTTGTAGGTGATCGTCCCGGCGTACGAATCGACGAGGTTCCACTGGCGGCCGCCGTTGAACCAGACGGCGGTGGCATCCGAGAGGACCTTGGCGAATTCGATGGTGTTCGCGACCTTCGGGTCGTGCGTGTGCAGCATCTTCACGTTCTTGAGGCCGTACCGGCCCTTCCACTGCTTGAGGATGTTCTCCTCCTGATAAGTGATGAGGGAGCCGTCGGCGTTGCGGTTGCCGCCGGCGGTCGGCACGATGACAAACTTCCCTTCCACTCCCCCGCCGAGCTCGACGAACTTCTCCATGATCGTCGTGCCGTCCGTGGATCCGCCGCCGACGATGACGAGCGTGCCCTTGGGCGGGCCGTACTCCGGAGGCGCGGCCTTCGTGGCCTGTGGCGCGGCGGTCTGAGTAGCGGCGTACGGGACGAACGCAACCGTCGAAAGCAGCAGAACGGCAAGCAGGAATCGTCGGCTCATGGACACTCCAGGGGAAGAACCGCCGGTATTCTAATTGAGCGGAGCCGATGACGTTCGCCCTGGAACGACCCGACGACCAGCGCCTGGTCGCCCACCTGCGGGAGGGCAACGACATCACGGAGGTTGTCGGCTGGAACCCCGAAAAAGCCGCTGCCAGCCTGCTGGCGGCGATCGACGGCGCCGCTGCCGAAGGCTACTCGGAGACCTACTGGTTCGAGCCCACGGGACATTACTGGTGGTTGCTCAAGCGCGACGACGCCCGGCTGGAGATCGCCGTGCTCTGGAGCCGCAGCAGCGCCGTCGGCTGGCAGCACGTGTTCCGCGCCACGGACGAGTTCGACTACGTCGCGGATCTCGTCCGGGCCGAATGCGCGCGGCTGGGGCTCTAGCGCGCCTTGAGGAACTTGATCAGTCCGCTGAAATACGTCTCCTGATCGTCGTACATCGCCATGTGGCTGCCGTTCGGGCAGAGCAGGAACGTGCCGTTCTTCACCTGTTTCGACACCCACTCCATGTGCTTCGGATCCATCGTGTCGTGCGCGGCACCGATGACGAGCGTCGGGACGGTGATCTGCGCGAGGTCGGCCGTGCGATCCCACTTCTCGAGCTTGCCGCTCGCGCCCATTTCGCTCGGCCCCTGCATGAGGATGTAGATCTTTTTGTTGAGACGGTTGAAGGCGCGCATCACCGGATCCGGCCACTGGTCTGGCGGCAGACGCAGGATGTGTTCCGCGTAATACGTGGGAATCAGGAGTTCCATGTACTTCGGGTTCTCGTAGTCCTTCTTCCTCTCGAACGCGACGATCTGGCCCAGCACTTTGGGATCCATCGCAGGCATGAGCACCTTGTGCGCGTACTCGTTGTACGCCGGGATGCTCATCATCATGTTGGAGATGATCAGGCCCTTCAGATTCTGCTGGTATTTGAGGGCGTACTCGGCCGCGAGAATTCCGCCCCACGAGTGGCCGAGCAGATAGAAATTGTCCGGGCCCAGGCCGAGCGCCTGCCTCACTTGCTCCACTTCTTCGACGAACCTCGGCAGGTCCCACAGACTGACATCGTCCGGCTGATCGCTGAACGCTGATCCGAGCTGGTCGTAGTAGTAGTACTCGACGCCGGCCGCGGGCAGGAAGCTGTCGGCGGCTTCGAAATACTCGTGCGTCGCCGCCGGTCCGCCGTGCAGGAGCAGTACCTTGATCTTCGGGTTGTTCCCGACGCGCTTCGTCCAGACGCGGAACTGTCCTTTCGGTGTCGAGACAGGAATCATCCGCACGCCGCCACTCAGCCGGTCCGGCTTGCCGCTCGAGTCGAGGTACGACGAAGACTGATCGCTCGTGGGAGGAGGTGAAGGCGCGGGCTGAGTGCACGCTGTCACGAACGTGAGCAGGGCCAATACGGTGAGATGTCTCATGAGTGTTCCCTATTTCGCCAGATTGCGATCAAAGAACTCCGTCAGTCTTCGCTCGAATTCCTCGGGCTTTGACTTGAGAAACTCGGCGTGACCGACTTCAGGCTCGAACCACAGTTCCTTCGGCTGACCCGCCGCGTCGAAAAGCATACGCCCGCTGTCGGCTGATACGACGCGATCCGCCCCACCCTGCATCAGAAGCACGGGCCGGGGCGAGATCCGCGCGATCCACTTCTTCGCATCGATCTCGGCGACGCGTCCGTCAATGGCCCGCTCGGTCCAGAACACGATCGCCGGGGCGAACGGAAACGCCGGCAGGCCCGTGAAGAACCTGATGCTCGTTTCCACGGTGTCGGCAATCGACGAGAACGCGCAATCGCTGATCAGAGCGCGGATGCCCGGGTTCTCGGCCGTGTAGCCGATCGAAATCGTCCCACCCATCGACACGCCGAAGAGGCCGATGCGTGCGCGATCGACGCCGGGCCGGGCGATCAGATGCTTGTAGAACGCGTCCAGGTCCGCCCGCTCGCGCAATCCGAACGTGACCATCTCGCCGTCGTTCTCGTCATGCCCCCTGAACGACGCCACGAGCACGTTGAATCCGTGCCGGTGGAGGATCTCGGCGACGCCGATCATGGAGCTTCGGTCGTCCTTATAACCATGCGCGACGATCACCGTTGCGCCATTCGTCCCGCCCGTGACGAACCAGCCCTTCAGTTTGAGCCCATCACCGGTCGTCACATCGACGTTCTCGAATGGCAACTGCCGCTCGGCGGGCGTGGTGCGGGCCACCTTCCTGGTCTCGCGGGGATTGGTGACGAGCTTGTGCGCCTCGTCGCGCGTCTTCCACGCGAATCCGAGCACCAGCAGCGCGATGAAAATGAGCAGCCCGGCACGAAGGCGCCGCTTCAACATGCGGCGTATTATGGACCGCCCTTCGACATGACGAACCCTGTCGACACGCTCAGGGCGAGCCGGCCTCATCCGCTCGCCTCCGTCCTCGCCGTCGTCGCGCGCCTGATGAGCGGCGTCACCGTGCGATGGGTGGATTCCGAGCCTGTCGTGCGGCAGCGGGTCTATTTCGCGAATCACTCGAGCCATCTCGACGCGGTGGTCCTGTGGGCTGCGTTGCCAACGCCGGCGCGTCTCCTCACCTCACCCGTGGCCGGCATCGACTACTGGGGGACGACGCGGATACGGCGGTATCTGGCGGACAACGTATTTCAGGCGATCCTGATCAACCGCCAGCCGAAGGACTCCGAACGATCGCTGGCCGCGGCCGAGGCCGTCATGAACCAGCTCATCGCCGCCATCGATCGCGGACGATCGCTGATCGTGTTTCCGGAAGGCACGCGCGGGCTCGGTGACGAGGTGGCGGCATTCAAGAGCGGCCTGTTTCACCTGGCCCGGCAGCGGCCCGACGTCGAGCTCGTGCCGGCGTATCTCGAGAATCTGAACCGGATTCTGCCGAAGGGCGAGGTGTTGCCGGTGCCCGTCCTGAGCTCGGCCACGTTCGGCCCGCCGATGCGCGTCGAGCACGGCGAAGACAAGGCGACGTTTCTCGAACGCACGCGCGCGGCAGTGGTCAGGCTGAAGCCGTAATGTCCCGCGAACTCCTCTACCTCCTCCTCGGCGTCCTCGCGCTCCTCGTCCTGGCCTCGATCATCGGCCGGGTGCTGCAGGCGCGCGCGCGGAATAACGATGCGGGGAGATCGACGGTGGACAACCTGGTCGCACGCATCAAGGCGTGGTGGGTGATGTGCGGAATCTTCGCGCTCACGCTCGCCGTCGGCCGCATCGGATCGCTGGTGCTGTTCGGCCTGCTGTCGTTCCTCGCCTTGCGGGAGTTCATCACGCTGACGCGAACGCACCGCGCCGATCACCGCACATTGTTCTGGGCGTTCTTCGTGTTCACGCCCGCCCAGTACTGGCTGGTCGGCGTGCAGTGGTACGGCATGTTCGCGCTGCTGATTCCGGTGTATGCGTTTCTCTTCGTCGCCGCCCGCGTCGCGGCCGCCGGTGACACGCGACGGTTTCTCGAACGCGCGGCGGAGATTCACTTCGGCCTCATGCTGTGCGTCTTTGCCGTGAGCCACGCGCCGGCGCTCCTCATGCTCGATATCCCCGGCTACAGCGGGCAGAACGCCAGCCTGCTCATGTTTCTCGTACTCGTCGCGCAAATGAGCGACGTCCTGCAGTACGTCTGGGGCAAGCTTCTCGGGCGCCATCGCATCGCGCCCAACGTGAGCCCGAACAAGACGGTGGAGGGATTCGTGGGCGGCGTCGCGACGGCGGTGCTCATCGGCACCAGTCTCTGGTGGGTCACGCCGTTCTCGCCGTTCCAGGCCGCCGGCATGAGCGCGGCCATTGCTCTAATGGGCTTCTTCGGCGGCCTCGTCATGTCGGCGGTGAAGCGCGACCGGGGCGTCAAGGACTTCGGCACCGTCATCGAGGGCCATGGCGGCATCCTCGATCGGATCGATTCGATCTGCTTCGCCGCGCCGGTCTTCTTCCACCTTACGCGGTACTACTTCACGTGATGGCCGGCGTCTTCTCGCTCCTCTGGGGATTCGCGGAAGGGACGCTGTTCTTCGTCGTGCCCGACGTGCTGTTCACCCACACTCTGCTGTCATCGCTTCGCCGGGGCTGGGCCGGGTTCGCACTCGCGATAGCCGGCGCCATCGTGGCGGGCGCCGTCATGTACACCTGGTCTGCATCGTCACCAGCGGCAGCGCGACATGCGGTGGCCGGCGTGCCGTTCCTGGGCGAAGAGATCATCACGCCCACGGAGCGCCACTGGGATGAGGGCGGTACGGTGGCGCTGTTCCGGAATCCGCTTGGCGGCGTGCCCTACAAAGTTCCGGCGATTCTTGCGCCAGCGCACCTTTCGCTGCCGGTGTTCCTCCTCATCAGCGTACCGCTTCGTGCCGAGCGCATGATCCTCTCGATGATCGTGTTCGTGCCGCTGTCGATCTGGGTGCACCGCGGGCGCGAGGCGACGCCGCGGCGGCGTGCCACGGCCAGATGGATCCATGCAGGTTTCTGGACGCTCGTCTACTCGATCTACTGGAGCATCAACTATTCGTAGACCGGCCCTTCAGGGCCGGCAACCCAATGCCGAGCATCTACGACCTCAAACCGGCGTTCCAGAACCTGCTGCGACCCATCGCGTCTGGCATCGCGCGCGCGGGCGGTACCGCAAATCAGGTGACGGTTGCGGCCGTACTTGGATCGATCGGCGTGGGCGGCGCGATCTACCTCTACCCCACCGCCTCTTCCTCCTGGCCCCTGCTGCTCGTGGGTCCGTGGCTCTTCCTGCGCATGGCGCTCAATGCGATCGACGGCATGCTCGCGCGCGAGCACGGCCAGAAATCCTTGCTGGGCGGTGTCTTGAACGAGCTCGGCGACGTGATCTCAGACGCCGCTCTCTACCTGCCGTTTGCGTTCGTTCCTGGATGGAATCCGTCGCTGGTCGTGCTGATCGTGCTGCTCGCCGCCCTCACCGAGATGACGGGAGTCGTCTGCGTCCAGATCGGCGCGTCACGGCGCTACGACGGGCCGTTCGGCAAGAGCGACCGAGCGTTCGTCTTTGGCGTGATGGGACTCGTCGTCGGGCTGACGGGCTCAGCTGGACTGTGGATCAACTGGGCGCTTGCGACGATGGCTGTGCTGTCGGCGATGACGGTCATCAATCGCGCCAGGCGCGGACTGGCAGAGCGTCACAGACCATGAGCCGCCAACGGTCCTAGCGGCACACCTTCATTGTTGAATTAATCGTGGTCGTCGACGTGTAGGAGCCGCTCTTGCCTGACCCGACTGCCTTGATCTGATTCCCATCTGCATCGAACGTCACAACGTCGGTGCTGACGACGGCGCCATTCTCGGCCTGGGCAACTGAACCGCAGATCCCGCGTAGCCGGTTGAGATCAGGACAATCGCAACGACGCCGATGCGCATCGGAATTGGGGTTGGCATGGCCGCTGAATATACGCCTTGCGGGACTGGAGATGGCTACTTCCAGGTGATCTCCATGCCGAAGAAGTGCGCGAACACCTCCCGGCCGGGTTTGTTCTTCGGATTCTGCTGCGGACTGCGGATGTAGAAGTCGATCTGCTGCGCCGCCGGGTTCACTTCACCCGCCGGTAGTTTCTTGCCGGCCATCGGATAGTTCACGCGGAGAGTCTTCCGGTCTCGAATGCCCTGCGTGACCATGAAATGCATTTCGTAGTTCTCGTAGAGCGGTTTGCCGTTGAGGATCGCGTGGCCGAAACCCCAGCCTGCGAGAAACACGAAGGTCTTGGGCCAGTTGTTGTCACCACAGCCCGAGTCCGTGCCGTGCTCGTGCAGGAATGCGACGATGCCGCCGTTCTGACAGGGATTGAACTCGTTGAACTTGTCGATTGCGAGCACGAGGTTTCCTTCCGGAATCCTCAGCCTCGCCTCGAACCTGCCGGTGTTGGTGAGATCGTTCACGTCGATCTCAGCCGTGCCGGACACCGGCTTGACGTTTTTCGCGTCGTTGTCCATGTGATCCCAACCGGCCGGATCGTTCAGGCCGCCGGCCATGTAGATCCGATTCGCGGACAAGACGAAATGGCCGTCGTACAGATCGTGCTGGTCGGGTGCGTACAGAGTAATGGTCGCGCCGGGCTGCTGGCGCGGATTCGGCTGCTGTGCGGCGACACGCCAGGTCAGGGAAGCGCTTACGGACAGAATCAATGCGGCGATGCAAATCCTGGAAATCATGGACGTCCTCATCATTCATCACTGCGTAGACAACGCGAGCCCCGCGAGGCCCGCGCCGAGCACCAACAGTTGCTCCGGAACACGAAACCGCACGAGCAGAGCCAGACCGGTCAGCGCGATGAAGGCTGTCGGAAGATCCGAGATCGCGCCTCGTCCTAGTACTACCACCGCACCGGTGATGGCGCCGCTCGCCGCGGCCGTCGCGCCTGCCGCGAACGCTCGCAGTTGCGGATTGTCCTTGTGGCGACGGAACCAGGGCGCGGGCACGATCGTGAAGAAGTAGACCGGCAGAAAAATCCCGATGGCCGCGAGGGAGGCGCCCGCGACACCCGCCACAAGGTAGCCGATGAACGCGACCGTGATGACGACGGGACCCGGCGTGATTAGCGCAACCGCAACGGCGTCAAGAAACTGGTGTTCGGTGAGCCACCTGAGGTCGTGCACCACACCTTGCTGGAGAAATGGAACGATGGCCAGCCCGCTTCCAAAGACGAACGACCCGGCCTTGGTGAAGAACAGGAGGACCTGCAGCAGAACATGCTGGTCGCCGGAAGCTGTCGAGGTCGAGAGCGCGCGTTCGAGAACAAGAATCAGTGCGACCACCGAGATGCCGGCAACGGCCAGCAGGCCGGCCTGCCGCGCGCCGGGCCAGGCGCGCGCGAACAGTACGACAAGACCAGCAACGAGAAACAGGGCCGCGAGCTCGGTACCGGTCCACGCCGTCGCCACCAGCATGACGGTGAACACCGACCACATGAGGGGATCGCGTTTGTTTGTGCCACGCGCCAGTCGATACGCGGCGACGGCGATGATCGCGATGATGACGGCGCCGATGCCATAGAACACCGACTGCATCCACGGCATGCCGCCGAAGGCTACGTACAGCGCGCTCAGGGCCAGTACCATCAGGAACGAAGGGACAACGAACGCCAACCCGACCACCGTCGCGCCCGCGATGCCGCCCTTGAAAAACCCGATCGCCATGGCCGTCTGTGCGGCGAGCGGACCGGGCATGATCTGCGCAAGCGCAATCGACAGGTTGTAGGTGGACTCGTCGATCAACTTTCTATTCTCGACGAGGTCGCGTCGCATGTAGCCGACGAGCGCCGCCGGCCCGCCGAACCCGAGCGATCCAAGCTTCAAGAAGTACCAGGCGAGCTCGTTCATTGAGCCCGAATCTCCGCGACCGCAGCGTGCCGATCGTCCAGGAGCACACGCACACCCGCAGCGGCGTCAGTCGCACGCTGATAGACGAGGACAGCGGCGGCTACGTCCTGAAGGGCCGTCCCCGTCGAATCGAATATGAACACCTCGTCGATGCCGGTTCTACCCGACCGTCGCCCGGCAACGATCGCCGACAGTTCACCGTGGACGTCCTTCTCGGTCATCACGTTGGCTTTGATGGCGTGATGAAGATCGCCTCCGGCCGCGCAGGCAGCGAGTGAATCGACCACGACCCTGCTCAATACAAGCGCGCCGTAATCGACTTCCTGCTTGGCTGGATTGTCGGCGCCCACGGCAGCCACGAACAATCCTGGATGAAGATGCTCGGCGAAGAGTAGTGGCGACGCTGACGTCGTGCATGTGACGCAGATGTCACTTGCCGCAACGGCGGCCGACAGGTCGATCGACGCCTGGACGCGCCATCCCAGTTCACCGGACATGCGGCCGGCGAATGCCGCAGCCTTGGCTGAATCCAGGTCGACGGCGAATCCAGCGCGGAGCGGCCGCACGGCAGCCATCGCGCGCAATTGCGCCTGGCCCTGCTCACCGCAGCCGACGATGGTGACGGTCCGTGAATCGGGCAACGCGAGATGTTCCGCGGCAAGCGCGGCGACCGCCGCTGTGCGAAGGCTGGTCAGCGTGATCGCATCCATGATTGCCAACGGCCGGCCGTTGTCACCATCCAGCAGGATGAGCGCTCCCTGAATCGTTGGACGGCCATGCCGCAGCGGATTGCCCGGCAGGTTCACGTTGGCCTTCACCGCCACGAAGACCCGCCCGTTGTCTTCAATTGCTGCCAGCTTTGCGTGGAAGCTCCCGCCGGGGAGCGCAAAGCCGCTCGAGGCTGGCCCTCGACTCTTTCCCGCTTCGTGGGCACGGAGCGTTCCCGCAGTCGCGTCGATGCACTCGCGAATCGGCAGGAATCGCGCAACATCACGCGCGCCGAGGACAATGGTCTCGTCGTCCATCACCGGGCCTTGCGGGACGACGCGGCTCCTGGCAACCCGCCGCCGAAGGAAGCAAACAGCGTGTCGAAGATCGGCAGGGCCGCGGTCACGCGCGCGTTTGAATCCGCGTGGGCGGCAGACAGACCGTCGACCAGACGCTGCACTCCGGCGGCGTCCGGGCGGCCGAACTTGCTGTCTTTGAGATCGAGGTCGTGAACAATCTCAGCGAGGTGGCCCAGCGCGGGCTCTTTGAGATTGAGCCGGGCGCGCATCGTCTCGAACGAGCAGCGATCGCCCTCGTGCGAGAAGTCGGCGCCGATCATGTCGAAGGATTTCTCGCCGGCACGTACCGGTCCGCCCGCCGCATCGACGAAACGAAACCTCGCCGCGGGATCGACGAATCTCCGGATCAACCACGCCGTTGCAAGCCGGTCTATGTGCGGATCGCGACGGGTGACCCAGACACGGCCCTTGAGATCGCGGCCTGACAAATCACGCGTACCGGCCTTCGCCGGCGGTTGAAGCAGTTTTCTGATCGCGCTCATGAGAGTCCGCACTTCCTTCCCCTCGTCCGATTGAAAGAAATCGAGGCGCATGGCCTCTTCCGCCATCCGCTGGAGGCGGATCGTTGCGGCTGCGGCGGATGTCCCTGCTTTTCGACGGCGCAGCTCCGTCAGGTGCTTCGTGAGCGCGGCCTTGATTGGCGCCAGCCGGCCCGCCGCCGCGTCGCGAAAACCCGATCGCAGTTCCGTCGCGACCGAGCCGGCAACGAACTCGGCGCGGCAGACGGAGGCTTCACCACCGCCGGCCGCTGCTTCCTGGGCGATCCATTGGAAGTCCTCGAGACAGTCAGCCGTGTCCGGAAGCACGTAGACGGAGTTCTTGAGCGGCAACGCACCCACCTGGGCCAGGCGGCGCCTGACCTGCGCGCGCAGGTAGAGCGGGCGCGGGGGCAGTTGATGAATCAGCAGGAGCCAGCCGAGGGGCGCGGGCACGACGCGATCTATAGCAAGTGCTAGTACATATAGCAACTGCTATATCTTGTTTACTTCTGCCTGGCCTTGACGATGTCGGGATGGGACAGGAGCGCCGCTCGCCGCTGGTCGGCAAAGCCTCTGAGCGTGGATGCCGGGGGCGGCGTCCCATCCGCCGGACCGTGAATCCCGGCGGCAAATGCTTCGGTTGCGTCGAGCTTCCGCGTGTCCCTGGCCACGTCGTCGCCAATCAGCCTCTCGTACTTCGCGACGAGGGGTCCCAGACGGTTCCAGTCCAACCACTTCTCGGCGATGTCACCGATGTATAGGAGGTACTTCCGGCGCCAGTCCGGAACCGCGAGCAGCTTCTGTCGAAGCGCCTTGTTCGGATCATCGAGCGTCGTCAACGGCTCAGGCTGCGCAGCGCCGCCGGCACGGCCACCGGTTCTGAACCCCTCGTTGGCGTCGTGCAGGGTCACCAGGAATCGTCCTTTTTCGTTGAGGTACAGGTTGAAGTCGCTGCCGTCACGCCAGTAGCCGTCGTTGTTGACGAGGGCCACATCGAGCGCGAGATACCGAAGCACCTCGTCGACATCCATGACTGCCGGAAGCGCGGCCTGGAGTTGATCGACCGGCGTATCCTTCAGAATCCTGGTGGCCCGAACCAGCGCTCGCCACGCCGCAGGATTGTCAGCGCCCTTGATCTCGTACCAGCGACGATAAGACCCGATTTCTTCGTCGAGATAAGAAAACCCTCCCCCAGTCGAGTTGTTCGGAGACTTCCAGCGCGTGCCACCGGCGGTCTTGAAATTCTCCTGCAGGAATTCCCTGCTGAACGTCTGCTGGTTGACGTAAACGCCCCAGCTCTCGCCGTTGATGACGACACGCGCGAAATTCGCCTTGACCGCGGGAATGTAGTCGCGCGCCACGTCCAGAAACAGGACCGAACGAAGAAACGTCGGGTCCTGGTTGGCGTTGAGCAGATTCAACGAACGGTGCCCGAGCAGCGACTGGTCGTGGACCGAATCAATGGCGAGCGATAGAGGACGTTTCAAGCCCTCTGGCACGGCGGTGAAAGAGTTGTTGCCGCGAAAACCTACGCCCACGTCGCGATAGCTCTTGCCGTCGACGACGAGCGTGGCGTGAACTTCCACGTCCGTGTGGTAGAACGCCGCCAGTTCCTGTTCCCAGTCCGCGTGCTCGAATTCAAGAAAAATGGTTCGAAGGGTTCCGGCATCGTACAAAGGGACCGTCGCCGGATACGTCTTCACGTCCTTCTGCGACAACTTCGCGCCAGGCGTGCCTGCTCGCGTGCTTCGTGCCCCTACTCTCACCGGACGTCGGAGCTCCGGATGCGCTGAGAGATATTCGCGAGCTGCCGTACGTTCTGCGTAGTCGAGACGCTTGTCACCGTTCCGATCGAATCGCGCGAGGACAGGAATATCAGGCTCGGCGCCTTGCACCGGGGGTGCCTGTTGAACGCCGATGACGCCGGTGGTTCCGGCCAGTACGGCGACCAGTGCAGCAACCAGTTGCAGGGTCGGAGTAGTCTTCATGACTTCGCCGGGTGCGAATTCCTAGTGCTGCAATCCTCCACCGAGCTTCAGGTCCTGCACCCGCTTTTCGCCATCCTTGATGGTGATCTTGAATGCGACGCCCGTGAGCTGGCTCAGGAACGCCGGGTCATAGACCTCGGCTCGATCGACGGCCGTCACCGCGCAGACGAAGTACTCGCCCGCTGGCAAACCGACGATGCGGTACTTGCCGTCGCTCGACGGCCGCGCGGTCTGCACACGGCGGGACCCGATGCTCCAGTAGGAACGATCGGTTGAGAAGACGATGATCGGGAAATCCGCGGTCGCGCGACCCGCGCCGTCCATCACCGTGCCCGAAAGTTCGGCCGGCTGATCGGTGAATGTGACCACGACGTTGGCGGCATCGACGCCGGCTTTCATGTCGATCGGTGAATCCGCGATGTCGCGGCCGTTGAACATGACGCCCTTCAGCGTCCACCCGCCGCTAAAGGCTGCAATCGAGGGCGCGCCGGCCAGCGTAGCCAGGGCGAGCGGCATGTTGATGCGATAGCGACCGGGAGGAACGCCGCTGACGGTGAATCGACCGTCCGCCTCAATCTTCAGTGGCATCGTGGCACCGCCGCCACCGATCATGCTGCCGATCACATCGTTGACACTCGTCCCGGTCGGCGCCGGCATCAACATCAGCCCAGCCCGCGTGTAGTCGGTCGGCGGCGTCTTCGTTGTTGCCTCGTAGACAACCTTGCCGCTCACGGTCATGCCGGGACGAAGCGTGAGGATGAAATCGGAAAGATCGCGGCCCTGAACGGAAATCTCTTCCTGCGCCCAGTGCGTGCCCTGTCCGCCACCCATCATCGCCGCCATCTCCGCCTGCATCATGGCTGCAGGGTTCGCGGCGCCGCCTGCCGGCGGCGCCGGAGTTTCATTTCCCGTGCGCGGCGTCGCGCGCGCGGACATCGTGTACGCGCCGGGCTTCACGCCGCGCAGTGTGAACGTTCCATCGGCGCCGGTGCGCGCGGAGGCATTGAAGATTGAGGAAAACAGGTCAAGGCCGTCCGTGCGAAGCGGCCGCAGCGAGACAGGAACGCCGGTCTGCGGTCTGCCCTCGGCGTCAAGAACGCGACCGGAGATCTGTGCGGTCGGCACCATCTGCAGCGTGAAGTCGACTCCTGCCCGCTCTTCGTTCGGTCCGAGCGTGATCACGGCAGCGTCGCTGACGACAGTCGTCCCAGGGAAGTAGACCGGCGCGTACGCGAGAGATGGTGCGCCCGCTGGAGCCGGCGGCACTCCTGAAGGAGGCGCGGCAGTCGCCCCGCCCGCCACCACCGAATCCGCCCAGCTGAGCTCGCCAGTCGTCACCGGACGCAGTTCCTCGGATCCGAACACGGTCGTCGGCACATTGACGATGTAGTCGCCGGGCGCGAGGCCGAAGATTCGAAAGACACCGCGATCGTCCGTCGAAGCGCCGCCGAGCCCGCCCTCGATATTCACGGCGCGGCGATCGCCGCCGCCGGACTTCACCATGACGGCTTGCACCTGCTGGTTCTGAGCCGGGCGGCCGCTTGATGTACGCACCGTGCCGGTGAGAACACTTCCGCGTAGCATCCGAATCCCGACGCTCACTGCCTTCTGCCCGTCGAGCACGGCCACCGCGATGCCCGGTCCCCGGCCCGGAAGCTTCGAACCGTAGAACGTGCGCACGTAGCCGGCGCGCGAGGCCGTCAGAAGATAGTTGCCGGGAGCGAGATTCCTGAACACCACGCGGCCATCGTCATCGGTGACGCCGATGTTGGGAATATCCAGTTCACCTGCCTGAATCGAGACGCTGACGCGGCGGAGCGGCCGGCTGTTCTGTTCATCGGTGGAAACGACGACGGTCAGCTCGGATGTGCCCTTCGGTTGAGTTGCGGTCGCGCGTGTGTCTCGCGCCGTGCCCTGCTGGGACACAGAGAGCACGGAGGCGGTCGACACGCCACAGAAAAGGCTGGCGACGACCAGGGCTTTGAAGAATCTCGCGGTGCCCCTCGCCATCACCGCCCCACTTTCGTCTTGTCGAGATTCGCGGTGACCGGGTCCGCCGCAACGGTCACTCTCGTCCCGATGCGGGCCAGCGCTTCGACGTTCGCCGGATCCTGCAGGTCGGCCGGCGCCGATCGATCGAGCGCGACGAGAAGATAGTCGCCCGCGGGAACAGCGGCAATTGTGAACGCGCCGGGTCTCGTCGCCCGTACGGTGCGTGACCGCCGCGGATTCATCCCGTTGTTGATCCACGTGCGATAGTCCGCCGGAAGCATCACGATCGCGGTCTCGGAGAGATCGGTTTCACCGGGCGCCCTCACGGTGCCGGTGATCTGCCCCAGTTTGTCGGTGTAGGTCACGACGACACTCGAGGCGTCGGCATCGCGGATTTCGAGCGGCGCATCGAGAATGTCGCGGCCGCCGATCATCGCGGATTTCACCTGCCACATGCCGACCGGGTTGAGCTGCAGGAAGTACTTGCCGCTCTCGTAGCCCTTCGTCTGGAACTCGCCCTGCTGGTTCGCGCGATCCGGCGTCGCCATCGCCATGAGGTTCGGCATCCGGCCATCCACGGGCAGGAGCCCGACTGCCACGCTCTGTATCTGCGCGGCTACTGGTGCAGGCCGCCCGGTCGCGCTTTCGAACTCAACACGGCCGCTCACTTTGTATCCGGGCGTGAGCGACAGCGTCAGGGCATCGATGTCCGCGCTCGCCACGCTGATTGGCGTGGAGGCGAACATCGTGATTTTCGATCCGGCCGGTACGCCGCCGCCGAACATCGACATCGCCGCCGGGTTGCCGGCAAGCGCCGAGGCCGGAATCTCGGGACGAGGTTGCTTCTGGGCTTTGAGCAGAAACTGGCCGGGCGGCACGCCGAAGAATGAAAACGTTCCGTCGGCCTTCGTGATCGCCGTCGCGACATCGAACTCGGACTCGCTCACGACGCCGTCACCGGGAACGACCAGACGGACGCCCAGGTTGGCGATTGGGCCCTCGGGCCCGATGGCGGTGCCACTCACGCGTGCCGTCGGAATCAGCCGCAGCTGGAAGTTGACGTCGGTGCGCTCCTCGCCTGACTTGAGGGTCACGGGCGACGCCTGCGACGGCGCCGCTGCGCCCGGATAAAACGTCGTCTGATACGCCATCAGCCGGCCGCCGGGTCCGACCAGCGGCACGGATCCGCTCGACGCCACCATGAAATCGCCGATGCGTACGCCGCTCGACATTGCATCCGTCGGCATCACGCCCGAGCTCATCAGATCCATGAGCGCGAGACCCGCCGTCGGATTTGGTCCGCCGCCACCGGTCACGGCGTCGATGATGCCGCTCATGATTGCCGTCGGCATCGAGACTTGCGCCTGCGGCACGACCACGAGGTAGTCGCCGGGAACGATCGATGAGATCCGGTACGCACCGCGATCGTCCGTGCGCGCCGTCCACGCCGGCACGTACCGCACGCGGCCCGCCGTCATCACCTTGCGCGCGACCTGCACCATGAGGCCGATCGCCGGCTCGCCTGCGTCGTCGAGGACGGTGCCGGTGATCACGCCGAACTTCCATAGACGCAGCGTGACGCCTGTCGCGAACTCGCCTTCCTTGAGCGGCAGTGAAGTCGAGGATTGCTGCGCGGAGACGCCGCCCATCAGGCCGGCGAGCGCGGGCGAAATACTGACTGAGAGGTTCGAGGTATAGCCCGTCAGTGTCGCTGCGAGCTGAAACTGTCCGGGCGGAAGGCTGTGAAAAACAAAACGCCCGTCGGCGCCCGTCATCACGCGCGTTTGACCGGATCCGCCGCGTCCCGCCGCAGCGGCAGCCGCTGCGATCGCGGCTTCCATCGCCTGCTGCATTTCCGGGGATGCGCCGCTGCCGGGCATCGCGCCGCGGGCACCGCGGCCGCCTGGCGGCGTCAGCGTGACGACTGCCTCGGGGATCGGCTGCCCAGTCGATCCGTCGATGACGCGGCCGACGATCAGGGCCGTTGATTTAGGCGGTTGTGCCGGGGTCTGAGACGCCTGCCCGCCGGGTACCTGGCCGACGTCAGCGACGGCGGCCGGGCCCAGGAGCAGTATTGTGCAGAGGACTATGAGGGCTGCTCGTGACACAAGAGCAGCATAGCGCCGATTTCTAGACTCGGGGCGCTTCCTGTCTGGATGGCGGAGCTACGTCGGCCGGAACGCCACGGCGCGTTGACGGCACCATTTCCAGACGCGTTGTCATCATCGAGAACAACATCAGACCGAGCAGCACGAGCGCGATCGCGAGCAGCGGCGTGATGGGATTGAACACGTAGATGCCCGCGACGGCGATGAGGCCGAGCGCGGACAGTGTGGAGAGCAGCACCATCGCGGACATCCGCAGCGCCGCGCCGCATTCGCTGCACGGCTGCACCAGACGCCCGCTCATGACGGACGACATCCACCACAGCTTCGACCATTCGTACCGCGTCAGCGTGACGCGGCACTCGGGGCACTGCCGTCGATTGCCGGGTGCGCCTGAACCTGCCATTGAAATCTCCTCGCTTTACCAGTAGTGCCACTCGCCGGTCGCGAGCACGTAGCCGCCGAGCGCGGCGTTCGTCGCCGCGTGCGCGACGATTGCGCCGAACAGACTGCGGCTCCGCCTCAGCCACAACGCATAGGCCAGGCTTGCCACGACGGCCGCCAGCCATTCCGGATGGGCGGCCGCAGAGGCCGCGACCATCACCCACAGTGCCATTGCAGAGAACGTGCCGACGGGGATCGCCGTGAAATCAACCCGGGTCAGGTAGCGCAGGAGGAAGGAGCGCCAGAAGATCTCTTCCATCACCGGGACCATGAGTACGAGACCGTAGAGTCTGGCAGCCAGGAATGACGGCCACCATGCAGATCCGTGCAATTGCTGGGGATTGAAGCTCGTGCGGCTGCCGAGCCGCGGGTAGTCGATGATCCGGTCGAGCCCCACCCAGACCACGAACACCACGAGGCCGATCACAATTGAGGGCAAAACGACGCGCGGGTTGAAGCTGATATCCGACAGCGGCGAACGGAACACCAACAACGTTGTCGTTACGATCACGGCCTTGGCAATGTAGGCCGCGGGAAACCATTCCGGCGCGACGTAGGCTTCGCCCATCGTCAATGCGCCGAACACCACCATTGGGATCCAGTAGTCGCGCATCCGGCGGGACGGTCAGCTCTTCTTCTTATGGACGATCTTCATCGTGCGCGGCGGCTGGCCCTCCGCGGTTTCGGTGAAGTCGACGATCCACTGGCCCGCGCTGTCGATGGACCAGATCTCTTTCTCAAGGGTCTTCATGTTGTTGGGGTACGCCGTCGAAACGGTGACGACCACCGTGTTCCCCACCCATGCGGCCTTCGTAAGGAATACGACGTCACCGCCGCGCGCTGCCCTCGCCTCGCGACGTTCGACGCCGTCGAGCTGGTAAGTCGTCGTCCTGCCGGAAGTAGTAATACTGATGGTGCCGGCGCCCTGCTTGATCACCCGCTCGGTGCCGGCCGCTTTGTTCGGAGGCTGAATGATCCAGGTGCCGGCGAACGCCGGCTTCTGTTGCGCCGGGACGCCGGCGCCGATCAGCAGGGCAAGGAGAAGAGGTGCCATCCCTTCCAGTATCGGATCAAGAGCCGCGGCGGATAGCCCGGATCTTATGATGTGAATCATGACCGATTGGACGCCTGGGCTCAGCCCGTGGTTCGTGGCGTGACGCAAAGGACCGCCCGGCCGTACTACGGCTGGTGGATTGTCATTGCCGCCGCGGCGGCGATGGTCGGCACGCTGCCGGGCCGGACGCAGGGACTGGGTCTCATCACCGAGCCGCTGCTCAGCGATCTCGAGATCGATCGGGTTACGTACGCCACCGTCAACTTCTGGGCGACGCTCGCGGGCGCGATCGGCGCGTTCGGGATCGGCCGGCTCGTCGATCGATTCGGCGCGCGGGCCGTGCTCACAGTCGTAGTCGTGGCGCTCGGCGTCGTGGTCGCCGCAATGAGCCGTGTGTCCGGCCTGGTCGATCTGGCGATCGCACTCGCGCTCACGCGCGCGATCGGCCAGGGCGCGCTCTCGGTGGTGAGCATCGCGATGGTCGGCCACTGGTTCAAGCGGCGGATCGACACGGCGATGGCGGTCTACAGCCTCACGCTGTCGATGGGTTTCATGATCGCGTTCCCAGTCGTGGGATCGCTCGTGCAGAGCTGGGGTTGGCGTCGCGCGTGGATGTCGATCGCCATCGCGCTCATCGTGGCGCTCGCTCCAATCGCCTGGCTCGTCGTTCGGCGCGGTCCGGAATCGATGGGTCTTCTGGCGGATGGCGGCGCGGAAGCCGGGCAGGCCGCCCCGCAGGCGACTGGGACGCTGGAGGGATTCACGCTGCTCGAGGCGCTCGGCACGCCCGCGTTCTGGGTGTTCGCGGCGGGCGCGGCCCTCTACGGTCTCGTCGCTTCAGGCGTCGGCCTGTTCAATGAATCGATCCTGGCCGAGCGCGGCTTCAATCACGACGTCTACTACCAGACGCTGGTCGTGACGGCGATGACGGCGCTCGCCGGCAACTTCCTCGGCGGATGGCTCGCGGCGCGCGTTGCACTGAGCAGCCTGATGGCGGCCGCGCTCTGCGTGCTTGGCGCCGGCGTGGCCGCGCTGCCGCACATCACGTCGATGGCGGGCGTGATGGCGTGGGCCACGGCGATGGGTCTCGGCGGCGGACTCGTGATGGTGCTCTTCTTCAGCATCTGGTCACGGGTGTTCGGCCGGCGGTACCTCGGACAGATTCAGGGCGCGGCGCAAGCCGCGACGGTGCTCGCCTCCGCGATCGGACCGTGGCTGCTCGCGCGCTCGGTGGAGCTCACGGGCAGTTACGCGGGAATGTTCAGGGTGCTCGCGGTCGCGATCGGCGTCGTCGCGGTGGCGGCCGCGATCGTCAAGGCGCCATCCCCAGAAGACGCTTCACTGTCGCGGCAACCTGCGGCCACACCGTCGACTGCGGATCGATGAACACGAAGTGCGTCGCCGTGGGGATGGCGATCGCCCCGGCGCGATCGCCCTTCGCCCTGGCGGCAGCTTCATAGGCCGCGTTTTGCGCGCCGAACGCCCTTCCGGTGAGGGACTCGGTGGCCACGCCAAGGGGAATGAGGTCGGCCGGTGATGCCGCGCGATAGCGATCCGGTTGAGTCTCCGGCGCGCCGCCCATCAATTCGTCGATGACACCGCGGCCGCAGATTTGTTCCTGCGCTTCACGCATCGCGCGCAGATCTCCAGGACCGTCGAGGTTGATGGCGCCGGCCAGCGGCAGCGGATCCTTCTTGTACAACTCACTCGAGGCGGCAATGCGAGGCCGCGCGGCGAGCCAGAGCGCGAAGTGGCCGCCGGCCGAGTGCCCGATCGTGATGACGCGCTTCAGATCGAGCGCATGATCGCGCGCGAGCGCGCGCACCATGTCGGCGCCCGCGGCCACGTCACGAAACGTCCCTGGCCACCCTCCGCCGGCGTTGCCGACGCGGCGGTACTCGATGTTCCACGTTGCGACGCCGGCCTCGGTGAGCGCGGCAGCCATGGGCCGCATGTTGTCGATTGCGACCGCGCGGGGATCCATCTTGCCAAGTTCCGAGACCCAGCAACCGCCGTGAATCACGATTGCCAGGGGGTATGGACCCTTCCCCGCCGGGAGACGGAGTTCCCCGAACTGCAGTGGATCCGTTCCGTACGCGACGCGAATCGCCCCGGGCGCGACAGGCGCGTTCGCGAGGTCGGCCGGGCCACGAGACTGCCTGGCGACGATCGCGGCTGTAGCCGCGGCGGCTACAGTGACGATGACAAGGAGCGGGACAAGTCTCGGCTTCATGAGCGGCCTCCGGCGCTAGCGAAGTTCTTTTCTCAATACGAGTTTGAGGCCCGACCAGATGTCATCCACCGCACAGACCTTGACATCCACGAACCCGATTGGCAGCGCCACGTCGCGAATGGTGTCTTCGGTGATGTCCGTCCGCACGCCTGACGCCTTCTTCGGCCACGAGACCCAGATGACTGCCGCCGGGCCGAGGATGCGCCGGAAATCGAGAAGGGCGCTGGCCAGCCGGGAGCGCTGCGCGGTAAAGATGTGCACGACATCGACGCTGGGCCCGGGTGACTTGGCGCGTTTGAGATCGCGCAGCGCCGGCCCCACGAGTGACGCGTAGTTGACGGGCTCGCCGAGGATCAGGGCCGTCTGCCCGGCCTTGAACCCGAGCTTGGCAGCAAGCGGCGTACCGGAGTAGCCCGACCTCTTCATGTGCGCCGAGAGGGATGCGGGGATTGGGCGGCACGCGCACGCCTTCGCGTGCGCCGTGTGCCACTTCACTCGCTGCGCGATTGATGCGTTCTTGGGCATCGGATTGCGCGTGTGCCAGGCTGCATTCATCGTGTTCGGCCGTTCCGAGGCGTGTTAGATTCTGCCCCATGCCCAGCCGACATTTCCTGGCGTTATTCCTGAGCGTGAGCGTTGCGGCAATCGGACTCGTGGAAACCCACGCCCAGGGGGCCGGCGCCACGCAGGCGGGGGCCGCTCAAGCAGGGGCGCCGCAGACGCCCGCGGCCGGGCGAGGCCAGACGGGTCGCGGTCTCGCGCCCGTCGTGATCGGCCCCTCGGCGCCGGTACCACCGGAAGTGGCAATGCTGCGTCCCGCGCCGGAGGAGCTCGCACGGCTCAACGAAGCCATCCACCGCCTGATCGACGCCGACAAATCGAATGCGAAGGCGCTCCTGAAGAAGTACGAGTCGCTCTTCACGCTGCAGCCGCCTCGTCTCAACACGGCGGCGACGTTCACACAGACACCGCAGCGGATGGGCCCGCGGCATGAGGGCTTCGTCGAGGCCGCGCGGAAGGGCGGCATCGATCTGCTGCTTCATGGCGACTCGATCACCGACTGGTGGGTGCAGAACGACGACAACAAGCGCGTGTTCGAGAAGTACTTCGGGAACATCAGGACCGCGAACTTCGCGGTGGCGGGCGACACCACCCAGGGCGTGCTATGGGGCCTCAAGAATGGCGAGGGTCAGGGCTTCCAGCCGAAAGCCGTGATGCTGATGATCGGCACGAACAATACCGGCGGCCACACGGCTCCTGAAATCGCCGAGGGCATCGGCGCGATCGTGCTCGAGATGCGGAAAGACTTCCCGGCTGCGAAGATCCTGTTGCTGGCGATTTTCCCGCGGAACGTGCCCGGTGATCCCGTGCGCGACAAGATCGCGGAGATCAACCGCATCATCGCGAAGCTGGACGATGGCCGGCACGTGTTCTTCATGGACATCGGCGCGAAGTTCCTGGATGAGAAGGGCGTCTTCCTGCCGAATGCATTCCGTCCGGACAACCTGCATCCGATGGCTTACGGCTATGAGATCTGGGGCGAGGCCGTGAAGGACAAGCTGGCAGCACTGCTGAAGTAGCGCGTCACAGGCTCACCGATGCCGCGGCGGCCCTGGCGATCGATCGGATGTCGATCGTGAGCAGAACGAGCAACCAGATACCAACGATGCCGCCGACGATCGTAACCACGCGAGAGACGCGGGTCATCGCCACCGAGGACGATCCGAATCGATGCGCGGCGACGGCGGCCACCGAGGCGCCCAGCACGACGACCACGATCGACCCGCCTCCGAGCGTGGCCAGGACCAATCGATTCGCCATCATCTGACTCACCCGGTCAACGCTGAGACCGGCAATCGTCATGCCCGGGACGGCCACCTTCATCACCGCTGCGATTTCCATCATGAGTCCCGCGGTGTTCCTGGCGAAGTAGACGAGCGAAGCAGCCGGCACGAGAAGGCTGGTCGTGAAGGTCGCGATCCACGGCGCCCACGGTTTGGGGACGGCCTGACCCGCCTCGGCTGGATCAACTTCGCTCATACCGAACCAGTCGAGGACATTCGCCACGGCCAGAATGACGACAAACCCAAAGCAACCCGCCCAGGCAGGACGAACCATCGACATCGCCACGCCGGCCGCCGTGTTGAAAGTCGCCTGCCCGGAAACGCCGATGGCCTGAAAGTCACGAATCGTCTGGATCGCAACGAGCAACACCGGCGCGACGAGCAGCAGCAAAGCGAGGGGGAAGGCCGCGACCGGAAGTGGAAGGGAAGAGGGTCTCGTACGCGATTGGCGCACCAGCACGAACAGACCGCCAAGCGCGAGCGCGGCTGCAACGACAAGACCTGGAACGACGATTCGCATCTCAGCCGCGGGACGGGCCTTTTTCCACGAAGCGATAGCTCGCGTGGCTGTCGTAGTCGATCCCGTGTTTCTTCTTCAGCTTTTCGATCTGCCGGAGATCGGCTTTCGTGTGCGGGCCAACGCCTTCGAGCGTGTGAAGGAGCGTCTCTTCGAGACAACCCGTGACGCTCATGTGCTTGAACTCCGCCAGATCCTGGAGCAGCGCTGCCAGTCGCTTCTCGAGACGCACGGGAACATCGACGCGCTCGATCTCCACTGCGGGGCCGTCATTGAAGATGTGATGGCCGAACGACAGTTCGTACCCGTTCAAATCGCGGACACGATAGTCGCGCAGCCCGTACACGCGATCCCCGGGCGGTAGAAGAATCTCGACTCCATTTGCTCGCTGGTACTCGAAAAGCTCGTCGGCATTGCCGACCACGAAGTAGAGCGCGCATCCCTGAGGTGCCGGTGTGCCAACCTCCAGGAAGATCTGCACGTTGCCAAGATTCACACCGGCCAGTTCGGGAGGCGTGCCCCATGTGAAACCGATCTGAAAACCCAACTTCCTTGTATAGAACTCGACCGCGGCCGGAAGATCCGCGACCCGCAGCTCCGGGTGCTGCCTGTCGCATTCGACCTCGGGAACAACCGGATCAGCCATGCTCAGATTTGAATCTTGCGCGGCCACTGCGCGTTGTTCTCGAGTGCCGTGAGTTTGGCCTCGAGCTCCGTCGCGGTCGGCTGAACCCGCCCGTTCGCATCGGTGACGCGCGACACGACGGTATGTTCACCAGGCGTCGCCTCCACGCCTCGGCACGAGAACAGCTTCCAGGAAAACCGCGTGTTCGTTGCATCCAGCACCGCCGGACGCCACGGCCCATCGTCGACTCGCACATCGACGGACTTCACGGGTGTCCCGTCGGTCAGCACAAAGCCAAGGACGTTGATCCGATTTGCGGCGTCGCCGCGGGTCACGCGAGCGACGACGGACTTCAGCTGCTGGCGGCTGATTTCAGCTTCGGTGAACTTCACTTCGCCGTTGATCGTCTCGCCGCGGAGCGTCCGATACCACCGCGCCTGAAACTTGCCGAGGTACCGGCCGCGCTGCACGTGGATTTCCGACAACCATTTCACGTTCGCCACGCCGTACCAGCCTGGAACGATCAGGCGAATCGGGAAACCCTGATTCTTCGTGAGGGGCTCGCCGTTGAGCGCGTGCGCGAGAAACGGTTCAGGACGGATCGCGTCCGCCACCGAGAGGCTGCGGCCGAACTGTTGCGTGACTTTGATCATGCGGCCACGAAAGTCCACGTCCTCCTCGCCGCGATCGGCGCCGAAGAACACGACCTCGTCCGCATCAGGTTTGACGCCGGCGCGAGCGAGCACGGTTCTGAGCGGCACGCCGGTCCAGCGGCCATTGCTGGCCAGGCCGTTCACGCGGCCCGGACCGTTCCCTGAACACTCGAAGCCCGCGACAAGCTCGGTGGTTCCCATCTTTCTGATTTCATCGAGACCGAGTGACAACGGCTTGTCGACGAGTCCGTCGATGCCGAGGCGCCAGGCCGCCGGATCGATCGTGGGTTGCCCGTAATGCTGGAGCGTGAAGAACTGGTCCTTGGGCGTTATGGGCGCATTGAGATCAATCCGCCGGATGTCGAGAACACGGACGAGCTCGCTCGGATTCGTCGCGAAGGTCGCCGGAATGTCGCTGAACGGCACCACCGCGTCGCCCTGCGCGAGGGCCGGCAGCAGCCAGTCCGGCCAACCAAGCGCGGCGAGCGCTCCGGCTGCCGCTCCGGTCTTCAAGACACTGCGACGGCTGATGGTCTCAGGCATGGCGGGCTCCCGTGTTGGATAGCGCGGTCAGGTTAGCAGAACGGCGGCGGTTTGCACTGGGGCCGTAGTCCGCGGTCCTCACGATGCGAGGACTACGCACCGAGCGGCGCAGTGCGAAGGCCGCCAGGAAGCCGTTCCGTGGCCGCGCTCGGGCAGGTTTCACAGCGCCTTCCTGAAGCATCGAATCTGGACGGTTTCGGTGAAGCCGAGCGCGGCATGAGCGCGCGCGCTGTCCATGTTGTCGAGAACGACATCGGACGCGAACTCCGTGCAACCCTGCGCGCGCCCCCAGGCCTCGGACGCCGCGATCAACGCCCGGCCGACGCCCCGCCGCCTGCGCTCCGGGACGACGTACCAGCCCTCGAGATAGGCGACGCGGTCGGTGGTGCAGTCCTCGGCGTAGTTGCGAATGGAGAGCTCGACGAATCCGACGAGCGTGTCGTTCAGCTCTGCGACGAGCACCGCCAGGGGCATCGTGAGGCGGCCATCGACAAAGCGGGCGATCTCCTGCGCGTGTCCCTCGACGGAATCCTCGTACGGCCAGAGCGCGACGCGCATCGACAGCCACGCGTCCGCGTCGGTAGCGGCAACAGGACGGATGCGGAGGCTGGCGGTCATCCAGGTCTAGATGCGGTCACTAAGGATCACACGACGAAGTTCGTGGCGGTGGCACTGGCGTTGATCTTCCGCGCAGTGACACAGGAGCGTGACGCGGCCGCGGCGCCCGATTTGCTTCAGGAGGCGAAGCGTGAACTTCTGACCGTGATTCTTGATGGTCCTGCTGCGCGCGTCGATCGGGCCGTTCATGAACAATTCGCGCCGGTATTCCCGCACAAATCGCGCCCACGTCATTCGGCCCGCCTGACCGGCCCGAAGAATGCGTTCACTTGGCGCCAATGACGGCATCCAGACGTTGTAACGGCTCGTCGGCATGCCACGACCACGGAATCGTGTTGCCAGGATCCTGATGCCGTCTTTCTTGCGATCGATGGGGCTCCAGACTGATTTCGTTTGAATCATCGACCGTGCGGCTCCTGAGTCCTGCCCGTTCAGATCTTCATCGTGTCAGAAGAATCGCCGAAGGTACTTCGCCGCTTCGTCTGAGATCCCGATGATCTTATTCGTCGCCTGCCGATAGAAGTCGAACCCGCCATGGCAGGTCTCCATTACTTGATCGGGCAGGGCGGAACCTTGATCACGCGCAGGGCGTGCGTCACGCCCGGTGGCGGTGCTTTCACGATCATGTGTGGATCGGGATTCCGGTCGACGCGATGGACCATGTGGCAGTCGATCGCAGGTCGCGACTCGGTAACTGGTGCGGGCTTGATAGACACCCAGGGAGACTGCTGTTGGGCCGGAACGTCGGTTTTCATTCCCTTCGAGAAGTCGACTTTGACACTTGGTCGCGAAGCCGGCCGGCACTTCGAGTCAGTCGAAAACAGGCCGCACTGAGATTCGGCACGAACCGCTGTCGCGCCGATGAACAGGAGTCCGACGATGACAGCGCTGAGGGGCTTCATGATGGGAAATCCTTTCCGACCGACAGTCTAATCCTGAGTCCGTTGCGACTCCAGATACGCCCGATAGATGGAGGCTGACTCTTCGACGAAGAGCTCCGTATGGCCGCCGCGATCGATTACCCGAGCTCGCGGAACGATCATCCTCGAGCCGCATTTTGCGCAGGTCATCCTGGTGTCCATACAGGCTTCTCCGCCCCAACCGGATCAGAACAATCGATGCGACCAGCGCACCAGCAGATACACGAGCAAGCCGATCAGCACGAGCGCAAGGCCGGCACCCAGCCCGACGACGCGCGAGTAGAGGCGGCCGAGGTCCTGCTGCCGCTGCACTGCACGCTGCTGGAGCTCGAGGGACTGCGACGTAACGCGACGATACTCCGCGAGCTGCTCACGCTGAAGGTCGCGGATTTCCTCGAGGAGTTTGATCGCTTCTTCGGTGTTGTTCATGGTCTGGAAGCCGAAACAGCGATTGCGGTTCTATCGCATGTTGACCGGAACGCGATCGCGTCCCCGACGTCGGCGGCGAAAAAACGCCGCCAGTCTGATGCCGGCAGCCACAGCAGCACAGGCGGTTCCAAGTGCCACGCCGTAAAGCGCGACGACTGGCAACACGCTCGAGCTGCCCAGTCCCAGTTCCGCCGCGGTGACTGCGGCTCCCAAGACGCCAAATCCGACAAACCAGGAAATCGCCGACGGTGGCGCTTGGCTGATAGCGATCGTATGGTCAGCAGATAGTTCCTTAGGTCCCTCGTCGTCACAACAAACGCAGTCGGTCTTGAGCGTGAGCATCTCCTCGGTCGATTCGGTTGGCCACCCCAAAGTCCCAGTTCCAACCTTACCCACGCCGATCCCAAGGCCGATGGTGTCAGAAACAAATACCTTCACGTCACATTCGTACAACACAGCCCGGTTGCACCCGGCTTCCGCCGTACATGGAACTCGACGCGTCTTGTGGACGAACGCATCGACATCGTATTCGTAGCCGACAATGAAGGAGATCTGCTTGAGTCCGGTTATCTTCTTGCGCTCGACCTTCGGAGCCTCGTCACATGAGTACGTGACATAAACCTCGATGCCAATCCAGCGGGTGTCCGCCGGCTTGAATCTGAAGCAGCTGACAGCCATGTGGCTCCTGTAAGTTCTCTGCTTTGGACTAACTATTCCCGGAGAGGATGAGCGGCCGGATGGTAGCACGACCTTGCAATAGCCGGGCTTCTCTATCCCATTCTTCAGGCGATCGGCTTCAGGACCATTCGGCCGTAGGCGACGAACGCCATCAGGAGTCCAAGCACGGCGCTCATGATGATGGCCGGGGTTTCGCGGTACTGGACGTGCACCCAAATGAACACGAGGCTTTCGATCGCCAGAAGCGTCGCCGCTACCACTGTCAGTGACGGCTTCCAGGGCATAGCCGATGGAACGATCAGCCCGATCACGCAGACGAGTTCGAGGATGCCGAGGGCCGTCCAGGCGTCGCGCGGCAACGCGCCAAACGACGCGACGTCGCCGCTGATCTTGTCGAACATGAAGACCTTCATGACGCCGGACGCTCCGTACATGAGCGCGGCGAGGATCTGCAGAACCCACAACAGGGTGTTCAACGTTTGTCTCCTCGGTTCAGTACTCTCAGATCGGGTTGCCGTTGTTGTCGGTGTTCAGAGTTTGGGTGACAAACTTGCCGAAGTAACCGAACAGCTTCGGCTCTCCAGGTTTCGCGGCTATCACGCAGCCGTCCTGCCATACTCCGTTGGCTGGGTACCACTGACTGCCGACCGGATCGCCCTGATTCAGGTGGATGTCGTGGATACCGTTGCCGCCGTATGTGTACGGAGCGCCGAACACATAAATGCGCGTACTGGTGCTGATCATGTCGTTCAGCTTGTTCAGAGCGTCATCGCCGGCGTTGATCGTCCACACTTTCTTGTTGGTGCCAAAGAAGTTGTTCCAGATGGTGAGCAACACAGTGAGACATCCCGTCGCCTGCTTGACGAATGGGCTCCGGACATAGTCGATTGCTCCGGATGCCGGAGTGCGCGCCAGTTCGTGGTAGCCATCTGGCAGGGCAGAAATGTTGGTGAACATCGCCGGATCGAGGCCGCCCAGCATCATGTACTCGAACTGGCCCGTGGGACTGTTGACGTCTACCGCGCACTGGTAGACGCCGACTGGCGTATTCACGTAGATGAAGCCGTGAAACCACTGGCCGAAATTGTTTGGATTCTCCTTTTCGAAGCGGTTGAACGTGCCGCACAGAACGCCGTAGTTCGGAAGTGGCATACATAGGCTCCATTGGTCAAGGTAGTGCGTAACCGAATGCATCTACTGACCACAGCTCGACCGCGGCGCTCGATGTCCACGAGAGAATAACGCCGAAGTCGTCAACTGCAACGGCGCCGCTCGATCTACTGGCGCAGGATCTTCTCCATGGGCCTGCCCTTGGCCAGCTCATCCACCAGCTTGTCCAGGTACCGGATCTTCCGCATCAGCGGATGCTCGATCTCCTGGATGCGAACGCCGCAAATAGTGCCGGTGATCTTGCTGGCGTTCGGATTCGGCGCCGGTGCCTCGCCGAAAAAACGTCTCGAAGTCCTTCCGTTGCTTGATCTGCGCCGCCAGCGCCTGCGGGGTGTAACCGGTCAACCAGCAGATGACTTCGTCCACTTCCTTCTTCTTGCGCCCCTTCTTCTCCGCCTTCTTGACGTAGTGCGGATAGACGCTGGCAAATGACATCTTGAAGACCCGGTGGTTATCCATGATTGCCTTCGGAGTGCGAACGCCCGACTAGCACGCCCAGCGATTTCTAACGTCGCGGTTCCTCGTAGAGACCGAATTCGTTCCCGACGGGATCTATGAAGATGGCGAATGCCCCCATGCCTGGCGCGATCTCCTTGCGTGGCACCACGACGCGCCCACCTGCATCCTCGATGCGCTTGAGTGTCTCGGCAATCGCATCGACCATGATGTAGGCCCGAGTCCGCTCGTCAGGCGTTCGATCCGCCTCCTTGACCCAGGTACCGCTCACGCCGCCCGGGTCATCGAACGCCAGCTCGCCGTCACCGCGCCGCCGAACCTTCCATCCAAAGATAGAACTGTAGAAATCCGCGGACGCTTCCGCTGTCTTGGCTGGGATTTCGAGGTAGCAGATTTTGCCGTGCGGCATGTTCGTCATCGCAATCGGTTTGGAATGTCCAGGAGACCGACCGAGTGGACGCACCGATTCCCAGGCGTCCAGAGTCGGATGGGTGCCGTTACATCGCCCTCGTGACGGCCCGGAAGAACCAGCGGGTCAATCGCGCGTCGACACGCTCGTTTCCGCCGCTGCCTGCACCACGCCCAGTCACTGCAGGACGACTGAATCCTTGAAGGGACACTCGCCGGTCGAGCCGATCTCTCCCTCGGAGACGTAGGTCCACAAGGTGTCGACCCACGGGCCGTTGCCGGTGCCGAACGGCGACCAGGTCCAATAGGACCAGGCGAAGAGCACGCCGCCGCAACACCCCTCGTAGCTGCGACGGAAGGGAGACCAACTGAACCGCGTTCGCCACGGTCTGAAATCGTACTGGTAGCGCGTTACTGTGCTCGTCTTCTTACACGGATAGGGGATGGCTCCCCACTTCCAGCACACGCCCCAATGCGTAACCGTGACGGTCACCCGCATTCCACAAGCCATGGTGGTCTCCCCTCATCGAGATGATGCCGCCCGCGCCGATTGCTGCAAAGAATCCAATCTATTTGTCACCGCCCCCGTGGCGGGAGCTGCCTGAGGAGACAGTGATGGAACTCGCCGAATGTGCTGATTGGCGGGATGGTAGCACGGCGGCGCTGATTTCGCGCGCGTTCCCCGTGCCGCATAGACCGGCTAGACGTCGAGCTCCTCGGCTTCCTCGGCGCGCTCCATGATGAACTTGAAGCGCGCGCCCGGATCGTCTCCCACAGCACCTTCGGCATCATCTCGCCGAGACCCTTGAACCTCGTAATCTCAATCTTCCCGCCGCCGGCCTCCTCGAGAATGTCGTCCTTGTGCTTGTCGTCGAGCGCCCAGTGCGTGTCCTTCGCGATGTCGATGCGATAGAGCGGCGGCTGCGAGGTACAGCTTGCCATCGCGAATGAGCTGCGGCATGTGGCGGTAGATGAACGTCATCAGGAGCGTCGCGATGTGGTGGCCGTCCAAATCCGCGTCCGCGTCTAACTGCCGGGAACATGACAGTGACACAACAGCAGCCGGCCCATCTCGAATCCAGCAGGCTGTTCATTCTGGCAACTCCACGCCGTACGCCAGAACTATCAGCCACCGGCCCTGGCGCAAGGCGAACACATCCGTGAAGGCCACGGAACTTACACCGTGTGCGGTATCTCCCTGCCGCCACTCTGCGCGCTGTATGCCTGTCATCACCGCCACATCGCCGTAGACGTCCACTCTCAGATGCTCGCCTCGTACGGCCACGATGTCGACGGGGATCGCGCTGATGCCTTTCAGAAACTCATCCCGTCCGGAGACCAAGCCGTCCGATCCCCGCTGGATGAAATCGTCCGCGAGAATTCGCCCGAGCGAATCGACGTCTTTCGTCTGGATCGAGGAAAAGACCTTCTCCCCGAGCTCCAGGATAATTTGCTCAGTCATGGGCCCCGGCTAAACGTCGAGCTCCTCGGCTTCCTCGGCGCGCTCCATGATGAACTTGAAGCGCGCGCCCGGATCCTTACCCATGAGCTCGTTGATGACGCGGTCCGTCAGGATCTGATCCGAAATCTCTACGCGCAGCAGGCGCCGCGTCCGCGGATTGAGCGTCGTCTCCCACAACACCTTCGGCATCATCTCGCCGAGACCCTTGAACCTCGTAATTTCGACTTTCCCGCGGCCGCCGGCCTTCTTGAGAATGTCGTCCTTGTGCTTGTCGTCGAGCGCCCAGTGCGTGTCCTTCGCGATGTCGATGCGATAGAGCGGTGGCTGGGCCAGGTACAGCTTGCCCTCGCGAATGAGCTGCGGCATGTGGCGGTAGATGAACGTCATCAGGAGCGTCGCGATGTGGTGGCCGTCCGAGTCGGCGTCCGCGAGGATGATGATGCGTCCGTACCTCAGGCGGTCTATCTCGAAGCCCTTGCCGATGCCGC
The DNA here is from genome assembly GCA_035606665.1 of Vicinamibacterales bacterium. Lineage (GTDB taxonomy): Bacteria > Acidobacteriota > Vicinamibacteria > Vicinamibacterales > SCN-69-37 > DASUGC01. The sequence continues at coordinate 46,550 of DATNEY010000038.1, read as the reverse complement.
AGCCGAGCGCCGTCACGAGATCCGACAACTCTTTGTTCTCCAGCACCTTCGCGGCCGACACGCCTTCCGTGTTCAGCACCTTGCCGCGCAACGGCAGGATCGCCTGACGCGCGCGATCGCGGCCTTGCTTCGCGGACCCGCCGGCCGAGTCGCCCTCGACGATGAACAGCTCGCTGTCCTCGCGGCCGGATCCCGTGCAATCGCTCAACTTGCCGGGCAGCGTCAAACGAGACGACGTCGCGCTCTTGCGCACGACTTCCGCCTGCGCCGCGCGGCTCGCCTCACGGGCCCTGGCAGCCAGGATGATGCGCGCCACGATCGATTCCGCAATCGACTTGTTGTGATTCAGCCAGTGCTCGAGCGCCGGCCTCGCCACCGCGTCCACGACCGCCGTGATCTCAGGGTTGTTCAGCCGGTCCTTCGTCTGGCCCTGGAACTGCGGCTCCTTGATGAAGATGCTGAGGACGCCGACGATGCCCTCGCGGATGTCGTCGGCCGTGAGCGTCACGCCCTTCGGCGAGAGATTGTGCGTGTCGATGAAATTGCGGATCGCCTTGCCGATCCCGGCGCGCAGGCCGTTCTCGTGCGTGCCGCCTGACGCCGTCGGAATACCGTTGACGTAACTCTTGAGGTATTCGTCGGTGGACTCGGTCCACTGCATGACGAGGTCGAGCTTCATGCCGCTCTCCTCGTGCTCTCGCGCAACGCCGAACGCCGCATCGTGCACCGGCTTCGTGCGTCGATCCGTGAGCAGTTTCGCGAGATACGCGGCAATGCCCTCGTCGTGCTGGAACGTCTCGCGCTTCGGCTCGTCACCGGTCGCGGCTTCGTTCTCGAAGTAGATCTTGACGCCCTTGTGGAGATAGCTTGCGATCTCCAGGCGCTCGCGGATCATCGCGGCGTCGAACTCGGTCTTCGGGAAGATCTGCGGGTCGGGACGGAAGAACACCGTGGTACCCGTGCCGCGCGCGGGCCCGATCTTCTTCACGCCGCCGACGGGCTCGCCTTGCTTGTATTTCTGCTCCCAGGTGTGGCCGTCGCGGCGCACCGTCGCGACCAGTTCGCGCGACAACGCATTCACGACCGACGCGCCGACACCGTGCAACCCGCCCGCGGTCTTGTAGTTCTGGCCTTCGAACTTGCCGCCGGCGTGGAGCGTGGTGAAGATGACCTCCATCGCGCTCGTCTTCGTCTGTGGATGCTTGTCCACCGGAATCCCGCGCCCATCGTCCTGAATGGTGATGGACGAGCCGTCCTTGTGGAGGGCGACAGCGATGTTCGACGCGTGGCCGTTCATCGCCTCGTCTATCGCGTTGTCGAGGATCTCCCAGACGAGATGATGCAGTCCCGCGGATCCGACGCCGCCGATGTACATGCCGGGGCGGCGGCGGACGGGCTCGAGGCCTTCAAGAACGGTGATGTCTTTCGCGGAGTAGTTCGACACTTTCAAAAGAATAGTACAGGTTCAGGGCGCAGGGTTCAGGGTTCGCTCGTCCGGTTCCCGGTTCACGGTTCACGGTTCACGGTTCCCGGATCACGGTTCCCGGATCCAGAGACAGAGAGTGACCGCCAGGCCGATTCGGTCGAGCGAATGAGTCGCGATCTCCGATGCTGTCGTCCTGGGGCCCCAAAAATGGATCTTCATCGCATCTTCCAGCGCGATCGTCACCGACAACGTGGCGGCCGCGGCCTGCGCCCGGTTCATCAGGACATCGACAGGCGCAACGATGGCGCGGGAGTCGCCTTCGACAGGACGCCACACCGCTGCGTACGCGGCTTCGCCGTCGCGGCCCATCGCGCGGCCGGAGGCGGAGTCGCGCATCCGCGGCCACATTGCGTAAGTCGCGACGGCACGTTCGAGCGGCTCCAACGGAAACCGGCCGACCTTGAGAGCCGGAGTCATGGCCTCGAATGCGGGCTTCTCGACGATCAGATTTCGCGCGACGAGCGCCGCGGCAAGCCGCTCGGCTTCTTCCGCGCCGCGAATGAGATCGCCTTTCTGCCGGAAGATGTTCTGGCGCTCGCGATACGCAACCATCGGCGCAGGGAATCCATCGACGTAGGCCTCCGGCATCGCCTCGAGCTCTCCGTAAGTCGCCAGCGCTTCGTCCAACTTGCCCTGCGAGCGAAGGCATCGTCCCAGACCGGCGGTAGCGACGGCACGAACCGTGCGTCCCGTTGATGTCGCGGCGTCGCGATAGGCCGCGATTGCGGCGTTCAGATCCTTCTGCTTGAACTCGGCGTCCTGCGCTCGAAGCAGGCGCTCATCGGCAGGCACGGCCGGCGTGAGGACCAGGGGGTAGTAGGCGAGCCGATCGCCGCGCACGCGGATGACGCCACTGCGGCCGTAGACGAGCAGAGTGCTTGACGCTGGCAGGCCGCCGAGTTCCTCGAATCCCGCGGCCATCGCTTCCCAGTTTCTGAGCTCGGCATCGATCTCGCCCTCGATCATCGCGGCGCTCGCCGCGAGCCGGTCCAGGAGCGAGGATGGCACCTGGCTTCGTTCGGCGAGATCCCGCCACCACAGCCAGCCGAACAACAGGACCGCGCCGGCGGCAATCGCGGCGACGGCTGCAACAGTCCGGCGTGGCGGGGGCATCGGGTCGGTCAGCGGGCTCTGGTGTACACGCTACGAGTGGTCGGTTGTCCTTCGGAGCTGCGCTCGATCGTGAACGAGCCATCACCATCGATCCAGATGACGCGTGTGGACTCGGTCGGCTTGCCGTTCACGAGGGCGGAGCCTCGGGTCTTGATGACGAGCTTCCGGTCGTCCCATGACACCTTCGAAAAGATCGGCTCGTCAGGCGGATTGATGTTCCGGCTTTCCGACCCATCGAGGTTGTAGACCGCGCGGATTGGCTTGGGCAGGCCCGACAACGAAATGTCGAGCACGAGTGTCTTCGAATCCTGGGTCGCGGTGAATTTCTCGCCGAGCAGGCCGGTCACTGAAACCACCACCGCCCCGTTCATCTGCTGAGAGCTGCGGTCTTTCGCAAGCACCCACTCACCAGAAAAGTTCGGGCGGGCCTGCTGGGCGAAGCCAGAAGCGAGCAGGACGATAGCAATCAGGGTTGTGCGCATGGGACGGTTAGACACCGGCACTTTGCACTCGGCACCACGCACTCGGCACTCCGCACTGTCTACGGCCGGATGCAGCTCTTGAGCAGCACATCCCCGCTGCCGTCGATTCCCTCGCAGAAGCAGCGCAGCGTCAGCCGGGTGCCGGCCTTCGCTTCCTTCAGCGTCTCGGCGGCGCGATCGTCGAGCAGGCGCGCGACGACGCCGCGGTCACCGCCCTGCGAGAAGACCATGCGCGCGCCGCCCGGAGCCTGCGGTTCCACGGCCGTCGGCGAATCACTCACATCCACGGCCGCGCCGAAGTATCGCGACCTGGCCGCCTTCGCGTCCGCCTGGAAATCCTTCCAGAGATCGGACGCCGAGAGCTTCGCCGCAGGCTGAGCGGTCGTGATCCGGAGGTCCTGATCCGGCAAATGGCTGACGCAAGCGGCGGCGCCAACCGCGAGGAACACAAGGACGAGCCTCAAACGCACGCCCAATCATCGCTAGGCACAGCCCAAATGTCCAAATGACAAATGGCACATGACCAAATGAACTGTGGCACACTGACACGCTCGCGACTGCACCAATGACCCCGCCCGACGAAGAGCTGTCGTCCCGGCCGCTACCCGATCTCATCGGTGGCCGATACCGCATCGTCTCCCGCCTCGGCGTGGGCGGAATGGGCGTGGTCTACAAGGCCAATGACATACAGCTGAACCGCGCGGTCGCGATCAAGGCGCTGGAGGAACGCCGTCTCAACATTCCCGGCGCGGCCATGCGACTGAGAACAGAGGCACTCGCCGCGGCATCGCTCGACCATCCCTACATCTGCAAGGTCTACGAACTGGTTGAGACGCCCACCGACACCTACATCGTCATGGAATACATCGAAGGCGAGACTCTCGCCTCGATGCTGAAGCGAGGCGTGCTGCCCCTGATGCAGGCGCTGCAGCTCGGCCGGGAAATCGCCGAGGGCCTCGCCAACGCGCACGACCGCGGCCTCGTCCATCGCGACGTAAAACCGTCGAACGTCATGGTGACGACGCACGGGCACGTGAAGCTTCTGGACTTCGGCGTGGCCGGCGCCGACGTCGAGAGCACGTCGAGGGACATCACGCGTACGCTGTCGCCGCAGGTCACCGTCCACGCCGGCACGCCGCAGTACATGGCGCCTGAACAGGCCGCGGGCAGTCCGATCACCACGCGCGCGGATCTCTTCTCGCTTGGGGTCGTGCTGTACGAATGCCTCACCGCCAAGCTGCCGTTCTCGGGATCGACGACGTTCGATTACGTGCGGCACGTGATGCAGTCGCCGCCGAAGCGCCTCGACAAGGTCGCACCGGAGACACCGGCCGATCTGGTCGAATTGATCGATCGACTGCTCGAAAAGACTCCCGCGGATAGACCCGAGTCCGCCGACACAGTGGTGAAGCGGCTGCAGCAGCTCGAGGATGCGTTCACCGCGCCAGCCGGAGACATTCGCACCGCTCGTCAGGCCCGCGCCGGCCGGCGCTGGAAGGCCGTCGCGGTCGCGGCCGTCGCCGTTGCCGCGATCGCATTGTCGTGGCGCTTCATCTGGCCGAGCAGGTCAGACGATGTTCAAGGCCAGCTCCGGCCATTCGTGACGACGGCCGCCATCGAATCCGGCAGCCGGATCTCGCCTGATGGCGAATGGGTGTCGTTCATCTCGAGGGCGGGCGGCACCACTCGGATCATGGTGCAGCGCGTTGACGGCGGCGAGGCCCGGCCGCTGACACTGGGTCCGGGACTTCCGCTCAGCCAGGTCTGGGCGCCGGATGGAAAGCAGATCGCGGTCGTCGTGAAGTTGGATGAAAAGCCGGTGTTACAGATCTACCCGGCGTTCTTCGGCGGTGAGCCGGCTCTGACTGCCGCACTGCCTGACGGGATCGGCGCCGACCTGGTTCGATGGATTGGTCGAGACATCTACCTTCGCACCTCGACGCCAGGAGTGCCGGGCATCGCGGTCCGCCGGATTTCGCTGGAGTCCCCTTCCGCCGTCGTCTCCATCAGCGAGGCGTGGAAGATCGACGGCACACTGCAGAACGCGGATGTCCGGCCGGACGCGCGGAGCGCGGTGATCGGCGTGTCCCGCAACAACCAGGAAGATCTGTGGACCCTCAACCTCGACGGGTCGGCACTCAGGCAGCTCACGGCAGATGCGTACTTCGACAAGGATCCACTCTGGATCGGAGACAGCGGCCGCGTCGTCTTTCAGTCGAATCGCGGCGGCCAGGTCGATCTGTGGCAAATAGACACTCGAACGAAAGCGGTGACGTCCCTGACGTCCAGTGAGGCAGAGGAAATCGCCGAAAGCACGTCGACTGACGGACGCATCGTCAGCTTCAGGCAGCTGACGAAGGACGCGAGCCTGTGGCAGTTCGCCGGCGCGAGCCAGCAGCTGACGCAGGACTCGCTCAGCGACTACGCCCCTGTACTCTCCGGTGACGGACGAACGCTGGCGTTCCAGCGCAGCCAGCCCACGCCATCGCGCGGCTACACAATCCTCGATGCAAAGATCTTCATCTCGCCGTTCGAGGGAGGGCAGGCCACGGGCGCGCGCGCGATCGCAGACGCGTTTGCACCGGATCTCTCGTACGACGGCCGGTGGCTGGCCTATCTGCAGCCCGGCGATCCTGCACCACGCACGGTACTGACCGTACGCGATCTCAGGGGTGGGACCACCGCCACAGTGTCGCGCTCGATGACCCCTCCTTCGCTTACGACGACTCCGAGGCCGGTGGACTTTGTCGCACGCACGACCGCGTGGAGCCGTTCCGGCGACGAGCTGTTTTTTGTCGACTGGCCGGACGCGATGGTGGTCCGCCGCTATCGAGCGGTCACATCAGAGGTCGAGCCGCCGTTGATGAATACCGCAGGAAGCGTCCTTCGCGATCTGTACGTCTCTTCAGAGACCGGACGTCTTGGCTACATCTCCGCTCCCGCGGGTCTCGTGAGCGTTCACGAGCTCGATCCGGTCACGAATGCCGTGCGCGAAATAGCCAGATTCAAGGGAACGGAGCGGGGACTGGCGATCGCAGGCCGAGGCTGGATGAATCGGCAGTTCGTCGTCCTTCGCACGGTCCGGTCACACGACGACGGCACGGGCGACCTGGAAATCCTGGTCACGAGCGACAACGGCAACGTGAAGGTCGTCGCGAGCGTGCCGAACGCCTTTGGCTCCACGGCGCGGCTGCATGCCGCCGAGCGCGCGATCTACCTGACTCGATCGGAAAAGGGCACGGACAACGTCTACGTGCTTTCGCTGGCCACTGGAAACCTGACCCAAGTGACGCAGAATACGCTGCCCGGCGTGAAGTTTTCGGGATTGCAGCCGGTGGGATCGCGGGGCGTGATCGGCGTCCGAGAGGAACGCCGCGAAGACATCTGGCTCATTCAGCAGACAGCAACACCACGGACCGGCAATCCGGCCGGCCGGTGAAATTTGAGACTCGAGACGCAACCCCAGACAAAGGAGATTTCGATGGCCAAGCGAAACAGGAAATACAAGGTGGGCAAGTGGCAACCGGAGCCGGGCGACGCGATCAACCTGGCGACCATCCGCTGGTTCGCGATCATGATCGAGGCGAAGGCCATCGAGATCTACGGCACGAACCCGCTGGTCTATCCCAAGATCCTGAACGTGTTGAACGATGCTTTCACCAGCGTTTCCGGTATCAGCGTCAAGAAACCGATCGCCGATCCGGGCGATTGCCCGCCGGGATGGGTGACGTGCGGCGAGGACTGCGCCCCGCGCTGCATGCTGGGTGAGGACTAGACTCGCGCGCTAACCCTCGATGAGCAGGGCCGCCGGATCTTCGATGAGCTCCTTGATGCGTACGAGAAACCGTACGGCCTCGGCGCCGTCGACGATCCGGTGGTCGTACGTCAGCGCGAGGTACATCATCGGTCGGATGACGACCTGACCGCCGACGGCCGCGGGCCGGTCCTTGATCGCGTGCAGGCCGAGGATCGCGACCTGGGGCGGATTCACGATCGGCGTACTCATCAGCGATCCGTACACGCCGCCGTTGGTGATGCTGAACGTGCCGCCGCGCAGATCCTCGAGCGTCAGCGTGCCGTCGTTCGCGCGCTTCGCGAAGTCGCGTATGCCCTGCTCGAGACCCGCGAACGACGCGCGATCCGCGTCGCGCAGGACCGGCACGACCAGCCCTTCGGCCGCGCCGACCGCCACGCCGATGTCGTAGTAGTGCTTCAGGACGATCTCGTCGCCCTGGATCTCCGCGTTGATCCGCGGTGATTCCTTCAGCGCCGCGACGGCCGCCTTCACGAAGAACGACGCGATCCCGAGATTCACGCCGTAGCGCGCCTTGAACGATTCCTTGTGCCGCGCGCGCAGGGCCATGACGGCCGACATGTCCACTTCATTGAAGGTCGTGAGCAGCGCCGCCGTCTGTTGCGCGTCAACGAGACGTTTCGCGATTGTGGCTCGGCGCTTGGACATGCGGGAACGGGTTTCGCGGCGTTCGCCTGAAACGACGGGAACGACGCCAACGACGCCAACGACGGGAACACTCGGAGGGGACGGAGGTCTCGCAGGGCCCGACGGTGCCGGCGCGGATGTCTTCGCTGCGGCGCGGTCCACGTCGGTCTTCGTCACCCGCGGGCCATCAGTCGGCACCTTCGAGAGCGGGACATCGGCTTCACGCGCAGCGCGGCGGGCCGACGGCGTCGCAGGCACGGCTGAGGCGGGCTTCTCCGTCTTCTCCGTGCCCTCTGTTCGCGTCGTTCCCGTCGTCCGCGTCGTTCCCGTCGTTTCAACGGGGACGCTCGTATCGATTTCCCCCAGCACGTCCCCGATCTTCACGTCGGCGCCGTCGCCATGCGCGATCTTCTGCAGCACGCCGGCCTTCGGCGCGGCGACTTCGACGTCGACCTTGTCCGTCTCGAGCTCGACGAGCGGCTCGCCGGCCTTGACGCTGTCGCCTTCCTTCTTGAGCCACTTCGCGACACGCGCATCGACGATGGATTCGCCGACTTCGGGAACGAGAATGTTGATGGACATCTAGTGAACCTGTCTAAGTCCTATGTACGTAGTCGGCGGGCTTCAGCGCGCCGATCGCCCGGCGGCCCTAAGGCCGCCGGCTACGGCATTCGGTGTCAGCGCGAGTGAAACGAGTTCCTCCTGCACCTGCGCATGCCGCGCGGCCGACCCTTCCGCCGGACTGGAGCTGCGCGGGCGCGAGAGGACGGCGATCCGGCGGCCGCCTGCGAGACCCTCGAGCTGCGGCCGCACGAACTCCCACGCGCCCATGTTCTCGGGCTCTTCCTGCATCCACACGATCTCTTCCAGCTTCGGGTATCGCTCGATCGCTCCAACCATCTCGTTGACTGGCAGCGGATAGAGCTGTTCGACGCGGCAGACGGCCACCGCCGGCGATTCGGCGCGCCGCGGACTCGTCAATAGATCGACCGCGACCTTTCCCGAGCAGAGGATCAGGCGGCGCACGGCATCCGCCTTCGCCGCGCGTTCCGCATCATCAATGACCGGCTGCCATGCGGCCTCAGCCAGATCGATCGGCCTCGACGACACCAGCGGATGCCGCAAGAGGCTCTTCGGCGTCAGCACCACCAGCGGCAGCGGATCCGTCGTGAGGAGCGCGGCCTGCCGGCGCAGGAGGTGGAAGAACTGCGCCGCCGTGGTGCAGTTCGCGACGCGCATGTTCACGTCGGCGGCGAGCTGCAGAAAGCGCTCCGGCCGCGCGCTCGCGTGATCGGGGCCCTGGCCCTCGTAGCCGTGCGGCAGCAGCATCACCATCGACGGCTGCTGCCCCCATTTCGCCCGCGCCGACAGCACGAACTCATCCAGCATCGTCTGCGCGCCGTTGATGAAGTCGCCGTACTGCGCCTCCCAGATCACGAGCCGCGCCGGCGCCTGCACGTTGTAGCCGTACTCGAACCCGACCGCTGCGTTCTCGCTGAGCGGGCTGTTGCGGATCTCGAACGAGGCGCGCGCCTGCGGCAGGGCCTGAAGCGGCGTGAAGCGCCGGCCGTCATTCGAGTCGTAGAGCACCGCGTGACGATGGCTGAAGGTGCCGCGCTCGACGTCCTCGCCGGTCAATCTGATCGGCGTGCCGTCGGCAAGGATGCTCGCCAACGCGAGCTCCTCGGCGAGCGCCCAGTCAATCGTCGCGGCGTTCGGATCGGCAAACGCCGCCCGCCTGCGATCGCGCGATCGCTCCAGCTTGCGGTGCACATGGAAGCCCTCCGGCGTCACGAGCAGCGCGTCGTTCAGCTCGCGAAGGCGCGCGGCCGGCACGGCCGTCACCGCGGCGCTGGCGGCGCCCTGGGGCGGCGGCTCCGGAACAGGTTCGATGTAGTGCGCCGCCGGATCCAGCGTGTCGAGCTTCTGCTGGAGCGCGTCCATGCGCTCGGCGAACATCGCGTCGGCTCGTCCGGCGGCAATCGCGCCGCGTGACTCGAGCACGCGGGCCCACTGCTCGCGAACGGTCTTCGTCTCGTTGACGCGGCGGTACATGACGGGCTGCGTGAACGCGGGCTCGTCGCCCTCATTGTGGCCGTACCGGCGGTAGCCGACGAGATCGATCAGGACGTCGCGCTTGAACTCCTCGCGGTACGCAAACGCCATGCGCGCCGCCGCGATGCACGCTTCGGGATCGTCGGCATTGACGTGGATGATGGGAATCTTGAACGCCCGCGCGAGGCCGCTGGCGTACAGCGTGCTGTAGGAATCAGCCGAGTCGGTCGTGAAACCAATCTGGTTGTTCGCGATGATGTGAATCGTGCCGCCCGTCGAGTAGCCCTCGAGCCGATGCAGATTCAGCGTTTCCGCGACGACGCCCTGGCCGGGGAACGCCGCGTCGCCATGAATAAGGATGGGCAGCACGGCGTCGGGATTGAACTCCGGTGCGCCGGGCTTGTCCGCCGACGTTCCCGCCGCGCGGGCCATGCCCTCGAGCACTGGATCGATCGCCTCGAGATGGCTGGGATTCGGCGGCATCGACACGACGAGCGCCACCTCGTCCCCGCCCTCGACCATGCGCGACATCCCAAGGTGGTACTTGACGTCACCGCTCCACTGCACGCCCTCGAGCGCGAGCGCATGCCTGACCGGATCCTTGAACTCCGCGAGGATCTGCTCGTATGGCTTGCCGAGCACGTGCGCCATGACGTTCAGGCGGCCGCGGTGCGCCATGCCGACGAACGCCTCGCGCAGGCCCGCCTCCGCCGCTTCCCTGATCACTTCGTCGAGGATGAGCACGAGCATGTCGAGCCCTTCGATCGAAAAGCGCGTCTTGCCGGGGAACGATCGGTGGAGAAACTTCTCGAACGCTTCGACCTCGGTGAGCCGTTCGAGAACCGCCGCCGGATCGATCGGATTCGCGGGCGCCCGGAAGCGGCCGCTCTCGATCGCGTGGCGCAGCCAGCGGCGTTCGGCGGGCACGAAGATGTGCGCCAGGTCGTAACCCGTCGTCGAGCAGTACACGGCGCGCAGCCGTGCGATGACCTCAGCCATCGACGATGCGTTTTCGGACAACGGACTGTCGAGCAGCGACGCCGGCAACAAATGAAGATCGGCGTCAGCCAGGCAGTGCGTCGATGCTTCGAGCTGCGGATCGCCGGTCGGCTCCGTCCCCAGCGGATCGATCCTCGCTGCAAGGTGACCGTACCGGCGAATCGACTGCGCCAGATTGAATGCGCCGACGGCACCTGCAGCCGGCGCGGCGGCACCGCTCGCCGCGGGCGCGCCCTGGGTTCCGGCATCTGGTGGCGGCCCGAGCTGCTCGAGCATCGCCCGCGTCGAACCATCGACAGAGCCGGGATCGCGCCTGAGCCGGTCGTACAGCTCGAGCACGTAACCGCGATTGACTCCCTGAAAGTCGTTCCAGTTCATGAACGTTGGCAGCGGGCACGGCGCCCGCTGGAAACGTCCATTCTATCGCTGCCAGATCAGGGGATCACCAGGAAGACCACGGTTCACGCCCGGCGGCGACGCAGGGCCACAACTGCGGCGAGGCCGGTCCCGAGAAGGAAGAGCGCCGTGGGCTCGGGCACGGCCGTCGGGATGTAGATCTCGCCGGTCAGCCGCTCACTGAACGAGCTCCAGCCAGCGTCCGGGATGAACGGTCCCCAGCTCGGGTTGTTGATCGGATTCGTCTGGCCCTGGTACCAGTATGGATACCCCGCGTTGTAGCCGTGGGCGATCGGCCCCTCACCGTACACGGTGCCGAGGAAACCTGTGAAGTTGACCGCCGAGTAGTAGTCGGCGCGCAGGCCTTGAATGTAGTTGCCTGACGCGTCGAACGATCGCAGCCTCGACAGCGGCACGGTCTGGAAGTTGTTCCCAAGCGCCGGGTCTTCGGAGAAGAAGAGATTGGTCGAGCCGCCGTAGTTCGCGTATGTGATCACGATCGAGTACCAACCGCCAGGCAGCGTGAGCAGCGACGCGCCGGAGCAGGAGCCTGGGCAGTTGAGATTGACGAGAGAGCTCCCGTTGATCGTCAGTGACCCGTGGTCATCGACCCCCAGATAGAAATTGATCGTGGTCGCGCCGGCCGGCGCGGCCAAGAATAGGAATCCCGCGAGAACCGTCGAGAGTGCCGTAAGTCTCAGGCGCATGGGTCGGGCCCCCTCAGCCCGGACTCGTGGACATACACCCGCGCACGCGCTCGGAACAGACGACAAGTCGCGACATCGCTTGAAGTCGCCAGTTGTCGCGGCCCCGAGGTCCACGTAGAATCGGCCTCCTACGTAAACTCAACCGCCACTATCCGCCATGGCCGACCTGCCGGACCCGCCGGATCGCCTGGATTCCTGGAAGGAGATTGCTCTATTCCTGGGACGCACGGTGCGAACCGTACAGCGCTGGGAGAAGTCCGAGGGGCTTCCCGTCCATCGGGGAGGAACCACCAAGCGGGGCTCGGTGATTGGCTCCAAACGGGAAATCGGCGACTGGTGGCATCGCCGGCGGGCAACTCTCGAGGTTGAGGATGCCGACCCCGACAACGTCGAGATCGACGACGCCCGGGACGGCGCCGCCAGATCGCGGCGCCGCTGGCTCAAACCGTTCGCCTGGCTGGCCGGTGTCGCGGCGGCGATTCTGGTCACAATCGGTCTGTCTTCGAACCGGCGCAACACTGTGACGGTGTCGAGCGCGGCCGCTGCTCCGGTCCGTCATGCCAGATTGCTTGCGTCATGGACCAGTGAGCGTGGAGCAATCCGGGAAGTTCCACTCGGCGCCGAGCCCGGAGGTGTGGTGGCCGCATCCGCGGGTGATCGCGTTTACGCCGCCCTGATGTCGACGAACCAGATCGCCATCGTCGACGTCCGGGCCGGAGTACTCGAAGACCGGATTCCGGTGCCGGAAATGCCGTTCGTCCTCGCGGTCGGTCCGGATCCAGACCTGCTGTTCGTTGGCGGCCGCACCCAGCTCACCATCATCAACACGAAGACCCGGGAGAGCCGGAGCGTGCGTCTGGATGGCGCCGTGCGCGACCTTGCTGTAACCGCAGGCGGCCAGCGCATCTGGATCGCGATGGCGCAGGCCGGACTGAAGGTCATGGATCTCGCGACCGGAAACGTAGAGACGCGACCGACGATCGGCTGCCCGATGCAGTTTGCCTACGACACGCGCGGCGGCCGGCTGTTCGTGTCGTATCAGTGCAAAGGGCCGGGTGGCCGCTGGGGCCACGATGCGATCGAAATCATCGACGAGTCGTCACGCCGCAGCCTCGTCGCGAAGAGCGGACCGCCGATGGTCGGACACATGCTCGCGCTCGCGTCGAGTGGGGCGTTCCTGTGGGCCGATGCTCACGACGGCTGCGCGACGGTCGACTACGACCACGTGGGGTGCCCGCCCGGACGCGGCGCCGTGCTGCACGCGTTCAACGCCGAGAATCTGGATCCCGTCATCAGTGTCCGTGTGCCGGCGTCGTCGACGCAGAGCACGCCGCTGGCTTTTCCCGACGGATCGCGCCTCGCCGTTCGTGCAGAGGGCGTGCACGTCGTCAATGCGGCGCTCGGTCACGTCGAAGAACGCATCGACCTTCCCACGCTCGTGGGCATCACGTTCGGCGCCGACGGAACGGTGCTCGCGGCGACTCACCATCGCCGTCAGGCCCTGTTGCTGTTTCCACTGACAACACGCGGCGATGCGCGGCAGTTCAACGGCCTCGCCGGCTACTGGCCTGGTGACGGTACGGCCAATGATCTCGCGGGAGGTACGCATGCCCTGCCCGGCAGCACGCCTTCGTACGGACCAGGGCGTCTCGGACAGGCGTTTGCATTCGGCGACGCATCGAGCGCCGAGCCGGTCGCGGAGATCAGTTTCGGAAAGCGGATGGAAGTCGACGTTGCGTACGAACCGATGACAGTCGCCGCGTGGATCAAACCGCGTGAAATCGGCGCGCCCATGGCGATCGTCAACCGTAGCGGACCGGTCGGCTGGCGATGGTGGGTTACGGCCGAGGGAAGGCCGGTGTTCTGCATGACACCGGCGCCGGCGTCGCTCGACTGTGACGCCGGCGGTCTGGTGGCTTCGACCCCCCTTGGCGCCGGAGACTGGCACCACATCGCTGTCGTCCGATCCGACGATGCCGTCACGCTATTCGAGGATGGCGTCGCCGTCGCCAGTCGCTCGCTGGCCGGCTATGTGAAACCCAAAGCGGAAGCCTGGGACGACCGCTACGAAACACGAATCGGAAGCGCTGGCGGTGGCAGGCTTGGCTTTCGTGGCTTGATCGACGAGCTTGCCATGTTCCGGCGCGCGCTCACGTCGAAGGAACTCATTGAGCTCGCGCGCGCGACTTCGCTGCAGAAGTAGCAGGAATCAGTCCCCCGGCTCGGTCATTTTCTTCGCGTCCACCCACTGGTCGAACTGCTCCGCAGTAACCAGCCCGAGCGCGACGGCGGCTTCCTTGAGTGTCGTGCCGTCCTTGTGGGCCTTCTTCGCAATCTTCGCGGCGTTGTCGTACCCGATGTGCGGATTGAGCGCCGTCACGAGCATCAGGCTGCGCGCGAGGTTCTCGTGGATGCGCGTCCGATTGGCTTCGATGCCGGCCGCGCAGAACTCGTTGAAGTTGCGGCACGCGTCGCCGAGGAGCCGGATGCTCTGCAGCACGTTGTGGATGATGAGCGGCTTGAAGACGTTCAGCTCGAAATTCCCTGACGCGCCGCCTATCCCGACCGCCACGTCGTTCCCCATCACCTGCGCGCACACCATCGTCATCGCTTCCGACTGGGTGGGGTTCACCTTGCCCGGCATGATCGAACTGCCGGGTTCGTTCTCGGGGATCGTGATTTCGCCGAGGCCCGACCGCGGGCCAGACGCCAGCCACCGGACGTCGTTCGCGATCTTCATGAGCGCTGTCGCCAGCGTCTTCAACGCGCCATGCAGCGCGACGAGCGCTTCGTGGCCCGCCAGCGCCGCGAACTTGTTCGGCGCCGAGACGAACGGCTGACCGGTGAGTTCCGCAATCTTCTTCGCGGTCCGTTCGGCGTACTCGGGATGGGTGTTGAGTCCGGTGCCGACGGCGGTTCCTCCAAGCGCCAATTCGTAGACGGGCTTCAATGAAGAGTCCACCGCGCGCATCGCGGTGTACAGCTGTGCCACCCAACCGGAAATCTCCTGCCCCAGCGTCAGGGGGGTCGCATCCTGAAGGTGCGTACGGCCGACCTTCACGATGTCATTGAAGGCGCGCGACTTCGCATCGAGCGTGTCCATGAGCGCCGTGACGTGCGGCCGCAGGTGGTGGACGACCTGCTCCGCCGCCGCGATGTGCATCGCCGTCGGAAACGTGTCGTTCGACGACTGGCCGCGATTGACGTGATCGTTCGGGTGGATCGGTTTCTTCGAACCCATGACGCCGCCGGCCATCTCGATCGCGCGGTTGGAGATGACTTCATTGGCGTTCATGTTCGTCTGCGTGCCGCTGCCGGTCTGCCAGACGAAGAGCGGAAAGTGCTCGTCGAGCTTGCCGTCGATGACCTCATCGGCGGCCGCGACGATGAGCTTCACCTGGTCGGCCGTGAGCGTCTTCAGGTCGCCGTTCACGAGCGCTGCGGCTTTCTTGAGAACGCCAAGCGCGCGGATCATCGGCCGCGTGAAGTGCTCGGCGCCGATGTTGAAGTGGTGCAGCGACCGCTCCGTCTGCGCGCCCCAGTACCGGTCGGCGGCGACGGCGATCTCGCCCATCGAATCAGTTTCTTTTCTTGTCATAAAAGCGTTCACATGAAGAAGTGAAGGCAGTGAAGATCTTATTAGAAAACCTTCACTCGCTTCACTGCTTCATGTGTGCTCTAACGGAACATGTTTTTGGCAACGAACCAGACGTTTGCGGGCCGTTCCGCGAGCCGGCGCATGTACCACGGGAACCAGTACTCGCCGTAACTGATGAGGCAGCGCGTGCGAATGCCCTGCCGGCCGAGCTCCTGCTGGCGCCCGGTCTGGATGCCGTAGAGCATCGCGAACTCGTACCGATCCTGCGAGACGTTGCGGTCCTTGATGACCTGCTGGAGCCGTGCCTGCAGACCCAGATCGTGCGTGGCGATATGCAGGAGCGCGCCCGGCCGGGTGTTGTCGTCCTGAAGCATCCGCGAGGCGAGCTTGAAGTAGTTCTCGTCCACGTCCGACTTCTTCGGGAACGCAACCGACGGCGGCTCGAGGTACGCGCCCTTCACGAGCCGGATCGCCGAGCCGAGCGCGACGAGCTCCGCGATGTCCTTCTCGGTCCGGAAGAGGTACGCCTGAATCGCGATGCCGACCTTGTCGGACTTCTGCCGCAACCGTTTGAAGAGCGTGATCGTGCCCTCGACGTACGGCGAACTCTCCATGTCGAGCCAGAAGAAGTTCTTCGTCGCCTCGCATTCCTTGAGCAGCCGGATGCAGTAGTCGTAGCAGAGGTCGGGATTCTGGTCGTACCCGAGCTGCGACGGCTTGATCGAGATCTGCGCGTCGATGCCCGAGCGTGCGACGAGGGCGATCACTTTCATGTAGTGATCGAACACGTCTTTCGCTTCGTCGATGTGCGTGATGTTCTCGCCCAGCCGCGTGAGGATCGTGTTCAGGCCCTGCGGCTTGAGCGCCTGCGCCGCCTTGACCGCGTCCTCGACCGCCTCGCCGGGCATGAACTTGACGACGGAGCGCCGGACGAATGCCGTACGCATCGCCCGCTCGCGCAGAAACGCATTGGTCGAGGCCCACAGGAGGGCCTTGCGCATCACTGACATTTGTTTACCGGAACCCGGAACCCTGAACCCTGAACCGCGAAGCTCAGTGCCCGCCGCCCGATGGCGGTGCGTTCAGCGGCTTCAGCGCGCCGCGATGGCACGTGTAGCACGTGACCTTCGCAACGGCGCCGGCCGCGACGGGATCGCCGATGCCCTTCAGCATCTCGTCGTTGATGGCGTTCGTCATCTGGATCATCTTGCGCGCGATGGCCTTCTTCGGGTTGTCGTCTTTCGCGCGCTCTTGCATCGTGCCAACGTGGCAGTGCGTGCATTCGACGCCGCCGAGTGCCGCGGCGAACCCTCGCATGATTTGCGTAAGCTGCTGACGCGGTGTGTCCTTCGGCAGCACCTGAAGGTTCTGCGCGGCCGCGCCGCCGCCCTGGCCTCCGGGACGGCCCTGGCCTTGTGCCTGCTGGCCCTGCGCCTGGCCGGCGCCCTGAGCGAACACACCCGCGCCGACCACAGCCAGAATCGCGACGGCGAAACCGACAGTCTTGAGATCACTCACACGCATGAAGCCTCCTCCACGAACGCCGACATTCTATAAGACCTCGGGAGTCGAGGTCATGCGAGCGGCGGCGGCGCCTCGACTTGTGCGGGCATAACTCTGGTGAATTCGCCGCGCTGCAGGAGTTCCCGGCCCTTGCCGCCCCGGCCGGTGACGCCGTACTTCGCGGTGCTGATCGTCTGCTCGGCGCCGCGCGTCGTCTCGACCGTCAGCAGATCCCGATCGCCGGACGAGGCAATGAAGCCGAGCAGACGATCGTCCTCCTTCTGGAGCTTGATGAGGATGACGCCGCGGCCGGGGCCGCTGAGGAAGTTGATTTCTCCAACCTTGCACACCATCGCCCGGGCCTGACGGGTCGCTGCAATGATCGTCTCGCCACCCGTGACCTTCGTGACGCCGACAAACTCGGCGCCCTCCGGCACGCGGCCGAACTTGCGGCCGGCGCGCGTGCTCGGCTCGACGAAGTTCTCGAGCGAGAAGCGCAGGCTGTAGCCGTCGCTCGATACCGCGAGCGCGTGAACCGGCCCGGGTGTTTCCGGATTCGGCGACTTGAGGTTGCCGCTCGCGCGCGGATCGAGGCTCAAGGCGCCCACCACCTTCTCGCCGTCCTTGAACTTGAACAGACTCTGGATCGGCTCGCCGTATCCGGTCGAGGCCGGGATCTCCGCAATCCGTGTCGTGTAGGCGACGCCGAAGTTCGTGAAGAAGACGGCGGTGGCGCGCGTGCTGCCGGCGATCGCCGCCAGCACCGCATCGCCCTCGCGCAAGCGGGTCGTCGTGAGGTCCTTCACTTCCTTCTGCCGCTTCACCCACCCGTCGCGCGTGACAATCACGACGTTGTCTTCCTCGATGATGAAGTCTTCCTCGGTGTAGTCCTCTTCGGGCGCCTCGCCCACCAGCTCGCAGCGCCGCGCGTCGCCGTACTTCTTCTGAATCTCCTCGAGCTCGTCGCGGACGATCTGCCAGAGATCCTTCTCGCGCTTCAGCAGGCCGCCGATCTCCTTCGCGCGCTTCCGTCTCTCGGCCAGCTCCTGCTGGATGACGAGGATCTCGAGCCGCGCCAGGCGGTAGATCTTGAGCTCGAGAATGGCGTCGGTCTGCTCGGCGTCGAGCTTGAACCGCGCCATGATCTTCTCGGCCGCGTCGGCCTTGCCTTCCGACTTCCTGACGATCTTCAGGATCTCGTCGAGCGCGTCGAAGACGATTTCGAAGCCCTCGAGGATATGGATGCGCTTCTTCAGCGCCTCGAGCTCGAAATTGAGCCGCGCCCGCACGACCTCCAGCCGGAAGTGCAGGAACTGCCAGAGGATCTGGTGCAGCTCGAGCCGCTCTGGTTTCGAGACCGCCGGGTTCTCCGTCGGGATCAGGCACGTCAGATTCACCGGGAAGTTCGACTGGAGCGGCGTGTGCTTGTAGAGGTACGACATCACCATCCGCTTGTCGGCGTCGCCCTTCAGCTCCAGCGAGATCCGCACGTCATCTGTCGACAGGTCCCTGACGTCGAGGAGATGCGGCAGTTTGCGTGAGAGCGCGATGTCCGCGATGCGCTCGACGAGCTGCGACTTGTTCACGCCGTAGGGCACGCTCGTGATGTAGATCGTCTTGCCGCTCCGCGTGGACGGGCCTTCGGTCCAGTTGGCGCGGATGCGGATGGTGCCGCTGCCGGTCTTGTAGATCTCGCGGATCTCCGGCAGCGTGTTCATGATCTGGCCGCCGGTTGGGAAATCCGGCCCCTTGATGTGCTTGACGAGCTGGACGTTCGAAAGATCCATGTCCGCGTCGATCATCGCGATGAGCGCCGAGCAGACTTCCTTCAGGTTGTGCGGCGGGATGTTGGTCGCCATGCCGACCGCGATTCCCGTGGCGCCGTTCACGAGCAGGTTCGGGATCCGCGCCGGCAGCACGACGGGCTCCTCGCGCGTGCCGTCGTAGTTGGGCCGGAACGCGACGGTGTTCTGATCGATCTCCGTCAGGATTTCGTCGCTGATGCGCGCAAGCCGGCATTCCGTGTAGCGCATCGCCGCGGCGTTGTCGCCGTCGAGCGATCCGAAGTTGCCGGAGCCATCCACGAGCGGATACCGCAGCGAGAACGGCTGCGCCATGCGCACGAGCGTTTCGTACAGCGCCGCGTCGCCGTGCGGATGGTAGTTGCCCATCACGTCGCCGACGACCTTCGCGCACTTGCGGTGTTTGGCGTCGGCCGTCAGGTTCTGCTGCCACATCGTGTAGAGGATGCGGCGCTGGACGGGCTTGAGGCCGTCGCGCACGTCCGGCAGCGCGCGCGATGTAATGACCGACAGCGCGTAGTTCAGGTACCGCGACTGCGCCGCGTCGTGGAGCGACACCACCTCGGAGCCCGGCGGAGGCGGCGCGGTCACGCCGCCATCGCCGGGGCCATCGAACAGGGACGGTGTCTTCGAACGTTTCGCCACGGGAAGATTCTAGTACGGGTACGAGGAACGAACTATCGCTCACCATCCCTTCTTTGGGTAGGCGCAACACGTTCTGCCGCGACGATCCTGAGGGCGGCTGAGACCGCGAATTCCGGAACGCGGTCATCAGCGATATCAGTCCACGTCCGGCTCTCCCCGGGTTCGAGGATCTGCTTCACCACGACCTCGCGCGACGCAACCGTCATCCCCGTCTGATCGAGATAGGTGGTCGCCAGGCGGATGTCGAGCCAGGCCGTCGTCTGACTGGTATTGCGAATCGTCAGGTCGAAGCGCGAGAACCCGCGCCAGGGCCTCCAAGTCTGCTGAACAAGCTGGAGATCATCTGTCGCGCGAATCTCTTGGCCCGCACCGCGCCGCTCGCCGAGATAACGATCGTTGCGATCGGTGATCGCGGCTGCGACGAGCGTGCGATCGGCATAGAGCGACTGGCGCGAGAGGCGATCGAGCCCGAGCGCCGCGTGCAGCACGATGTTCGAGACGATGACCACGAGAGCGATGCGCGGCATGAGACGTGACGCCGGCGATACCCGCGCATCCCAGCAGGTGAACGCAAACAGCGCCGCCACCGGGAACACCACGGAGAACGCGTGGGCCTGCGGCCCGCGGATGGAATAGAAATAGCTGACGAAGATCAGGAGGATAGTCCCGGCGAACAACGCCCGCACCGCGGTCCAGTCCGCCGCCGCGTCCGGCGATCGCCGGAATGCGGAGGCCGCCATCCACAGCGGATGCACGAGGCCCGCGACGAGCACGGGCATCGCAGCCGCTCCAATCAGCGGGCTCCTCAGTATCGCGAAGGCGCGCTCCGCCGTCGACAATCCCATGAAGCGCGTGATTTCGAAGGACGCGAACGACAACACCCGCGCGGTCATCGTTATCACTTCGAGCGGGCTGAGCCAGTGAAACGTCACCGCTCCCTGGCCGTGGCCCGCATCCCAGCCATACGCCGTCAGAGTCGGGATCAGCAGCACTCCCGGTAACGCCGCCCCGGCCAGGAATGCGGCGATTGGGACGGCGACCCGGGTCCCTCCGCGACTGGACCACAGGACAGCGGCAAGCGCGTACGGCAGGAGCAACACCCACGACAGGTGCAGCTGCATCACCCACAGCAGGCCGAATCCCATCATCGACCACGCCAGCGCGACGGAAAGAATCCCGCGCCGTAGCGATGGCATCGATTCGAAGAAGCCGACGAAGAAGACGATCGCCCCCGCCAGCGCGAACGATGGATTGACGATGTGCGTCGAGAAGTTCAACGTCCACGGCAACGTGAACAGCGTCGTCCAGATGAGCCAGCGCGGGAGGCGCGGCAGGCGCCGGCCGATGTACCACGCAAGAAGCGAGAGACTCGCGCCGGACAGAACGTTGAGAAGAATGAAGGGTGCTTCCGGCGCAGGCCAGATCGCGAGCGGCAGCCGGATCAACCACCCGAGGAGCGCGCCCGGCAGCCGGCCGCCGGTCCAGACGACGTCGGCGCCGAAGTACGGCCACTCCTGGTGCGCAAACGACTGCAATCCAATGAGGTAGACCTGCCGCTCGTCCTCGAACCAGAACGGCATCGACAGGCCGTAGAGCAACCTGAACCCGACGAGCGCCGTCAGAGCCAGCAGGACTGACGAACGCGAATGCCGGGACATCCGCGAGATGCTACCCTGTCCCCACCTTACTTATGGCTACATCCCATCGATTTGCCCTCGGCTCGGCTGTGTTACTGGCAGCTTCGATTGCGATCTCCGCACAGTCCGGCCGGCCGGACTGGATCCGCTTTCGTGGACCCAACGGATCGGGCGTGTCGTCCGCGAAGAACATTCCGACTGAATTCGGCCCGGGCAAGAACGTCGCCTGGCGTGTCGAACTGCCGATCGGCTACTCGTCGCCGATTCTCTTCGGCGATCGCATCTTCCTGACGGGTGTCCGGGACAACAAGACCCTGGTAACGATGGCGCTCGACCGTTCCAGTGGAAAGATTCTCTGGGAACGTCCCGCCCCGGCAGAAGCGAAACCGCCGGTGGACAAGCGCAACAACCCCGCGTCGCCGTCGGTCGCAGTCGAAACCAACAGTCTGTACGTCTTCTTCCCGGATTACGGCCTAGTCACGTACGACCAGGAGGGGAAGGAACTCTGGAAGCTGCCGCTCGGGCCGTTCAACAACATCTACGGCATGGGCGCGTCCCCGGTGATCCACGGCGACCTGCTGCTGCTCGCTGTCGATCAGAGTCGCGGATCCTATCTCGCCGCCTTCGACAAGAAAACGGGCAAGGAACGATGGAAGACGCCACGTCCGGAAGCGACGAGCGGCCACGCGACACCGATTATCTGGCGCGCGCCGGACGGCAAGGATCAGATCTTGCTGCCGGGTTCGTTCCTGCTGACCGCGTACGATCCGGCCGACGGTAAGAAGCTCTGGTGGGTGCGCGGGCTGTCGTGGGAGATCAAGTCCACACCGGTCATCGCCAACGGCATCATCTATATCAATGGATACGGATCGCCCGAGGGCGACCCGGGCCGGAAGATCGTGTTGCCCGCGGCCGACGAGGCCTTTGCCACCGCGGATGCCGACAAGAACGGCACGCTGTCGCGAACGGAGTTTCCGCGGCCGGCGAATCCGCCAGCGAATCCACCCACGACGCCGCCCAACGGGTGGTTCGCGGTCGCCGATCTCGATCAGAGCGGCGAGATCAGCAAGAACGAGTGGGAGTACATCCGCGCCGCCCTCGAATCAGAGAACGGCATGCTCGCCATCCGCCTCGGCGGTAGCGGCGACATGACGGACAAATCGATCGTCTGGAAGTACCACCGTTCCGTACCGCAGCTGCCCTCGCCACTCATCATCAACAACGTCCTCTACATGGTGAACGACGGCGGCATCGTCACGACGTTCAACGCGGCGACGGGTGAAGTGATCAAGCAGGGTCGCCTGACCGGCGCGCTGGGCAACTACTTCGCGTCACCGGTTGCGGCCGACGGTCACGTCTTCTTCACGAGTCAGCCCGGCGTCGTCGCCGTCCTGAACCCGGACGGCGATCTCGCGCCGATCGTCGTGAATCCGCTCAATGAAGATGTGTATGCGACGCCTGCGTTCGCCGACGGACGGCTCTACGTCCGGACGGTGCAGGCGTTGTGGGCGTTTGGGAAGTAGGCGGCCCTCAAGGGCCGCCTACGTTCGGACGTAGGCCGGGGCTTCAGCCCCGGCATCCGATCTACTTATCCGACCACTGCATCGTGAGCGGCCGGAGGTCGGTTCGTGACGTCTTGAGGCTCGTGATCTTCGTGGGCGGCGCATCGGCCGGGCGCTTGAACGTGACCGCGTACTGGACCACGGCGTTCGCAGCCACGCTGCGAAGATAGTCACCGAGCGGCTGCGTGGATGAGATCGTCAGGCGCAGACCGCCGCTGTTCGTCGCGATCGCCTTCAGCAATTCGTCGCGCCCGCCGTTCTGTTTGGTTCCGTAGCGGACGGACAACGCCCAGAACGTTGCGCCGGACTTCCGCGCGTCCTCGCCGACGATCTTGTACTGCGCGCCGGTGCTGCCTTCGGTCGTTGGCTCTCGATTGACGATGACGACGACCTTCCTGTTACCGGCCGGAACCTTGGCCATCCGGTGCGACAGGTCCATCAGGGCCTCGTTCAACACCGGCTCGCCTTTCTGCGGGACAAGCCGGCTGAGGATCGGTTCGATGTCCTTGATATTCGACGTGAACTCCGTCTTGGCAACCGCGGCGCCTGCCATATCCATCACGAGAATCTTGCTCGACGGTGCCGCAGCGAGTATCACGCTGGTGAAGCCATTCAGCGCGTCGCGCAGCATCTGGCCGACGAAATGGTTCGCGTTCGCGGTTCTGTTCTCCGACTCGCACGAGCCCCTTCTCTCAGTCTCGTCACACAGGCTCGTGTCGTAGGCCAGCGCGAAGTAGATAGGCGAATCGGCCTTCGCGATCTTCGTGATTTCGCGCGGGGCTCCGTCCTCCATGACCGTCAGTTCGGCAGCGGTGAGCGGCGGATCGACCATCGGCATGCCGTTGTTGCCGACAGCGGATACATAAATGGTCCGATCGGTGTTCTGCGGCGTCGCCTGGGCGCCGACGGTGAGCAATGCCAGACCGGCCACTGCAACTGCAACGGTGCCGAACCCTGCGAGCCGGCGTCCGCGAAAGAAAAAAGAAGTCATGAATTCGCCTCCAGAGCGGGCTGAGTATACTGCGCCGGACAATGTCTACCGCCGGGGACCCCATGCACCCCGGCTCACCGCGAGGCATCCCATGAGTACGGTCCCAAGGTTCTCCGCGATCGTGGCGGCTTTTGGCGTCGCGCTGTCCCTCGGTGGCCGGGCGGCCCAGACACCATCTTCGCAGACCCGGCCCCTGGCATTGGTCGGCGGCACGCTGATCGACGGGTTCGGCGGCACGCCCATCCGCAATTCCGTCGTGCTCGTTCAGGGTGATCGGATCACGGCCGTCGGGCAGGTGGGCACGCTGGCCGTGCCCGCGGGAGCAGAGGTGATCTCGACCGATGGGATGTCCGTGCTGCCCGGGCTCTGGGACATGCACGTCCATCTGATGATCAACGGGCACTCGGACTACACGCATTGGGACGCCACGTACCCGGCGAGATTCGAGAAGGAAATCATGCCCGCGTCGGCGAGGCAGCTGCTGCTGGCCGGCGTCACGAGCGCGCGCGATCTCGGCGCGCCGCTCGAGGCCAGCATCAACGTCCGCGACAGGATCAACCGCGGCGAGATCCCGGGCGCGACGATTTACGTTTCAGGCCCGTTCATCCAGCACGCGCCGTATCCAGGCACTGAATTGTTCCGGTGGGGCGTCACGGGCGCCGACGATGCCCGTGCGAAGGTGCGACGGCTGGCGAAGGCAGGCGTCGACGTGATCAAACTGATCGATCAGGACCAGATGACGGCCGATGAAGTGCGAACCGTCATCGAGGAGGCGCACGCGAACAACCTGCCGGTCGTGGCGCACGCGCACAGGCCTGAGGAAATCCGGCTGGCGCTGCGCTTCGGCGCCGACGATTTGCAGCACACGGGACTGGCCACTTCGCCCGAGTACCCGCCCGACGTGATTGCGGCAATCCGCGAACGCACGGCAAAGATGAGTCTCGGTCCGTTCTTCTGGACGCCGACGGTCGAGGGACTCTTCAACTACGAGTACATGCGCGACAACCCGGAGATGCTCGACGACCCGTCGTGGACCCTCGGGCTCAGCGCCGACATCGTGGCCGACATCAGGAATTCGATTCAGAAGCCCGGCGAAATGAGCTACTTCCAGCTCACGCCCGCGCGCAAGCCGACGCTCAAACGGAAGTTCACGCAGCTGCGCGAATCAGGCGCAACGCTCCTCATCGGGACCGACAGCGGGATCCCGATGCAGTTTCACAGTCAGTCGACGTGGAACGAGCTCGATGTCTGGGTCCGTGAGATGGGCGTGCCGCCGATGGAAGCGATCCGCGCGGCAACGTACTGGCCGTCACTGATGATGAAGAAGGATCGCGAGGTCGGGACGATCACGGCAGGCAAGTACGCCGACATCATCGCCGTCCGCGGTGATGTTCTGCGCTACATCGATCTTCTTCAGCGAGTGGATGTCGTGGTGAAGCGAGGCAAGCGTTACCGATAAACGGAACGTAGGCCGGGGCTCTAGCCCCGGCAGTCGGCGGCCCTGAAGGGCCGCCCTACGTTCTAGGGGTTCGATCCCACCACCGGGTACTTGTAGTACTCGCCACCGTTGGCCTTGAGGGCGCCATAGATCGGAAGACCGATCGCGGCCAGGCCAAGCACGCACCAGAACAGAAAAATGAACGGAATCAGAATCACTGTCATCAGCAGAATCGCTGACACCAGGAAGGCGATGAAGACGCCCAGATTCAGGAAGACGGCCTGTTTGGCGATCGCGGCGATGAGCGGCTGCTCTTTCCTCGTGATCCAGATGATGATCGGGACCAGCACACCGCCGAACGGCACGATGTAGCCCGACAGACCCGACAGGTGGGTCAGCACGGCCGAGCCGCGATCTTCGGGTGCAATCGTGATGATGGTCGTGCCATTCATGGGTGCCGCTCCTTGGCCGTGCATACGGTACTACGGCGGGCCCGCCGGTTCCGTTCGGCCCGCGCTAAGCTAGCTCACTCCCATGGTTAAGGCTCGGCTACTCCGGCTGGCCGTCCTCGCGCTCATCGGCTTTATCACCTTGATCGCCGCATCGCCGCGCGCCCTGCATGCGGTTGGCCAGCAGCCGCGCTTGGTGTCCGGACTCGTCGAAATCGAGGACAACGGGCGCCGTGTGCCCGTGCGCCGGGCTGCGGTGACGCTCACCAACGATGGAGCGACGCTGGCACTGAAGACATTCACGGACAACGACGGGAGGTTCCGGTTCTCGAACGTCGCGCCGGGACGCATTCGAGTCGAGGCCGCGAAGCCCGGTTTCCTGCAACTGCAGCCGCTCTCGATCGGTGAAACGGAGAGCAACATCGACATCAGGATGCAGTGGGCCGCGGCGCTCGAGGGCCGCTTCATCGAGGACACGGGCAAGCCGATTGCTGGTCTTGCTGTTCTGGCGGAATCGACATCGCGATCTGGTTCGTACACCGCGACTACCGATGACCTCGGACGATTCCGCATTCACACGATTCCACCGGGCCAGTACCGCGTCTATGCGACTCCCCCGCCGCCAGCTTCCGGCACGAAGCGCTTCTATCCAGGCACCGAGACGCCGGAGAACGCGAGTGTGGTGACCGTGGTGTCCGGCCAAACGCTCGACAACCTCATGGTTATCGTGCCGACGGCCCCGCTTTCGGCGATCGCGGCCGAGGCGCTGGCAACCGCAGAACTTGAAGCGACAAGCGCACCGACTGGTGGTGGCACGTGGGGACAAATCTCCGGCCGAGTGACGCGCACGGATTCAGGCGGACCGATCGTCAACGCCGCGGTGAAGCTTCTTTCCGGCAGCGGCGGCGCACTGCTTCGAACCGCGTGGACCAATGGCGACGGGGGCTATGTGTTCACGCGCGTGATGGCCGGCAGTTATCACCTTACTGCCGCGGCCGATGGCCACGTGAGCCCGAGTGCGACACCGGCCAGGCCGTCAGGCACGTCCACTGGAGTCTCGCTCGGCGACGGCGGGAAATTGAAGCAGGACCTCGAGCTGATTCCACTCAGCGCGATCGAGGGCCGCGTGCTGGACGAATTCGGGGACGGAGTGCCTGACGTCAAGCTCCAGGTGACACAACGGGCGACAACGCCCGGTGATGCGGAAGCCCGGTTCCTGCCGGTGAGATCGGACCGTCCAGTCGCGGCAACGGATGATCGCGGGTGGTTCCGCGCCTCGCAACTGGCGCCCGGCGATTACTACCTCGTCGCGATTCCGCCACCGTTCGCGCCCGGACCCGCAACAGTGCCGTTTCCCTTCACCTACTTTCCCGGGACGACGTCCTCGTCGGCAGCGAACACGGTCAGGATCTCTGCCGGGATCGACGCACACGGCGTGAACCTCACGCTGAGAAATTCGAACACCACGACCATCACAGGCATCGCGGTCGATCCGCGCGGCAGAAGTCAGAACACGTCGATCCGCCTCCTGCCAGTCGAAGACGGCCAGACGAGGGTGCCGGCAAGCTTGAATACAACCGCGGATGACATGGGACGGTTCAGCTTTCCGCCGATTCCCGAGGGTTCCTACGTGCTGCAGGCCGGCGGCGGAGGAGCGGTTGGCTCGACGGTGATCACTGTCACGGACTCCAGCGGGCCGGAACAGAACGTCCGCTTCACGCTCCAGCCGCTGGGCACATTGCGCGGCCGCCTGACGTTCGAAGGCGGTCTGCCGGCGGCGCGTGACTCTTTCTACGTGCGGCTTCTTCCGGCGGACTTCATTCGGGCGTCGGACTACGCCGTGGCAATCGTCCAGCCCAGCGCATCGGTCAATCCTGACTTCACGTTCAGCATGAAGAACATCGCATGGCCCGGCGTGATCCGAATGGCCGGGATTGTCGGAGAGAGCGGCTGGGCGCTAGTGCGTGTCCTGCTGCAGGGCCGTGACATCACGGACACACCATACGATTTTCATTCTGGCGACACCGAGGGTGTCGAAGTCGTTCTGACCAATCGAATTGGCGGCATCACGGGAAGTGTGATTGCCGTCGATGACACGGTCAAGACGGTACTGATCTTCGGCGCCGAATCGGAATCATCCGCTTACATTGAACGCACGCAGCGTGTCGCACCTATCTCGAAGACAGGTGACTTCAGATTCCCATTCTTGTTGCCCGGGCGCTATTTCGTCGTTGCCGCCGCGCCAAGTGCGCTGTCCGGTCCGAACAAAGGCCGGGATCTGCGATCTCTTGCGACCCTCGTCGTGGTCACTGCGGGCAGCGACGCATCTGTCCGGCTGACCGTGGTGAAGTAGGCGCAACAACCCCGGCAGCCGGACCCCCGTCTAACCCCGTCGGGGAGAGCGAATCATGTTCATGGACAATCTCTTGCGGGATCTGCGCGTCGGACTTCGAGGCCTGCTCCGGCGGCCCGCATTCACGCTGACCGCGCTCCTGACGCTCGCGATCGGCATCGGCGCCAACACCGCCGTGTTCACCGTGATCCGTCACGTCCTGCTCGCGCCCCTCCCCTACCAGCAGCCGGATCGCGCCGTGATGGTCTGGAGCAAATGGAAGGGCTTCGACAAGACCTGGGTGTCGGACGCCGAAGTCATCGACTATCAGAGAAGGATCAAGGCGTTCACCACCGCGGCGGCGTGGAGCGGCGCCCAACTGAACGTCACCAGCGACGGCGACCCCGTGCGTATCGGCGCGGCATTCGTGACACCGAATCTGTTCGCGGTCCTCGGCGTACAGCCTCTGGCCGGCCGTGTCTTCACTGACGCCGAGGCCTCCGCCACGAACTATCCGTCCGTGATCCTGAGCTATCAGCTCTGGCAAACGCGCTACGACGGAGCGAACGTCCTGGGAAAGACCATTCAGGTCAACGGCATCGCGCGCGAAATCATCGGCGTGATGCCGAAGGACTTCCAGCTCCCGACGGACTATCTGATCGACGCCGAAGAACCGACGCGCCTGTGGGCGCCGCTGCAGCTCAACCAGCAGAATCGCGGCAGCCACGGCTACTACGCGGTGGCGCGACTCGCGGACGGCGCCACGATCGATCAGGCGAATTTTCAGCTGAAGGATCTGACGCAGCTGCTGACCGAAGAAGGCATGTATCCGGTGCCGATGGAGTTCTCTGCGTTCGCGGTCTCGACGACGGATGAGGCGACCGCGTCGGTACGGCCCGCGCTGATTCTTGTCTTCGGCGCGGTCGCGTGCCTCCTGCTCGTGGCGTGCGCGAATGTCGCGAACCTGCTGCTCGTCCGCGGCGAGGGCCGCACGCGCGAGCTCGCCGTCCGGCGCGCGCTCGGCGCCGACGGCGCGCGGCTCGTGCGGCAGATGCTGATCGAGTCGGCGATTCTCGCCATGGGCGCGGCCGTCGCCGGTGTCGTACTCGCGCAGCTCTCCTTCGCCGCGCTCGTCCGCGCGCGCGCCATGGCGTTGCCGCGCGTCGAGACGATCGCCCTCGACTGGAGCGCGATCGGGTTCGCGTTCATCGTCACGACGTTCACGTTGATGCTGTTCGCGCTGCTGCCGGCGCTGCGCGCGGCGCGCGTGGACATCGTTGACTCCCTCAAGGACGGATCGGCCGCGGCAAGCGCCAGCGCCCGGCGGCATCGCCTGCGCGGCGCGCTCGTCGCCGCCGAGGTCGCGCTGGCGGTGGTCCTCCTCACCGGCGCGGGCCTCATGCTGCGCTCGCTCTGGAATCTCCAGCGCATCGATCTCGGCTTCAATCCCGATCGCGTGCTCACCATGCGCCTGGCGCTGCCGGCCACCCAGTACGACACGCCGGAGAAAGTCATCGGGTTCTACGACCGGCTGTTGCAGGACGTGCGCGCGACCTCCGGCGTCGAAAGTGCCGGATTGCTGCGGCTTCTTCCACTCGCGACTTCAATTGGCGACTGGGGACTCACGATCGAGGGCTACACGCCTCCGCCGGGAGTCGGTACGCCGGGCGACTGGCAGGTCGCCACCGCCGGTGGCCCCGAGTCGCTCGGTGAACATCTCGTTGAAGGACGATGGCTGAGCGACGCGGATCGAGAGGGATCGCTCGACGTGGCGCTGGTCAACGAGGCGATGGCAAAGAAGTACTGGCCGGGCGAGAAGGCCATCGGCCGGCGTTTCCGTCAGGGCGGAGCCAATCGTCCCTGGATCACCGTCGTCGGCATCGTCCGCGACGTGAGGCACAACGGCATCACCACCGAAGTCAAAGCGAAGTTCTATCGCGCGTTCGCGCAGTGGCATTTGTCGACGGGCAATCCGATCCGCAACATGACGCTCATCGTGAAGGCAAAGGGCGACCCGTCGGCACTCGTGCCCGAAGTGCGCAACCGCATTCGCCAGCTCGACTCGGCGCTCCCGATCGCGGCGATCAGGACGATGGATGAGGTCGTCGGTCGATCGATCGCGACGCCGAAACTCACAGGGACTCTGCTGGGGACGTTCGCCCTGCTTGGCCTGGCGCTGGCCGCGCTTGGGATCTACGGCGTCCTGTCCTACGTCGTGAGTCTGCGGCGGCAGGAGATTGGCGTGCGGCTCGCGATCGGCGCCACGTCGCGGCACGTCCTCGTGTCCGTCGTGAAGCAGGGGCTGGGTTATGCGCTGATCGGCGCCGCGGTCGGACTGGCCGGCGCCGCTGCGCTGTCCGGCCTTCTCGCGGACCTGCTCCACGGCGTCAAGCCGCTCGATCCGCTCACGTTCCTCGCGACGCCCGCGATTCTCGTCACCGTCGCCGGACTCGCGAGTCTCATTCCTGGCTGGCGCGCGACGCGGGTCGATCCCGTCAAGGCGATGCAGTCGTAAACAGGTTCAGGGCGCAGGGTTCAGGGTTCCAACAGTCACGCCGGTAGATCGAACGAGATCGTCGTGCCGGCCCCGACGCGGCTCTCCGCACGGATCGTTCCGCCGTGCGCCTCGACAAGGCGGCGGGCAATCGTGAGTCCGAGTCCCGAGCCTGCCGACCCGGCGTCTTTGTAGAAGCGATCGAAGATCCGCGGCAGCTCAGCTTCCGAAATCCCGGCGCCTGTGTCGGTCACGCGCAATTCGACACGATTCACCTGGGGCACCAGCGAAATCGTCACGCTCCCGCCGGAAGGCGTATAGCGAATGGCGTTCCCCGCGAGATTCGTCAGTACCTCGCGGATGCGAACAGGATCGATTGAAATGGGCTGAAGCTCGCCTGCCCGCGACG
This sequence comes from Vicinamibacterales bacterium, assembly GCA_035606665.1. Classification (GTDB taxonomy): domain Bacteria; phylum Acidobacteriota; class Vicinamibacteria; order Vicinamibacterales; family SCN-69-37; genus DASUGC01. Next base: position 16,011 of record DATNEY010000038.1, on the reverse strand, counting down.
CGTCCAGTCGAAGTGCAATCCCCGCCGCACCCGCCGGCCCGCTGAGCGACGAGATCACGTCGTTCACGAGTGCACTGAGATCCGTCGGCTCCTTCACGAGCGCGAGCGCGCCGCTTTCGGCGGTGGCCAGCAATCGCAGATCTTCGACAAGCCGGCTCAGCACACGCGTGTTCTCGAGCAATCCCTGAAGCTGCTCGGGGCCGGCCGAGTACACGCCGTCGATCAACCCCTCGAGACGGCCCTGGATTACGGCAAGCGGTGTGCGGAGTTCATGCGCGATGTCCGCCATGAGATTCCGTCGCGCCAGATCCTGCGACTCGAGCTCGCCCGCCATCGAGTTGAACGCGCGGGCGGTGTCGCGCGCCCACCGCGGGCCGTGTGCCGGCTCCTTCACGCGCACCCGGTAGTCGCGGCGCGCGATGCGATCGGCCGCGCCGACGATGTCGGCGATCGGACCGGAGATCCAGCGAATGATGAGGGCGACGATGCCCGCCACCGCGGCGCAGACGATGAGCACGCCGACGGGGCCAGTCACTTGTGTGTCGCCGATGTAGACCTTCCCCCGGCTGACGGCAACGATGAGCCACATCACCGCCCAGAGCGGCCAGAACGAGAACCATCCGGCCCGCCGGGCAAAGCGGTTGCGGCGTTGCCGCATGTAGAAGTCGCGGTTGCGCGGCGGCCACGGCTCGTTCATCGGCCACCAGAACGGTGGCCGCCGGCGCCGCGAGTACGGATTCCAGGGAATCATGCGTCCGCGAACTTGTAGCCGAGACCGTAGACGGTGAGCAGGTAGCGCGGGTGATGCGGATCTGGTTCGAGCTTGCGGCGGATGTTCTTCACGTGCGCGTCGATCGCGCGATCGAACGATTCGACCTCGGTGCCGCGAACGGCATCCAGCAATTGCGCGCGCGTGTACACCCGGCCCGGATGCCGCGCGAGCTGCGCCAGCAGCTGGAACTCCGTCGCGGTGAGATCGACGGGATCGCCGTCGCGCTCGACGCGCAGTCTCCCGGCATCGATCGTCACGCCCGCGACTTCAAAGCACGCGGTCCTGCCCGAGTCGTATCTGGCGCGGCGCAGGACGGTCGACACGCGCGCGACGAGCTCGCGCGGACTGAATGGCTTCGGGATGTAGTCATCGGCACCCACCTCGAAGCCGCGGAGCCGATCGGACTCGTCGACGCGTGCCGTCAGCATGATGATCGGCACGTCCGACTCGCGCCGAAGCGCCCGCGCGACTTCGAGGCCATCCATCCGCGGAAGGCCCAAATCGAGCACCACGAGATCGGGATGGTTTTCGCGCGCCGCCGCCAGCCCCGACGCGCCGTCCGAGGCCACCGTCACCGTGAAACCGGCGCGACTCAGATAGTCGCGCGCGATAGTCGCGATCTGGCGCTCGTCGTCGATGACGAGGACGGTGGGCATGGCTCATTGTCTCTGGTCGGCCGCGGATCTCGACCGGTTCTGATCCATGCGCTCGTGCTCGCGCCGATGCCACTCTTCCATCTCGCGATCGTCGTCCGGATCGTCGTAGTAGCGGCGATAGCGCCACGGCCGCCCGCGGTAGTAGCCGCCGCCCCACCACCACATCCGGCGGAAGCAGCCAAACAACCAGAAGAAGAGGAAAAACGTGAAGAACGGGAACCCGATCCATCCGTGACGCACGGCGTCGTCGTTGATGACGACTTCGTGCCTTGCTCCAAGCGCATACGACAGGAACGCCACCACCACGAGCGCAAGCGACGTCATTGCCCAGGGCATCCACATCGGCCGCCTCGGGTATTGGTCTCGGTCATCCATAGCTGTCAGTCCTTTCGCCGGCCAACCGCCGGTAAGGACACTCTGACGACCGATTGTGGAGGGATTGTGAACCCACCTTCGCCAAGGCTACGGTGGGCAAGGCTGCTGGCTAGACCGGTCTCACCACTTGAAATCAGCGATAAACAGGTTCGTGTCGGTGGGCTTCGTCGAATGCCGGTTGGACGCGAAGATCAGTTTCGAGCCGTCCGGCGTGAACATCGGAAAGCCGTCGAATGTCTCGCTGAAAGTGATTTGCTCGAGCCCTGTGCCGTCGACGTTGATCAGATACAGATCGAAGTTGCCGCCGCGCGGGTTCTTCATGTTGGACGCAAAGACGATCTGCTTGCCGTTCGGCGCGAAGAACGGGGCCCAGTTCGAGCCGCCGAGATCCTTCGTGACCTGGCGCATGTTGCCGCCGTCGCGGTTCATCACGTACACGTCGAGCGCGGCCGGCCGCCACAGGCCCTTCTTCAGAAGAACGTTGTAGCGGTTCCACTCCTCGCCTTTGTTCATGTGGTTGCCGCGGAAGACGATCTGCGATCCGTCGGCGGAGAAGAACGGGCCGCCGTCCGGGCCGGGCGCGTGCGTGAGCCGCTTCACGTCCGAGCCGTCGCCATTCATCGAATAGATCTCCATGTCGCCGTCGCGGACGCTCGTGAAGACGATGCGGCCGTCCTTGGCGATCGTCGCCTCGGCGTCATAGCCCTTCGTTTTCGTCAGCTGCACCAGATTCGTGCCGTCCACGTTCACCTTGAAGATGTCGTAGGTGTCATAAATCGGCCAGACGTAGCCCTCTTCCTTGCCTGGTACCGGCGGGCACTCCTTCGCGCCGAGATGGGTGGATGCATAGACGATGGATTTGCCGTCCGGGGTGAAGAAACTGCAGGTCGTGCGACCGGTGCCGGTGCTCACCAGCTTGCGCTCCGACCCGTCGAGCTTCATCGTGAAGATCTGATCGCACGGGTACTCGCCCGTGTTCTGGTACGTCAGCCGGCCGCCGTCGAACGAGAAGTACGCTTCGGCGTTTTCGCCGCCGAACGTGAGTTGCTTGATGTTCGAGAGCCGTGTCTCCTGAGGCAGGAGGATGGGCGCCTCGGCCGCCGGCGTCGGCGTGGCCGCAGGCTTGGGCGCCTCGGGCGATGAGCACGCGACCAATGAGGCCAGACCAGCTGCAGAAATCAAGGCAAGAACACGCTGAGACATGCGTAGGATCATAACCAAGACGGAACATGGAGCGAGCGAGCGATAGCGAACGAGCCGGCGGAGCGGAGCGGGGCACAGGGGCCCCCGCGAGCGACGCCGTAGGGGTGCCCGCAGGGGCGAAGCCCCTCGGATAAAGCATGACCCGTCGCATCATTCATGTCGACATGGATGCGTTCTACGCGTCCGTCGAGCAGCGCGATCGGCCTGAGCTTCGGGGTAAGCCCGTCGCCGTCGGTGGTTCGCCCGAGTCACGGGGCGTCGTCGCCGCCGCGAGTTACGAGGCCAGGAAGTTCGGCGTACGCTCCGCGATCCCGATGTCGCGCGCGGTCCGTCTCTGTCCGCATCTTTCCATTGTCCGGCCGGACTTCGCGAAGTACCGCGCGGCATCGCAGCAGGTGTTCGCCATCTTCAAGGAAGTCACGCCGCTCGTCGAAGGGCTGTCGCTGGACGAGGCGTATCTCGACGTGACGGAAAACGCGTGGGGTGAGCCGCTTGGCGTCAACGTCGCGAAGCGCGTGAAGGCGCGGATCCTCGAGGAAACGAAACTCACGGCCTCGGCCGGCGTCGCGCCGAACAAGTTCCTTGCGAAGATCGCGTCGGCCTGGCGCAAACCCGACGGGCTCACGGTCATTGCCCCGGAACGCGTTGAGTCCTTCCTGCAACAGCTGCCGGTGGACGCGTTGTGGGGCGTGGGCCCGGTGACGGCGGCGCGGCTGCGCGAGCGCGGCATCGTGCGCCTTGTCGACGTCCGCACGGCGGATGAATCCGTGCTCAAGACCGCGGTGGGCAGCATGACCGAATGGCTTCAGCGCCTCTCCACCGGTGACGACGATCGTCCGGTCGAGCCCAACCGGCCCTCGAAGTCATCGTCGAGCGAGTACACGTACGCGGAAGATCTCACCGACATCGCGCGCATGCGCGAGGAGATTGCTGAAATGGCCGGCGAGAACGCGCGCTGGCTCAGGAAGCGCGGGCTCCTCGCGCGAACCGTGACGATCAAGGTGCGCTACGACGACTTCACCACCATCACACGCAGCCACTCCACGATCGCGACGGACGATGAGGCGGACATTGTGGGAAGAGCGGTGGCGCTGCTCGACAAGACGGAGGCGTGCGTGAGGCCCGTACGGCTGCTCGGCGCCGGGGTGCACAACCTGATGGCAGTCGAGGACCTGACGGGGACGGGAAGGCTACCGTTCTAATAGACCTTGTTTTATCGGTCTTACTTTATGTAAGATAGCTCGCCATGGACTCCACGACGTCGCTCCCCCGCAAGGAAAGGCTGATTCTCGAGATGCTCGTGACCGGCGGCCCGATGCACGGTTTACGGCTCGTTGAGGAATCGCAGGGCGGCCTGAAGCGCGGCACGGTGTACGTCACGCTCGGGCGGATGGAAGCCAAAGGGTTCCTTGTCTCAGAGCAGGAGCCGGCGCATCCAGCGGCCATCGGGTTGCCGCGCCGTATCTATCGGGTGACGCCGCTCGGCGAGCGCGCGCTCCGAGCATGGAGCACATTCACCCGCGAGCTCGCTCCGGAGAAACACTGATGCCTGGACGCTGGCTGCTCGCGGTCGCGCGCATCGTGTTCGATGAATCCATCGTCAGGAGCGTGGTCGAGCCAACGATCTGCGATCTTCGGACTGAATACCTTCATTCCGATCGCGCGGGAGCCAGGTTCATCGCCTATATGCGTGGCGCCTGGGCATTCTGGTCGCTTGTGGCAATCGCACCCTTCGTATTTTCCCGGATCCCCAGGAGAGCTGACATGACCGTCGCTGCCAGAGTCGTCGTTTGCGTCGTCCTACTCGCGATTGGACCGATCGCCGGATTCATGTTCGCACGCAAGCAACCCGTGCTCTACCAGTCCAGCGCCGTGATTCAGGTCGTGCCGGCACGAGTCCCTGAGGGGGTCGTCCGCCCCGCTGGAGCTGACACGCTCGCTGAACGGCTGCAGCAAACGCAATTCATCATCCTCAGTCGCACCCGCCTCGAGCGGCTGATTCGAGAGCTTGATCTCTATCCTTCGGAACGTAAGACGAAGATCATGGAAGACGTCGTCGCGCTGATGCTTCGCAACATCCAGATCACACCCTCTCGCGGTGATGTCTTCAGGATCACCTACAGCGGATCCAATCCCACAGCGACGATGAAGGCGACTGAGCGGCTGGCGGCGTACTTCATCGAGGAATCACTGAAGGAGGCCGTACGACGGTCTGATGGGACGCTTTCCGTCCTCGAAGCCAGGATTCAGGAAACAGGGCAGCGGCTAGCGGCTCTGGGCGCGGAACTGGAGCGCGCCGGAAACGGCGCCCAAACCATGCCGAAGCGGCTCGAGCTCGAGGTGATTCAGGGTACCTACAAGAACCTGCTGACGAGACGCGAAGAAGCTTTGGGAATGCGTGATCTTGATCGGCGGCAGATCGGCGAACAGTACAACCTGCTCGATCCCGCGCGAGTTCCGGAGCGGCCGATCGGCCCGTCTCAGATTACCTATGCGCTGATGGGCGGCGTTGCCGGCCTCGCCGCTGCCGTACTCATGCTGCTGCTCGATGCAGTCCGCCGGACGCTCGTCCGCCGGCGCAATCTTGCGGGCAACGTGGCCTGAGAAACACATGAGCACGCGCCTTCCCGGACGCTGGCTGCTCGCGATCGCTCCTTTCGTCTTTGACGACGTAGTACTGACCAGCGTCATCCATCAGTCAGTGGCGGATATGCGGGATGAGTGGCTGCGCGCGGGATCGGGTCTGGCGGAGCGGCTGAAGGCGCTCGGCCGAGGGTACGTCGCGTTCTGGGTGCTGGTCGTCATCGCGCCGGTAGTGTTCAGCAAGCGGCAGAGCCTGGTCAGCCGCGTGCAGGTGTTTTCGCAGTTTGCAGGGAGCTTCGACATGGTGACCATCAGACGGTTTCGATTCGTCGTGATCCTCTTCATTCTCGGGCTCGGAGCCGGCAATATGGTGGCGCGCGCGCAGCCCGTGCTGTACACATCCTCCGCCGTCCTGCAGGTCGTGCCTCCCAGAGTCGGCCTGGGCATCCTCGATCAGACAAAGCTGGTCCAGCCACAAGCCTTGAGCGAACGCATTCGCTCGACAACGCAGGTCGTGCTCAGCCGCAGACGGCTTGAGCGAATGATCAAGGAATTCAACCTTTACGAGAGCGAACGTCTGTCGATGTCAAACGAAGAAGTGGCGGCATTGATGCGCAGCCGGATCGCGATCGCGCCGAACGACATTGGCCCTTCCGCCCTAGGCGGCCAAATCTATGTGAGCTACACGGCTTCCGCACCGGTGGTGGCAATGAAGGTCGCCGAAAAAGTAGCGGAATCCGTCATTGAGGAGTCATTGAAGGAAAGCGTCCGAAGAGCCGAGGGCACAGCGGCCTTCATCGAAGCTGAGCTCAAGAACACGGAAGCTGAACTGATCGTGGCCTCAAAGCGCTGGCACGACGCTCCCGGCCCTGCCGGGGGCCCTTCGGCTCGAAGTCGAAACCCTGCAGGCGACTTATCAGACGCTTCTCACGCGCCGCATCGAATCTCGCATGGCCGTCAACCTCGAACGCCGACAGATTCGTGAGCAGTTCAACCTGCTCGATCCCGCGCAGGTGCCGCAGCGCCCGATTGGACCGACGCGACTGCAGATGACGCTGCTGGGCGGCGCGGCCGGCATCGCAACCGCGGTACTGCTGGCGTTCTTCAGCCTTCTGTACGGCCTGACGGGCGGCCGGCGAAAACTCGCGACGGCCCCAACAGACTAGCCGGCTACTTCAGCGTCACGACGCGGACCCGTGTCAGCGTCATTTTTTCTTTTGGTGTCTCGCCATCGACTGCGACGCTGCCGATTGCCTGAACGATTTCCATGCCGCGCGTGACGCGCGCGAACGCGGTGAACTTCCCGTCCAGGGAGCGGCATTCGCCCGTGCAGATGAAGAACGACGTCGAGGCGCTGTCGGGATCGTCGCCGCGCGCCATCGAGACGATGCCGGGCGTGTGGATGACGTCGGAGAACTCGGCCTTGAGATTGTGGACGAGCTCGTTCTGCTTCGCGGTGACGGGCTGATCACGGAACGCCAGCGCGCCGGTCTGGATCACGAAGTTCGGCACGACTCGGAAGATGACCGTGCTGTCATAGACACCGGCGACTGAGAGCTTGAGAAACTGCCGCACGGTCTCCGGCGCCTTGTCCGTCAGGAACTCAATCTCGATCTCACCCTTCGTCGTCTCGAGCACCGCGCGGTACTTCGCGAGGTCCGCGGGCGTCGCCTCGACCAGCGGATCCTTCACTGGTGGCGGCGTATCGCGAATGGTGACGGCCTTGATGACGATGCGATTGGCGGCGAGAAACTGCGCATCGGCGGGTTGCGCGGAGATCAACTGCACGATGTCGAGACCCTCGACGACACGGCCGAACACCGTGAACTGCCCCTGCAGCGACGCTTGATCGCTCGCGCAGACGAAGAACTGCGCGCCGCCGCTGTCCGGCCGCCCCGGCGCAAGCACGGCGGCCACGGCGCCGGCGGTCACCGGCACGTCATTGATCTCGCCTCGCAGCACGTTCATGCCGCCGGTGCCGTACTGCGCGGCCTTCGCCGGATCCTTCGAGAGGGGATCGCCACCCTGGATCAGCCCGTACCGAATCAGCCGGAAGAACGTGGTGCCGTTGTAGGCGCCGTCGCGGGCCTGCTTGATGAAAAACCCGACATGATTCGGCGCCTTCTCCGGCAGCAGCGCGATGACGAACGTGCCCATCGACGTCTCGACGACGGCCTGCTTGTTCGTGACGTCGGCCTTCGAGTACGGAGATGTAAAGAACGTCGGGCGCGCCGGTGCGGCCTGAACCGTGAACAGCGCGCCGATCAGGACAAACAAGAGCGGCATGCCTGCAATGGTAGATTAACCGGCATGACGAAACGTCTTCTTCCTGCCCTGCTTGCAACAATCACCGCCGCGTGCAGTTCGGCCGCGCCAGGTCCGATGACGCTGGCGGATCTACCGACGCCGAGCGCCGACGCCATCCTCGTGGACATCAAGAAGCTGTCCTCGGATGAGTTCGCAGGGCGCGCGCCGGGATCGAAGGGCGAGGAACTGACGATCGCCTATCTCACGGATCAGTTCAAGGCCGCCGGCCTCGAGCCCGGTAATCCCGACGGCTCCTGGACGCAGAAGGTCTCGCTCGTCGGCATCACGCCCGAGCCGCAGGGCGGATTCGCCGTGAAGAAGGGCGCCGCGAAACACGAGTTCAACATCAACAAGGACGTCGTCGTTTTCAGCAAGCACGTGACCGATGAAGTGAAGGTCGAAAACTCCGAGATCGTCTTCGCCGGGTACGGCGTGCAGGCGCCGGAGTTCGAGTGGGACGACTTCAAGGGCATCGATGTCAAGGGCAAGACGATTATGGTGCTCGTAAACGACCCACCGGTGAAGAACGCGGACGGGTCGATCGACGACAAGACGTTCGGCGGAAAGGCGATGACGTACTACGGCCGCTGGACCTACAAGTACGAGAAGGGCGCCGAGCTCGGCGCCGCGGCCGTGCTCATCGTGCACGAAACCGAGCCGGCGGGGTATCCGTTCACGGTCGTGCAGAACAACAGCGGCGAGCGCTTCAACCTCGCGACACCGGACAAGAATCTCGGCCGTTCGAAGATCGAGAGCTGGATCTCCATGGACGCCGCGACCGAGCTCCTCAAGATGGCCGGGCAGGACTACCAGAAGCTGAAGGCGGCCGCTGCAACGCGCGAGTTCAAACCCGTGCCGCTCGGCGTGACGGCGTCCGTCGCCGTCCATCAGAAGATGCGGTCAGTCGAGTCTGCGAACGTTGTCGCGAAGCTCCCGGGCAGCGATCCGCAGCTCAAGAGCGAGTACGTCGTGTACTCCGCGCACTGGGATCACTTCGGCACCGGCACGCCCGTCAACGGGGACAACATCTACAACGGCGCTCTCGACAACGCGAGCGGCTGCGCGACCGTGCTCGAGATCGCAAGGAAGTTGAAGGGCCTCAAGGTCGCGCCGAAGCGCTCATCGCTCTTCCTGATGGTGACCGCCGAAGAACAGGGACTGCTCGGCTCGCAGTACTACGCCGACTTCCCGCTGTACCCGCTCGAGAAGACAGTCGCGAACATCAATGTCGACGGCATCAATCAATGGGGCCGGACGAAAGACATGGTCGTCGTCGGTCTCGGCGCGTCGGACCTCGACGATTACGCGCGCGATGCGGCCGCGGAACAGAACCGCGTGCTGAAGCCGGACGCCGAGCCCGAAAAGGGGTTCTACTACCGGTCGGATCACTTCAACTTCGCGAAGAAGGGCGTGCCGGCGTTCGATCCGGACTCGGGCACGGACTTCATCGGGAAGCCGGCAGACTACGGCAAGCAGAAGCGTGACGAGTACACGACCAACGACTACCACAAGCCGTCGGATCAGATTAAGCCCGATTGGGATCTGACGGGCGCGATCGACGACGCGAAGATCTTCCTGGCGATGGGCTATCGCGTCGCCAACGCCGACAAGATCCCGGAGTGGAAGCCGGGAAATGAATTCAAGGCGATACGCGACAAGTCATTGAAGAAGTAAAGCGTGTGATCAAGCGTTGCAGCTGGTGCGGCGACGATCCGCTCTACATCCGTTACCACGATGAGGAATGGGGCGTGCCGCTGCACGACGACCGGCGGCTCTTCGAGATGCTCATCCTCGAGGGCGCGCAGGCGGGCCTGAGTTGGATCACGATCCTCCGGAAGCGGCCCGCGTACCGGAAGGCGTTCGATCGTTTCGACGCGAGGAAGATCGCGAAGTACGGCGCCGCGAAGAAACGCGCGTTGCTCGCCGACGCCGGCATCGTGCGCAACCGCCTGAAAATCGACGCGGCGATCACGAACGCGCGAGCGTTCCTGGCGGTGCAGAAGGAATTCGGCACCTTCGATCGCTACATCTGGCAGTTTACCGACGACAAGTCGATGAGCCGCGACCTGAAGAAGCGCGGGTTCAAGTTCATCGGGCCCACGATCTGCTACGCGTTCATGCAGGCTACCGGCATGGTCAACGATCACGCGGCCGACTGCTTCAAGGCGGACACAACCCACAGGCGCTGAAGCTCGTCCAACCTCCATCATGTTCAATCTGAAGCTCGCCCTTCGGACGCTGTTCAGGACTCCATTCGTGACCACCGTGGCCATCGTCTCGCTGGGCCTCGGCATCGGCGCGAACGCGGCGATCTTCTCGGTCTTCAACCAGATCCTGTTGAAGCCGCTGCCGGTCGCCGAGCCGGGGCGGCTGGTGAACCTGGGGAATCCGGGCCCGAAGTCCGGCATGACGTCCTGCGGTGATGCCGGCAGCTGCGAGATTGTCTTCAGCTATCCGATGTTCCGCGATCTGGAGACGCAGCAGACCCCGTTCACGGGCATCGCGGCGCACCGGTCCACCGGCGCCAACCTCGCATATCAGGGGCAGACAACGCGCGGTGAGGCCCTTCAGGTTTCCGGCAGTTACTTCCAGGTGCTGGGTCTCCTCCCGGCCGCCGGCCGGCTTTTGAACAGCGATGACGACCGTGTGCCCGGCGAGGGCGCTGTGACGGTGCTCAGCCATCGGTACTGGATGACGCGATTCGCGGGCAACCGCTCGATCGTCGGTGACGCGCTCATCATCAACGGACAGCCGTTGACTGTCGTCGGCGTCGCTCCAGAGGGGTTCGAGGGAACGACGATCGGATCGCGGCCACACGTGTTCGTGCCCATCTCGATGGCCGAGCGGATGACGCCGGGCCAGAAACTCGTCGCGAATCGCAGAGCCTACTGGATCTATCTCTTCGCGCGTCTCAAGCCAGGAACGGAGATCGCCCAGGCGCAGGCCGCGATCAATCAGCCGTACCACGCCGTCATCAACGATGTCGAAGCCCCATTGCAGAAGGGCATGAGCGCGACGACGCTCGAGCAGTTCAAGGCGAAGACACTCGTCGTCACGCCGGGCTCGCGCGGCCAGAGCGACACTCCGGAAGAAGCGTTCGTTCCACTCGTGCTCCTGCTCGGCGTCACCTTCGTCGTGCTGCTGAGCGCGTGCGCGAACATCGCGAACCTCCTGCTGGCGAAAGCCGTCGGCCGGACCGGGGAGATGGCGGTGCGTCTCTCGATCGGCGCGGCCCGCAAGGACCTGATTCGCCAGCTGCTCGGCGAGTCCGTGCTCCTCGCCGTCTTCGGCGGCGTCTTCGGTCTCTTCGTCGCGAACTGGACGATGGCTGGCGTGATGGCGATGATGCCCGGCGAACAGCAAGAGATGCTGGCGTTCGCGATCGACGCGCGGGTCCTCATATTCATGTCGCTCGTTACCGTCGGCACCGGACTGCTGTTCGGCCTGTTCCCGGCGCTGCACAGCACGCGTCCCAACCTGTCCGTGACGCTCAAGGGCCAGGCCGGCCAGCCGGGCGGCGCGCGCGCGGCCAAGCGGTTCCGCGCGACGCTCGCGACCGTGCAAATCGTGTTGTCGATGGCGCTGCTCGCGATCGCCGGCCTGTTCCTGAAGAGCCTCGTCAACATCCAGCGCGTCGATCTCGGTCTCGACACGGCGAACGTCGTGACATTCACGGTATCGCCGCAGATGAACGGATACCCCCCGGAACGATCGAAGGAGATCTACCAGCAGGTCGAGATGGCGCTCGCACGGATTCCAGGCGTCACGGGTCTTGGCGCCGGCATGGTGCCGCTGCTCTCCGGCAGCAACTGGGGAACGAACGTCTCTGTTGAAGGTTTCCCGGCAGGGCCCGATACCGACACGCATTCGATGTTCAACATTGTCGGTTCGGGATTCTTCAAAACGGTCGGCGTGAAGCTGCTGGCCGGCCGCGACTTTACGGAATCAGATATGACCGGCACGCCGAAGGTCGCCATCGTCAACGAAGCGTTCGCGAAGAAGTTCAATCTGGGCGCGAACCCGGTCGGCCGTCACATGCAGCAGGGCAGCGGCGGCGCGATGGACATCGAGATCGTCGGTCTCGCGAAGAACGCGAAGTACAGCGAGGTCAAGGAACCGGTGCCCGAACTCTTCTTCACGCCGTACCGGCAGAACGAAAGGGTCCCCTCGCTGACCTTCTATGCATCGGTGCGGGATGCCGACGCCGTGATGTCCGCGGTCGGCCCGATGATGGCGCGCATCGACTCAACCCTTCCGGTCGAAGACCTGCGGACGCTCGCCCAGCAGGCTCGCGAAAACGTCTTCGCCGAGCGCATCGTCAGCACGTTGTCGTCGGTGTTTGCCGGCCTGGCCACGCTCCTGGCCGCGGTCGGGCTCTACGGCGTGCTCGCCTACAGCGTGGCCCAGCGCACGCGCGAAATCGGCCTGCGGATGGCGCTTGGCGCCGATGGCGGAAGAATCCGGTGGATGGTGCTTCGCCAAGTTGCACTGATGACCGTCATCGGCGGAGTGATTGGCCTGGGCATCGCAATGGCCGCCGGCCTGCTCGCCCGTTCGATTCTCTATCAGATGTCTGGTATCGATGCGGTCGTCATGGCCGCGTCGGCGGCGGTTCTTGCCGTCGTCGCGCTCGCGGCCGGGTTCATTCCCGCCTACCGTGCGTCGCGGGTCGACCCGATGCTGGCCCTGAGATACGAATAGCGGGTACCAACGCGGCGGCGTTCCGCTATAGTTGCGCGGCGCCACGCCTCAATCGGCGCGAGTGGGGATCTGAATGCCGCGTCGCGCCGCTATCCTGCCCGTCCTGGCCGTCGCGATCCTGCTCGTCAGCCAGATCGCCAGAACTCAGAGCGCGCAGACGCTCGTTCCTGCCGGCGCGCTCTGGAAATACAACGACAGCGGCGTCGATCTCGGGACGGCGTGGCGCAGTGCGGCGTACAACGACAGCGGCTGGGCATCGGGATTTGCCGAACTTGGCTACGGCGACGGCGACGAGTCCACTGTCCTGTCGTACGGCGGCAATGCGACGAACAGACACATCACGTACTACTTCAGGCACACGTTCACCGTGTCGTCGCTTGCGTCGATCGGCCAGCTGACGGCGCGTCTGCTGCGGGACGATGGCGCGATCGTGTACCTGAACGGCGTCGAAGTGATCCGATCGAACATGCCGACGGGCACCGTCGGTTATTCGACGCCGGCATCCAGTGCCGTCGGTACTGACGAGACGACGTGGTTCAGCTATCCGATTGCCCCGTCGCAGCTCATCACCGGCGCCAACGTCCTGGCTGTGGAGTTGCACCAATCGTCGGCGACGAGCAGCGACATCAGCTTGAACTTCGAACTTCTGGCATCGAGTGGAACGCCGCCGCCCGTCGTCACATTGGTCTCGCCGGCCAATCACATCGTCTCGAACCAGTCCGCGGTCACATTCACGGCGCAGGCCACAGGCGCCGCCGGCCTGTCCAGCGCGACGCTGGCCGTGAGCACGCCGCCACAGACGGTGTCGTTCGCTGGCCCTGGACAGATTGAGGATGCGCAAATCACGGCGGACACGCCGAACGCCGCCAACGGCTCGAGCCTGATCATCAGCGCGAATCCCCAGGGCCCGCACGCGCATGCACTGCTGAAGATTCCGGCGCTCATTGGAAGCGGCGCCGGACAGGTTCCGGCGGGCGCCACCATCACGTCGGCCACGCTTCAGGTCAATTGCACGAGCAGTGGCGGCACCGCAGCCATCTACCGGCTCACTGAAGACTGGGTGGAGGACGAAGCGACGTGGAATCAGCGCAAGACCGGCACGCCGTGGGGATCGCCAGGCGCGCATGGAGCGGGATCGAACGCGGGCGCCGGCGTGGGCGGCGGCTGCTCCTACACCGGATGGCGGACGATCAACGTCACCCGGCTGGTCCAGGACTGGAGCAACGGTTCACCCAACCACGGCCTCGTGCTGACCGATGCCGGATCGGAAGCCATGAACTTCAACTCGAGTGAGTCCGCGAACTCACCCACGCTCAGCGTCACGTTCAAGACCGCGCTGATGCCGGTCGTCTCACAGCCATTGTCGGGCACGAGTGCGACCATCAACTTCAACGCCACCGTCAGCCAGCCGGGCACATGGTTCTGGAATGTGAAAGTCACCGATGCGGACGGTGCGACGAGCTGGGCGAGCACGGATTTCGAGTACACGATGAACCCGGCGGCGCCGAACGCGCCCGTGGCGCTGTCGCCGGCGAATGGAGCGACAGGTGTGTCGCCCACCGCGCCGCTGCAGGCGCTCGTCAGCGCGGCCGGTGGCGGCACGCTCACGGTGACGGCCGAAGTACGAAAGAAGGCTGCGCCCGAGTTCACGCTGCTCGTGATGCCCGACACACAGAACTACTCCGAGTTCAATCCGTCGGTCTACATGTCGCAGACGCAGTGGATCAAGAACAACGTTGCCGCGCGCAACATCGTGTTCGTCACGCATGAAGGCGACGTTGTCAATCACGCCACTTCGCTGACGGAGTACCAGGCCGCCGACGCGGCGATGCGCGTCCTCGACGGTGTAGTGCCCTACGCCTTCGCGCCAGGCAATCACGATCTGCCAACCACCATTTACAACAGCATTTTTCCCTTCACGCGGTACGCCGGCCTGCCGTGGTACGGCGGGCACTACCAGTCGTCGAACGACGACAGTTATCAACTGTTCACAGCCGGCGGGATGGATTTCGTCATCGTGCACATGGAGTTCTGTCCGCCGGCGGGCGCGGTGTCGTGGGCCAGCAGCATCCTGAACGCGTATCCGAACCGAATCGGAATCGTCACCACGCACGGCTACCTCAATGAGTCGGCGCAGCGGACGGTGAGCGGCTGTGGAAGCACGCAGTATTTGTGGGACGGCCTTGCCGTGCCGAACCCGAACCTGCATTTCATGCTCAGCGGACACATTCACGATGAGGCCCGCCGTTCGGACGTCGCAAACGGCCATCCGGTGCACCAGATACTGGCGGATTACCAGGACCGCCCGCCGACTGGTGGCGAGGGCTGGCTCCGCACGATGCGATTCGTTCCCGGCGAGGACTCGGTGTACGTGCAGACGTACTCGCCGTGGCTGAATCTCTACGAATCTGACGCCAACAGCGAATTCACGCTTGCCTTCCCGATGGGCGGCGCGTTTACGACGGTCGGAACCACAACCACCCCCAGCGGAAGCGCGGCGTCCTTCACGCCAACCGGACTGCTGCTGGGCACAGACTACGAGTGGCGCGTCAAAGTGACTGACGCCGGCGGTGTCACCACCACCGGACCAACGTGGTCCTTTACGACAAGCGGCACGCCCACACCAACGCCGACGCCGACGCCAACACCAACGCCAACGCCGACGCCGACGCCAACGCCAGTTTTCTCGCCGGTTGTGACTGCGCCGGTTGCTGGTGCCTGGATTGACGGAGTCGTGACGGTCGCCGGAACTGTTCCCCCAACGACGACGAGTTGGGTGCCTGAGGTCAGGACGCCAACGGGGATCTGCGCGCGCTGCAACTTCTTCCCCAGGACCATCCCAGCCGGTACTACCTCGGTGTCAACGGCGTTCGTGATGCGGCAGACCGATGCTGCAACGCCCGCTGGGCAATACGACGTTTACATCGTGGCGAACGGCGTGAGCTCGCAACCGGTGCGCATCAATGTAGGAACGGCGCCAGCTCCGACGCCAACGCCGACACCAACGCCGACACCAACACCGACACCGACGCCGACACCGACGCCGACGCCGACGCCGACACCAACGCCGACACCAACGCCAACGCCAACACCAACACCAGCGCCTGTGGTCAACACGGTCACGCCGAACTCCGGATCTACGGTTGGCGGAACCTCGATAACGATCTCGGGCACGGGTTTCCAGGCGAATGCGACTGTTTCGATCGGAGGCTCGTTCGCGTCAAGCGTTTCGGTAGTCAACAGTACAACGATCACCGCGCTAACACCGGCTCATGCGGCTGGAACCGTCAATGTGGTCGTGACGAATACAGACGCGCAGAGTGGGACGAAGGTGGGAGGTTTCACATACGTTCCACCGCAAGCTGCGATGCCTTTGTTCGATCGAGTCTTCATCGTCGCGTTAGAGAACCAGAG
>DATNEY010000024.1:0-2582 GCA_035606665.1 Vicinamibacterales bacterium | reverse complement strand
AGCGCGATGAACGCGCCATTCGTGATGCCGATCATCACCGCGGCCAGAAAGAGGTCTATCCCGATCCCTCCCTCACACGAAAACGGGGCGGGAGACCGGATCCCTCCGGCTTCCCGCCCCGATTCTGCACTACGGCTGTTGTTGGGCTACTTGGCTGCGAGCTCCTTGACGAACGCCCAGGCGCCGCTCTTGGCGGTGGAGCCTGAGAACTGCGTCAGTGTGGTGTCGCCGCCAGCATCAAATGACCACTTCCCGAGCACGCCGTCGTAGTCCTTCGTCCCCATGACGTTGGTCTGGACGGTGGCGCGGTCGTCGGCCTTGTCGCCCGACTTCGCGATCGCCGCGAGGACGACCTTCGCCGCCTCGTAGCCGTAGATCGCGTACGGGTTCGGGTTGTTGTTGTTGAACTTGGCGTTGTAGTTCTTCAGCCACTCGGCTGCCTTGCCCGTGTACTTCTCCGGCGGTACGCCACCGAAGGTGGAGTACGTCTCGGTCGCCGCGGGGCCGGCCTGCTTCAGGAACTCTGAGCAGTTGATGCCGTCCGGTCCCATGAACTTGACGGTCGGGGCAACCGCGCGCAGGTCCTTCAGCAGGACTGCGGGGTTGTTGTCCACGATGCCGCCGTAGTAAACGAGGTCAGCGCCGGCGTCCTTGATCTTGTTGGCGAGCGCGCGGTAGTTGTCTGCCTTCTGCGCACCCTCGTAGCCGGCTTCGGTCAGGCCGAGCGCCTTCGCCTTCGCGCGGAAGACATCGGCGATGCCCTTCCCGTACAGCTCGGTGTCGTGAACGATGTAGACCTTCTTCGCGCCGAGCTCCTGCGCCCAGGTCGCGCCCACGGCGCCCTGGATGTCGTCGGCGGGAACGACGCGCGCGTAGTTGCGCTTGCCGTTCGGGTAGTACTTGCCCGGCTCGTCCGGCTCGGCGCCCTTCTCAGGACCCTTCGTCAGACCCGGGTACGTGTTGGCCGGCGAGACCATGACCATGCCGGCTTGGTTGAGCAGCGGGATCGAGACCTTCGCCGCGCCAGAGTTGTACGTCCCGATGTAGGCCACGACCTGCTTGTCGTTGATGGCCTTGCGGGCGTTCTCCGCCTCCTGCGCCGCGTCCCATGAACCCTTGGCCGCCGTGGCGTCGTCAAGCGCGTCGTACAGGACCGTCACATTCGTGATCTTGGTCTCGTCGATCGCCATCTTGATCGAGTTCACGATCTCGACCGTCTGCGTGCGCGACGCCCCGGTCATGGGCAAGCTCGAGATGATCTTGACCGTCTTGGCCGTCGACGCACCTGTGGTGCCGCCCGTTCCAGCACCGCCACACGCGCCCATAACGAGCGCGAGAGCGGTGATGGCCGCGGCGGCGGATGTCCATCGTCTCTGCATGCTGACCCTCCCTAGCGGTCTAATCGGATATGGCCTCGACCCTGGTGGGCCGCCTCCCTGCGCCGACAGCCGCGTGATCGGGCAAGTCTGGGGTCGAGCGCCGTGGGCGTCAACGAAGACAAAAGACCACCCTTGCTAGGCTCGGTGGATGCCGTTCCGCCCCGCTACCGCGCTCGTCGCGCTCCTGTTCATCGCCACGGCGTGCACCACACCGGCTCCGCAGACCTCGCGACCGACACCGGTCTCGACGACACCGCCGGATCGGGCCCCCGCGGGCCTTCCCGGTGGGAAAGTCCTCTTTAGTAAGGGCGGGCTCGACCTCTGGACCGCCGCTCCCGATGGGAGTGGACGCGTCGCCGTCACGACCGACGGCGCAAGCGGCGGCTATCTGGGTGCCCGGTCGTCGCCCGACGGCGCGCTCATCGCGGCCGAGCGCGCGGTCCCCGGCGAAGGGGGTTCATCGCTCTTCCTCATCCGCACCGGCGCCGCACCCCTGCGCCTCACGAAGGCCGACACCTTCCTCGACGGGTACGCGTGGTCGCCCGACGGTCGCTACCTCACCTATGGAGAGGTCGTCTCGGGTGGCACCGCGGCGGCCGGCGGATCGCTCGCGGGTGCCATAGGTGACGTCCACCTCTATGACGTGACCACTGCGACCGACATGGTCGTCGGCCCGGGGACGCATCCGGCGTTCACCCCGGACGGCACGCACCTTGGCTACGCGCATGTCACTGGTGCGATCGCGCTCGCCGATCTGCGTGTGCTTGCGTCAGGCCGACCGAAGGAGTTTCCGACGCAGATGCTCGTCACGCTCACTGAGCTCACGCGCTACTCGACGAACATCGCGCCAAAGGGGATGGGCCTCATCGGCGGTCCGCAGTTCTCCGCCGACGGGAAGCTCATGGCGTACGCGGCGATCGAGAAAGGTCCCATCCTCGATGCGGAGCAGATCGTGTACACGCAGGAGCCGGTCGCCGGCGCGCCGCCGAAGCTGTGGGTCATCGGGAAGACCGGCGCGATCCACCACGTCGCGGACCTCCGCTGGTCGCCCACCTCACCGCTGCTCGCGTACTCGATCATCAACGCGCAGCCCCACCACCACTGGCTCAGCGTCATCGATCCGGCGAGCGGGCAGCGGCGAGAGCTGTACGACTCGACGAAGCACTTCCTCGACTACACGTGGTCGCCGGAAGGGACGGTCAT
>DATNEY010000015.1:0-19996 GCA_035606665.1 Vicinamibacterales bacterium | reverse complement strand
AATTCCTGATCGTTCTGTCAGGAAGCGACGCGCCCGGCGCGGTTCGTGTGTGGGCCTACAGCCGCCAGGCGTACTGGAGCTTGATCAGCAGTTGATTCGAATCGAGTCGCCACCGATCCACGATCGATCGAATGTTGTGGTTGTAGACGAGAAACAGGTCCGCGACTGGCCGGAATGTCCACCGCAGCCGGGTATTGGTGCCGATCGACTCGATGTCCGTGTCGTACTGGATGTAGCTGCTGACCGAGAGATCGGACGAGAAGTTCACGCGCAGACGGGCGCCCGCGATCGTCTGCGTGAAATCGCCGGTGGCCAGCTGCCCGATATTGCGCTCGCCGGAGAACTCGATTGTCGCAATCGGTTTTGGATTCCACGCGCCAGTCCATTGGAATTGGTCCAGGCGTCCATCGTAGAAATCGCCGAACCACCACGTGAGCTGCGTGTAGAAGCGACGCTTCTGGGCCGTCCCCGCCTCGAGCCGGTAGCGCATCCACTCGTACGAGCCCGGCGGAATCGAGACGCCCGTCGCGATCTCGAATGGATCGGTGAGGCGTTCCCCGACCGGCACCGCGTTGAATTCGAGGCGATCACCGCTGCGGAAGCGCCAGTTGACTGGCGCCCAGAACACGCGGTAGCTCTCCCACCGTCCCGATAAATCGGTCGCGAGAGACGGTTGGAGCTCGAAGAACATCTGCTGAATCGGCCCGCGCGGCAGCCGCGGGCTGAAATTCGCGCCCACATTCCAGAGTTGCACGGCCCTGCGCGGGACGAATCCGATCGACGGGTCGAAACCGCGTCCGATGCGCTTATACGTCAACGCGATATCGAGGAGATCGTTGGGGTAGTCGATCTTGAAGCCGCGCGCAGTCGCATCGCTCCCGAGATCTTCGCGGCCAGTGGCAAGCGCCCAGGCTCCAACCAGAAAATTCTTGTCGCCTCGAAAGCGCGACGTCGCATACGTGAAGTCGGCGCCGCCCAGCCAGCTGCCGGGCCGGCTCAGGGGATCGCCGATGGTGCCGATCGCGCCGATCCACGACTCCTTCCAGAGGTTGTGTTTCACCCGCGCCACGCCCATGAACGCGTGGGTGTCGACGACGCCGGACGCGGGTCGCGTGCCGACGGCGACGCCGCCAAAGCTGGTATTGCCGATCCGGCCGTTCATCTTGCCGCCGGCGAGGATCGGTACTTCCCGATCGCCGACGAGACCGATGCGCCGGCTGAAGTACGGGATCACGTCCTGACTCAATCCGAGCCCGAACGAGAAGATGTCGTCGCCCTCGATGAAAAACGTGCGTTTCTCCGGGAAGAACAACGGGAACCGCGTCAGATTGGTCCGGCGCGTGTCGACCTCGGTTTCGGCGAAGTCGGTGTTGAGGGTCCCGGAGGCGAGGATGTTCGCGCCGAGGCGCTGGTTGATGTCGAGGCTTGGCTGAAAGTCGCCTTCGACGCGCGCATCGGTCGACGGAACGCCGCCGCCGCTCGTCACCGCCGGCCGCACGGTGAGCCCGACGCCCAGGTCGAAGTCCGGCAGATTGGTGAGCAACCCGGCGCGGCTGGTCTGCGTCACTTGATACTGGCGATTGGGAGAGGCCCAGCGATCAGTTTCCAGCCGCCGTTGAATTCGGCGCTGAACGTTGAACTGCCACTCGTGGAGGCCGGGTTTGAAGGTCAGCGTGAGCACCGGAACGCGGATCTCGGCACTCCATCCTGTCGGCAGTCGTGCGGTCGCCGCTTCCCAGATCCCGTCCCAGTCCGGGTTGTCGCTCTCGCCGCCTGGATTGATCAACGAGTCGTATCGTGCGCCGCTCGGATTCACCGCGAAGACGTATCCCGATCGGCCGTCGGCAAACGGGCCGAGCACGATGCGCACGTGATCTTCGGCATTCAAGGCCGCGTCGCGGCGAACGCTGAAGCTGACCAGGCGGTCGGGATCCGCGTCGTCGCAGACGATGCCGATCACGATCGCGCGCGTGTCGGCCAGTACTCGGACCCGCGTCCGGCTCGATGCCGGTGCACCCTCGTCTGGATCCGTCTGCTGAAAATCTTCGATGGCGTCGGCCGATTCCCAGGCCGCCTCGCTCAACTGCCCGTCGATCACGATCGGAGCCGAGATGGCCCCGGCGCGCAGCGAAGGAGTCCCGCTCTGCGCTGCGACCTGCACGCGGCCAACCACCGTCGGGAATGCGGCGAGCGCCAGGATGAACGCACGCCACTCGCCGCACCGTCTCATCGAGTTCTCCCTGAACGCCTCGCCCCCTGATCCTGTCGCAACGCCATTGGTTCTGCGAATCCTGACAGAAAGATCAGGTACTCGTCAGTGTCGGTCGAGCCACCAGCCTCTAGCATCGCCGGCGAGGAGGCATTCATGACGGCTCGCGACTTTTTGACGAACATCACGATCATCCTGACCGTAATGGCGGTTGGCGCCCTGATCGAGACCGCCCTGCCGATGTTCGCGGCCAGGGCTTGGACCGGCGGCAGACGACGCGCGAACCTCGGCCTGACGGCGGTGTCGTTCTTCTCGAACTGGATCCTGGCGTCAGTCGCGGCGACCGCCGCCCTGTCGCTTCGTCCCGCCGGCGCGCTCGCGCGTCTCGGATGGCCGGCGTGGCTGGAGATCGTTGTCGCGATCGTGGTGCTCGATTTCTCCGTCGGCTACCTGTCACACCGGACGATGCACGCGTGGCCGGCGATGTGGCGGTTCCACCGCGTCCACCACAGCGACGACTTCGTCGACGTGACGACGACCTACCGAACGCACCCGGTCGAGACGGTGTGGCGCTTCGTGTTCGCGATCGTCCCGGTGTGGCTGCTCGGCATCCCGGCTCAGGCGGTCATGATTCAGCGGCTGCTGCAGGCCACCAACGGGGTGATCGAGCACGGCAACATCCGCATCTGGCCCTCGCTCGATCGCATCCTCTCGCTCATCTGGGTCACGCCAAACGTGCACAAGATCCACCATTCGCGCGACGTCTCGGAAACCAACTCGAACTATGCCAATCTGCTGACCATCTACGACCGGCTGCTTGGGACGTTTACGCCCTCGTCCCGCGCTGAGTCGGTGGTCTATGGGCTCGACGACGCCGGCCGCATGAGCACCGCTTCATGCCCGGGGCTGGTCGCCTTGCCATTTCGATCGCCGACGCAGGCCGAAGTTCCTGACACAAAAGTCAGAGTCGGCGTCAGCGCCGGCCGGTAACATGCCGCGTGGTGCGTGTGCTGATTGTCGAGGACGAGCGGAAGCTCGCGCAGGTGCTGTCGTCGGCGCTGCAGGGTGAACATTACGAGGTCGTCGTCGCGGCAACCGGCGAGGACGGCTTCTACCGGGCGAATGCGGAACGGTTCGACCTGGTGCTGCTCGATCTCATGCTGCCGGGCCGCAGCGGGTTGGAAATTCTCCAGACCCTGCGGCAACGCCACGTCGACACGCCGGTCCTGATCCTCACGGCGCGCGACGGGATCGACGATCGGGTGCTCGGGCTCGATCTCGGCGCGGACGACTATCTGGTGAAACCGTTTGCCCTGCCCGAGTTGTTGGCGCGCATTCGAGCGCTGTTGCGGCGCGGCCGCCCGTCGGAGGTGTTCCGGCTGAAAGTGGCGGATCTCGAGATGGATCTCGTCGCGCGAAAGGTCGCGCGCGGCGAGCGCGCCATCGACCTCACCGGCCGCGAGTTCGACCTGCTCGAATATCTGCTGCGGCATCAGGGCCATCTGGTGTCGCGCGAGATGCTCGCGAGAGACGTCTGGAAGGAGCCGCGCCGCGCCACGCCGCTCGACAACGTCATCGATGTCCAGATGACGAGGCTCCGGCGCAAAGTCGACTCGGAGGGGGCCGCCAGGTTGATCCACACGGTGCGCGGCGTCGGATTCGTCGTCCGGGAAGGCGAGCCCTGATGCGGTGGTGGTCCACGGCGTCGATTCGCGTGCGCCTGACGGCCTGGTATACCGCCGTCCTGGCGTCGATGCTGGTCGTCTACGCGGCGGTCACGTTCCTGGCCGTGCGTCACGAATTCCGCGAGCAGCTCGAGGAAGAAGCACAGGCCGATCCGGATCATGCCGCCGAGCTGGGTCCCGAGGAGCGGGTCGAGCAGCAACTCGGCGAGATCCTGGTCGTGCTCGTACTTGGTCTCCCGGTCATCGTGGTGCTCGCCGGCGGCGGCGGCTATGTCCTCGCCCGGCGGGCGCTGGCGCCGATCGATCACCTGGCCGGCGAGGCGCGGCGGATTACCGCCGAGCGGCTGCATGAACGACTGTCCGTCCCGAATGCACACGACGAGATTGGCCGGCTCGCCGCCGTGATCAACGAAACGTTCGCCCGCCTCGAGTCATCGTTCGACCAGCTTCGACGGTTCACCGCGGACGCGTCGCACGAGCTCCGCACGCCGCTGTCGGTGATCCGCGGCATCGGCGAGCTGAATCTTGCCGAGACGAGAACACCGCAGGAGTACAGGGACGCGATCGGCTCGATGCTGGAGGAGGTCGACCGTTTGACGCGTCTGGTCGACACCCTGCTGCGGCTCTCGCGCGGCGACGCCGGGACCGTTCGGCTGGCGCCCGAGGTGTTCGACCTCGGCGCGCTCGCCCGAGACGTGGCGGCCTCCCTCGGCGTTCTCGTCGAGGAGCGGCGTCAACGGCTCGAGGTTGAGGCCGCCGACGGCGTGCGCGTGTCCGCCGATCGTCTGGTGTTGAGAGACGCGATCACGAACCTCGTCGACAACGCGATCAAGTACGCGCCGGCTGCCTCGACGATTCTCGTCGCGGTCAACGGTGACGCGCAGCACGCGGTGCTCGAGGTGAGGGACGAAGGACCAGGCATTGCACCGGAGCATCGTCCCCGTATCTTCGACAGGTTTTACCGTGTCGATGAAGGCCGTTCGAGGGGGTTGGGAGGCACGGGGCTTGGCCTGGCGATCGCCAAATGGGCAGTGGAAGCGAATGGCGGGGCGATCGGTCTCGAACCCACGGCAGCCGGTTCAACGTTCCGGATCGTGTTGCCGCGCGCAACGTGAGGATCCAGAGCGAGTGAGAGAGAGAGAGAGAGAGACATTTCATGCGCATTTCGACCGCCGGCCTTGCGCTGATGTTGATGGCGATTCACGCAGGAGCCGCTCAGGAACCGCTCGCGCTCGTCCGGTCAATCGACCTGCCTCGAGTCGAGGGGCGAATCGATCATCTCGCATTCGATGCCGCGACGCAGCGGCTCTACATTGCCGCGCTTGGCAACAACACCGTCGAAGTGCTCGATTCGAGCGCGGCCGTGCATCTCAAGAGCCTCCTCGGGTTTCGTCAACCGCAGGGGATCGCCGTCATCCCCGACTACCGATCGGTCGCGGTCGCAAACGGTCAGGGCGACGGTCTTCAGAGGATCAGTGCGGACGACTACCGGCCCGGTCCGGCGACGCGCGTGGGCGATGATGCGGACAATGTGCGGTACGACCCGTCGGCGAAGCGCGTCTACGTGGGATTCGGAAGCGGTGCGCTGGCCGCGATCGACGCGACGACCGGCAAGGTTGTCGGAACAATCCAGCTGGCCGGACACCCTGAATCATTCCAGCTCGAACGCGCCGGCTCTCGTGCCTTCGTCAACGTGCCCGACGCGCATCACGTGGCGGTTGTCGATCGCAGCACGATGAAGATCTCCGCCACCTGGCCCGTGACCACGGCCGGTGCGAATTTCCCGATGGCGCTCGACGAGGCCAACCACCGCGTGTTCCTGGGGTGCCGGCGCCCTGCCAGGGTTCTCGTCTTCGACACCACCAGCGGTAAGGAGACGGCCTCGTTCGAGATCGTCGGCGACACCGACGATCTCTTCTACGACGCGTCGCGAAAGCGGCTGTACGTGACCGGCGGCGAGGGTTACGTCGACGTCGTTCAGGATGAGGGCGCGAACAGGTTCGTTCGAACGGCTCACGTGTCCACCGCCCCGGGCGCGCGAACCTCGTTGTTCGTCGCCGATCAGAGCCGGTTGTACCTGGCCGTTCCCCATCGCGGGAATCAGAAGGCTGAAATTCGCGTCTTCGAGGCGCGTTAGGAGGTTCGGATGACAGGTGTGGTTCTTGTTCTTCTTCTGGCCCTCGTTTCACCCGGTGGCCAGGGAGAGGATCGTCGGCCGTCGATTGTCTTCGTCTGCGAGCACGGCGCCGCAAAGAGTGTCATCGCCACGGCGTATTTCAACCAGCTCGCCGCGGAGCGCGGCCTGCCGTATCGGGCGACGTTTCGCGGCACGACGCCACAGGACGAATTGTCGGTACGTGCCGTCGAGGGACTGAAGGCCGATGGTCTGACCATCCCGTCGGGAAAGCCCGCAGCGATCTCCGACGCTGACGTGAGAGACGCGACGCACATCTTCGCGATCGGCTGCACTTTGCCACAACGCGCCCTCAGCTCTGGAAAAGCCGCCGATTGGACCGATGTGCCAGATGACCAGGGTTACGGCCCGATGCGCGACGCGATCGTGCGTCACGTGAGGCAGCTGCTGGATGACCTGAAACGTTAAAGAAACCGCACCCGGACTGGAACCGGCGCGTCATTACGAACTGGCTGTGAATGGGCGCGGCGTGGGACTGTACTTGGGCGGCCTGCACTCAGCCTACCTTCGCGGCGAGGGCTTTGTGGCCGCCCACCGATATGCCGAAGCGGCCGTTGAGTTTCAGAAAATTCTCGATCGTCGCGGTATCGTCGGCGCGGATCCGATCGGTGCACTGGCGCTGGAAAGATGGCGACTCCGACATTCCGGTTCTCAACACGCGACTGTCGTAAGCGGCGCATTCCTGCACGGGAGTCTGGCCGGGTCGCTCCAGTCCATTAGGCTGTGGTGCGGTGGAAGCGCCCCGCGGTCTCGCCGTTAGTAGCTGTTTCGACGGCGTTCGCCGAGGCGATTGACCGGACGAATAGCGCCCTGACGTGTCATCGCCGGGTCAAGGACAGTTGATGATGCGTCGACGAGCACGCGACGTGCACGTCACCAGGACCGGCATTGCAATTGAAGGATGACGTGCCCATCGGCGACTTCAACGCGCAGTAATCGAACACGCCTTCAAACGGCGCCGCGATCGTGGTGATCGGCACAGCGACCGGCGCGGACGCCGCCCCGCGGAATCCCAGATACGTCGTCGGTCCGGGCTGCTCGATCAACCAGGGTGAGCCGTCGAGATCGAACTCGAGGCGGACGAAATCACCAGCGATGTAGGTACCGAATTCACTGTATCCCCCAAAAAAGGTCGCTCCGCTCACCATTCCGTAACCGTCGATTTTCACGGTGTAGGTGCGGCTGCGCATCGGCTCCGGCAGGTTGGTGCACGAAGGATCGGCCACCATCATCAGGGTGTAGTCGCCACTGATGTCCACCGACGGCGCAAGCGACGTCAGATAAAAGGAGATCCCGGATTGGTATGTGCGGCTTTCGGGCACGTACCCCTCGTGGCTCGCGCGGAACGTCTCGGTGCGAAGAAACAGGCCGCTGAACGAGTACTCGCCGGCGGCGTTGGTCAGCGTTGACCGGCCGGATTGAGGTCCATCAAGGACCTCCACGAGCGCGCCGGTGAGCGGCCTCGATGCGCGATCCTGGACGACGCCTCGTATTGGCAATCCGTTGGGGGGCGCCTGCGGCAGCAACGGGGGCGCCGGTGATGGCGCCGCCGGGTTTCGAGACGGGCCGCAGCCGACGCTGCTCCAGACAACGGCGGCGAGCATCACAGCAGTGGAAAGGCGCATCATGGTCTCCTTGCTCCGGGATCGGGAGTAACATATCGACCCGCCAGCCAGCAGTCTCAGGGGACTCGCAAGAAACTCGCAGGATTTCGTCCGGGGAGGCCGACGTGAGGATCCGATTCGGCCCATTCACGTTGGACGTCGACAGCAGGCAGTTGACGCGGGACGATCGCGATGTCCGCCTCACGCCCAAGGCGTTCGATCTGCTCGCCGCGCTCGCCGCCGTCCGGCCGAAGGTGCTGTCGAAACGGCTGCTTCAGGAGCGGCTGTGGCCGGACACGTTTGTCGCCGAGGCCAACCTGTCGAACCTGATTGCCGAGGTCCGGGAGGCGCTTGGTGATCGGACGCGCGACCATGTCTTCGTCCGCACCGCATACGGTGTCGGCTACGCGTTCTGTGCCGACGCGACGGTCGTGTCCGAGAGTAGCCCGCCGCCAGATCTGCCGTTGTGCTGGCTCGAATGGGGCAGCCGGCGCTTTCCGCTGTCAGCCGGCGCCCATGTCATCGGCCGCGACGCGGACGTCGAAGTCAGAGTCGATGCGTCGACGGTGTCGCGCCGCCATGCGCGGCTCGTCGTTACGGTCGGCGGAACGGCACTCGAGGATCTCGGCAGCAAGAACGGCACGTTCCACGGCGACGCGCGTGTCATCTCGCCGGTGCAACTCGCCGATCGCGATGCCATCGGCATCGGCTCGTTGTTGATGACGTTTCACGTGCAGGGTCCGTTCGGGACAACCGATACCCACGCCGGCGCGGCAGGATAAGCCAGCACGTACATGCCGATCGCGAACGGTACTCGGATCGGTCCCTATGACATCGCCGGCTGGCTCGGCGCCGGCAGCATGGGCGACGTCTATCGTGCGCGCGATTCACGCCTCGGCCGCGATGTGGCGATCAAGGTGATTCCGGAGGCGTTCGCCATCGACCCAGGTCGCGTGCGCCGCTTCGAGCAGGAAGCCCGCGCGGCCGGGCAGCTCAATCATCCGAACATCCTGGTGGTCTACGACGTTGGCGCAAACGCGGGCGCGCCGTACATCGTCTCCGAGATGCTCGAAGGGCAATCGCTCCGCCGCCCCCTGGATGCAGGCGCGCTGCCGCCGGCCAAAGCCGCCGACTACGCGCGGCAGATCGCGGACGGACTCGGCGCTGCGCACGATAAGGGGATCGTCCATCGCGACGTCAAACCGGACAACGTGTTCATCACGAACGAAGGTCGCGTGAAGATCCTCGACTTCGGCGTCGCCAAGCTGACGTCGCCGGAGATCCCCGGGCACGCGGACCCGGCCGTTCCCGGCGAGACCGAGCACGGAACGGTCGTCGGCACGGCGAGCTACATGTCACCCGAGCAGGCGCGCGGCGACGACGTCGATTCGCGATCCGACCTGTTCAGCGTCGGCGCCATCCTCTACGAGATGATCACCGGCCGGCAGGCATTCAGCCGAGCCACCGCGATCGGGACGAAGGCCGCGATCCTGAACGAGGAACCGGCGCCGCTTCCGCCGGATGTGGCGCCCGCGTTCGAGCGGATCGTGTGGCGGTGTCTGGAGAAAGCGCGGGAGGCGCGGTTCCAGTCGGCCCGCGACCTCGCCTTTGCGCTGGAAGGTCTGACGCCGGCGCCAGCCATGACGGTCGCGCAGATCTCGCAGCGGAGCGGCCGGCGGCGCGAAGGTGTCGCTTGGGCGGTCGCCGCCCTCGCGGTCGCGATGGTCGCGATTGCGTGGCTACCGGGCCTCGGCCGGCGTGCAGCGGATCCTCGAACCCGTGTCCTCGCCGTGCCCGCGCCCGATGGCGCGTCGCTCGCGACCGAAGAAGCACCGGCGATTTCTCCGGATGGCCGCGAACTGGCATTCGTCGCTTACGACGCCGGCGGCAAGCGCATGCTCTACCTCCGCGTGCTCGATTCCGCCGCCGCGCGGGCGCTGCCCAATACCGAGGGTGCGTCGCTCCCGTTCTGGTCGCCGAACAGCCGTTCGATCGGGTTCTTCGCGCAAGGCAAGCTCAAGACGCTCGACGTTGCCGCCGGCCGCGTTCAGACGCTCTGGAATGCCGGCGGCGCGCGCGGCGGGACCTGGAGCCCGGACGATTTGATCGTGTTCGTCCCGCGCCCGTTCGAAGGTCCCTATGTCATTGCCGCCGCAGGCGGCGAGGCCAGGCACGTGGCGTCGGATGGCGGCCCCGGCGCGCGCGGCTGGTTCCCGTCGTTTCTGCCGGACGGGCGTCATTTCCTGATCTTCGTGCCGGCGCCGATCGCCGACGAATCCGGGATTTTCATTGCGTCGCTCGATTCACCCGTGCGCACCCGTCTGCTGACGTCGCGTTCGAATGCCGTCTATGTGGCGCCAGGCTTTCTGCTGTTCTGGCGGGAAGGGGCGCTGGTGGCACAGCCATTCGATTCCCGTACGCGGACAGTGGGCAGCAACGCCGTGACGGTCGCCACCGCCGTCGGCCTCAACCCGGTTACGAACCAGTCGCTGTTTTCGGTGTCGAACGCCGACACGCTCGTCTTCTTTGCTGGTGCGGTCGGCCAGTCCGAACTGGTGTGGGTCGATCGCAGCGGCGCGCACATCGGCGCGCCGGGACCGAAGGGCGCGATCGTCACCGTCGCGTTGTCGCCCGACGCGACCAGCGTCGTCTATGACTCGGCCGACCCGCGCACGGCGAGCATGGACCTGTGGCAGCTGACATTCGCGCGCGGCCAGCCCTCGCGACTGACGTTCAATCCGGGCAACGACGTGTTTCCGCTGTGGTCGCCGGATGGTGCGCGCATCGCCTTCATGTCGTTTCGCGAGAAGGGAGCTCCGCAGCTGTACGTGCTCGACGCGAACAGCGCCGGCAACGAGCGGCTGCTCCTCGAATCGAACCTGCCGAAAGTGCCATCCGGGTGGTCCACCGTCGGGCAGCCGCTGTTCTACACGGTGATTGACCCGAAGAGCAGCGGCGATGTCTGGGCGCTGCCGCCCCACAGCACCGAGGGCTATCCCGTCGTTCATTCCACGGCCGACGAACGATACGGGACGCTCTCTCCGGACGGCCGATGGCTCGCGTATGTCTCGAACGAGAGCGGAGCGTACGAGGTATTCGTGCGCGCGTTCCCGGGGCCCGGTGTGTTGCGGCAAGTGTCCAACCGCGGTGGATTTCAGCCGCAATGGCGAGCCGACGGCCGCGAACTCTTTTATCTCGCTGCGGACAAGACGCTGATGGCGATCGCGTTCGATGGCGGGCCCGCGACGTTCGACTCGGCGCCGCCTGCGCCGCTGTTCGTCACGCGAGCGAAGTCGCTCGAGATCCAGCCGACGGCACGCAACTATGCGGTCTCGGCCGACGGCCGTTTTCTCCTGGCTAACGCGACCGAGGAGGCGGTGCTGGCGCCGATCACCGTCGTGCTCGACTGGACCTCGGTCCTGCAGAAATGACCGTCGAGGCTCACTGGCGGGCTGAAGGGTTTCGAGCCCACCTTACACAGTTTCCACACAGTTCCTGTTGCGTGCCCACCGACACCTTCCTCATCGACGTTCGCTAGCTGTGCGCGGTTTCGGTGTGCGGTGTCTCACCTGCCGGTTTGCGGTACGCAGCATCGAGGTATGGCGGATGGACGGTCAACGTTTTGTCGTCAAGGTGAACGCATAGATTGACAAGCGCATCGCGGCCCTCACGCGTCGAACGGTTGTTGCCGTTCATGTGCGTGACGGCGTCATCGATCGCCGCTTTGATTTCCAGCAGTTCGACGAAACTGACGTAGCAGTTGACCATCTTCGCGCCTGCCTGCAGCGTCGGCGGCGAGAAATGCGCGATGCGACCCTTACCGTAGTAGCGTTTCTTAGGAATCATGCGATGTACTCCCTTTCGGCCCGGCGTAGCGCGCCCAGCGAGCAGATTGCCAAGCGGCATCTGCCCCGTGTGCGCGCTTGAACAAAGGGGCGGAGGTGTGGGGCAATGCCCGCGTCCGTCTTGCCGTCGCGCGAGAGAACGGACCGCGTCCGCCCTTCTCGCGCCGGGACGAACTACGAGCAGGACGGCGAGAGCGTCTTGAGCGACTTCACGCCGAGAAACGGGATGTCGAGCGTGCCGGTGGTGCCTTCGGTCTTGGACTTCAGCTCGATGTCTCTGCCGTTTTCGACTTCGGTCTTCGTGTCCGCCTTCACCGACACGGTCCCGTGGCCGGCCGACACCGTCTTGCCCTCGATGCGCACGCGCTCGCCGACGTGTGCGGTGAGGTCATCGTCGGTGACCAGCGCATACCGCTTCGGATCCATGCCGCGGACGTCGCGAATGTTGGTCAGCATGTAGTCGCCGTTGTCGCGGCGCTCCAGGCAGCCGACGATGGCGACGTCCTTGCCGCCCTTCATTTCGACTTTGGTCTTGGTCGTCGTCTTGGTCTCCTGCGTTTGCGCGCGGAGTGCGCCGGCGCTCACGACGGTGAGCCCGATCGCGATCGCCGTCATACGTGTCATGTTCATGAGAGTCCCTGCAACGCGGAGTCGGTGCCGCGCATGGCTGATGAAGAGCTGAGCCGATCCTCCGCCCTAAGTCGTCTGTCGGCCGCCAACGCGCGGCGCAGCGAACCGCGACCACTGCGCTCACTGTGCGCGCACGGCAGTTTGCGGGCTGTGCTGTTTTGCACAGCACGCGACCGCCGGTTTGGAGGTCGTCTGGTTTCTCGATCGTCAAAATGGGCAGATGATGTTCCCGCATCTTCGAGGCAGTTGCAGGTGAGGGCGCCGCGGCTCGAGGTGTTGCGAACAGAACATCGCACGCCGGTGAGTCGGCGGTACCATGCGGCCGAAGACCGACACCGTCGCACACCGGCGGTGAAACTCAAGGAGCCGCATGCGAGACATCCGCCTGGCATCAACCGTCCTCACCGTCGTCCTGACCTTGCTCTTCGGCCAGGCGATCACCGCGCCCCCGCGGGCTGCCGCATCTTCAGGCAGCCGCGACGGCGAGGCCGCCCGCCGCCTTCGCGACGGACAGGCGATTTTTCGCTTTGACACGTTTGGCGACGAACAGCTCTGGACCGGCGTGCTTCGTATGCACGACGTCATCGCGACGGTTGCTCCCGCTACCGCGCTGGCCGTTGGCCTCAAAATCGATGTCGAGGCCTTGCCGCCGGGGGTAATCGCCGCGCTTCGCGCCGGGCACGTCAATCTGGCCGACCCCGCCGTCACCGTCGAACTCGTCCGCCTCAACGCGGTTCTCGGCGTGAGGGGGACGGTGAACGAGACCGGCCGGCTCACCAGCGTCGGCATCACCTGCGCGTTCTGCCACTCGACCGTCGACAACTCCTTCGCCGCGGGCATCGGCAAGCGGCTCGATGGATGGGCGAATCTCACCCTGAACGTCGGCGCCATCGTCGCCTTGTCGCCGGCGCTTCCCGATGCGCTCAAGGCCGAATTCCAGACGTGGGGGCCCGGCAGGTACGATCCGCGGCACCATGCGTTCGACGGCATCAACCTGGTGCCGTTGAAC
Organism: Vicinamibacterales bacterium; assembly: GCA_035606665.1. Lineage (GTDB taxonomy): Bacteria > Acidobacteriota > Vicinamibacteria > Vicinamibacterales > SCN-69-37 > DASUGC01. The sequence goes on along the minus strand of DATNEY010000015.1, from coordinate 6,820 downwards.
GCCCCGTCGCTGCCGATTGTGATTCCGTCGATCTACGGATTGGCGGGCGTCGGCTTCGAGACGTTCACCGCCGACGGGCCGATTTCCTACTGGAACAGTTACGTGGGCGTCGGACAAATGGGCGGCCACGGCAACTTCAGCGATGTTCGCATCGGGCTGACGATTACGCAGGCGCCGGATCTGGTCACGTCAAAGCTGCCGGCGTTGCTCGACTATCAATTGAGCCTGCGCACTCCGGATCCGCCGCGAGGCAGCTTCGACACGGAAGCGGCGAAACGCGGCGCACAGGTGTTCCGCAAGCAGGGGCGCTGCGCGTTCTGCCATCAGGCGCCGCTCTTCACCGACGTGCTCAGCGGCCCGAATCCGGCGGTGCCCGTGCTGCACGAGCCGGTCGAGGTCGGCATGAATCCCGCGTATGCCGCGCGAACGGCAACCGGCAAATACCGGACGACGCCGTTGCGCGGACTGTGGCAGCACGCGCCCTATTTTCATGACGGAAGCGCGGCGGACCTGCGTGCGGTGGTCGAGCACTATGACCGGCTGTTTGGGTTGCGTCTGTCCCGTTCACGGAAGGCCGATCTTGTCGCGTTCCTGAAATCGCTGTGAAAGCCGTGCGGCGGCGTATGGCGATCGCGTGTTCGCTGCCGACGATTCGATCCCGGCACGGGTCACCGGCAGCGGTGGCGCGGCTCTCGTTGTCTCGGCAGGAAGCGACCGTCGCCGCGGTCGTCCGTCGACTCCTCGGGGTCCGAATCGTACGGGAGCAACAACTGCGCCGATCGGTGTGAAAACGGCAACGCTGCAGCGTCGACGGGTCTTTGTCGGGCGCTCACGTGGTGGCACTCGTTGGCTGGACGCCGAATTGGCTGCCGGTATCGCCTGATTGAGTGCGCCGGGCGCGTTCCGCGAATGGGTGCGGTTCGACGGATGTGCCGCGGTGCTCGGCGTACACGCGTGTGAACTCGGCACCGAGCAGCAGGATCTGGCACGAGTAGTACACCCACAGCAGCAGGATCATCACCGAACCGGCAGCGCCGTAGCTGGACGCCATGCTGCTCTGGCCGAGATACAGGCCGATCAGCTGCTGACCGAGTGTGAAGAGCACGGCTGTGACGAAGGCACCGGTCGCCACATCACGCCAGCCGAGATGCACGTCAGGCAAGACGCGGTAAAGGAGGGCGAACAGCGATGTCGTGCCGATGAGCGATACGAGGAATTGCAGTCCGCTCCACACCAGCGGGACGCTCGAGGCATGGGGCGAGAGCCACGCGCTGAATGCCGCAAGGGCGGCCGTCACCGCGAGCGAGACCATCAGCAGAAAGCCGATCGCGACCACGAGGCCGAAGGAGCGCAGCCGATCGATCAGGAAGGCCTTGAGGTGCGCACCCGGGTTCGACTTCACCCGCCACACCGTGTTCAGCGCGGCCTGGAGCTCGAGGAACGCACCGGTCGCGGCGATGACGAATGCCACGCTGCCGATCGTGGTGGCGACGATGCCCGCCCGTCGCTGACTCGCTCCATCGAGAAGGCTCTGTACGGCGCGCGCACCTTCGCGCCCGACCAGGTGATCGAGCTGGTCGACGATCTCTCCGCGTACCGCATCGGTGTTGAAGACGAGACCGGCAATCCCTGTGGCGACCAACAGGACTGGCGCGATTGCAAACAACGTGTAGTAGGCCAGTGACGCGCCGAGGCGTAGTGCGTCGTCGTCCCACCAGGCCTTGAGCGCGCTGGCGAAGATGTGCAGGACGGCGGGCGTGCGGCTTCGGCCTCCGCGGCTCATGATGTGACCGCCGTTCGACGCGGCTCCAGTGCCGGTGCATCGGTTGCAGGGCAGGTCGTCGGAGTCGACGCGTGGTCCGGCGTCCGGCGCGCAGCGTCCGGGGCCGATTGCGTGGGCGTCAACAGCTCGGACACCAGTCCGCCACTCCCGCGGTACTCGAGCAAGTGCCGGTGCATGACAGACAACACCGCGACGGCTGGAATGGCCAGGAAGATTCCTGCCATCCCCGCCAGTTCGGCGCCGCTCAGAATCGCCAGAATCACCCCCAGAGGATGCATGTGGATCCCGCGACGTACGAGTCGCGGAAAGACCACGTAGTCCTGTGCGAGCCGTAGTACGCCAAGAAACGCGGCAACCCACAGGGCCTGGTTGATCGAGTGGAAGCTTGCGACCAGGGTCGCTCCGAGGGCAACGGCGAGCGGACCGACCAACGGGATGAACTCGAGGAGGCCGGCCACCACACCAAAGAGGAGTGCGTACGGCACGCCTATCAACACGAATCCGACGGTGCACAGCACGCCGACGAGGAGGCAGGCCAGCAGCGCCGCGCGCATGTAAGCGGCGAGGGCGTCATTGATGTCCGCGAACACCTCGGCGCCGCGTCCGCGAAGCCGCCCGCGCGGCAGGGTCAAGAGAATGGTCCTGCGGAACGCCGCACCGTCCTTCAACAGAAAGAACGCGACGACGGGAATCAGAATGAACCACGGCAGGTAGCCCAGGAGGGGCAGCAGGCCGCCGAAGCCGTGAGTCAGAGACTCGCCCGCTGCGTCGACCGTGCGTGCAAACGTTCGATCGATGGCCTCGCGCACCCCTTGAGGCAGACGATCAGGATTGATCAAGTGCTGCCAGGCCGGCAGCTGATCGCGCGCGTAGGCCATGTAGCTGGGAACTTGCCGGCCGAACTCCGTGACCTGCGCACCGAGAAGAGGCAGCAGGACATAGCTGGCGAGCCCGCCGGTTGCGAACAAGGCGAGATACACCATCGCAATCGCGAGTGGACGCGGGATGGCCCACGGGCGGCGTCCCCATGTGACGGGTCGGCACAGGAACTCGACGAGGGGCGCGATGAGGTAGGCGAATAGCATCGACAGCAGGAGGAGCAGAATCACGCCGCGCAGCGCGAACAGCAGCCATAGGCCAGCCGCGACCGCCAGCAGCAGCAGGATCAACCGCAGAATGGTGCGGGTGGGAGATGCAGGCCCCGGTCGTTCGGCGCTCAGCGCAACGCCCCCGGACCGATGGCGCCGCTCAACCAAACGACCAACAGAATGATCAACACGAGACCGAGCAGGCCGCCGCCGTAATGTGGACCGCGCCACCCGGCGTCTCTCCCGTAGTAGTAGCCGCTGCCTCCGCCGAAGAGCAGGATCAGCACGACGATCAGGAGAATCAACACGATGTCACCCTGTGTGAAACGACCTGGATCAATTGTGCCGCCGCCGGGGTGGGGGCGGCTGTCTCGAACAGGACAGCTTGCCGTCGTCGTCGCGCGTTATCGTGCGTGACAGATACCACTTCAGAGTGTCCACGCCGAGCTGCGTGCCGACCTGCCTCCCTCTTCTGGAACGTGACGTCGCGTGAGCGCCCCTGAGACCACCGATGCGCTCGCCTGAGTGAACCTCGAGGTGCGCGCGTGATTACGACGACGCGCGCCCTGCATCAGGCCATCGCCATTCACGAATCTCCGGCAGATCCTCGCCTCGCGCGCGGATATAGGCGCGATGCGCTGTCAGCTGGTGATGCAGGTGGGTGCGGGCCGCGTCGGCGCGGACTCCGAGATGCGGCAGTCTCACGAGCGCATCTGACGCGAGGTGGAAGCGATCGAGGTCGTTGAGGACGGCCATGTCAAACGGCGTGGTGATAGTCCCTCGCTCCTTGTAGCCACGCACGTGGATGTTCCGGTGATTGGTGCGGCGATACGTCAGCCGATGAATCAGCCAGGGATAGCCGTGATACGCGAAGATCACCGGCTTGTCGCGCGTGAAGAGGGCGTCGAACGCCTCATCAGTGAGGCCGTGCGGATGTTCGAGCGCGGGTTGCAGTCGCATCAAATCGACCACGTTCACCATCCGGATTTTCAGCTCCGGAATCGCGGCCTTCAATAAGGTCACCGCCGCCAACGTTTCGAGCGTCGGCACGTCACCCGCCGCCACCATCACGAGGTCAGGGTCGCCATCGTCATCGCTCGACGCCCACGGCCATCGGCCGATGCCCGCGCCACAGTGGCGCGCGGCGGCGTCCATCTCGAGCCATTGCGGTGCCGGATGCTTGCCTGCGACCACGATATTCACGTAGTGGCGGCTGCGCAGGCAGTGGTCCATCACGCTCAGCAGACAGTTCGCGTCGGGAGGCAGGTAGACACGCACGACTGCGGGGGCTTTGTTCAGCGCCACGTCGATGAAGCCCGGATCCTGATGCGTGAAACCGTTGTGATCCTGTCGCCAGACATGGCTCGAGAGCAGGTAGTTCAGCGAGGCAATCGGACGTCGCCATGCCATCGTGCGGGTCGTCTGCAGCCACTTCGCATGCTGATTGAACATCGAGTCCACGACGTGCACGAAGGCTTCGTAGGTATTGAACAGACCGTGGCGTCCGGTGAGCAGATAGCCTTCCAGCCACCCCTGGCATTGATGCTCGCTCAGCATCTCCATGACGCGGCCGTCCGGCGCCAGCCATTGATCGCCGGCCGTCTGTTCACCCATCCATTGCCGGGACGTTGCTTCGAAGACCGCGTCCAGGCGGTTCGACACGGTTTCGTCCGGACCGAACAGTCGGAAATTGCGTTGCTCGGCGTTGAAGGCGACGACGTCCCGAAGCCAACGGCCGAGCACCCGTGTGTCCTCGGCATCGGTCGCGCCGGGCTCGTGAACGCTGACTCCGTAAGTTCTGAAATCCGGCATCACCAGATCGCACAGGAGTTGTCCCCCGTTGGCGTGCGGATTTGCCCCCATGCGTCGCGGCCCTGACGGCGCGAGCGCCGCAATCTCCGGATCGAGGCGGCCCTCGCTGTTGAACAGCTCCTCCGGGCGATAGCTGCGCATCCACGCTTCGAGCAGTCGCAGGTGCTCGGGATTGGTGCGCGGGGCGGTGAGAGGAATCTGGTGGGCGCGAAACGTCCCTTCGATCTGCTGCCCGTCGACAGTCGCCGGACCGGTCCACCCCTTCGGAGTCGCTAAGACGATCATCGGCCACGCGGGGCGTGACCGTGAACCGCCGGTGCGTGCGTCGGTTTGGAAATCCCGAATGGAGAGCAGGACGGCGTCGAGTGTCCGGGCCATGTCGACATGCATCTGCGCGGGTTCGTCGCCTTCGACGAAATGAGGACTCCACCCGTAGCCGCGCAGCAGCTCCGCGAGCTGGCGTCGGGGGATGCGCGCCAGCACGGTCGGATTGGCAATCTTGTAGCCGTTCAAGTGCAGGATCGGCAGCACCGCGCCGTCGGTGGCCGGATTGAGGAACATGTTCGAATGCCACGCGGTGGCCAGCGGACCGGTCTCGGCTTCACCGTCGCCGATCACGCATGCGGCAATCAGGCCCGGGTTGTCGAACACGGCGCCGAAGGCATGGCTCAGCGAGTACCCCAGCTCACCGCCTTCGTGAATGCTCCCCGGCGTTTCCGGCGCCACGTGGCTCGGGATGCCGCCGGGAAATGAAAACTGCCGGAAGAGAGCCGCCAGCCCAGCGCGATCTTGGGTGATCGCGGGATAGGCCTCGCTATAGGTGCCTTCCAGATAGACGTTGGCGACCACCGCCGGCCCGCCATGCCCCGGGCCCGAGAGGTAGATCATGTCGAGATCGAGCGCCGTGATCACCCGATTCAAGTGCGCGTAGATGAAGTTCTGGCCCGGCGTCGTCCCCCAGTGTCCGAGCAGTCGTGGCTTGATGTGCGCCGGCTGCAATGGGTCCGTCAGCAGCGGGTTGTCGAGCAGATAGATCTGACCGACCGCCAGATAGTTCGCGGCACGCCAGTACGCGTCCAACAGCCGTAGAGATTCGGGTATTGAAGTGGAGAGCATCATCGGGTCGTCATCGCTCAGGGCGCCGGCGCGGATTGCGTCAGCACCGAATAGGCTTCTCGGGCCATCATCAGCGCCTCGTCGGTCGGAATCACGCGAACCTGGACTGGTGTGGCCGGCCTGGAGATGAGCGGGCCATCGATCGCATTCTGCGCCTCCAGCAATTCCACGCCGAGGAACAAGAGGTCGCTGCAGATCCGGCTTCTGATGACCGGCGCATGCTCCCCGATTCCACCCGAGAAGACCAATGTGTCCAGTCCTCCGAGCGCGGCCGCGAAGGCCCCAATCCACTTTCTGATCTGGTAACAGAAGATGTCGACAGCCAGGCGCGCCCGGGAATCGGACGCCTCGAGCGCCAACAGTTCCTCCATGTCCGCACTGCGCCCGGAGATGCCCTGCAGGCCCGAGTGGTGCGTCAAGAGATGCTCGACCTCGTCGACCGAGAGATGCCGTAGTCGGGCGAGATAGGTGACGACCCCGGGGTCGAGGTCTCCGCTCCGGCTGCTCATGACCAAGCCGCCGGTTGGCGTCAGTCCCATGCTCGTGTCGACACAGTGTCCACCGGCGACGGCTGCGAGGCTGGCGCCATTCCCCAGATGTGCCAGCACGACGCGGCCGCGGGCGGCCAACGCACCGGCAGTCCGTTCGAGCTCACCGAGCAGGTATGCGTAGGAGAGGCCGTGAAAGCCGTAGCGGCGAAGGCCTGGGGTCGCTGGCACCGGCAGGGTGCGGCTGACCATCGGCAGATCGCGATGGAATGCCGTATCGAAGCAGACCACCTGCGGTACGTGAGGGCGGGCGCGTCCGCAGGCCTCGATGATCGCGATCTCATCGGGCAGGTGATTCGGCGCCAGCGGGACGAGCGTACGCAGATCGGCGAGCGTCTCCGCCGTCACCCGTTGCGCGCGATCGAAGCGCTCGCCGCCATGCACCACGCGATGCGTGATGCCCGCGAACATCCCCGTAACCAGGTGGTTGTCGATCTCGGCGAGGATGCGATCAACCGCCGCTGCCGCACCGA
>DATNEY010000006.1:0-6872 GCA_035606665.1 Vicinamibacterales bacterium | reverse complement strand
GGGTCGCTTCCATAGATCACTGGCTGCTGCGGCCTTCTCTCCGAGGCAGGTTGCGTGAAAAAGATCGGCTTTCTCTCCTTCGGGCACTGGACACCAGAGCCGTACTCTGACGTACGCACCGCGTCGAATGCGCTGCTGCAGTCGATCGAGCTCGCGGTGGCCGCCGAAGAACTGGGCCTCGACGGCGCGTATTTCCGCGTGCACCACTTCGCACGCCAGCTTGGCTCGCCGTTCCCGCTCCTCGCCGCCGTCGGCGCGCGCACGAAGAAGATTGAGATCGGGACAGCCGTCATCGACATGCGCTACGAAAACCCGATGTACATGGCCGAGGATGCTGGTGCCGCAGACATCATCGCCGGTGGGCGTCTCCAACTGGGCATCAGCCGTGGGTCACCGGAACAGGTGATCGACGGCTGGCGGTATTTCGGCTATGCGCCGCGTGACGGCGAGACGGCCGCCGACATGGCGCGGCGCCACGCTGAAGTGTTCCTTGAACTTCTGAAGGGCAAGGGCTTCGCCGAGCCCAATCCACGGCCCATGTTCCCCAATCCGCCGGGGCTGCTGCGCCTCGAGCCCTATTCAGAAGGATTGCGCGAGCGGATCTGGTGGGGTTCGAGTTCCAACGCGACGTCGAAGTGGGCCGCGAAACTGGGCATGAATCTCCAGAGTTCGACGCTCAAAGACGATGAGACCGGCGAGCCGCTGCACGTGCAGCAGCGCAAGCAGATTGAAGCCTATCGTGAAGCATGGAAGGACGCCGGGCACCGGCGCGAGCCACGCGTGTCTGTGAGCCGCAGCATCTTCGCGCTGGTCAACGACCGCGACCGGGCGTACTTTGGTCGCGACGCCCGCGACCGGGACCAGGTCGGCTACATCGACGCGAATACGAAGGCGATCTTCGGCCGCTCGTACGCCGCAGAACCCGACGTGCTGGTCCAGGAACTCGCGGGCGACGAGGCGATCAAGGCGGCCGACACGTTGCTGCTCACGATCCCGAACCAGTTGGGTGTGGACTACAACGCCCACGTGCTCGAAAGCATCCTCAAGTACGTCGCTCCGGAGCTCGGCTGGCGCTGACCGCGACTTCTTCGACTCCCGCCACGAGAAACTTTACCCGGCCGTCGCCGAAACCCCCAGCCCCCGTTACACCCGAAGGTTTGCAACTCGGCGATCCCGCAAACGGCTCGGTCGTCGTCTGGAGCCGGAGCGATCGGCCGGCGCGCATCCTCGTCTCCGCTGGAGCGGCAGCGAGCACGAGCCTCGAGGCGTCTGTATTCCCGATGAACAAGAGCGAATCGGTTATTCAGAGCGACCCTGAAGTCATGGGGCGCGTCCTGCTTGACGAGTGTCTTGCGCGCTCGTGGACGAGTGAGCGGCGGTATCCCGCTCTCGGCGACGCTGCCCCATTCGTGAACGCCAATGAGGCACGGCGAGGGCCGCACCCTCTCAGGCAGTCTTGCGGCGTCGGCGGTCGTAGGTAATGACCACCGTCGGCTTGGCCGCAGCGGCGATGAGTTTTCCGGTCAGGACCGCGAGTGCGGCCTGGTCGCGCTGCAGGCGTTCGACCATCTGTTCGATGCGCGCGAGGCGTTCTTCCTCGTGGTTGTATTCCACCATGACGACGCCAGATTACGCCGCTGAGCCGTTCGGAACGTGTTCACGATTGGACACCGCTCGCTGGATGTGTGGCAGCCTCGTGCACGCCCAGTCCTGAGCTAGACGGTTTTTAGCGCCTGCTTTGCGGCCAGTATTCGCGGCTGATGCGCTCGCACAGGGCCTGCTGCTCAATCGCATCGTCGCGAACCTTCGCGAGCTGTTCGGTGAGTTTTTGGATCCGCTGAAGTCGGGCTCGGCCTACGGCGACTTCATCTTGGATCGATCGCCGCTCCAGTATTGCGCAGCGAATTGAAGCGTCCGTAAGAGCGTGAATTCCTCCGGGATCGCGGCGCTCGCGAGCTTCCGATGACCGATGCCTTCAAGAATCTCGCGCATGAACTCCCTGATGAACACAACGCGGCCGCCGGCTACGTGCGTTCGCCCCTCGCCGCCGCCGTACACGAACAGAGCGATCTGATCGATCTCGTTCGGAATCGGGATACCGGGAAAGAGTCCCGGAATGTGCCTTCGGCCAATCTCGAATTTCTTGCCGTAACGGCGTTCGCGTGTCGCCCAGCTGTCAGAATCGAGCGACGGCTCGATGTGAACCAGAGCTTTTTGCTGAGGGTGAAAAGCCACGATGTCGAGTTCGCAGTCGTAACCACCCTTGGCCCTCTTGCCGACCTGGACATTGCGGCGGACGAAATAGCCGCGGAACTCATACCATTCCGCGACGAGCGACTCCAGATGGTTCGCCGACATGATTCGCCTGCACCTCCACACCGCGACGCGAGCCGCAAACTTGACGTATCCGACTGTAACAGTCAATCGGAGTGCATCCTCGGCACGGCGGGTTTCCCGCGCGTCGTTAACCAGCCCGCTCAACGCGCTCCCACCGTCAGAGACTGAGCGAGACTGCGCGTGCGCGTCGGGTGCCGGCGGCAGATCATCCCGGCCGGACGGCGGCTTAGACGGCGGTCTGGTTCCTGAGCCAGACGGCGAGGCTCGGCCAGACCGGCCAGAAAGCCGGCGGTCTAGACGGCGGTCCCGGCGGCCGGGGTGATTCATCAAAGCCGCGGCGGAGGGCCGTCTGGCTACCCTTCCGCCACTCCCACTGACAATCTGGCCTGTTCTGAAAGGCACAGCAAACTTCGTCTCGATTCGTTAACGTGTCGCATGAACGATCCCGCGACGGAGCGTGTGCCGAGTCTCCCGCGCCCGTTGACCTGCCCCTTTTGCAATGCCGAGGTCGTGATTGTGGCCGTCGGTATCAGCTTCAATACCGTGGACGTGAGATGCCCTCACTGCCTGAAGACCTGTTGCCTGGCCTACCCGCCAATCCACTGACCGTCGATTGAACCGCTGAGTAAATACTGCCGAGGTGATGATTCGAGTCACAGTCCTTTGTGGCGGCCGACGTGTCCCAGCGCGAGCAACTTCGTCGGTGTTGCTGGCCCTCCACAAACCGGGACGCGTGCTAATGTCGCGAACCTTTCGAGACAGCCGCGGTTGGTCGTTCGACGATTCGCAGCTGCATCCCTGGCGTTGGCTTCGGTGGGCGTCACACTCTACGCGGCCGACAGTCCTCAACCAAAGAAGTCGTCGGATTTAGTCACCATTCGCGGTTGTCTTCAGGGTCTCGTGCTGACCACGCAGGACGAATCCGACACGAATTTGCCGACACCGCATAAGTTTGAGGTGACGGGCGATCGGCGCACGCTGAAGACCTTGAAGATGCACTCAGGACACTTCGAAGAGCTCACCGGCGTCGTGAAATCTGGAAAGTCGAGCGGCGGTTTCGTTGCCGCCGAGGAGGTGTCCCGGCCGCCGGCCAGACCGCGGGATCCTGTGTTCGCAGAGAACGCGCGCGTCCCGGGTAACTGGCGTCCGGGCTGGGACCGCTCGCTTCGAGCTACGCCGCGGTACGCCGGCTGAGCGCAATCGCCCCGGCCGCGGCGAGCAGCACCGCCAGCAGGATCGCCGCCCACTCGGAAAGCGCTGGCACCGCGATCGACGCCGAGCAGTTACGTGCGCTGATCGTATTGGTATCGAGGGTGACGGCGCCGTTTCGCGCGAGCGCCCGGCCATTGAGGATCGTCGCCGCCGTGTTCAGGGTAATGCTGGTCAGCGCCAGGATATTTCCCGCGAACGCCGTCGTCGTCCCAAGTGTCGCCGAGCTGCCGATCTGCCAGTAGACGTTGCACGGCGAGCCGCCGCCAATCATGACAACCGACGACCCGCTTGCCGTCGTGAGGGTGCTCCCGGTCCTGAAAATGAAGACGGCGGCAGGGTTGCCGAGCGCGTTGAGCGTCAGGGCGCCGGTCAGCTGCGCGGAGCTGCTGAACACATAAACGCCGGGCGTCAGCGTGAGCCCGCCCAGATTGGTTCCGGACAGGTCCTGTGTAACTGGCTGGGCGCCGAGCGCGTTGAAGGCGGTGGTCACGGCGGCCTGCGCGCCAGCGGCGCTGGCATCGGCGCTATGGACCGTGCCGGAGACGACGACTCCGGGAGGAAAGCCGGTCACCGAACTGCCGGGGCTGACGCCGATGTTGCCGGTGATGGTGCTGGTTCCCGTATTGGTCACCGTCGAGCCGCCCAATACCGCGTAGCTTTCGGCCGAACCCAGCGACGGTGCTGTCTGCGCGAAGACCGGCGCGACCGCCGATAGCAGGGTGACGGCGGCGATGGCTGAGACGCGCCTGACACGTGTGATCGTCATAGGGTCCTTTGTTCTCGCACAGCACGGAGTTTACGGACCGCCGCTCGGCGCCGCTGTTCGCTTTTGGACAGACACGGCTGGCGCCGGCTGGCTAGAGTCAGCGCACGATGGACACGAGTGCGTCGCCTGCGTCGTTCTCCGCCGATCTGCTGGACTGCACCACGCTGGTGGCGCTCAACGGCGACGAGATCACCGACCGATTCATTGCCGCCCTCGATCGGGCCGGTGCGCATCTCGTGAACACGATGTCGCACTCGTTCCCGAATGCCGGGCTCACCTGCGTCCTGATCCTGCGCGAGTCGCACGCGGTCCTGCACACCTGGCCCGAGACCGGCACGGTCAACATCGATATCTTTTCCTGTACGACGCGACTCAAAAGCGTGCAGGCGATCGAGGATCTCGGGAAATCCTTCGGCGCGCGGCACCTGCTGATTCAGGAGACCGCCCGTGCCAACGGCCGCGTCCCGAGCGCACCTGCGGCCGTTTAGCTTCGCGCTGCGGCTGACCGCCTGGTCACTGGCGCTTTTTGCCAGCCTGCGGCTGCCGTGGGTCGGCAACCATCTGGTGTTGCCGGCGACGCGCTTCCAGGGGGCCGCCGGCGCGGCGCTCTTCGGTCCGGCGTCGCTGCCCGTCGACGTGACCCTGGCCTGCAGCGGCGCCGACGCGCTGGCACTGTGTCTCGCGGCGATCCTTGCGTATCCGGCGCGGTGGCGCAGCCGGGCCGCCGGCGTCGCCGGCGGCACCGCCCTCATCCTCGCGCTCAATACCATTCGCATCGGCACGCTCGGCCGCGCCGCGGCGTCGCCGCGATGGTTCGAAGCGCTGCACGTGTATGTCTGGCCGGCGGTGCTCACCGTCGCCATCGCCGGCTTCGTGTTCACGTGGATGCGGCTCGTGGACGGCTGGCGCCCGCCGCATCTCGGCACCGGTCCCGATCCGCGCGCCGCGCAACCTTCCGCCGGGGCCGGGACGGCGTCATCCTATGCGTTCCTGACGCTCCGTTTTGGCCTGGCGGCCGCGGCGTTCCTTCTACTCTTTACGCTCGCCTCACCGCTCTATCTCGAGAGCCCGCGGGTGCTGGCGCTCGCCGGACTGGTCGCACGCGCCGCCGCGTTTCTGCTTCGCGGCCTCGGCGTGGACGCCACGGCGGCCTCGACGGTGCTGGCGACGCCGCACGGCAGCTTTGTCGTCACCCAGGAGTGCATCTCGACGCCACTCATTCCGGTGTACTTCGCGGCCGTCCTCGTGCATTCATGCACATGGCGAAGCGCGGCGCTCTGGTCGGCCGCAAGCGGGCCTCTGTTCATTGCGCTCGGAATCGCGCGTCTGCTCGCGGTCGCCGTCCCTGCCGGCCTCGACCCGGCGTTCTTCGTCCACGCGTTCTCCCAGCTCCTCATCGGGACCGCGATGGTGTGTGGTCTCGCGCTCTGGCGGCATGGCAAGCGGCCGGCGACGCTGGTCCGGGCGGTGGTGGCGCTGGCGCTGGCCTGGGTGTTCGTCGAGTGGCTCGGGGCGCCCTACACGCAGGTGATCCTCCGGCTCGGTACCGCCGCGCCGCCGTTCGACGATCCCCAGGGCGCGCTGATGTTTCTCCCCGCGTTCCAGTCCGGTCTATTCCTCGCGCTGTGGATCGCAGGGTTCGTCCCAAGCGGCTGGCGCCGGTTTCTTGGCGGAGCCGTGTTGCTGGCGGCCGTGCAGGTCGCCGTCGCCGCGGGGACACAACTGCTCGCATCCCATGCCGGCCTCGCGCCGCTCGTTCGCGACGTTCGTGCCTGGGCGCTCGTCGGCCCGGCTCTAATCATTGCCGCGGTGGTGAACCTTGCGCCGACGCGCCGTTGAAACGCTGGCCGTTGCGGCCGCCGCGCTCCTCCTCACAGCCGTGATCGCGGCGCCCGTCGTGCGTGCGCCGTCCGAGCGAATCTTCGGTGCGGACATCGTCGGCCGGCACCACGACCCGTTTACAGTCATGCGGCAGTTCTCTCAGCCACGAAGCCTCGGTCTTTATTCTCAGCCGGTCACCGACCTCGAGGGCGCCGCGATCGCGCGCTTCACGGGCGGGATCGCAGCCTGCAATTGGCTCGTCCTCCTCAGCTTTCCGTTGTCGGCGGCGGCCGCCTACCTGCTCGCGCGATACCTCGCGGTGCCAACCGGCGGCGCGGTGCTCGCGGCGCTGCTGTTCGCCTTCTCTCCCTTCCATCTGGCCCACGCGGCGTACCACCCGCACATCGCGCAAACGCAGTGGCTGCCTCTCTACCTGCTGGCGCTGTGGCGTTGTCTGGACAGCGGATCGTGGTCCGCGGTCGCGTTCCTGACCGCCGCGACGGTTGCCGTGACGCTGTCGAACTTCTACGGCGGCCTGATCGCAGCGGTCATCACGCCAATCGCGGTCGCCGCGTACTGGCTCGCGCGCGTGCGATCAGCTCCGCCCGCAGGCGGACCTCAATCCCTGAACGGGCGAGCCACGGCGCACGCGTCGCCGCGGCTGGCGGTCACCCTCGGGACACTCGCCTGCCTGGCGGTCGCCGGCCTGGCGCTGGTCTGGTGGACCGCCCCGTCG
>DATNEY010000052.1:0-25995 GCA_035606665.1 Vicinamibacterales bacterium | reverse complement strand
GCGCGCCCTTCTTCTTCGCCGCCGCCTGCAGCCGCCGCAGCCCGTCCGACGTGCGCTGGAACGTGCCCTTCACGCCGCGCGCCTTGTCGTGGAGCTCGCCGGGCCCGTCGATCGAGACCGAGACGTGGGTGAGGAAGCCTTGGCGCGCCAGCTCGGCCAGCGCGTCGGCGCGCTCGTCGCTGATGATCGTCCCGTTGGTCGTCAGGTAGCCGCAGACGTAGCCCTTCTCGCGGAACACGTCCAGGACGTCGAGGATGTCCTTCCGCATGAAGATCTCGCCGCCGGTGAGGTTGACCTGGAGCTGGCCTTCCGGGAACGCGCGGCGCAGCGCGTCGAGGGGCAGCTCCTCGCGCCACTCGCCCTCGATGTTCAGCAGATCGCCGACGTAGCAGAACTCGCACGTCAGGTTGCAGCGCATCGTCGCCTCGTAGACGACGCCCTGCGGCAGCCGGCCGGCCCGGCCGTCCTTGTCACGGACGAACTGCTCGACCATGCCTTCGTAACGATGTTTACGGTAGCGGGCCAGAAGGCGCGTGACGGCCGGTAGCCGTCGCGCACGCAGGGCGACGGCCTCCCTGAGCCTGGGGACGAAATTCATTCGGGAAACATTGTACCTGTTCTGTCAGGTCACGCGGCTCACTGCGCCAGCGGCCGCGGCTGCGGGCGAAGATAGAAGATCGCGACGGCAATGAACCCCAGGGCGAAGGGCAGGCCGGCGTAGTCCTTGATGTCCTCGCGGCCCACGAATTCGCAGACCATCCAGTAGGCGTTGGCCGAGATCCAGAAGCAGATGGCGACGTTGATCCAGAACACGTCTTCGGCCTTCGAGCGCACCGCAAGGTAGATCGCGACCGAGATCGTGGGCGCGATCATCACGCACCCGAGGATCTTCCACTGCAGCATCCAGCACGTGTCCTTGATCAGCCAGAGGAGCACGTGAACGTTGTCGAAGCGCGACGTGTGTTCGTGGGTGTTGGTCAGCCCGTTCACCGGCGTATTCTCCCGTCTGAATAGTAGTAGCGCCTGGCGGCTTCCGCCTCAGGCGTCATCTCGAGGCGGAATACCTGCGTCGTTCCTTCCGGGAACGTCTGCAGCCGCCCGGCCGCGGTCTCGATCGTCAGGCTGCGGCCGCGCTCCACGAAGTGGACGAAGTTCCGCAGATCACCGGAGGCCACGATATTGCCTTCGTAGTCTTCGGCTCGAAGTTCGACGACTGCCGGAGCGGGAGACGACACCGACGCGTGCAGATCCGAACCAACGACGCGCAGCAACGTCATGAAGGATTTCGGCGTGCAGCCGGCCAGCACGTCGAACGCGTCCCACGACAGATTGGCATAGACGTCGCCGATTGCCACGGGCGTCGTCAGCAACAGCACGTTGTCTTCTCCGCAACGCGTGATTGCGCTCGCCATGAGCTCGACACCCTCGCGCGTGACAGTCGACGCCGTGCGCCAGGCGCGGCCGGCGTGCAGGATCTGCTGTGCCGAGACGGCGAGGATGAGGACGGTGGCCGCGAGCGCCACGGCATGGAGCCGCCGCGACAGACGCGACAATGCGCCGGCCGCGAGCAGAACCACGCCGGCGGTCGGGAGGTAGAGGTAGCGCAGGCCTCCGGTCATCGACGACACGGGCAACAGCGCCGCCAGGGTGAACACGACGATGAACGCCAGGTCGTCGCGGTTGCTGCCTTGCCGTGCGGTTCGCCAGAGCAGGAAGCCGATCGCCGCGAGCCACACCACATGAAAGAGCGCGACGGCGAGCGATTCCGGCACGAAGTCTGCCGCGGACGGCGCCGGAAAGACGACCGGACTCAGGGCATAGAAGGAGACGTGACGTAGAAAAGCGACTCTGTCGATGAACCAGGCGCCTGCCGAATTCGATCCCAGCACCCACGAGAGTCCCCCGAGTCCGGTCCCAGTGGTGACTGCGAGCAGGCCGGCTCGCCATCGGTGTGGCATGTCACCCGCGTGGTCCCTGCGCCAGGCTACAAAGAGCATGGTGGCGACACCGGCGAGTGCCATCACGGCTTTCGGCAACCGTCGTCCGCCGCCGGTCGCATCAAGATCCGCGCCCACCATCCGCGCCGCCGTGTACAGGGCCACGATCATCAGGAGTGGCGCGAGACGAACGGCTGTCGAGCGCCAGTCCCGGCGGGCGATGAGGACATCCCATGCCGGCGCGATGATGATGAGCGCGATGGCCGATTCCTTGGACAACAGCGCCAGCGCAAACGCAATCGAGCCGGCCGCGCGCCATGCCGCGCCCGTCTTCGAAAGCGCCAACAACGCCACCAGCGTCCAGAACGTCGCGAGCAGATCGAAGCGCGCCGCAATCCAGTAGACGGCCTCGTGCGAGGCGGGATGGAGCGCGAAGAGGAGGCCCGCGATCGCCGCATGCGCCGCCGTGAACATCCGCCGCGCGAGCACGAACACCAGCATGGAATTCACGGCATGGAGCACCACGTTCGTGAGGTGAAAGCCGAAGGCGTCGAGGTGCCACAGCCGCCAGTCGAACGCGAACGACAGGAAGCCGAGCGGCCGGAAGTACTCGTAGAACGCAAACTTGAAGTAGCCGAACGGATCGCCCGCGGCCTGGATCGATTTGATGCGCCAGAGAATCAGGTAGTCGTCCGCGTTGAAGCCGGTGCCGAGCGCCGGGAGATACACGGCGATCGCGGCGGCCGCCACGAGAGCCGCGATGGTCCGGTCACTTCGCATCGGCATCGGGCAGGGCGGTAGGGCGTCTGCGGAAACGGGCGACCAACTCGTTCAGAAAGTCTCGCTCGCTCTTGCGGAAGAACCCCGACGCGAGAAGCACGGCTCCGAACGCGGACGTGGTGACGAGGCCGCGCACCACGAGACCCGCGACCGGCGGCAGATCCGGCACGAGCCAGACGGCGCCGATTGCGGCCAGCGCGCCCGCGGCGACCACCCGTGCGAGGCGGCCGATCTCGTACTGAATCGGATAGAAGCGTCTGGCGAAGGTGAAGGCGACCAGCGTTTGCGTCGCGCCCGAGAGCGCGAACGCCACTGCGGCACCCGTCATGCCGAATCGAGGCATCAGCAGGGCACCGGCGCCGAGGCCAACCGCGAGCGCCGCAAACGTTGCCACCGGGTAGTACTGGGTCTTACTCGTCAGATTCAGTCCGATGGAGGTGAACAGGTACAGACCCTGAGCCGCCATGCCGATCGCGATCAGGGGAATCACCGGTACGGCCGCGAGGTACGTCGGTGTCAGGATCACGAGAATCACGTCGTGCGATACGGCGACGGTGGTGGCGACGAGCAGCGTCAAGACGGCCACGCCGTAGGTGGTCGTCTTCGAGAGAACCGTCCTGGCATCAGGCTGCTTCGCGGTCGCGTAGTAGAACGGCGCCCACGCGGTCTCGAAGGCCGACGTGAAGAAGCGAATCCCCGTGCCGAGCGTGAAGCCATTCTGGTAGACGCCGACCTGCTCCAGGCCCACGTGCGCCTTGAGGAGCATCTTGTTGCCCGCCTCGAGCGCCTGCTGCGCGATGCCATGCGGCAGGCGCGGCAGGCCAAAACGCAGGACTGTCGCGAGCTCCTTCCGATCGAAGGCCGTCGTCAGGACGGGGCTCATCCAGCGCCAGAGCAACGGCCACAGGGCGAGCGTCAGGATCAAGTCGGCCGCGTACCAGCCTGTGAATCCCCAGCCGAGGCCCATCACCAGCACACCGCGAAGCAGCGTCGTGCCGGCCGAGCGAGCGAACACGAACCCGCTGTACGTCACAGCCTCGTTCCGGAGTCGCATCAGATGAAATGGAACGAACGTCAGGCTGATCAGGAAGGTGTTGATGAGCATCAGCCGGAACGCTGGCACGTAGGCGATGTTGTGCATGAAGCGATCGCCGACCCAGCCGGAGAGGGCGATCGCAGGCGCGAAGACCAGGATGTTGACGCCGAGCAGGAACCACACGATGGTGCTCGCCATTCGCTCGAGCGGACCGCCCGCGGCGCGATCGTGGAAGTGCCGCATGAACGCGCCATCCAGGCCCAGGCGGGAGACGATCTTCGCGATGCCCTCGAACGCCGTGATGATGGCGATCGCACCATAGTCGTTGGTGTCGAGATATCCGAATTTGACGTAGACCGCGAGCAGCAGGAAGTTGACGACGTTGACGGCGGCGTCACCCGCTCCGTAAATCGCTACGCCTTTGCCAAGATGTCCCAGTTTCTCGCGCACTGCGGTGTGGCTGTTCGCGCGAAGGCTACGGGCGCTCGAAGCGCACGATGTTGAGGAAGCACCATCCCGGTACCGGGAGCAGGCGCGTGAGCAGCCGGTGCAGCCAGGCCAGGCGCGCCGGGGATCGGCGGATCCATCTGGTCAGCACCGGCACCGTCGGAAAGATGCCGCGCCGTTCGATGACGCGGAATCCCGCCCGGCGCGCGAGGTCGAGGTATTCGCCGATCGGCCGATCTCCAGGATGCTTCGCGAGGTTGGCAGTGCGAATCAGCCGGCCCTGCAGCAGGAAGTGGACGCGCGACTGGAGATGCGCCAGGTTCGGGACTGAGACCAGCAGCTCACCGCCGGGCCGCACGACGCGAAAGAGCTCGGCAAGTGCGACGCTCTGTTCGGGAAACGGTAGATGTTCAAGCACGTCGAGGCACAACGCCCGATCGAAAGAGCCGTCGGCGTAGGGCAAGTGCGCGAGCGACGCGGTGGTCACGAGATCCGACTGGTAGTTCGGGTCGGCGCCGACGATGGCGAGCCGGGATTTGAACTCCTCGACGAGCACGCCCTCGCCGCAACCGGCGTCGAGGACCCGCGTCTCCTTCGGCAGGGCAGAAAGGTACGAGCGCACCGCGGCGAGCTTCGCGAGATAGGTTGGGTAGAACTCCCAGTCTGCCGAGAGATTCCGGTGGTAGTCGCCGCGTTCGGCGTACTCACCCGTCCGAGAGACGGATGACGGCGGGCTCATGGCCCGGATTGTACGTTAACTCCCCGAAGTGCCTGGGTTTCCACCGCGTCCAGGATTCGGAGTCGGCGTTGGAGTCGGCGGCGTCGTCGGTGGACCGGACGGCACGGCGATCACGGGCACCGCCACACCGCTGCCCGCCGGCGTGCCTGGACGGTACTCAGGCGCCGGCTGCGGACCTGGCGCGGCGCCAGGCCCGGGTGGCGGCGGTGGAACGCCGCGTCCCACCGGTGGGATCTCGTCATCCGGTGATCCCACCGTGATCTGCTGTTGGTACTGCGTAACCGGAGGTGGCGAGTAGCCGCCCGCGGACGGATTGCTCGTCGGAAGGATGTAGACAACCTCAAGACTGGACACGCCGATCGAACCCGCGCGCCGCGGTCCCAGCATGTAACCCGCGGCCTGCCGGAGCAGCGACGCCATCACATCCTTCTCCGGCTCGGACTTGAACTGCAGGGTCATCGGCGGTCCCGACAGGCGCTCGCTGTTGACGAAGTAGCTGCCGCCCTGTCGCGTCCACTCGGCGAGAATCTCGCGAATCGTCGCCTCGCGCGTCTCGAGCGTCACGAGCCCGTTCGGTTCGAACTTGATCTGCACTTTCGGACCGGACTGCGCGACGGGCGCCTGCGCGGCGCCCGGCAACTGGGTTCCAAACGCCAACGCGGCGACCGCGACGATCAAAGCAGTGCGCATGGGGGAGCTCCTCACAGAAGTATACGACGCCGGAAGTACTAGACCAGTTTGGAGATCCAGAGCGGCGAGTCCTTCTTGGGCAGATCGCAGGTGCGGCAGATGCCCGGACCGCCCGACTCGAGATGTTCCTTCCTGGCAGCGCGATACAGCCGGGAGTTCCAGACCTCCGCGATCGTCTGCGTGCGCAGGTCACCGAAGATGTGGCGGCCGTCGAAGTCCGCGCAGCACATCGACACGCGCCCATCCCACAGGACGGTAAACGTGAGCCAGAGCCGGTAGCAGGGATACGTGACGTTCGTTCGCTCGTTCAACGTGCCGGCCCAGTTGTGCAGGTCCGTGATGTGGATCTTGTCCGCGACCTTGCTCCACTCGGCGATGAACGCCTGCTCGTCGGCCGAGTTGTCCTGGCGCACGAACGACAGAATCAGCTTGGGATGCGTCTTGCCCGCCTCGTTCCGGAGGCGCACGAGCGTGCGGATGTTGGCGATGACCGTGTCGTAGTCCAGATGGACGCGCGTGGACTCGAACACTTCCTTGCCGGCGGCGTCGACGCTGATGTTGATCGCGTCGAGCCCGGCCTCGATCATGCCCCGCGCGATGTCCTCGGTGATCAGCGAGCCGTTGCTGATCATGCCCACTTCCCGGATGCCCTTCGATTTCGCGTAGCGCACCTTTTCCACGAGCTGCTTGTCGAGGAAGGGCTCGCCATAGTTGTGCTCGCGCACGTGGGTGATGCCGAGCGCTGCGCACTCGTCGACGACCTTGCGATAGAGGTCGAAGTCCATGACGCCCTGCCGGCGGTGCATCTCGTCCCGGGGGCAGAACACGCACTTCGCATTGCAGAGGTTCGTGCTCTCGATCTGCACGATGTCCGGCCACCGGGGCGCGCGGTCTCGCCCGGTGCGGATGAGCGCCTTCCGGACGGTCTTCGCATTGGCGAGCAGTACGCGCTCCACGCCCTGGCGGGCGCGTCGGGTCAGGGACACAGCACGATTCTATTACTCCGGGGGCTTTGCCCCCGGCCCCCCTTCTCGCTCACTCGCTCGACGCGCCTCTCTGCTGAAGAGCGCTTAGGCACGTCTCGGCTTGTTTCGCGAGGCGCGCGCGCCGGCCGCGCGCGCGCTCGTTCATCGCGGTGTGCCCACCGCGAGCGCCGACTTCTGGTCGGCGATCACGCGCTCGAGGATCTCGTTCAGTCCGAGCGTCGGCGCGTAGCCGATGAGGCCGGCGATCTTCCGTAGATCCGGCACGCGGCGGGGCATGTCTTCGAAGCCCGCCTCGTACGCCTTCTCGTAGGGAATCAGCTGAATCGGGGAAGCGCTGCCCGTCAGCTGGCGAACGCGCTTCGCAAGGTCGAGGATGGAGATCTCCTCGGTGTTGCCGATGTTGAAAACCTGGCCGATCGCGCGCGGCTCGGCGACGAGGCCCATGATGCCCCGGACCACGTCACCGACATAGGTAAATGACCGTGTCTGCGTGCCGTCGCCATGGACCTCGATCGGCTCGCCGGCGATGGCCTGGCGCACGAAATTCGGGATGACCATACCGTAGCGGCCGGTCTGCCGCGGGCCCACGGTGTTGAACAGACGCACGATGATGACCGGGAGCTTGCGTTCCTTGTAGTACGCGAGCGCCAGGAACTCGTCGATGGCTTTGCTGCAGGCGTACGCCCAGCGGTGTTTCGGGGTCGGGCCCATGACGAGGTCCGCGTCCTCGTTGAACGGGACCGCGACACTTTTTCCATAGACCTCCGACGTCGAGAAGATCACCGCGAGCTTGCCCTTCTTGGCGCAGTGCCGGAGGACGATCTCGGTGCCATGCACGTTCGTCTCAATCGTCCGGACCGGCGCCTCGACGATCAGCTTCACGCCGACCGCGGCCGCGAGGTGGAAGACCACATCGGCGCGGTCGATCATCTCGGCCGCGAGGCCGTCGTTCATGAGGGTATCGATGACGTACTCGAAGCCGGGGCTGCCCTTGAGATGCGAGATGTTGTTGATCGATCCCGTCGACAGGTCGTCGATGACCATGACCTGATGGCCGGCCGCGAGCAGGGCTTCGGCGAGATGCGATCCGACAAACCCGGCACCGCCGGTGAGTAACGCTTTCATTCTTTACTCTGGGGACTTTGTCCCCAGACCCCTTACTCGCTCACTCGCTCGACGTGCCTCTCATGGCAAAGCGCTTAGGCACGTCTCGGCTCGTTACGCGAGGCTCGCGGCCTGATCGGCCGCTCGCTGGTCTACGTCCCCGCTGCCCCCTCACGCACCGCGCGCGAGAGAATGGCCGCCGCGGTCCGCTTGGCCGCCTGGCCGTCTGAGGCCAGTTCATAGCGGCTGGCAAACGCGGCTCCGGCGTCGGTGACCGTCCGCCGAACCTGGCGATCATACAGGAGCGATTGAAGTTGCTGGCGTATCTGCGCGGTTCCGCTGGCGCCGAGCATCGCGCCGGCATCCACCATTGGGCTCAGGTTGTTCGGAATTCCGACGACGAGCGCGGGTATCCCGAGCACGAGCCCATCGATCGCCACCGTCGAGTTCATCGTGACCAGCGCGTCGGCGGCGGTAAGGAGTCGCGCGAGATCCGCCGCCGGATCGGCGACCGAGATGTTCGGTGTCGTCGCGGTGACCGCGGCATACTCCTCGGGCGTCTCCGCGGGGTGGGGCTTGATCACGAGCCGCATGCCAGGAATCCCCCGGACCGCTTCGGCGAGGTCGCCGAGCACGCCACGAATCTCGGTGTACTTTGCGGCAAGAACAGCCAGCGGTTGATCGGCCGTCGAGCAGAACTCCCGCCGAAGCGCGTCGCGCATCGGTTTCAGCGCCGCGCACTGCGAGACCAGCTGATCCAGCCTGGCGTTTCCAGTGACTTCGACCGTGGCCGCGGGGAAGTGTCCGGCCTCGAGAAGGTGCCGCTCAGCGTACCGATCGAAAAGAAGAGTGACGTCAGGAATCGGGCAGCCGCGGTCCGCGCCGGACGCCTGGATCTCGTCAGCCTCGTGCAGGTAGTTGAGCCAGTGGCGGTAGATGAAACCGTGCTGGAGTCCGATCGATGGGATGGCGCGGCGCCGCGCCTCCAGCATGAGCGCGCGGCCCCAGCCGCCGGCTTCGGCATAGGTGACGACCGATGCGGGAGCGACCGCGTCGAGCGCCGAGCCGGCCTCGTCCATCGCGCGCGCCGACCAGGGCCACTGAAGCATGGCGACCGCCGTGAGCTCGCGGTCGACGACGGGCCAGAGGTCGTATCCCCGGAACATCGACGCTTCGCGGATGCCGTCACCGGCCGTCAGTTCGGCGGCCAGGCGGCGCCGCTGGCGCCAGAGTCCGATGCTCCCGTCGAGCGCCGATCGTGGCGTCAGTTTTTCCACGGGCGTGATCATGCGCGCGTAGGGCACCGACACGCCGAGCGCGTCCCACCAGCGCCGCGCCTTGAAGTTACGTCGCGGACCGACGCCGACGCAGTAAAGCTCGTCATCGCCGGCGGCAGCTGCGACGGCGTCGAGCACGGCGCCGATGTAGCTCTCCTGGATCGGCCGTTCGACCCCCGGCGAGGTCCTCCAGAACGCCGTGTGCACGAAGGCCGCGACTTTGGGTTTCCTCGGCACGTGCGTCACGCCGCGGAGGCGGGATAACTCGGCGGTGGCGCCAATCTGAAAGCTGTTCCACGTGAGGTGGTCGTCTTCGGACTGGGTGCCGACCACGTCGAGCGTGAGGTTACGCTTCGCGGCAAATGCAACCGCCGCGTCTCGAACCACGGCGTTGTCGGTGTGAACGGTCAGACCCGTTGGCGACTCTGCGTCCGCGGCCTGCTCGAGCGCCATCAGCACCGAAACTGCCTGGTCGAGCCGCTTCATCTTGTGCAGGTAGATCTCGGTGAACCACCAAAGCGAGTCATCGCGATACGTGAAGCGCTGCCGCATCGGCACGCCGTCGTAGGGAGCATGCCGCAGGGCCTTGATCCAGGCGTTGGCGTCCACGCGCGCGCGCTCGCCGAGATCGGCGCTGAGAAACGAGGCCAGGTCGCCGGAGACTTCGCGTCCGCTGGATGTCGAAAGGGTGATCTTCGTGCCGCGCATTCAGTCGACTGCAGTCTGTCTCACCGGAACGGTCTCGTCCAGCAGATCGAGGGCCGCTTTGACGACGGCACCGACCTGAATTCCGTCCATGCAATCGGGAACATGGCCGCGGCAGCGCTCCGGCGGGAGCCGGACCATGCCGCACGGACTGCAGGGCAGATCCACGCGAATGACCCGCTGGCGCGGTGACGTCGGACCGTACCGGCGCGGATCCGCCGGGCCGAACAGGGCCACGACGGGCGTGGACACCGCCGAGGCCAGGTGCATGGGGCCGGTGTCGCCGGTGACGAAGACATCGAGACTCGCAAGCACTGCGGCGAGATCGACCAAATCGAGCTCCCCGCAGAGATTGAGCGTCGAAACACCGCCGAGTCTCGCGGCCACCTTGTCGACCAGCGGACGATCGCTTTCGGACCCCGTCAGGACGATCGTGGCGTTTCGCTGACGCGCCAGCTCGCGCGCGACGTCGGCGAATCGATCGAGATGCCACTGCTTCGATTCCCGACCGCCGCTCGCATGCACGCCGACGAGGGGCCGTCTGCCCTGACCGACGAGCTCGATCGCGCGTCCCTTTGCATCGGGAGGAAGCACCAGCCGACGGCCGGCCGGCGCTGAACCGCGCTTGAGCGCGGCGCCGGCGGCTTGCATGTCGGCGGCGCGGGCGACGAGCGTGCGCGCGTTGACGGAAACGTGTTTCTCCGGCTCGTACGCAATCGCGTCGGTCAGGAAGGCGCGGCCGCCGCCGGTCCAGTAGCCATGACGCGCCCGGGCGCCGCTCTGCCACATCAGAAAGTTGCTGCGGATGTCCGGCTCGAAGTTGATGGCGAGGTCGTAGCTGCGCGAGCGCCACGCGCGCGCCTTGCGAATGAGCGCCGGCCAGCCGTCTGCCGCGTCGCCGCGCGCGAGCCACGGGACGTCGAGGACATGCACGTTGGTCACGCCGCCGACGAGCTTTGCTATCTGCAGATTCCAGGAGCCAACGGCGAGATCGATCTCCGCGTCAGGCCACGCCGCGCGAGCCTCGCTGATGGCGTCGAGCACCATGAGCAGGTCCCCGATGCGTTCGAGCCTGAGCAGGAGGACGCGGCGTATGGCACCTGCAGGCGCGGAACGAGTGCGGAACCACGAAAATGGCGCGGTTGCGATGTCGGCCGCGCGCACCAGGGCCCGCTCGCGTGGATTCGGAATCTGAAGGCCGGACATCGTGTGAGTTGGCCGGGCCTTCAGGCCCGGCGCAGGTATCAGTGTATTTCGATGCGATCGATCATCACGCCGAGGTCACGGTTATCGGTGCCGCCCAGATAGTCGATCGGCTTCCATGTCGTAGACATCAGGCGCAATTCGGCGGGATCGGGGTTCGCCGCCGCCGCTCGAACGAGATCCGGCGGCAACGTCACGCGGTACTCCCGGAAACCGTCGCCAACCGCGATGGTTCCGAGCGACACGTTGTTGAAGAACACCTCCACGGCCGCCGCGGGCGCCTTGGCCGGCCGCCCGCCGTTGTGCATCACCATCGTCAACGTGGTCTCCGTGCCTGCGAGGCCGGTCACCGCCACCAATGACATCCGCTTGGTCCATCTGACACTGCGGCCTTCCGTCGTCTCGCGCGCGAACATGCTTCGAACGTGGAGATCGTCGAGGCCGCCGACGTCGAGCGTAAGGCCCCGGCGTTCCTGCTGACCAATCGAGAGTTGATAGAGGCAGTAGCCGAGATCCTTCTGTCGCGGGCCGGCCGGGTATTCGTCCCACCCGCTGGTCGCGTACTCCGGCAGCGAGACGGGCGTGAACACGATCGGCGTGCCGACGATCGAACTCGAGAGCAGGTCGGTGCCGGCGTTGGCGACGAAGAGCACGCGGTCATACCGGGTCGCCGCGCCCTTCAGGAATTCCTCCATCTTGCGCCGGTTCGGCTGCCAGCTGTCGAGGAGCAGCACGTTCTTGCCGAACGCGTAGGCGAGCGGGAGCGCGAGCACGTGCACGTCTCCACCCGACTCGCGGTTTTCGAAGATCACGAGGTCGCGATCTCCGACGCGGTCGGCGAGCTTCTGTAACTGGTGAATCGCGCCGCGGTACTCGACGTGCGCAGCGACTGGTGCCGCCGCGACGGCGTACTGCCAGCCGATGAAGCCGAGGAAGATCGTCGCGGCGGCCGCGCGCCATACCGGCCGCCCTCTCTTGTTGTCGAACACACCGAAGGCGCCGGCGGACGCGAGGAGCAAGAGTCCCGGGAGGATGACGGGCAGGAATCTGCGCGCGATCCAGAAGTGCTCGGTCTGGATTCGAAGCTTATAGAAGAAAAAGACGACGAAGGCCGCCATGAGTAGAAAGAACGCCGGCTCCTTCCAGAAGCGCTTCCAGGCCAGCATCGCAAAGCCCACGAGGCCCGCGATGAGCGCCGGCCAGAAGACATAGGCGTCGCGAAAGCGCCGGAGTGCGTAGGCGTCCCATGCCGCAAGACGCCCGGCCGGCTGTCTGAAGAACAGCGCGTAGATCGCGAGGCCAATCACCGTCACGATCAGAATTGCGGGCACGGTGTGCCGCAACGGTGTTGCGACTGTGCCGCGCATCGCGCCAAGCGCCAGTACCACCGCGAGCGCCCCGCCGAACAGGGCCAGGCCCGCTCCCACGGCCGGCAGGTTCTCGCGGTACTGCCAGAAATACGCGCGCATCGGACCGCCGTAGTACCACCACGCCAAAGCCGTTGCCGCTGCGATCAGCAGTCCAGCCGGCCAGCCCGCCGACTTGCGTTCGACGATCCAGACGAGTGCGGCCGCGCCCGCGATCGCCGCGATGGCGAGATACGCGTCGAACCGCAGGAAGATGAGCGCCGCGCCGAGTGCCCCCGCCACCCAACTGAAGTAACGATTGTTATCGGTGACCGCGTAGGAGAAGGCGAGCAGCCCCGCGAAAACGAACGTCTGCATCACGACTTCAGCGTTCGGGAATCTGCCGTACCACGCTTCGATGACGTTGAGCGCCAGCAGCAGCGTGGCCGCAAACGCCGGGGCGCGGCCGGCGAGCCGCGCGCCGAAGAAGTAGACCGCGAGAAGTCCCAACACCGCCCAGAACACGGTCGTCGATGTGGCGCCATACAGCCCGCCGACGCCGTACCCGAGCGCAATCGACGCGGGCAGGAGATGCGGGAAACCTGGAATGACCTCGCCTGTCGCCGGATCGTTCAGGAACACGCCCATGAACCGCAGTCCGTAGTACTCCGTCGGCGGGTAGTCGTGAAAGAACAGTTCCTTCTGGTCGGCCGGCACGTCAGCGACGATCGCGTCGCGCCTGAAGATCGTTCCGGTGCGAGCGAGGCTGATGCCCTCGTTGACGTAGACACCCGGATCCTTGCCGCCGAGGATGTACTCGTCGGCAGGAAGGAATCGCCAGAGCGCGAACCCCGCCAGGATGAGCGGCAGAATCACAGCCGCCGTGAGGCCCCGTGATTCGGCGGCCATCCGGAGGCGCCCGCGAAACGCGATCAGAACAAACACGCCGAGCCAGAGGTTGATGCCGGCGACGCGAACGATCGCGTACGCCGACAGGGCGCCGAGCGCGAGCGCGACACCGACCGACCAGACGAGGCTCGTGACAATCTGCCAGAACCAGCGCTCTTCGGAGGGCAGCGCGGCGCGCAGGTCCCGCCGCAAGATCGGCATGCGGAAGAACGCCGCCCCCGGCAGCACGGCGATCACAATGAATAAGAGGATGGCGACGAGGGCGTTCAGCGCGAGCAAATCCGTCATGGACGCCAGCGCTGGACCGCCGCCGAGACGAACTCGAGCTCGGCACTCGTGAGCGCGGGATGAAGTGGCAGCGAGACGACCTCAGAGGCGATGCGTTCAGCGACGGGGCACTGCGCGGGCTTCGCTGATGCCACCGCTGCCTGCGTGGTGATCGCAAAAGGATAGTGGACGAGCGTGCCCACGCCTTCCGCAGCGAGGTGCGCCTGGAACGCATCACGCCGCTCGGTCAGAACGGGGAACAGGTGGTAGACGTGGCCCGAGTCGCGCTCCGGCGGTACGGTGATGCGCGCGCCCCTCAGCATTGGACGGTACGCGGCGGCGCGCTCGCGCCGCCTGGCGGTCCATGCCGGCAGGAGTTGCAGACGCGCGCGCAGGATTGCTGCCTGCATTTCGTCGAGGCGGCTGTTCACCCCGAACTCCGCGTGCACGTACTTGCTCGTCTGGCCGCCGTTCCGCAGCCGCTTCAACTTCTCCGCGAGCGCGCCGTCGCTCGTTGTCACGGCGCCGCCGTCACCGAGGGCGCCGAGATTCTTGGTGGGGTAGAAGCTGAACGCGCCGGCGATGCCGAACGTCCCGACCGGCTGTCCGTTACACGTGGCGAGGTGCGCCTGGCAGGCATCCTCGAGCACCGCGAGGTTGTGCCGGCGAGCGATCGCCATCATCGCGGGCATGTCGGCAGGCTGGCCGTAGAGGTGCACGGGCATCAGCGCCGCGGTGCGCGATGTGACCGCTGCTCCAGTCGCCGCCGGATCCATCGTCAAACGATCCGGGTCGATATCAGCGAACACCGGCGTCGCGCCGGCCATCATGATCCCGAGCGCTGAGAAGACCGCCGAGAGCGGCGACGTGATGACCTCGTCCCCTGGTCCGACGCCCATCGCTCGAAGCGCGAGCGCGATCGCATCCGTGCCGGTGCCGACGCTGACTGCGTGCGCCGCGCCGGACGCCGACGCGAACTCCGCTTCGAAGGCGTCGACTTCGGGGCCCAGGATGAACCAGCCGCTGGCAACGACGCGATCGATGGCTTGTCGAACGGCGGCGGCATCGTCTCCTGGGACCAGAGACATGAACGGCACTCGCAAACTCATGCGGGTAAGGAGTTTACATGCTTCGCGGGGCCTGAGGGCGCTGTCCAGGCTGCTACTTCAGTTTCAGTGGACTCTGGCTAGCGTGCTCGTATGCACGCTCCAAGCCTTCTGCCGTACGGCCCCAGCCGAACTGCTCGCTGACGTGGGCACGCGCTGCCTGTCCGATTCGGGCCGCGACATCGGGCTGGCGCAGCAGCTCGCGGATCGCCCCCGCGATCGCCGCGGCGTCGCGCTCGGGCACGAGCCTTCCACTGACCGTGTCGTCGATGACCTGCGGCAAACCGCCTGCGCGGCTGGCGATAACCGGCGTCGCTGACGCGAGCGCCTCCAGTGCGAAGTTCGGCAGGCCGTCGACGTTGCCCGCGTCGTCTCGGATGGAAGGGACAACGATGACGTCCGCGGCCGCGCAGAGGCGGGAGATCTCGTCCTGAGACTTGTTTCCGAGCAGACGGATGCGTCCGCCAAAGGACGCGGCGCGGCCGGCAAGTGCGTCGTGAAGATCGCCCGCGCCGGCGATGGCGACCTGCAGGGTCGGAAGATCGCCGAGCGCGGCCACGGCATCAATGAGGTACTCGAAGCCCTTCTTGCTGACGAGTCGCCCCGCCGCAAATACGAACGGCGCGTCACCGATGCCGAGCTCGTGTCGCACGGCGGCACGGACGACGGCACCCGGCGCAAACCGGAACGTGTCGACGCCATACGGAACGGTGTCGATCCGGTCCTTGTTGGCGCCAAGTCTGATCGCCCGTTCGCGCAGGTCGTCGCTGCAGGCCGTGACCCAGCCCGATCGGTCGAAAGCGTATTTCGCGCCTCGCCTCGCAAGACCGCTTCGCTCCGCGACGAAGACGTCAGATCCATGGAGGCTGGTGACGATGGGCAGAGAGCGTGCCGCGGCGGCCGCGATGACGCCATTCGGAATCACCCAATGTGCGTGGAGGACGGTGGCGCCGAAATCGGCCGCCACGCGCCTCGCCGCACGTATACCCGCGAGGACACCGAGCGGCGCCGCGGCCCAGGCCGATGCGCGGAGGGCCGTATCGGCCTTGAGGCCGCTGGCATAGCCCCACGACTTCGGATTGCCGGGTGCGTACTTGTAGAAGTGGAATTGGACGCCGTCCTCCTGGTCAGGAAGGCGGATCTCTGGATGCGCCGGGGCGACGAGATGCACCGCGTGACCGCGCGCAGCCACGCCTTTGGCGATGGGCGCGATGAAACTGCCTATGCCGTCGCCAGGAAATCGCGGATATGACGTCGTGATCATCACGACGATCTGGCGTCCGACCGGCGTCACGCCGCCCTCCGGTTCACCCCGCCCTGCGCGTCGTTCCACGTCCTCGTAGCCCAGAGACCACTCGCCAGGAGAATCAACGCCGGATCGATCACCGGAATGCGGAAGCGTTCCTGTGGAAAGAAGACGAGGCACGTCGCGATCGCCGCGGCGGCCAGAAGCCACATTCCCACGAGCCGTCCGCGCTCGGAGCCCAGCCGCCACCCGCCGACGGCAGCGAGCGGTACGAGAACAGCAAGCGACAGGACGCTCGCCCAGTAGTACCGCGCCGAGTGCACCTGGTACGACGGCCCGATGGGGACGATGAGGTAGAACACCTTCTTCGCCATGAGCCACGCGAAGTCGCCCGGGTGCGATCGAATCCAGCCGAGGGACTCCTGGTAGTAGATCGGCTCCATCTGCTCTTCGGTCAGGTGTGGATGCTGGTCACGCAGTTTCTGATTCGCGATCTTCAGGTGCGGATTCGCAGCCATGTCGCCTTCGCCCGGCGCGAGGGCGTTGTTGCCGGTCCAGAACGTGACGCCGCCGTCGGACGCTACGAGCACGAAGTGTCCGTAGAAGTTGATGTTACGAATCGTCCATGGCGTGAGCACCAGCACGAGCCCGAGCACGAGGCCGGCGAGCGTGATCCATTGCCGCTTCCAGATGAGATACAGGCCGCACAGCGGGACGAAGAGCAGGGTTGCCGCGCGAACGAGGATGGCAATGCCGGCGCCGGCTCCCAGCAGCAGCGCGCGCTTCCACACCGTCATCGTCGCGCCCGGCGGCGCACCAGTCTCAATCGCGCGACTGGTGAGCAAAGCGAGCGCGATACCGATGGGCCAGAACACCGCTTCGCTGTAGGCGTAACCAGCGATCCAGATCAGTGGGGGATGCACCGCAGCGAGCACTGCTGCAGCCTTCGCGGATCGCTCGCCCCCCAGGCGGAACGCGGCGAATGCGATCAGCACGACGCCGATGGCACCGGCGAAGGACTGGGCCACCTTCACGTTCATCGGCACGCGCTCGACATATTCGCGGCCTGCGCCGATCAACGCCAGAAAGACCGGATAGCCAGGTGCGCGCCCGAAGGGCTGCACCGGCCCGTCCTCCACGTGCTTGTCGTACCTGTAGCCGTCGCCGGCCGTAAGACTTCGCGCCAGCGAGAGGTACTCGACTTCGTCGCGGTTCAGTGCCTCGTTGACCCAGTAGCCGAGCCCAAAGGCCAGCCGTGCGAGCAGCGCCACAGCCGCCGCGGCAAGTACGAACGTGCGCGGAAAGCTACCGCCGGCCATCGAAGCGCATTGCGGAGATCTGCTCCGACACGAGTCCGATGAGGAAGATGACGACCGAAAGGGTGATGAGCAATGCCGACGCTGGCGCGATGTGGATTTCCGTCACGAGCGTGTACGCGCCGTACGCGGCGCCCGCGATGAAGGATACCGCCGCGATCGGCAGAAACACGCGGAAGGGACTGAAGATCGTCATGACACGCAGCATGATGAGCAGGAACTTCGGTCCGTCCTTGCTCAAGCGGATCTTCGACGTGCCTATCCGCTGCCTCGCTTCCACGGGATGAAACGCGACGTTGTACCCGGCCCGCAGGAACGCCATCGTCGTGGTCGTCGGCGTTGAGAAACCGTTTGGCAGCAGGTGGATGAAGTCGAGCAGGTACTCGCGCCGCGCGCACCGGAATCCCGAGGTGAGATCGGGAATCTCGCGCTCCGTCAGAAAACTCGCGAATCTGTTGAGCGCGGCATTTCCGAAGCGCCGGGTCGATCCTGCCTGCGTGCCGGACGACCGCGCGCCGACGATGAGATCGTATTCGCCCGCCTGGCTCGTGAGCGCGAGGGCATCGGACGGCTTGTGCTGGCCGTCGCCGTCGATGATGAGGATGAAGTCGCCCGTGGCGGCGCGGATTCCGGACTTCACCGCTGCGCCGTTTCCCTTGTTGTAGGGATGGCGCACGACGCGTGCGCCGGCGTCGGCCGCTCTGTCAGCCGTTCCATCCGTCGAGCCGTCGTCCACGACAATGATCTCGCGCCACGGCGCCGCCGCGTTGAGCTCCGCGATCACGTCCGCGATGGCGCCGGCTTCGTTGAATGCCGGAATCAGGATCGAGACGGCCTGGGGTTCCGCCATCAGCGCGGGCTCCCGTCATCTGTTCGCGCAGCGGCGCCGCGGTCGAGTTCCGCTGACCGCGCCCGATACAGCAGGTCTTCCATGAGTCTCCTGGTACCGGAGATCGCATCCGCGACGAGTCCGATGAGGACGACCTGGAAACCCAGGATCATGAAGACGGCGGACGCGACGAGGGA
Organism: Vicinamibacterales bacterium; assembly: GCA_035606665.1. Lineage (GTDB taxonomy): Bacteria > Acidobacteriota > Vicinamibacteria > Vicinamibacterales > SCN-69-37 > DASUGC01. The sequence goes on along the minus strand of DATNEY010000052.1, from coordinate 7,875 downwards.
CGCGAGATGCTTGTAAGCCTCGCCGATCCAGTAGAAATAAATGAAGCGCCCGCCGCCAATCAGCCCGACGATGAAGACGAGCGAACCGAGGTAGGTGAACACCTTCAGCGGCTCGTGCATCGTGTAGATGCGGACGATCGTCGCGCCCGAGCGGCGGATGTAGCCCACCATGCTGTCGAATAACCGCGACGGGCGCGTCACCTCGTTCGTCGTGACCTCGACATGCCCGATCGCCTCCCGCCGCTTGCCGGCCTGGATGATCGACTCCAGCGTGTAGGAATAATCTGACACGAGCGTCATCCGGAGCGCCGCTTCGCGTGTGTAGGCGCGGAAGCCGCTCGTCGTGTCAGGGACTTCGGTGCTCGAGACCTGCCGGACCGTCCAGCTGCCGAATCGCTGCAGCAGCCGCTTGAGCCAGGAAAAATGACGTATCTCCCGGATGTTGCGGTCGCCGATGACGATGTCGTACTCGCCGGCAAGCAGCGGATTGATCAACTTGATGATGTCCTTGCCCGAGTACTGGTTGTCGGCGTCGGTGTTCACGATGACGTCGGCGCCGAGCTTGAGGCAGGCGTCGATGCCGGCCATGAACGCGGCGGCGAGACCCTTCTGCCGCCGGAATCTGACGACGTGGTGGACGCCGTGCGCGCGCGCGACCGCCGCCGTCTCGTCGCGCGAGCCGTCGTCGATGACCAGGTACTCGATCGTGTCGATGCCCGGAAGCGTACGCGGCAGATCCGCCAGCGTCGCCGGCAGCGTCTCCGCCTCGTTCAGGCACGGGATCTGGATGATGAGCTTGGTCATGACGCCGCGGTCAGTCTCTCGATCACGGTTGTCCAGGTGAACTCCCGGGCCAGATCGTAACCGGCGTCGCCCATGCGTGCGGCCCGGCGGCGGTCGGCGTCGAGACCGGCGACCGCCTGGGCGATCGCCTTCGGATCGGGGTCGGTCACGCAGCCGTTCATGCCGTCCCGGACGAATTCGTTCGGGCCACCGGCATCCTTCGTGGTCACGACCGGCTTATGAGAGAGGAACGCCTCGAGCGTGACGTAGCCGTAGTCCTCATCGAACGGCGGAAAAATGACTGCGAGCGCGCCGGCGTACAGGTCCACGATCTGATCATCCGTGGCTTCGCCGAGAAACTGAACGCGGGATCCCAGCCCGAGTGATGCGACGAGCGCCTCGAGTGGCTCGCGGTGCGAGCCGGCGCCGGCGATCACGAGCGACAACGACGCCGGCAGGTGAGTCATCGCCTTGATGGCCAGGTCCACGCGTTTGACCGTTTCGAGACGGCCGACGGAGAGGACGTAGTGGCCCGCCTCGCCGGCTCTGAAACGATCGGCCAGCCGCGGCGGATGGTAGAGCGGCGTCGCCGTGAGGCCGTTGTAGCGCTGCAGGCGATTCGCGATCGTCGCCGAGATGCTGTAGAGACCGCGCGACTCGCCGAGCGACGTCGTGTCGATTGAGAGGAGCCGCTCGCGCAGCGCCACGTCGTGCTCGTCATGCGCGAAGTTGCTGTACGGCGTGCCCACCAGCTCGTAGGCGCCGCGATGCTGATGCACGAGCCACGTGACCTTGCGCGGATGCCGCGCGAGATAGGTGGGAAACTTCGTGCCGATGAGGAGATCGATCGGCTTGCCGTTGCTCTCGGAGAGATCGAGCAGCCGCCACGCCGCGGCGTGCGCCAGGATCTCTTCCTTCGGGTACCACTTGAAGGGAAGGCTCACGCGCTCGGCGTCGAAGCCCTGGATTCTGAGCTGCCGGACGAGCTCGCGGACCAGCGCTTCTGCGCCGCCGCGAACGAACGGCACCTGCGCCTCACAGACCACTACGGTTTTGATCGCGCTCACGAGGCGTGCCGCCTGCAACTCGCGCGCATGCTACTACGTGGCGTGGCGGAAGTTGATCACGTCACCGTCCATCACGATGTATTCCTTGCCCTCGAGCCGGAGCTCGCCGTGATCGCGGCAGGCTGCGAGCGAACCGCGTGACAGCAGGGTGTCGCACGGCACGACCTCGGCCCGGATGAAACCCCGTTCGATGTCGGAATGAATCGCGCCCGCCGCGCGCGGGGCGGGCGTATTGAGCGGGATCGACCAGGCCCGGCACTCGTCCTCGCCGACCGTAAAGAACGACATGTAGCCGAGGAGGCCGTACGCCGCGCGAATCACGCGATCGAGGCCGGACTCCCTGAGCCCGAGGTCGGCCATGAATGCCGCGGCATCCGCGCGATCGAGCTGCGCGATCTCGAGCTCGATCTTCGCGCACACGCCCACCGCGGCCGCGCCGCTCGACGCGACCCACGCCGTGAGTCCGTGCGCGTCGGCGGCACGCTCGGCGTCGCCGGCGTGCGCTTCGTCGAGATTGATCACGAGGAGCAGGGGCTTCGCGGAGAGAAACTGAAAGCCGCGCAGGCGCCGCGCATCCTCGACGGACAGTCCCAGCGTGCGCAGCGCGCGGCCCTCGTCGAGCACCGCGCGTCCTTGCACGAGCAGCTCGTGTTCCTTCTTCAATTCCGCTGACGGTGTCTTCTTCAGATCCTTGTCGAGGCGCTCGAGCCGGCGTTCGACAACGCCGAGATCGGCCAGGATGAATTCCTCTTCGATCGTCTGCGCATCGCGGCGCGCGTCGAGGCTGCCTTTCGGATGCGGCAGCGCCGGATCGTCGAACGTGCGCACGACGTGGAGCAGCGCGTCGGCGTTGCGATACGCGACCACGTCGAGCAGCGACTTCGCGTCGCCGCGGCCCGCTGCCATGTCCGCGAATTCCACCGTCGCCGGCGTGAACTTCTTCGGCTGAAACAACGCCGCGAGTCGATCGAGCCGATCGTCCGCGACGCGTGAAACGCCGACGTTTGCTTCCGTCTTCCCGTGGCTGCGCGGGGCTTCACGGGCGCTCGTCAACAGTTGGAAGAGGGTGGTCTTTCCGGAGGAGGGGAGGCCTACGAGGCCGGCGCGGAGCATGCGGTTTGGGATGGTACCACGCAGCCTGATTTTCGCCAGATGTTCTCTGGCGAAAGTTAGACGTAAGTCCAGTACGCTCTGTTATTTACGGTTGACACGTCCCAAACGTACCTCTACTATCTCGTGGACTTATCTGGAGCTAAGTGGAGAAAAAAGGTGCTGCGGGGAAGTTATTCAGCCAGGATTGACGACAAAGGGCGGCTGAAGATCCCGACTGCCTTCAAGGCGTTTGTCGAGGACCAGCACGGCGCCAAGGGTGTGTACGTCACGAGCCTGTCTGGAGACTCCGTCCGCATCTACCCGATGCCGGTGTGGGTCGCAGTGGAAGACAGGCTGTCGAAGATGCCAAGCACCCATCCGGCGCGCGTCAAGTTCCTCGACCGCGTCAATTTCTACGGACAGGTCACCGAGTTCGACATCCAGGGCCGCGTTCTCATTCCAGGCCGCCTCCGAGAGGCTGCCGGAATGACCGGCGACGTGGACGTCCTCGGCCAGGTGGAGTTTCTCGAAGTGTGGAACCACGAACGGTTCCTCACGAAGCTCAAGAGCGAGCCGTTCACGGATGACGACGCACGAGCGCTCGCGGAGCACGGAATCTGACGGACGGCACGCTCCGGTCCTCGTGGCCGAAGTCGTGTCGATGTTGGCGCCACGGGCTGACGGCATCTACGTCGATTGTACGGCGGGCGCGGGCGGGCACATCGCGGCGCTCGTCGAGGCCGGGGCGGGGCGGGTAGTCGCGATCGACCGGGACGAACAGGCGCTCGTCATCGCGCGCGATCGCCTGAAGGAGCGGCTGGGTTGCGTTGAGTTCGTGCACGCCGACTATCGCGAGATCGGCCGCGTGATGCGGGAGCGATCGATCGAGGCGGCGAGCGGAATCCTGGCGGATCTCGGCGTGTCGTCGATGCAGATCGACGACGCCGGCCGCGGGTTCAGTTTTCGGCACAGTGGACCGCTCGACATGCGGATGGATCGGTCGAGCGGCGAACCGTTGATCGCGCGGCTGGCGGAGGTGGATCCCGGGACCCTGGCCGACGTCATCTATCGGTTCGGTGAGGAGCGGCGTTCACGGCAGATCGCCAGATCGATTCTGGCGGTGCGCGACAGGGGCGAGCTCAATACCACCGGCGATCTCGCCTCGGCGGTGAGGCGCGCCGCCGGGGGCGGCGGATGGCAACGGATCGATCCGGCGACGCGGACGTTCCAGGCGTTGCGGATCTGGGTAAACGGGGAGCTGGACGGGCTCGAGGCGTTCGTCGAAAACGCCGCGGGGCTGCTGGGGCCGGCAGGACGGTTGGCGGTGATCGCGTTCCACTCGCTCGAGGATCGGATCGTGAAACACACGATGCGACGGCTCGTGGACGGGGGCACGGTGGCCGCGGTGACGCGCCGGCCCCTGCAGCCCGGCGAAGCAGAAGTGGCCCGCAATCCCCGCGCGCGGAGCGCGCGGCTGCGGGTGGTGGAGAAAGTGGCATGAGCATCGACCTCGAGTTCGCCATCAAGCAGGACATCAGAAACAACCCCGTCGTCCGCGAGGTGGATGCGGATCAGAAGAAGGAGTTCCTGCGCATGCTTGCGTGGGCCGGGGTGATGGTCGCCATGCTCATGATCGCGCTGGCGCCGAAGTTCACGAGCGTCACGACTGGATACCGCGTCGAGGATCTGAAGGACGAGCTCGCCAGGGAGGAAGCGCTCAGCCGGCGCTACCGGCTCGAGCTCGAACAACTGCTCCGGCCGCAGCTCCTGCAGCAGCGCGCGGCCGCCGAACTCGGACTCGTCGAGCCCACCGAAGGGGACACGCTGGTGATCGAGCGTGTCCCTCCCTCCACACCGCCTGACCGCGCGATCGTCGCGGCCGTTCGCTAGAAGGCCACAGGGAGCCGGTCATGTTGAAGCAGTGGATCACCCGCGCGGCCCTCGGCCGCATTTCGGTCGGCGCGGCTCTCGAGCCGCAGGACCGTCCGGATGCCTCGTTCGAAAACTCGTGGCGGCGCGACATGAAGTCGCGGCTGCTCGTGGCGCTCGGACTCATTCTGTTCTGGGCCGTCGCCCTCGAGGCGCGGCTGGTGTTCCTGCAGGTGGTGTCCCACGAATCGTTTGTCGCCAAGGCGCGCGAACAGCAGCAGAACGTATTCGAGCCGGAGGCCGCACGCGGAGACATCGTCGACCGCAACGGCGAGATGCTGGCCTACTCGGTGGAGAGCCACCGGGTCATTGCTTACCCGAGGAGGTCGAAGGACCCGGTAAAAGATGCCGTCGAGATCTGCGCCGCCATCGGCGACTGCACGCTGAAGGAGCAGAACCGGCTGGCCGCGGATTTGAAAGGTGACAGGAAGTATCTCGTCGTGAGGAATCCCCGTTTCGTCTCGCCTGCCGCTTCCTTCCGGTTGCAGGAGTTGATTCAGAAAAGAAAGAAGGAGGGCCTTCCCGAGGTCGTTTCGCTGAACGCGGAGAGCCGCCGGTATTACCCGAAGGTTGCGCTCGCCTCGCATGTGCTTGGCTTTGTTGACGATCAGGGCCACGGCGCCGAAGGCGTCGAGGCGAAGTTCGACAGCCTGATCGCGGGCCACAAAGGCCGCGTCTTCGTGCAGGTCGACGGCAGCAGGACCGGCCGCGAAATCTCGACGCGGGTCGAGCGGGCGCCGACGGCGGGTGCCAACCTCGAACTCACCATAGATCTGAGGTTGCAGAACATCGCCGAGCGCGAGCTCGCCGCCGGTGTGCGCGCCGTGAACGCGGCCGGCGGGCTCGCCGTCATCCTCGATCCGTTCACGGGAGAAATCCTGGCGCAGGCGAGCTATCCGACGTTCAACCCGAACATCTATTGGGATGAGCCTCAAGACTCCCGCCGCAACCGCGTCGTCACCGACACCTACGAGCCGGGTTCGACCTTCAAGATCGTGACGGCGTCGGCGGCGCTCGAGGCCGGCTTCTTCAAGACGACGGACCTGATCGACACCGGCCCCGGAATCATCCGCATTCCTGGCCGGAGCAAGCCAATCGACGAGGCGCAGCACCACAACTACGGCGTGCTGAGTTTCGAGGACGTCCTGATCAAGTCGAGTAACGTCGGCGCCATCAAGATCGGCCAGCGAATCGGTGGTGAGCGGCTCATGCAGCACGTCCGCCGGTTCGGATTCGGCCAGGCGCTTTCTCCGGACTTCCCAGGACAGTCGCGTGGCCGGATCCCGGCGACCGGGCAGATCGACGACAGCACGCTGGCGTCGATCTCGATGGGATACCAGGTCGGCGTCACACCGTTGCAGATGGCGTCCGCGGCGAGCGTGGTTGCCAACGGGGGCCTGCTGGTCGAGCCGCACATCCTGCGCTCTGTCACGAAAGACGGCCGCCGTGAAGTCACGGAACCAAAAGTTCTCCGTCGCGTGATGTCGCCCGAGACCGCCCTGACGATGACCGCGCTCATGGAAGGCGTCGTCGAGCGCGGGACCGCGAAGGAAGCGGCACTGAAGCGGTTCCGCGTCGCCGGCAAAACCGGAACGGCCGCCAAGGTCGTCGATGGGCGGTATTCCGAGAGCGACTTCAACGTGTCATTTGTCGGATTCGCACCCTCCCGCCAGCCGGCGCTCACGATTCTCGTCGTCATCGACACGCCGAGGAAGGGGCCCGCATATGGCGGCGTGGTCGCCGCGCCAATCTTCCGGAAGATCGCCGAGGCCGCGCTGCAGCAGGTTGGTGCGACGCCGTCGGTGAATCCCGCGGCTCCGATCGTCGCCGTGGCAAACCAGATTCTGCCGCCGTCGCCGCGCAGATCGCTGCCGACGATTACCCAGGTCGGCGGCCGCCCGGTCATGCCGGACATCCGGGGGCTCACGCTCAGAGACGCGCTTCGGATCGCGAATGCCCTGGGGATCGCGATGAACGCGGATGGCGACGGCGTGGTGGTCACGCAGTCGCCCATGCCCGGAGAGTTCGTCGATACCGGCAACACCGGTCTCATTCGGCTGCGCCGTCATCCGGCCGCGGACGGGAGCGGTCGATGACACTGGGCGCGCTGACCGCGGCGGTGCGTTCGCTCGCTCCGGACGCGCGCGCGCGGATCGAGCGCGCCGGACGCACCAACCTCGTGGTTACCGGCGTCACGCACGATTCGCGCGCCGCCGCCTCAGGCGTCGTGTTCGTCGCGATTCGCGGACAGCGCACGGACGGCGCTCAGTTCGCGGCCGAGGCCGCGCGCCGCGGCGCCGCCGCGATCGTGGCCGAAACGCCGGAGCCGCCGGGCCTGGACGTTCCGTGGCTGCGGACCCCTGACGCGCGGCTGGCGATGGCCGAACTCGCCGGCCAGGTCTACGGCCAGCCCAGCGAATCGCTGACGGTCGTCGGCGTGACCGGCACCAACGGCAAGACCACGACCACGTATCTCCTCGCGGCAGTCTTCGACGCCGCGGGGTTGCCGTGCGGCCGTATCGGCACAGTGACGGTCCGCGTGGGACCGAATCCCTCGGACGAGCGCGACGCGTCGCACACGACGCCCGAGTCGCCGGAAGTCCAGCGGCTCCTTCGCGAAATGGCCGACCGCGGCTGCAAGGCCTGCGCGATGGAAGTCTCTTCCCACGCGCTCGTGCTCCAGCGCGTCGCCGGCGTGAGATTCGCAGCCGGCATTTTCACGAACCTCACGCGCGACCATCTCGATTTTCACGGCGACATGCAGCGTTACTTCGAGGCCAAGCGGCGGCTGTTCGACGGGCTGCCCGAGGGCGCGCCCGCCATCGTCAACGTCGACGACCCGCGGGGCCGCGAGCTGGCGCGCAGCCTGCCGCGCGTCATGACGTACGGCATTGACCACCCGGCGGATGTCCGCGCCGAGGGCGTGCACGCCTCGCTCGACGGCCTGACCTTCGAGGTCGAAACGCCGCGCGGCCGGATCGCGATTCGATCCCCGCTGGTCGGC
>DATNEY010000039.1:0-70724 GCA_035606665.1 Vicinamibacterales bacterium | reverse complement strand
CCGCGCCTCGGCGCAGATGATCAGCTACGAGCTCTCGTACGGCATGTCGTTCGCGGCCGTCATCCTGATGGCCGGCTCGCTCTCACTGGGAGACATCGTCAATCAGCAGGGCGGTTACTGGTTCGGCGTGATCCCCAGGTGGTACATTTTTCTGCAGCCGGTCGGCTTCTTCATTTTCCTCACGGCCGGTGTCGCCGAGACCAACCGCGCGCCCTTCGATTTCCCGGAGGCCGAGCAGGAGCTCGTCGCCGGGTATCACACCGAGTACAGCTCGATGAGCTTCGCGCTGTTCTTCCTCGCCGAGTACGTGAACATGGTCACGGTTTCGGCGGTCGCGACCGACCTCTTCCTCGGCGGCTGGCACGGCCCGTTCCTGCCGGAGCAGCTCGGCTGGATCTGGTTCCTGATCAAGGTGTTCGCGCTGCTGTTCTTCTACATCTGGATGCGGTGGACGCTGCCGCGGTACCGGTACGACCAGCTGATGGAGTTCGGCTGGAAATACCTGCTGCCGCTCGCCGTGGTGAACCTGCTGGTCACCGCGTACCTCACGATCAAGATCAACGGCTGGTAGACGAATGGACGCGATTCTTTTCTGGATTCTGGCGGCGGGCGCGGTCACCGCGTCGGTGCTCGTCATCGGGCAGCGCAACCCGATGTACAGCGTGCTGCTGCTCATCGCCTCGTTCGGCGCGCTGTCCGGCCTCTACATCCTGCTCGGGTCGCCGTTCGTCGCGGTGATTCAAATCATCATCTACGCGGGCGCCATCATGGTGCTCTTCCTGTTCGTGGTCATGCTCCTCAACGTGCCGACGGAGGAGATGCCAACGGGGCGGGAGGCGCGCATGCTCGGCGGCGCGGGCCCGCGCCGGTTCGGCGCGGTGCTCTCGGCATTTTTCGCGGCGCTGCTGTTCTGGGCGCTGCGCGCGCTCAGCGCGCAGCCGATGCCGGACAGCGACACGCCCGCGACGACCGTTCGTGCAATCGGCGAGCGCCTGTTCCGCGACTACTCGTTCGCGTTCGAAGCGACGTCGATTCTCATCCTGGTCGCCATGGTGGGCGCCGTCATCCTGGCCCGGAAGGAACAACAGTGAGTCTGCCTGAGCCGACGCTCAACTCGTATCTCATGCTGTCCGCCGTGCTGTTCGCGATCGGCACGGCCGGCGTCTTCCTGCGCCGCAACCTCATCACGATTCTGCTGTCGATCGAGGTGATGCTGAACGCCGTCAACCTGACGTTCGTCGCCGTCGATCGCTTCCGCGGCCTCATCGACGGGCAGATCATCGTGTTCTTCGTCATGACCGTGGCGGCGGCCGAAGCGGCCGTCGGCCTGGCCATCGTCATCGCGCTCTTCCGGCACAAGGAGACGCTCACGCCGGATGCGTTTACGTCGTTGAAGTGGTGACCGCGTGCTGTATCTGATTCCGCTCGCTCCGCTCGTCGGCTTCCTGATCAACGCGGCCCTGGGCCGAAGGCTGCCGAAGTTCGTCTCGGGCACGGTCGTGGCGACCGGCGCGATGTTCTTTTCGTTCGCCGTCGCGGCGACCCAGGTCTGGCGGATGCTCGGGTCCGAGCCGGTGGGGGGCGTCCGGGCGATCGAGCAGACGGTCTACACGTGGTTGTCCTCTGGTCCGGTTCAGATCCCGATGGCGTTCCGTCTCGACCCGCTGGGCGCCTTGATGGTGCTCGTGGTCACGGGCATCGGTTCGCTGATCCATCTGTACTCGACCGCCTACATGCACGAGGAGTCCGACGCCGACTTCGCGCGCTACTTTTCGTACCTGAATCTCTTCGCCGCGTTCATGCTCGTGCTGGTGCTGGGCGCGAACTTCCCGGTGATGTTCATCGGGTGGGAGGGCGTCGGTCTCTGCTCCTACCTGCTCATTGGCTTTTACTTCACGAAGCCGTCGGCCGCCGACGCCGGCAAGAAGGCGTTCATCGTCAATCGCATCGGCGACTTCGGTTTCATCCTCGGGATGCTGTCGCTGTTCTGGGCGTTCGGCACGCTCGACTTCCAGCAGATCGCTTCGAGAGTTGCCGCGATGCCCGTCGATCCCGCATCGCTCGCCGGCGCGACGGTGCTGACCGGCGCGACACTGCTTCTGTTCCTTGGCGCGACTGGCAAATCCGCGCAGCTTCCGCTTTACGTCTGGCTGCCGGACGCCATGGAGGGCCCGACGCCGGTCTCGGCGCTGATCCATGCCGCGACGATGGTGACGGCGGGCGTGTACATGATCGGACGGAACGCGGTGCTGTTCAGCCACGCGCCGTTCACGCTGGAAGTGATTGCAATCATTGGCGTTGTGACGGCGTTGTTCGCCGGCACCATCGGCCTCGTTCAGAACGACATCAAGCGCGTCCTCGCGTACTCGACCGTCTCGCAGCTCGGTTACATGTTCCTGGCGATGGGCGTGGGTGCGTTCGCGGGCGGCATCTTCCATCTTTACACGCACGCGTTTTTCAAGGCGCTCCTGTTCCTCGGATCCGGCGCGGTGATTCACGCGTTGCACGGTGAGCAGGATCTGCGCTACATGGGCGGGCTCAAGAAGCACCTGCCGATTACCTACTGGACGTTCCTCATCGGCACCATCGCCATTGCGGGACTTCCGCCGCTCGCCGGCTTCTTCTCGAAGGACGAGATTCTCTGGAAGACATTCTCGTCCGGCCACACCGTGTTGTGGCTCGTCGCGGTGGTCGCCGCGCTGCTGACGGCAACGTACATGTTCAGGCTCCTGTTCATGACCTTCTTCGGCGAGCGCCGCCAGGCAGGGCAGGCCAACGGTCATGACGCGCACGGCCACGGGCACGCCGATGCCCATGGCAGTCACCTCCATGACGCTCCAGGGCCGATGGCCATCGCGCTGGTGGTTCTCGCGATCGGATCCATGGTTGCCGGCTTCTTCGGTGTCCCGCATGCGCTCGGTGGGCACAATTCGATCGAGACCTTCCTCGAGCCGAGCTTCCAGGCGGTTGGCGCCGAACATGTGGCGGGCGCCGCGACCGCCGCGGCCGCGGAGGGCGGCGCTGAGGCTGTGCACGCGAGCGCCGGCACCGAGCTTGGCCTGATGGGACTGTCGGTCGGGATCGCGCTCGCCGGCATCTTCATCGCCCGATCGTTCTTCCTGAAGAATCCGGCTTCGGCTGACGCGATGGCCGCCAGGTTTGCCGGGGCGCATCGTGTTCTGTTGAACAAGTACTACGTGGACGAGCTCTACAACGCAGTGGTCGTGCAGCCCATCAAGCGGCTGTCGACGACGGCGCTGTGGCGCGTGGCTGATGCCGGAGTGATCGACGGCACGGTCAACGCGGTGGGACTCGTGGTTCGGGGCTGGAGCGCGGTGCTCCGGCGTCTGCAGACCGGCTCGGTCCGCGCCTATGCGATGTCGTTCTTCCTCGGCGTCGTGACGATTCTTGGGTACTACCTGTGGCGATGAACCTGCCGATTCTGACGCTGCTCGTGGCGCTGCCGTTTGCCGGCGGCGCTGCCGTGCTGCTCACGGGCCGCGACCGCGCGAGTCTCGCGCGCTGGGTGGCGCTCGGTGTCTCGCTCGCCACGTTCGTCCTGAGCCTCGTGATGTGGGCCCAGTTCGATCCGTCGCAGGCGGGCTATCAACTCGAGGAGTCGCGCAGCTGGCTGCCGGACTTCGGGATCTCGTATCACCTCGGCGTAGACGGCATCAGCATGCTGCTCGTCGTCCTGACGACGTTCCTCACGCCGATCGCGCTGCTGTGTTCGTGGGACTCGGTCGACGAGCGCGTGCGCGAGTTCTCGTTCTTCATGCTCGCGCTCGAAGCCGCGATGATCGGTGTCTTCGTTTCGCTCGACCTCTTCCTCTTCTACATTTTCTGGGACGCGATGCTGATTCCGATGTATTTCCTCATCGGGATCTGGGGCTACGAACGCCGCATCTACGCCTCGATCAAGTTCATCCTGTACACGATGGCTGGCAGCGTATTGATGCTCATCGCCATCATCTGGCTCGCGTATCAGCACCAGGTCGTGCACGGCGTCCCGAGTTTCGATCTCGAAGCGCTGCGGACGCTGGCGGTTCCGGGCGGTACGCAGACGTGGCTCTTCCTGGCATTCGCCGTGGCGTTCGCGATCAAGGTGCCGCTGTTCCCATTCCACACCTGGCTGCCTGATGCGCACGTTGAGGCTCCGACCGCGGGGTCGGTGATTCTGGCGGGCGTGCTCCTGAAGATGGGGACCTACGGCCTCCTGAGGTTCGCGTTCCCGTTGTTCCCGCAAGCGGCGATGTACTTCGCGCCCTACATCGCAATCCTCGCCGTCATCGGCATCGTTTACGGCGCGCTCGTCGCGATGGTCCAGCCGGACATGAAGAAGCTGGTGGCGTACTCGTCCGTGAGCCATCTTGGCATCGTCGTGCTCGGCCTGTGCGCGATGAACGTCAACGGCGTGCAGGGCGCGGTCTACCAGATGCTGGCGCACGGCATTTCGACCGGCGGGCTGTTCCTCATCGTCGGCATGCTGTCGGATCGGCGCCACACCCGCGCGATATCGGAGTACGGCGGCATCAAGGCGGTGGCACCGAAACTCGTGGCCGCGTTCCTGCTGGTGACGCTGGCCTCGGTCGCGCTTCCGGGCACGAACGGTTTCGTGGGTGAATTCCTGATCCTGGTCGGCGCGTTCAATGGCCAGTTCGACGTCGCCAACGCGAAGTACTTCACGGCGGTGGCCGCTACCGGCGTGATTCTGTCGGCGGTCTACATGCTCTGGATGTTCCAGCGCGTGAACTACGGGCCGCTCACGAATCCGAAGAATCGCGGGCTGCGCGATCTGAGTGTGCGCGAGTGGCTCGTGATCGGGCCGGTGTGCGCGATGGCAATCTTCATGGGCGTGATGCCCGGCGTGTTCCTGAAGCCGATGGAGCCGGCCGTCAAACGGACGGTGGAGAGCGTGGTGGGTTCGAACCGGCCGGTGAATACCAAGGCACGTCCCGACCGCTCGGCGGACCCTGCCGTCCCGCAGAACCTGCAGCCTCAGCAGAACGAGTCGAACTTGGGTTCCCGATGACGAGAGCTGACTTCGCGACGATCATTCCGGTCCTCATCGTTACGCTGGCGGCCTGTACGGTGCTGCTGGCCGAGGCGTTCCGCCGCGCGGGCGATCGCATGCCGCACGGCCTGTTCGGCGTGATTGGACTCGGCGGCGCGATCTACACGTCGTGGATGCAGTGGGGCCTCAACCGCACCGGCTTCGGCGTGATCGTCGCCGACGACTACGCGCTGTTCTTCAACATCGCGATCTGCGGCATGGGCCTGCTGACGATTCTTCTATCGTCGGGGACCGCTGAACGCGATCGGCTGCCCCTGGGTGAGTACTACGCCCTCATGCTGTTCTCGATCGCCGGCATGATGCTGATGGGGTCGACGCGCGACCTGCTCGTCATCTTCATTGCCCTCGAGATCATGTCGCTCGGCGTGTACGTGCTGACCGCGATCAAGCGGGGCAGCGAGGAGGGCGCCGAGGCCGGTTTCAAGTACTTCGTGCTGGGCGGCTTCTCGAGCGCGTTCTTCCTCTACGGCATCGCGCTCGCGTACGCGGCCACCGGCAGCACCAAACTGGACGAGATCAACTTGCTCGTTGCGTCATCGGCGCAGCAGCCGGATCTGCAACTCCTGCTCATGCTGTCGATGATCCTGCTGCTCGTCGGCTTTGCCTTCAAAGTGTCGGCGGTGCCGTTCCATATGTGGACGCCCGACGCCTATCAAGGTGCGCCGACGCTCGTCACCGGCTTCATGTCCACCGCGGTGAAGGCCGCGGCGTTCGCGGCGTTCGCGCGCGTGTTCCTCACGGCCCTCGAACCGTTCCGCGGCGACTGGCTGCCGATCCTCTCCGCCGTGACCGGCCTAACGATGGTGGTGGGCACCGTGATCGGCGTGGCGCAGACGAACGTCAAACGCATGCTCGCGTATTCGAGCATTGCGCACGCCGGCTATCTGCTTCTGGGCCTGCTGGCGGCGAACACGGCGGGGAAGTCGGCCATCCTCTTCTATGTCGTGGCGTACGCCGTGACGAACCTGGGCGCCTTCGGCGTGCTCGCGGCGCTTTCGACGAACGACCGGCCCCACGACGACATTCGCGACTTTGCGGGTCTGTGGACGGAGCGGCCGGGCATGGCCGCCCTCCTCACCGTCTTCCTGCTCTCGCTCGGAGGATTTCCCCCGACGGTCGGGTTCATCGCGAAGTGGGCCATCTTCAACGCGGCTGTCCAGCAGCAGCTGTACTCTCTCGCGATTCTCGGTGTGCTGACGAGCGTGGTGTCGGTCTTCTTCTACCTTCGCGTTGTCGTGATGATGTACATGGCCGACGAGAAGGCGCCCGGCCAGCGTCCGGCGGCGCCCCGCATCGCCTTGGCGGGCATGCTGATCGCGCTGGCCGCGGTCTTCTATCTGGGCGTGATGCCAGGCGGGCTGCTCAACGTGGCGAAGGCGTCCGTCGCGAATCTGTTCTAGGTTCTGAGCGCCTCGGCGATCGCGGCGTCATCCTCCGGCGCCACCGTGCGCAGGTCCAATACGACCCGCTCCTGGTGAACGCGGCCGATGATCGGCGGATCGTGCCGTCGAAGCTCGGCGGCGAGATCGGCGGCCGATGTCCCTCCGCGCGAGACTGCAAGCAGGCGTGTCGGCAGCTCGGAACCCGCCGCGCTTCCGCCGCCGATCGTGGACGCGCCGTCAATCACCTCGCACACGATCGCGCTGGCGTCCCGAAGGCTGCCGGCAATCGCGCGGGCCCGCTGCTCGATGTCCGCCGGGGACGCCGCGAGCATCCGCATCAGCGGAATCTTCAACCGGGACGGCTCCTCGGCCCAGAGGGCGAGCGTCGCCTCGAGCGCGGCGTATGTCAGCTTGTCCACGCGAACCGCCCGCATCAATGGGCTGGACTTCAGCCGGGCGACGAATTCCCGGCGTCCGACGACGATTCCCGCCTGAGGACCGCCGAGCAGCTTGTCGCCGCTGAAGATCACCAGGTCGACGCCGGCGGCAACGCTATCGCTCACGGACGGTTCACCCGCCAGCGGCGGCGGCGCGGGCATGCCGCCGAGCCAGCCGCTGCCGAGATCCTCGATGACGGGAATGTTGAAGCGCCGGGCCAGCGTGACCAATTCCAGAACCGCCGGCCGTTCGGTAAATCCGGTGATTTCGAAGTTCGACGGATGCACGCGGAGGATCGCCGCGGTGCGCGGTCCGATCGCCGCGCCATAGTCCGAGATCCGGGTTCGATTCGTCGTGCCGACTTCCCGCATGACGGCGCCGGACTCCGCGAGAACTTCGGGCACGCGGAAGCCGTCGCCGATCTCCACCAGTTCGCCGCGGGAGACGATGACCTCGCGTCCGCGGGTGAGCGCCGCGAGCGCGAGCAACGCCGCGGCGGCGGCATTGTTGACGACGACCGCGCCTTCGGCGCCGGTGAGCGAGCAGAGCAGCCGCTCGGCGTGCACGTGGCGCCGGCCGCGCGTGCCTTCGGCAAGATCGAATTCGAGGTTGGAGTAACCGGCGCCGATGCGGGCGGCGCTTGCCGCGGCGGCGGACGCGAGCGGTGCGCGGCCGAGATTCGTGTGGACGATCACGCCGGTCGCATTGATCACCGGCCGGAGCGACGGCGCCGTCTGCGCGCCAACCAGCTCCAACGTTCGTGTCTCCAGCCAGGCGACGGCATCGTCGGACGTCATCGACGGCGTCGCTTCGGCCGCAAGATGCACGCGAAGATCGCTTGCGGCAATGCGTGCGGCCCGCGTCACGGCGTCGCGGCCGTGCTCCGCAGCGGCGTGTTCGAGCAACGGCCGCGCGAGCAGCTGTTCGATTGATGGGATGCGGCGGAAAAGCGACATTGCGGCGGTTGCGGCGTCGGAGGCGACAGGATACCATCTCGCAGGTTTCGCGATGTCAGCGCCGAAAATCCCAGATCGCGTGCTGCCAGACGATCCGGCCACGCGTCCGCTCGAGCGTTTCTGGCCCTACACCGAGCTCGCCGAGGAGCCATCCGACGAAGAGATGGCCCGGATCGATCCCGCGCTTCGGGAGGCGATCTATGGCCCGCTCAATCTTCCGTTTTCCGTGTCGCTGAGATTCCCGCGGTTCGACGGCGACAGCTACGCGCGCGCCGTCGGTCTGGCGAAGGCGTCGGACGAGTACTCGGAACGGGAAGAGGGCGGGACGCTCTGGCATCGCGCCCGTTTCTTCACGCACGATCGCCCGATGCGCCTGCGCGATCTCTATCTCATCGTGGCGACGGTGCCGGGCAACGAGGTGCTGATCAACGACCGGCAGGTGCCGTACGCACGTGAGCTATGGCTGCCGATGGTCTGGCTGCTGATCCGATGACGGGTCGGGGCGAGGCGGCGAAGATTGTTCCGGAGCTGAAGAAAGGGATCGGTCGGACAGCGTGGGGAAGTCGAAGAGGTGAGGGACCGGAACTCCCGGCTCCGGCCCCTCTGGGTGGTCTAGCTGGGCTTGGTTACGTTGCCAGCCTGCGGACCTTTCGGGCCGTCAACGATTTCGAACTCGACCTGTTGGCCTTCTTCGAGCGTTCGGAAGCCGGAACCCTGAATCGCCGAGAAATGCACGAACACGTCGTTCCCGCCCTCGCGTTCAATGAATCCGTAGCCCTTCGCGTTGTTGAACCACTTCACCTTGCCGGTAATACGCATACTACTTGCCTGCCTTACGAGAAACGCGACGGAACACGCCGCGCGCCCCCCGTCGCCGATTCCGCGGACTTGACGGGGTACAAAAGAAAGACCGCCACATGCGGCCTTATGCATGACGCAGGTCCGCCCAACGTCAACGCGCAACTCTAGTGGGGACCCCCGGGGAAGTCAACTGAGTAAACCGAGCGAGGAAACTAGTCGACCATATGCGCGCGCTACTGAGTGTTTCTGACAAGACCGGCCTGGTGCCGTTTGCCTCGGCCCTGGCCGGGGCCGGCTGGGAGCTCGTTTCGACGGGTGGAACGGCGAAAGTCCTGGCGAAAGCGGGGCTTGCTGTCATCGGTATCTCCGACGTGACCGGGTTCCCGGAAATGATGGACGGACGCGTCAAGACGCTGCACCCGAAGGTGCACGGCGGCATCCTCGCGCGGCGTCATCGGTCCGACGATCTCGAGGCGCTTCGCGCGCACGGCATTTCCCCGATTGATCTCGTCGTGGTCAATCTGTATCCGTTCGCGCAGGCCGCGGCGAAACCTGGTCTGGCCTTCGACGATCTCGTCGAAGAAATCGACATCGGCGGACCAAGTCTCGTTCGCGCGGCCGCCAAGAACTTCCGGGATGTGCTGGTGGTCGTCGAGCCGGAGGATTACACGCGGGTACTCGACGGACTCAGGTCGCCCGGCGGGCCATCGCTGTCACTGCGCTTCGACCTCGCGCGACGCGCGATCGCGCACACCGCTGCCTATGACCGCGTGATCGCGACGACGCTGCAAGCGGTGAGCGTGGACGAGGGTACGGGCGAATTCAAGCGTGTGCGCTCCGACGCGGCGGTGCTGCCGGCTGTCTGGTCTCCGGAGCTCATCAAGGTGCGCGATCTCCGCTATGGCGAGAACCCGCATCAGCCCGCGGCGTGGTACCGCGAAGGCGCGGCAGGCTTCGGCGGCGCGGTAGTTCATCAGGGCAAGGAACTGTCGTTCACGAACCTGCTCGATCTCGACGCGGCGGCACGCATCGCGCTCGAGTTCGATGAGCCGGCGGCGGTCGTGATCAAACACACGAACCCGTGCGGCGTCGCGACTGGCGCCACATCCGCGGACGCGTACGTGCGGGCGCGCGACGCCGATTCACTCTCCGCATTTGGCGGCATTGTCGGCCTCAATCGCCCGATCGATTTGGAGACGGCGCGTGCGCTGACGTCCACGTTCATCGAAGCGGTCATTGCGCCGGCTGTTGGCGACGACCCGGCCATCAGGGCTGCGCTCTCGTCCAAGGCGAATCTTCGTGTGGTAACTGCTTCGTTCGCCGATCTTGCGTCCGCGCGGGATGCGCGAACGATTCTCGGCTCCTGGCTGGTGCAGACGCGGGATCGAGTCGCGGAAGCCGCGACGGCATGGCCGGGCGCGGATGGACCCCGGATCGTGACGCGACGAGCGCCGACCGCCGGCGAGTGGGAGGCGCTGCGCTTTGCCTGGCGCGTGTGCGCGCACGTGAAGTCGAATACGGTGATCTTCACGTCCACGCAGGCGACGCTTGCCGTCGGCGCCGGCCAGATGAGCCGGGTCGACGCGGTGCGCGCCGCGGTCATGAAGGGCGGCGATCGACTGCGCGGATCGGTCGCGGCGTCGGATGCGTTCTTCCCATTTCGCGACGGACTTGACGCGATCGCCGGCGCGGGCGCGACCGCCATCGTGCAGCCAGGGGGATCGGTGAAGGATCCGGAAGTGATTGCCGCCGCCGATGAGCACGGCCTCGCGATGGTCATGACCGGGCGCCGGCACTTCAGGCACTGAGTGGACAACCAGCGCGCCTCGCTCCTGCTTCTCGTCGCGGCAGTACCCGTGTTCCTGGTGGCGCTCGGCGCGAACTCGATCTGGGACGCGAACGAGGCGTTCTATGTGGAGACGCCCAGGCAGATGGTGCTCTCGGGCGACTACGTCAACCCGTCGTTCAGTGGCGAGCCGCGATTCAACAAGCCCGTCCTGAGCTACTGGCTGGTCGCCGGTGCGTACCGGCTGCTCGGAGAATCTGTCGCCGTCGAGCGGCTGGTCATTGCATTTGCAGCCATCGGTACGCTGGTCGCGACGGTGGCGGTCGGCCGGGCCGCGGGGAGCGGACTCACCGGCGTCATAGCGGCGCTGCTCCTTGCGACGGCTCCCAGGTTCGTCTTCTTCTCCCGCCGCATCCTCATCGATGTGCTCGTCACGATGTGCATGACCGCGGCCCTCGCATGTTTCGCGACAGCCGAGCGGTGGCCGGAACGCCGACGCTGGTACCTGTGGTTGATGTACCTCGCGATCGGTTGCGGCGTCTTGACGAAAGGACCGGTGGCACTTGTTCTGCCGGCCGCCGCGATCTTTCTCTGGCTGGCTTCGGAGCGAAAGCTCGCGGATATCACGTCGTTACAGATCCTCCCGGGCTTGCTGATTGTCGCTGCCGTGGTCCTGCCCTGGTACGCGCTGATCTATCGGGCGCACGGCTGGGAGTACATCCGCCACTTTTTCATCGACGAGAACCTCGGCAGGCTCCAGTCGCCCCTCACCACGGCCCGAAGCGCCGATTTTTTCGTGAGGGTCCTGCTCGGGGACATCCTGCTGCCGTGGGCGCCGCTCGTCGCCGTGCCGCTTCTGACGTCGTGGCGTCGAGAGCCGGAAGAGGCGCCAGGCGCTCCGATGAGGCGCCTGCTGTGGTGGTGGGTCGTCGTGATCGTCGTCGCCTTCTCGTTCTCAGCGAGCAAGGAGGATCTGTACATCCTGCCGGCGATTCCGGCGGCCGCCGTGCTCATCGCCGACATCCTGTTGCGGACGGCGTGGGGCGAGGCGCATCGTGGCGTGAGCTACGTCCTCGTCGCGATTGCCGTGCTCTGCCTGGCGATGGCCGGCGTGGTGTACGAGTGGTTCACCGAAGGACCGTATGCCGTCGCCGGCGCGCTGAGCATGGCGATACTGCTGGCGCTCACAGGTGCGCTGACATTCGTCTCGCTGTGGCGCCGGATGTTTTCCGCCGCGTGCCTGACGCTCGCCTCGGGATTCATCTTGTTCAACTATCTGTTCGTCGCAACCGCACTCCCGGACCTCGAACGGTTGAAGCCGGTGCCGGCGCTGGCGTCCGTCATTAACGACCGCGGTGGTCCCGCTGCTTCGCTCGGTTTCTTCAATATGGATCTGCCGAGCTTCGTGTACTACACGCGGCGGCCGGCAGAGAAGATTGGGGACATCGATGCGGCGCAGCGTTTCCTCGCAGATCGTGAAGATGGGTGGCTCGTAACGACCACGTTCGACTGGAGCGTGTTGCGGGTGCGCGTGCCGGGATCATGCGTCGCCGGACGGCGGCCTCTCTTCGTTGCCAAAGCGTCGGACATCCTGATCGGCCAGTCGCCGCCTGATGTCGTGCTCGTGACGCGGGGCCGCGGGTGCGTGCAGTAAGTTCGAAGTTCGAAGTTTGAAGTGCAAACGCTCAGGAGATCCTCGGCAGCAAAGAGCCGATGCCCAGTCGCAGGACCATCAACACAATCCAGACCAGGACGGGCAGCGCCGGCATCCTCGCGTCGAGCCGGCCGATCGGCCGTACGATCGCCGGCCAGACTGACGCCGCGGCAACCACGCCAAGGCAGGCGATCGCGTGCACGGCAGGGAAGCCGTATCTTTCCGCATACCGCCCGACGGGCGAGACCAGCAACGTCGCTGCCGCCGCGAATAGGAGCACGAATAGCAGCCGCGCGCGCGACTCGTGGTGGAGCGCAATCCATCGGGTGCGAAAGCCATCGCGCATGCGCCAGGCGAGCACGATGAGCGCCACACTCCATGGCGCCGGATGCCAGACGAGCCGGCTCGTATAGAAGAGGATGTTGCGGCCGAAGGAGAGCGCCACGTCTATTGGGCCGACGTCGGCGAGCGGGCCGATCTGCCGCTGCCAGTAGAGCGACCAGAACGGCTCGCCGGTGGCCCCTCGATACGCGAAGTCGTAGCCCACCGCCACGCCGGCCATCACCAGCACGCCGGCGACGGCCGCGACGGCCGCGCGCCTCCGGGCTCCCTTCCGCTCGATCGGATTCACGAGGATCCAGATCGCGATAGCGATCAGGATGTTCGTCGCGAAGACACCCTTGATGAGCAGCGCGCCAGAAAGTCCAAGCGCGACCAGTGCGAACGCGAAGAAGGGCCGGCCCATCGACGCCGCGAAGAGTCCATGCACGGCAACGAGCAGGCACACGAGCATCGGGTACTCGTGGTTCGCCCGAATCCGGAAGATGAACGCCACCGGCATCAACTGCAGCAGCACCAGCGCGACTCTGGCGTGCCCGCGATCCGCGAGCCGATGGATGAGCGACGCCATCAGAATCAACGACGCCAGTCCCGCGGCCACGCCGACGACGTATGCACCCTGAAGCGGTGGAACACCGAATGTCCCGAGCGCCGCCGGCAGGAGAAAGACGCCGGCCGGATGTTCGCGGAAGAACCCTTCCATCTGCGCGTCGGGCCAGAACCCCCACCATTCAGGCGCAAGCCACCGCTGTACGGGTTCGTGCGAGAGCCGATCTGCCAGACCCGCGTACAGGGCGGAATCCGGATCGGTGCTCGAGAAGCGAGTGAGGACGAGAAGCGCGGCGATGCCGAGAAAGGCGGCAAGCCAGGCGAGGCGGTCGCGGCCGGATAGAAGCCGCTCGGCTGCCGCAGGCATTACCCGGCCGCGCGTGTGAGTTCGTCGGCCGTGATGGCCGCGGGACCGAAGCGTCCGACGACGAGCCCGGCGGCGACGTTGGCGAGCCGCGCGGCCTCGAGCAGTGGTGCGCCTGCGGCGAGGCCCAGCGCCAGCACGGCGATCACGGTGTCGCCGGCGCCGGTCACGTCCGCGACTTCGCGAGCCGCCGCAGGAATCGACGCCCCTCCGCCAGTCTCGTCAGCGCGATCGAAGACGAACATGCCGTGCTCACCCCAGGTAATGATGACGCTCGCCCCCGTTCGTTCGCGCAGCAAGCCGGCGGCGCGCTTCGCATCGTCGACGGTCCGGATCGACGTCTGGGTCATCAACTCCGCCTCGTGGTGGTTTGGCGTGATCAGCGTCGCACCCTGATAGTGGCCGGCCTGCGCGACTTTCGGATCCACGAGGAGCGGAATGCCGGCTTCGGACGCCGCGCGGGCCGCCGCCTGAATCACTGGTGCGCAGATCGTTCCTTTGCGGTAGTCCGACAGCACGAGCGCGTCGTGCGAGCGCGCGGCCTTGCCAATTTCATCCACCAGCCGCTGGAGCGCATCGCCTGCGGCCGGCGCGTCCGTCTCATAGTCGACACGAGCCACCTGCTGGTTCCGCATGGTGACCACGCGGACCTTGCGTGTCGTCGGGCGGGAAGAGTCGCCGACCAGCCCGTCCGTCTCGAGACCCACAGCCGTGAGCTCAGCTCGAAGCGCACGTGCCGCGTCGTCGACGCCCGTGACTCCGATGAGGCGAGCCTTGCCGCCGAGCGCGGCGACGTTGGCGGCCACATTTGCCGCGCCGCCGAGGCGATGTTCCTCACGGGCAAACCGAACCACCGGTACCGGCGCTTCCGGGGAAATCCGATCGACGTGACCCACGATGAAGTGGTCGAGCATCGCGTCACCGATGACGGCGATGCGCCGTCCTGCGAAACGGTTGATCAGAGTCGCGGACATAGGTCAGCGCCTTACCTTCGCAGCCGCAAACGGCAGCGTGAGGATGCCAAGGAACAGCATCAGAAACTCCGAGTCGCCGAAGTTGTACTCGAACATGCCGGCGGCGAGCATGGCGACGAGCGCCGCGAGCCCCGCGGCGGCGACGTCGGGCGCGATGCGCGCGCGGAGCTGGCGCCACAGGTCCCGCGCCGCCATCACGACGAACCACAGCCAGAGCACGAGCGCGGGAAGGCCGCGCTCCGCCGCGATCTGAATGGGCACGTTGTGCAGGTGCGGGTTCCGCGCATTCACGGCTTCCGGATACGCCTGCCGGTAGCTTTCGTACTTCACCTGAATCTGCTCCGGCCCGGCTCCGAATACGGGGTAGTCGCGGATCATGTCGCGGCCGATCTTCCACATGACGATGCGATCGCGGCTGCCGAGATCGTTCGGATTGACAATCGATCGCACGCGCTCCTGCACCAGGCCGGGGGCAAGCACGACAGCGATGATGGCGACCGCCGGCGCAACCAGGAGCAGTTTCCAGTTGCGGATCGCCACCAGGACCAGGACTGCCAGGAACGTTCCGATCCACGCGTTACGCGTATTGGTCACGACCAGCGCCACGAGCAGCGCTGGTACGGCGATCATCGGCCAGGCTACGCGCGCCGGTCTGAAGATCATGCGTGCGACCGCGGCACAGAACACCAGCATGAGCACGCCGGAATAGGTCATCCAGTGGTTGAGCAGGCCGCGCGGCCGATGATCGAGATCGGTGTAGCCGAGCATCGCAAACTGCACGATGCCCCAGAGCGCGCCGGCCGATCCGATCGCAATGATGACGTCCACGGTGCGCGTCGCACGGTCGCCTGCGCAGAAGCGCGCCACGACCGGCACCATCAGGAACATCAGCAGCTGCTTGGAGTCGATGAAGCTCGCCTGCGGGTTGCCTGACATGGCCGAGCTCGCGAGCGTCCAGGCCGCATAGAGCAGCAGCGGGAAGAAGAACGACGGCGTTCCGCGGCCGGGCTTGATGGCGTCCCACGCGTGTCCGTCGCGGATGATGAGAACGAGCCAGGTCAGCGACGCCAGCGTGAAGAACACGCCCTGCCCAAGCTGCAACTTGAGCTGCACCAGGCCCAGGGACAGCGCGATGAAGACGAACCCGGCCTGTTCGAGCTGGCGCTGGGTCATGAGGCCTTCTCCAGCACTCGGGTCGCGGCCTCGATGACGCGCCCGGGAACAGTGCTTCGCAGGCACCTGAAATCGCCCGGCTCGCAGACGCGTTGATCGCAGGGCCGGCAACCGAGCGGACCGGGTTCGATCGCGACGAACGGCAGTCTCGCAGGTCTCCACGGCGCCCAATGCACCGGCAGCGTCGGGCCGAACAGGGCGACGATGGGGACGTCGGCAGCCGCGGCGATGTGCATCGGGCCGCTGTCACCGCCGACAAACAAGGACGCTCGATCCATCAGCGCTCGAAGCTCCGTCAGCGGCCAATCGACCGCTTCAACCACTCGTACGTCTTCGCCGGCCGCCCGCCCGGCATGCGACGCGACTTCGCGGATCGTCGGCGTGTCCCCGGCCGCACCAACGACCACGAGCGCCCGGCCTCGCCCCTCGCGCGCGAGCGCCGCCGCAACCTCGGCGAAGGACGCCGCAGGCCAGCGGCGGAAGTCGTTGCCGGCGCCGACATGCATCACGATCACGGCGTCCGCGTCGCGAACACCGTGCGACGTCAACCGTGCCCGAATCGCGCCCCGGGCAGCGTCTTCGACCGGCATCTCCAGCCGGTCGCGATCCGGATCCGGCGGGCTCAGGAACGCGGAATCCACCGGCGCCAGCAGATCCCATTGATTCAGAACCGAGTGCCGCGGCGCGTATCCGCGAGGCCGCGGCACCAGATGGGTGTACATCCACCCCCGGCCGGACACATCGTAGCCCACGCGCATCTTCGCGCGTGATGCAAAGGTCAGCCACGAGCTTCGTGGGCCCCCGTGAAGATCGAGGGCCACGTCGATGCGACGTGCGCGAAGGCGGCGTGCGATCGACCAGTCCTCGGCGATTCGCCGCCAGCCCCTGCGATGCGTGATCACGATGGTCTCAGACACGTGGGGGTTCGCGCGCACGATCGGCGCCGCCATGGCTTCGACAAGATAGAGCAGAGTCGCTTCCGGGTAACGGCGCCGAAGCGCCCGGACGAGGGGAGTCGTGAGAAGCACGTCCCCGATGAGCCGGGGCCGCACGAGCAGGATCGTCAAGGCCGCATCACGCGTCGATGGTGGCCTCGTCGATCAACATCACGGGGATGTCATCCTTGATGGGATACGTCCGGCGGCACGCATCGCACTTGAGACCCGCGCCGTCCTTGACGAGGCGCACCGGCTTCTTGCACGCAGGGCACACAAGGATGTCGAGGAGCGCCTGATCAACTGGCATGCCCGCACTATAATCGTCGTGGGTCCTTCATGTCACCAGCACTCATTCTTGCAGGCGCGATAGTGCTTCAGGCGCCCGCGCCGGCGCAGGCGGTTGATCCCGCCGCCGAAGCCTACTTCCTGTTTCTCCAGAGCCGGCGTCTCGAATCCGACGGCAACGTCAGCGAGGCGATTGCGTCGCTGCGCCGCGCCCTCACGCTGCTGCCGAAAGCGGCGGAGATTCAAGCCGAGCTCGCCGGCGTGTATGCGCGCGAAGGCCGGGCTGCCGAAGCGGTGACGGCCGCCGAAGCGGCCCTGGGAATCGAGCCGAAGAATCGCGAGGCGCACCGCATTCTCGGGTTCGTCAAGGCTGCCGTCGCAAGCGATCCGGGCTACGCCTCAACGGCCGGCATGATGAACGCGGAGGCCATTCGCCATCTCGAGCAGGTACTGGCGGACTCGTTCGTCGATTTGTCCGCGGAGCTCACGCTCGGGCGCCTGTACGCGAAGACGGGACAGCACGAGAAAGCCCTCGCGACAATCAAGAAGTTCCTGTCAGAGCAGCCCGGCTACCCTGAAGCGCTGCTCCTCCTTGCGGAATCCGCGGAACAACTCGGGAAATGGGAAGACGCCGCCGGTGCATGGTCCGAGGTCGTCGAGATGGGGCCGCGCGGGCGCACCTATCGTGGGCGCCAGGCGACCGCGCTCGTCAAGCTCGGCGATCAGTACTTCCAGCTGAAGAAATACAAGGAAGCGGCGGACGCTTTCGACCGCGCCCTCGCGGGTGACCGAACCGTGTTCGATCCCGCAGAGGTTCAGCGCAAGCGAGACCGCGCCCGGGAACTGGCGGGGAAGTGATCCGCCGCGCAGCCCTGGCCACCGCGTTCGTGCTGGCCGCGGGAGCGTGCGGCCCCGCGGTCTTCATCCCACCCGCGGGCCCTGGTGCGCCGGTCGACGCGACCCCTGCATGGGCCGAGGCGACCAACACCTGCCGCAGCGCTCGCTCGTACGCGGCGACACTCCGAGTGGGAGGGCGCGCGGTGGGCCATCGCATCTGGGGGCGGCTCTCGATCGAGACCGCGGTCACGTCTTCCAACATCTATATGGGCGCCACGTTTTCCGGCCAGCCGATCTTCGTCCTGGCGGGGACCCCTTCGCAGGCGACGCTCTGGCTTCGGCGGGAGAATCGCGCTGTGCGCGCGGCGGCCAGTGACATCATCGAGGCCATCCTTGGCGTAGCGATTCCGCCCGATCGGTTGCTGTCCATTCTCTCGGGCTGTGGTACGCGCGCGTTCGAGATCACGTCCGCAGGGAGCCACGCTGGACTCGTGTCCGTGCAGACGTCAGACACGCGGGTGTTCCTGAAGCGCGGCGCGGAGGGCTGGCGGACGTTCGCCTCCGAGGCCGATGGCTTTACCGTGAAGTACTCCTGGAAAACCACGAACTCGCCCGACAAACTGTGGATTCGATCGATACCAGGGCGGGAGCCGTCGGCATCGCTCGATGTGTCGGCGAGCGATGTCAGCCTCAACGAGGCCCTGCCGCCGTCCGTGTTCAGCGCACCCGCGGGTGCCGCTTCCGCCGAGGCCATGACCCTCGAAGAGTTGCGCGGCGGAACGTGGAGAAAGCAGCCGTAGTGGCGCGCGCTCTGGTATTGCGGCCCACGGCCAAGGTCAATCTGATGCTTCGCGTAGGCGCGAGGCAGACCGATGGCTACCATGACGTGCGGACGCTCATGCAGTCCATCGGGCTGTCTGACACGCTCACGTTCACGCCGCGCCGGGGGCCGTTCGCGTTGCAGTGCCGCGCGCCGGGTGTCCCGGTGGATGAGTCGAACCTGGTCTGGAAGGCCGCCGACGCGCTCTGGCGCGCCGGGGGACGGACCGACAAGCCACAGAACGTCCACGTCAGGCTCGACAAGGTGATCCCGTCGGCCGCAGGGCTTGGTGGCGGCAGCGCCGACGCGGCGGCGGCGCTCATCGGTCTCAATTCCATCTGGGATCTCCGGCGGCCGCGTCATGAACTAATGCGGATTGCGGCGACGCTCGGGGCCGACGTGCCATTCTTTCTTCAGTGCGGTACCGCGCTCTGCGTCGGCCGCGGTGATGAGGTGTATCCGGTTGACGACGCCAGGCGGATGGGGATTGTGGTGATCAAGCCTTCGTTCGGCGTGTCCACGTCGGAAGCGTACCGATGGCTCGACGAGGATCGGACCGCGGGCCTCCCCGCCAGTGGCGAGCGCCAGCCGCGGGAGTTAGACATCGGGTGGTCGACCGGACCGGTTTCTCTGGCAAACGACCTCGAGGCGCCGGTGGCACGGCGGCAAGCCGGGATCACGGAGATGATCGACGCCTGCGTTCGTGAGGGCGCGCTCGCCGCCGCCATGTCCGGCAGTGGTTCGTCGGTTTACGCCGTTTTCCCCGAAACAGTGGCGAATCGCGCGGCAAAACGCTTGGCCCGTCCCGACTGGCTGGTGCTGCTCACGCGCACGATGACCCGCCAGGAGGCCGGTCGCCGCATTCGCCTGTGATACACTCCCGTGTTTGCGCCCACTAGATGGGGCGTGGCCAAGCGGTAAGGCGCGGGACTTTGGATCCCGTATTCGAAGGTTCGAATCCTTCCGCCCCAACCATTTACACCGACTGAGATGAACCACGGGCAACTCAAAATTTTCTCAGGGAGTGCGCATCCCGCACTGGCGAAGGAGATAGCCGAGAACCTCGGCATTTCCCTCGGAGCGGCCCGCCTGCATCGTTTTCCCGACACGGAAGTCTCGTTCCAAATCGACGAGAACATCCGCGGCACTGACGTGTTCATCGTCCAGCCGACTTGCCCTCCCGTCGATGAGCACCTCGTCGAGCTCTGCGTGATGATGGACGCGTTCCGGCGCTCGTCGGCGTCGCGCATCACCGCGGTCATTCCGTACTACGGCTACGCCAGGCAGGACCGCAAGGACAAGCCGCGCGTCCCGATCTCGGCGAAGCTGATGGCCAATCTGCTGGGTGCGGCGGGAACGAACCGGGTGCTTACGATGGATCTGCACAAGGCGCAGATTCAGGGCTTCTTCGACATCCCGGTCGACCACCTGTTCGCGGCGCCGGTCATCATCGAGTACCTCGCGCGGCAGAACTACGACGGGCTCACGATCGTGTCACCCGACGTCGGCGGCGCCGAGCGCGCGCGCGCGTACGCGAAGCGGCTCGACGCGGAACTCGCGATCATCGACAAGCGCCGCAGTGAAGACGGCACCGCCGAAGTCATGAACGTCGTCGGCGACGTGAAGGGGCGCGTCTGCGTGATCGCGGACGACATCATCGACACGGCCGGCACGATTCAGAAGGCCGCGCAGGCGCTCGTCGACAACGGCGCGAGCCGCGTCCTCGCGGCCGCCGTGCACGGCGTCCTGTCCGGTCCGGCGATGGAGCGCATCGAGAAGTCGCCGATCGACAAGCTCGTGGTGACGAACACGATTCCCCGCCGGAGCGGGGCATCCGACAAGGTCGTGGTGCTGTCAGTGGCGCGCTTGCTCGCGCAGGCCATCCGCAGCATCCACGAAGAAACATCGGTCTCGAAGCTTTTCGTTTAGAGGAACCTGATCATGGACGCGACACTCGAAGCCACCAGCCGCAAACGGTTCGGCAAGAACGAAGCGGGACGTATCCGCCGCGAGGGCCAGATCCCGGCCGTCGTCTATGGCGAGAAACATGACGCCCAGCCGGTGACCGTCGACCCGAATGCCTTGCTCCACATCCTCCACTCCGAGTCCGGCGCGAACACCCTCATCTCGCTCAAGATCGACGGCGGTGGCGACGCGCGCGTGCTGGTGAAGGAGTTCCAGATTCACCCGGTCGAGCGCGAGTTGCTGCACGCAGACTTCTACCGTGTCGCCATGGACAAGGTCCTGCGCGTTACGGTACCCGTGCACCTGGCCGGCGTGGCCAAGGGCATCAAGGAGCAGGGCGGCATCGTCGACTTCGTCCATCGCGAAGTGGTGATGGAATGTCTGCCTGCGGACATCCCGGAGTACATCACCGTCGATGTGACCGAGTTGATGCTGCACGACGGCGTGCGCGTGCGCGACCTTCAGACCGGCGGCAAGTGGAAGGCCATCAGCGATCCCGACATGCTGATCGTCCACGTGATTGCGCCGAAGGCCGAGCCCGAGCCGGTGGCGGCCGACGCGGCCGCGGCTGCGGCGCCGACGGCGCCGGCCGAGCCCGAGGTCATCAAGAAGGGCAAGGTCGAGAAGGCCGACGAAGAGAAGTAGCCAGCATGAAGCTGGTCGCGGGGCTAGGCAATCCCGGGAAGCAATACCGGGGAACACGTCACAACGTCGGATTCGACGTCGTAGATTTGCTGGCCACCGAGCATCGGCTCGAGTACTTAGCCGCGCCCGTCGATGCGGTGTTCGCCCGATGGCGGCGCGCGGACGGAGACGATGTGCTGGTGATGAAGCCGCTCACGTTCATGAACCTGAGCGGCGGCGCGGTCGCGGGTCTCGCGCGGTACTACCGGATCGAGACACCGGACCTGTTGATTGTGTGCGACGACGTGAACCTGCCGCTTGGTAGATTGCGGGTTCGCGCGACCGGCACCGAGGGTGGCCACAATGGACTGAGGTCCGTGGCCGAGGTGCTCGGGACGATTGATTATCCGCGGCTCCGGATCGGCGTGGGCCGCGGAGACGTCAGGCGCGAACTTGGCGATCACGTGCTCGCCAGGTTCGAGCCGGAAGAACAGCCCGGGATTGAAGCCGCGATTGCCCGGGCGGCCGATGCCGTCGAAACGTGGATTGCCGACGGTGTGGCGAAGACGATGAACGTCTTCAATCGCGCGGAAGACGAGTAACAAGCTCCTTGCCACTCTCAATAAGGAGGGTGGCCTGATGTCCATAAGGAGGCACATGAGCGCCGTTCGCCAGTACGAACTGATCTATATCCTTCCCCCCGAAACCACCGAGGAGGCGGTCGCCGAGCTGCAGACGCAGGTCGAGGCGATCACCCAGCGGTTCAGCGCCACCATCGAGAAGACGGAGAACTGGGGCCGCCGCAAGCTGGCCTACGAGATCGCCGGCCATCGTGAGGGTGTCTACGTGCTGCACGTCATCAACGGCCCGGCCGAAATGACGGCCGAGCTCGACCGGCGTCTGCGTGTCTTCGACCTCGTGATCCGCCACATGATCGTGCGCGTCGACCAGGAACTCGCGGTTGCGGAGCGCGCCAAGACGAACCGCAAGGCGGCCATGACCGCTCGCCGGGTGCGCCGCGGGTTGCCGCCGGAGCCGACCGAGCAGGAGCGGAGCCGCCGGCATGAAGAGGACGATGACGTTGACGGCCCGGAAATGGGCTTCCGTGGAGGCGACCGATGATGGACTTTGACAACCGTGGAGACCGCGGCGGCCGTGGAGGCAGCAAGGACAAGAAGGACGAGAAGGGCGGCGGACGCCGCACGTTCTTCCGCCGGCGCCGCCTGTGCAAGTTCTGTGTCGAGAAGATCGACTACATCGGCTACAAGGACGTGAAGCTCCTGGCGCCGTTCATTCCGGAGCGCGGCAAGATTCAGCCGCGGCGCATCTCCGGCGTGTGCGCGACGCACCAGCGAGCGCTGCAGAACGCGATCAAGCGGGCCCGCCAGATCGCGCTCGTGCCGTACACCACGGACTAGGCCGGGGAGACGAAAAAATGTCCATCGAAGTCATTCTGAAAGACCACGTCGAGCACCTCGGCCGGCGCGGTGAGATCGTCAAGGTGGCCTCCGGCTACGCGCGCAATTTTCTGTTTCCGCGCAACCTGGCGCTCGCCGTCACGGACGAGAACAAGCGGACGATCGAGCGTGAGCGCGTGAAGGCGGAAGCCCGCGAGTCCGAAGAACTGAAGGCCGCGCAGGCGATCGCCGCCACACTCGAAGGCCTCGACGTCGCGATCGCCCGCCGCGTCGGCGAGCACGACGTGCTGTACGGGTCGGTCACGTCCGGCGACATCGCCGACGCGCTGGCCGCCCGCGACGTCACCGTCGACCGCCGGAAGATCCAGCTCACGGATCCTCTCAAGACGCTCGGCGAGCACTCGGTCGGCGTGAAGCTCCACCGCGAGGTGACAGCCAACCTCAAGGTGCGCATCATCGCGGCCACGTAGCACGGCGGTGCAGGGTTCACACGTTCAGGGTTCAGGGTGCGCTTTCGCACCCTGAACCTTGAACCCTGCACCCTGAACCTGTAAGGTTCACTTCCCCATGTCTGATCGCACTCTTCCGCACAACCTGGAGGCGGAGAAGTGCGTACTGGGTGCGATTCTCATCGACAATCCCTCGTTCAATCAGGCCGCGGAAGTCATCGGCTCCGAGGACTTCTTCCGCGATGCGCACCGCCGCATCTTCGAGAAGATGATCGGCCTGTCCGAGCGCAGCCAGCCGATCGATCCCGTCACGCTCAAGGACGAGCTCTCGCGAAGCGGGGAGCTCGATGAAGTGGGCGGGCCCGCGTACGTCGCGTCGCTCACCGACGGCGTGCCTCGGTCGGCGAACGTCGAGTTCTACGCGAAGATCGTCAAGCAGAAGTCCACGCTGCGGAAACTGATCCAGTCATCCAACGATGTCCTGGCCCGCGCGTACGACGCCGAGGAGGATCCCGACAACCTGCTCGACGAGGCCGAGCGATCGATCTTTCAAATCGCCGAGAACCGCATGCGTTCGGGCTTCGTGTCCCTCGCGGAGCTGGTCGACGGCGGCTGGAAGCAGCTCGAGAAGCTGCAGGAACACAAGGGCAATGTCACCGGCGTGCCCACCGGTTTCGTGGATCTGGACGAGATGACGTCCGGGTTCCAGAAGTCCGACCTCGTCATCGTCGCGGCCCGGCCGTCGATGGGCAAGACGAGCCTGGTGCTGAACATGGCGCTGCACTGCGGCATCGAGGCGGGCCGGACGGCCGGTGTGTTCAGTCTCGAAATGTCGAAGGAGCAGCTGTTCATGCGCATGCTGACCTCCGAAGCCCGCGTCGATGCGCACAAGTTCCGCGGAGGTTTCCTCGGGGAGCAGGATTACAGCCGGCTCGTCTCGGCTTTCGCGCGCCTGCACGACGCCAAGGTGTTCATCGACGACTCGCCGTCCATCGGCATCCTCGAGATGCGCGCCAAGGCCAGGCGACTCAAGATGGAGCACGGCCTGGACCTGCTCGTCATCGACTACCTCCAGTTGATGCAGGGCCGCGGGAAGTTCGACAACCGCCAGCAGGAGCTGGCGTCGATTTCGCGCTCGCTCAAGATCCTCGCCAAGGAACTTGAGATCCCAATCATCGCGCTCAGCCAGCTGAGCCGCGCGCCGGAAGGCCGCAGCGACCACCGTCCGCAGTTGTCCGACCTTCGTGAGTCGGGCGCGCTCGAACAGGACGCCGACGTCGTCATGTTCATCTACCGCGAAGAGATGTATCCGGTGGACGGCCAGGTGCCGCCGGAGGCTGAAGGTGTCGCGGAGTTGATCATCGGCAAGCAGCGCAACGGGCCCACCGGCACGGTGAGGCTCGTGTTCCTGAAGCAGTACACGCGATTCGAAAACCTCGCGTCCGCGTACCCGGGCTGAGACGTGGTCAGGCCGACGGTTGCGAAGGTGAGCCTGCCGGACGTGCAGGCGAATCTGCGCGCAATTCGCGGACTCCTCGATCGTCAGGCCGGCTTGGCGTCCGTTCCGCCGCCCGGCATCATCGCGGTCGTAAAGGCGAACGCGTACGGCCACGGCGCCGCAGCCGTCGCCGGCGCCCTCGAGGCGGCCGGCGTCACGATGCTCGCGTGCGCCGACATCGAAGAGGGCGCGGCTCTGCGCGACGCCGGCATCAGCGTCCCGATTCTTGTGTTCGGCGCGCTCAGCGTCAGCGACCTGGATGGAGTCTTCACGCACGAACTGACGCCAACGGTCTCGACCCCGGGAGCGGCGCGCGCGCTCGAGACGGCCGCAGCCGCCCGCAGTATTCGCCTTGGCTGCCATCTGAAGATCGACACGGGCATGAACCGTCTCGGGTTCCGTCACGACAACCTGCGGCGGACGATGCCCGACGTGCTGGCGAGTCCGCACCTCCAGTTCGACGCCGTCTACACACATTTCGCCACGGCCGACAATCCAGAGTCCGCGTTCCTGGACGAGCAGCGCGGACGATTCGACCGCGCAACCGCGGCGCTTGGCGCGCTCGGCCTCCGCGCGGCACAACGACACGCCGCCAATTCCGCGGCGCTGCTCCGCGATGCCCGCACCTGGTACGACGCCGTCCGGCCCGGCCTCCTTCTTTATGGCGTCGTGCCGCCGCCGCTGTCCGCATCCGATCTCGACTTGAGACCTGCCCTGTCACTGGTATCCCGTATCGTGGCCGTGAAGGGCGTGCGGGCCGGCGAGGCGTCCGGCTATGGCCTGAAGTGGCGGCCGTCGGAACCGCGAACGATCGCGATCGTGCCGGCCGGTTATGCCGATGGTCTCGATACGCGCGCCGCCGGACGGGCAAGCGTGCTCGTCCGCGGCAAACGCGCGCCGATCGTCGGCTCGGTCTGCATGGACATGATCACCGTCGATGTCACGGGCACCGACGTCTCGCCAGGCGATGACGTCGTGTTGATCGGCCGGCAGGGCGACGAAGAAATCACCGCGCGGGAGATCGCCGCGGCGATTGGATCGATACCGTGGGAGGTCATGTCACGACTTGGTAGCCGGGTTGATCGACACTACGACTAAGTTCGAAGTACGAAGTTCGAAGTTCGAAACACGGAGGGGACGGAGTTACCCGCCTTGTAGGCACTTGGGAACTGGATTACCCCTGGGCCTCTTCCTTCAGCCGGCGCCGCGTGACAGTAAGAATGGCGATCAGCTCACCGGCCTCGGCGACAAGAGGCTCCAGCAAGGTCTTGGGCGCGAGGTCAGTAGCCAGCAAGAGGCGTAGCCAGTAACTCGTTTCGCGCGCTTCCTTCAGCGCAATCGATACTCTGGACGCAGCGTCAGCCCGGGAGTGGGCTGCGTTGTGCTCTTCAAGATTTGCCCCGATCGATGTGCCGGCCCGAAGTACCTGCCGCGCAAGATGGGGCGGCCGAGCAGGTAACTTGGCAAGCTTCATGTAGGCGCGGACAATGGCGCAGGCGAACCTGAAGCTACGAGACTGAAAGGATTCGAGAGGTTTGTTCATGTGACAGGTTCAAGCAAGGGGGATGCCGGACTCATTCGATCGAGCCACTCCGTACCCTCCGTGTTTCGAACTTCGAACTTTGAACTTCGAACTTAGACAATGAAACAACCGAAGTCCCTCTTCTCCTGTCAGCAATGCGGCGCCCAGTCCCCCAAGTGGCTGGGCCGCTGTCCGGAGTGCTCCGCGTGGAATTCGTTCGTCGAAGAATTGGCGGCCGTGGTGATGGAGACAGGCCCGCGTGGCGCGGCCGCTGCGCTGGGTGGCGGCGGCGCGCATCTGTATCGCGATGTCGACACGGTGGTGAGTGAGCGGATCGGCTCTGGGGTGAGCGAATTCGATCGGGTGCTGGGTGGCGGGATCGTGCCGGGATCGCTCGTGCTGCTCGGTGGGGAGCCCGGGATCGGCAAATCGACGCTGCTGCTGCAGGCGGCGGCGCATTTCGCGAAACACGTCGGGCCGGTGCTGTACTGCTCCGGCGAAGAATCCGAACATCAAATCAAAATGCGGGGCGAACGCCTTGGCGTCACCGACGCGCCGCTGTATCTCCTCGCGGAGACCTGCGTCGAGCGGTTGCTCGAGGAGGTCGCGCGGGTGAAACCGGCCCTGCTGATCGTCGATTCGATTCAGACGGTCTTCTCATTGAAACTGCAATCGGCGCCGGGGAGCGTCGGCCAGGTGCGGCAGGCCGCCACCGACCTCCTGTTCGCGGCGAAGGGCAAGAACCTGCCCACGATCCTGGTCGGCCATGTCACGAAGGACGGCAGCCTCGCGGGCCCCAAGGTCCTCGAGCACGTCGTCGACACGGTGCTGTACTTCGAGGGCCACCAGCATCACTCGCATCGCATCGTGCGTGCAGTGAAGAACCGCTTCGGGGCCATCAGCGAGTTGGGCGTATTCGAGATGACGGGCGCCGGACTCAAAGCCGTGCCGAATCCGTCGAAGCTGTTTCTGGCCGAGCGGCCGGTGAACGTACCCGGCTCGGCGGTACTCTGCACGGTCGAGGGCTCGCGGCCAATCCTGGTCGAAGTGCAGGCGCTCGTGAGCGGGTCCACGTTTGGCAACCCGCGACGCACCGCGAGCGGGCTCGATCAGAATCGACTCTCGCTTCTTCTCGCGGTGCTGGACAAACGCGCGGGCCTGAACCTGGCGACCGACGATGTGTTCGTGAACGTCGCGGGCGGCTTGTCGGTGGAGGAACCGGCGGCCGATCTTGCGATCGTCGCGGCAGTCGCGTCGAGCCTGCGCAATCGGGCCATCCCATCGGACGTTGTCGTGTTCGGCGAAATCGGTCTTGCCGGCGAGGTGCGCGCGACTTCGCACGCAGCGCTTCGCGTGCGCGAAGCCCAGCAGCTCGGATTCCGGAAGTGCATCGTTCCGGACAACAGCCTGTCGCCCAGTGAGTCACCCGCGAATCTGGAGCTCGTGGGCGTCCGCACGGTGGGCGAAGCGCTCGACGCCCTGTTGTAGTATTCCCATGGAATGACGGGTTTCCTCCTCGCGCGAGTCCTGTTCACGGCGACGGTGGTGTACGCGGCCAGCGTCATCGTGCCCATCGATGGACATCCGTACGCGAGCGCCCTCCTCGGCCTGGGCGTGGCGCTGGTCATCGTCGCTGCCGAAGCGCGCTTGCGCGACGCCGCGGTGACGAGCCTGCTCGGCGGCCTGATTGGATTCGCGATCGGCCTCTGGCTCGCCAACACGATCGTCGGCGCACTCACGTGGTCCAACACGAGCAACACCAAGGTGCAGTTCCTGCACGGCCTGATTGTCGTCGTCCTGCCGTTTCTCGGCATGATGCTCGGCGCGAGGCGCGGCGAATGGCTCGAGCCGGCGAAGCTCGTGTCGATCTTCAAGGACGCGCGGCCGCAGAAGCGCTACAAGATCCTCGACACGAGCGTCATCATCGACGGGCGCGTCGCGGAAATCGTCGAGACGGGCTTCCTCGACGGCACGCTCATCGTGCCGCAGTTCGTGTTGAAGGAGCTGCAGTTCGTCGCGGACTCCGCCGATCCGCTCAAGCGCAACCGCGGACGCCGCGGCCTCGACATCCTCCAGCGGATCCAGAAGATGGCGGGCGTCGAAGTGATCATCTCGGACATGGACTTCCCGCAGGTCAAGGAAGTCGACATGAAGCTGATCGAGCTGGCGCGGACGCTTCTCGGCAAGATCGTCACGAACGACTTCAACCTCAACAAGGTCGCGCAGCTGCGCGGCGTGGAAGTGCTGAACATCAACGAGCTCGCGAACGTGCTCAAGCCCGTCGTGCTGCCGGGCGAGGCGATGAACGTCTTCGTCCTCAAGGAAGGCAAGGAGTACACGCAGGGTGTCGCGTACCTGGATGACGGCACGATGGTGGTGGTGGACAACGCGCGCCAGCGCATCGGCAAGAACGTGGACATCGTCGTCACCAGCGTTCTTCAGACCACGGCCGGCCGGATGATCTTCGGCAAGTGCGCCGAGCAGGCCGCCGGGTCGCAGGAGACCGCGCGCTCCGATCGTGACGACAGCGGCCGCCGTCCGCGCCCGGCCGCGCAGGTGTGAGCCCGGTCGTCGGCTGGGCGAAGACCGCCTTCGTCCTCGTTCCCCTCATCGCGATCT
This sequence comes from Vicinamibacterales bacterium, assembly GCA_035606665.1. Taxonomy (GTDB): domain Bacteria; phylum Acidobacteriota; class Vicinamibacteria; order Vicinamibacterales; family SCN-69-37; genus DASUGC01. The sequence goes on along the minus strand of DATNEY010000039.1, from coordinate 42,259 downwards.
ACACCATCGTCCTCGGTACGTTGTCTCTTGTTGGCGGCATCGCGGATGGCAGCGGGCGGTTCGCCCATCGTTGCGCGCAATGGTGGGCGCGGCTGATTCTGTGGACGAGCGGGACACGCCTTGAAATCACCGGCGTCCCCATGCCGCCGGCCGACCAGAGCGCGGTGTTCGTCGCGAACCACTCGAGCTTCTACGACACGCCCATCGTGTTCGGGGCGCTGACCCGGCAGCTCCGTATCATGGCAAAGGCCGATTTGGGCTACGTCCCGTTCATCGGATGGCACCTGAGCCGGAGCGGCCATGTCCTTGTCGATCGCAAGAACCCGGGTGCGAGCATCTTCAAGCGCATGCAGCGGATGGCGCGATCGGGCGCTTCGCTCGTTGTCTTTCCTGAGGGCTCGCGCACGAGGGACGGCCTGGTGCACAAGTTCAAGGCCGGCATCTTCATGCTGGCGATCGAGAACGGTCTTCCAGTGGTGCCGATCAGCATCTCCGGGAGCCGCGTAGTGATGCCCAAGGGGCGGTTCGCCGTGGCGCCGGCCACCGTGACGGTCACGGTGCACGAGGCAATTGCGACGAAGAGCATGTCGCGTGACGACGCGCGGGAGCTGGCGGCGAGAGTGCAGGGGATCATCGCCGCCGCGGTGCGGCACTAGTAGAGCTGATAGAGATGATGCTGACCGTCGATCAATCGCTGGCGTCGATCGTCAAGCCCGGCTGGTTCGTGGCTGAGCCGGTGCGGGTGCTTGCCCGCGACGAGACGATGGATGAGCCGTTGCGGAAGGCGGCGGAGGCGCTGCGTTCGGCCACTGAGATTGAGACGGCGGACGTCACCGCCGATGTGCGGACGATGTACAAGCGCGTCGGGATCGATCCGACGAAGACACGCCCGTCGTCCGAGGCGCTGCTGAGGCGCGTGAAACGGGGCGACGAGCTTCCGCGGATCAACAGTCTGGTCGACGTCATCAATTGGTGCTCGGTCGAAACCCAGCTGCCGTACGGCCTGTACGACCTCGACCAGATCAAGGGCGGCGTCGTATTGCGTCTGGGCCGCCAGGGCGAGGAGTATGCCGGCATTCGCAAGGATGCCGTCCACGTCGGAGGCCGCATGACGCTGGCCGACGACGCGGGCGCGTTCGGCAACCCAACGTCGGATTCGGCGCGGACGATGGTGACGACGGCCACGACTCGTGCCCTGGTCGTCATCTATTGTCCCGTGGCCGTCAGTAACGCGAGGCTCGAGGCCGCCGTGGCGCTGACGAGGGCCCGCATCGTTTCCCGATAGAATTTCCCTTCTGTGCGTACCGGCGTGATTGTCGTAGCGGGAGGGCAGGGCCTCCGGATGGGCGGTTCCGTCCCGAAGCAGCTGCTCGAGATTGGCGGCCGGTCTGTTCTTCAGCGAAGCCTGCACACGTTCGACTCGCATCCGGATGTGAGCCAGATCGTCGTGGTGCTGCACGAGTCGCTCCTGGCCGGCAGCGCTGAGCTGGTTGGACCGCTCACGCGGCCGCATGTTGTCGTTGCGGGCGGCCGGCGGCGTCAGGACTCTGTCGCGAACGGGATGGCGGCGATTCAGTCCGACTGCGATGTGGTGCTGGTCCACGATGCCGCGCGGCCCTTTGTCAGCCGGACGTTGATCGACAGGGTCATCGCGGGCGCAGCCGAACACGGCGCGGTGATACCCGCGCTCGGGGTCCGTGACACCGTCAAGCGTGCCGGTGCCACGCGCCAGGTGATGGCCACGATCCCGCGCGATGAGGTGTGGCTAGCGCAGACACCTCAAGGCTTCCAGCGCAGCGTGCTTGCCGACGCCGTTAGGCGCGGCGCCGGCGGTGCGGACGTAACCGACGAGGGCATGCTCGCAGAGCAGGCAGGATACCCAGTGAAGATCGTGAACGGGGAACCGGAGAACCTGAAGATTACGACGCCCGAGGATTTGGCTGCCGCGCGCGCGCGCGCACAACCGCGGACGGCGACACGCGTCGGCACGGGGTACGACCTGCATCGCCTGGCGCCCGGACGTTCCCTGGTGCTTGCCGGAGAAGTCATCCCGTTCGATCTCGGCCCCATCGCGCATTCTGACGGCGACGTGTTGTGCCACGCGCTCATCGATGCGCTGCTCGGGGCCGCCGGTGCGGGTGACATCGGCAGGCATTTTCCGAACACCGACGCCGCGTGGAAGAACGCGGCCGGTCTCGAGCTGCTCGTGCGGGCACTGACTGTGATTCAGAGTGCCGGCTGGGCGGTCGCGAATGTCGATGTCACGATCGTGCTCGAACGTCCGAAGCTCTCGCCGCACATTCCCGCCATCGTGCTGAGGCTGGCGAAGATCCTCGACATCGCGACCGACTGTGTCAGCGTGAAGGGAAAGACGAACGAGGGCGTGGACGCGGTCGGTCGGGGCGAGGCGATCGCCGCGCATGCCGTGGCGCTGCTCACGCGCGCGGAGCCCGTTCGATGAGGCTGAGGTTTGCGCCGAGTCCGACAGGCCAGCTTCACGTCGGGAACGCGCGTACGGCGTTGTTCAACTGGTTGCTTGCGCGGGGGCACGGCGGCACGTTCGTGCTGCGCATCGAGGACACCGACACCGAACGATCCACTCGAGAGTCCGAGGAGAGCATCATCTCGGACCTGAAGTGGCTCGGTCTTGATTGGGATGAAGGGCCGGACGAGGGCGGACCGTTCGGGCCGTACCGGCAGTCGGAGCGGCAGGATCGCTACGACCGCGTGCTCGAAGGATGGCTCTCGAGCGGCCGCGCGTACCGGTGTTTCTGTTCTCCCACTCTGCTGGACTCGGACCGGCAGGCGGCTCTCGCAGCCGGACATCCGCCGAAGTACGCGGGCCGATGCCGCGACCTCGGCGCGGACGAAGTGAACCGGCGCCTTGCCGCGGGCGAAACCGCCGCCGTTCGGTTTCGCATACCCGATCGCCGCGACGTCACCTTCGATGACATCGTTCGCGGCGAGGTGACATTCAGTACCGACGTCATCGGCGATCCTGTGATCGTCCGATCCGACGGGCGGCCGGCCTACAACTTTGCCGTGGTCGTCGACGACGTGCAGATGCAGGTGAGCCATGTGATTCGCGGCGAGGATCACATTTCGAATACGCCGCGCCAGGTCCTGATGTACGAAGCCCTCGGCGCGGCTCCGCCGAAATTCGCGCATTTGTCGCTCGTTCTCGGTCCCGATCACGCTCCACTCTCCAAGCGTCATGGCGCGACGAGCGTGGCGGAGTTTCGCGCGCGCGGCTATTTGCCCGAGGCGCTGGTCAACTATCTCGCGCTCCTCGGCTGGTCGCCGGGCGAGAACCAGGAGATCCTTCCGGCGCGCGAGATGGCGACACGCTTCGATCTCGCGGTCGTCAGTCACAGCGCGGCCGTCTTCGACACGGCCAAGTTGGCCTGGATGAACCGCCACTACATGAAGGAAGCGGATCCGGCGTGCATCGCAAAGCTCGCGCTGCCGTACTTCGTGACCGCGGGCTTCGTCACCGCTGAAACCATGGCGTCGCTGGACTTTGTGCAGGCGTTGCTGCCGCTGGCGGTCGGCTCGGTCGATCGCGTCGAGGAGATCCCGGAACGGGTGACGACCGTGTTCGCCTGGGATGCGGCAAGGGCCGCGGAACTCGTCCGGCAGGAACCGGATGGAGCAAGAGCGGTCGCGGCATTCCTTGCAGAGGTATCCGCCATCGGCCCGCTCGATCGCGAGTCATTCCGGGCGGCTGCGGGCCGGGCGCGGCAGACGAGCGGCCTCAAAGGCAAGGCGTTGTTCCACCCGGTCAGGGTTGCGCTCACGGCGGCGGACTCAGGACCGGAGCTGGATCTCGCGATTCCCGCGATCGACAAGGGCGCGGCTCTTCCAGCAGGGAGTGGCGTCGTCAAGGTAGAATCGTGTGTTGTCCGGTTGCTGGAAGTCGTGAAGAGGCTGACAGCACCGGACGCGTAGAACCTGCCCGTGTCATTGATTTACGGAATCCATGCAGTCACCGAATCGCTGAAGTCGCGGCGTGTGTCGCGGCTCGTGCATGAGCGGGGCGCTGGCCCGCGGGTCGACGCGCTCGTCGCGCGCGCGCACGAGCTCCGGATTCCGATCGAGACGCTCGATCGACGGGCGCTCGACAAGGTCACGCGTGGGGGGGTCCATCAGGGCGTGGCGGCCGAGCTGCAGCCGCTGCCTGCGTACACCGTGGAGGAGCTGGTCAAAGAGGCCGGCGGGCCGGCGCTCCTCGTGGTGCTCGACGGCATCGAGGATCCCCAGAATATGGGGGCGATTCTGCGGTCGGTTGACGCCTCCGGGGCGTCCGGGCTCATCCGGCAGGCGAGGCACTCGGCGCCGCTCGATGGCGCTACCGCCAAGGCCTCCGCCGGCGCGGTAACCCACGTTCGGATTGCGACCGTGGTGAACATTTCGCGAGCGCTCGAGGAGCTCAAGGAGCTCAACGTCTGGACAGTCGGCTTCGATTCCGCAGCCCCGGAAGCCTACGACGAGGTGGACTACACGCAGCCGACGGCCCTGGTTTTGGGTGCCGAGGGCACTGGACTGCGGCGTCTGGTGCGGGAAACGTGCGACCGGGTCGTTTCCGTGCCCATGGCGGGGGTCGTCGCGAGCCTCAACGTGTCGGTGACTGCCGGGGTGGCCCTGTTCGAGGCGTCCCGGCAGCGCCGGAAGCGGTTTGGAGGGTCGTGACGGGGTTGTTGGGTTGGCATGGGCCGTGCTACCATTCCTGTTTCGTTCGGCTGGCGTAGCTCAGTCAGGTAGAGCAGCTGATTTGTAATCAGCTGGTCGGGGGTTCAAATCCCTTCGCCAGCTCCAAGTTACGAGCCACACGCGAAGGCTGAGTCGATCCAAGTCAGGTGGCGGTCGGAACACGCGGCCTCTTGAGCAGAATGGGGCCGGGCAGGGCAGTGTCGGCAGGGAGCGCGCGGACGAATAGATTCTGTGGCGAGGTAGCGAAGCGGTCAAACGCAACAGACTGTAAATCTGTCGCCCTCTGCGGCTTCGAAGGTTCGAATCCTTCCCTCGCCACCAACCTTCGCCGAGCGCTCGCTGCGCTCGCGGCTCCGGTTGGCAAGCCGAGGGAAGTTGAGCGTGAAAGTTCGGAGCAAGGCGCGTGGCAAGAGAGGTTTGGAGAAGTGAAGCGGGCTTGCCCGCCGAAGCGCCGAGAGGCGAAGCGGGCGAGGCGCGAAGGCGGGAGTAACTCAGTGGTAGAGTCACAGCCTTCCAAGCTGTTGGTCGCGGGTTCGATCCCCGTCTCCCGCTCCAGATCACGAGTTCAGGCCGACTTGTCGGCCGAAGCGCGAAGCGCGAAGGCCGATGTAGCTCAGTTGGCAGAGCACGTCCTTGGTAAGGACGAGGTCACCGGTTCGATCCCGGTCATCGGCTCCATCTGAGAGAAGTTCGAAGTACGACGTTCGAAGTGCGAATTAACTAAACGGGAGAACACTGGCGATGGCGAAGGAGAAGTTTGATCGTTCCAAACCCCACGTGAACGTGGGCACGATTGGCCACATCGATCACGGCAAGACCACCCTGACCGCGGCCCTCACCAAGGTAGCGGCTGACAAGGGCTGGGCCAAGTTCGTTCCGTACGACGAGGTCGCCAAGGCGTCCGAGTCGCAGGGCCGCCGCGACGAGACCAAGATTCTCACCATCGCGACGAGTCACGTCGAGTACGGGACGCCGAACCGGCACTACGCCCACGTCGACTGCCCGGGCCACGCCGACTACATCAAGAACATGATCACGGGCGCCGCGCAGATGGATGGCGCGATCCTGGTCGTGTCGGCCGTCGATGGTCCGATGCCGCAGACGCGTGAGCACGTGCTGCTCGCCAAGCAGGTCAATGTGCCGTACGTCGTCGTCGCGCTGAACAAGGTTGACGCGGTGGACGATCCCGAGCTCCTCGACCTCGTCGAGCTCGAGGTGCGCGATCTGCTGAAGAGCTACGGCTTCCCCGGCGACGACCTGCCCGTGGTGCGCGTGTCGGCGCTCGGCGCGCTGAAGGGTGAGCCGGCCGGTGTCGAGTCCGTCCTGAAGCTGATGGAAGCGCTGGATACGTACATCCCGCTGCCGCAGCGCGAGACGGACAAGCCGTTCATGATGCCGATCGAGGACGTGTTCTCGATCTCCGGCCGTGGCACGGTCGTCACGGGACGTGTCGATCGCGGCAAGGTCAAGGTCGGCGAGGAAGTCGAAATCGTCGGCTTCAAGGCGACGGAGAAGAAGGTCGTCACGGGCGTCGAGATGTTCCGTAAGCTGCTGGATGAGGGCGTCGCCGGCGACAACATCGGCGTCCTGCTCCGCGGCGTGGAAAAGGAAGACGTCGAGCGCGGCCAGGTGCTCTGCAAGCCGGGTTCGATCCTGCCGCACACGAAGTTCAAGGCCGAGGTGTACATCCTGTCCAAGGACGAGGGTGGCCGCCACACGCCGTTCTTCAACGGCTATCGCCCGCAGTTCTACATCCGGACGACCGACGTGACCGGCACGCTGCACCTGCCGGAGGGCGTCGAGATGGTCATGCCTGGTGACAACACGGCGATCACCGGCGAACTGCTGACCCCTGTCGCGCTTGAAAAGGGCGCACGATTCGCGATTCGTGAAGGCGGCCGCACGGTTGGCGCCGGCACGATTTCGGAAATCATTGAGTAACTAGAGGAACGTAGCAATGCGCGAAATCGTGACGCTCGCGTGCACCGAGTGCAAGCGGCGGAATTACAGCACGACGAAGAACCGACGCAAGAGCTCCGAACGGCTGGAGTTCAGCAAGTTCTGTCGTGCCTGCCGCAAGCACACGGCGCACAAGGAAAGTAAGTAGGGCAACAGGTCAGTAGCTCAATTGGTAGAGCATCGGTCTCCAAAACCGAGGGTTGGGGGTTCGAGTCCCTCCTGACCTGCCAGTATTCGGGACTGATGGCGGGACGGATAGGTGAAGGCAGCAATGCTGGATAACTTGAAGGAATCGCCGGACCAGGTCGTCGGATGGTTCGGGCGAGGCCGTCGTTTCCTGACGGAAGTGCGCAGCGAGCTCGGCCGCGTGACGTGGCCGACGCGGCGCGAAGTGTGGGCGACGACCATCGTGGTGATTCTCACGTCGATGGTGTTCGGCATCTACCTTTACGTCGTCGATGTTGGGCTGTCGCGGCTGATGACCGTGGCCTTCAAGTACTTTGGTTCGGCGTAACAACGGCGCTGGGGTGAGTGCGCCATGCAGGTCATGACCGACGACAAGACGAAACAGTGGTACATCATCCACACCTACTCGGGCTTCGAGAACAAGGTGAAGGAATCGCTCGAACAGCGCGTCCAGGCGTACGGCCTGGCCGACGAAATCGGCGAGATCCTGATCCCGACCGAGGACATTGTGGAGAAGCGCGGCGGGCGCGAGGTGAAGAGCTCGCGCCGGTTCTTTCCGGGCTACATCCTGGTCGAGATGCACATGTCGGACAACGCCTGGCATGTCGTCAAGAACACGCCGAAGGTCACCGGGTTCGTCGGCGCCGGCTCGAAGCCGTCGCCCCTGTCCCGTGAGGAAGTCGACCAGATCCTCCACCAGGTGACGGTCGCGGCGGAGAAGCCGAAGCCGAAGTACTCGTTCGAGCGCGGCGATCAGGTCCGGATCAACGAGGGGCCGTTCGCGAGTTTCAACGGCGTGGTCGACGACGTGAACACGGATCGGAACACGCTGAAGGTGATGGTGACGATTTTCGGCCGTGCAACACCGGTCGAACTCGACTTTTTGCAGGTCGAGAAACTCTAGACACCGCGAACCCCGCGCCGGGCAGGCGCGGTGGTGAGCGCGCGAGCGGCGGGAGCCGCGAGCAGCGAGCGGGGGTGGGGCCCCCGCGAGCCAGTAAGAAAAGTCGGGCCCCGCGAGCGAGCTAAGAGAAGATGGCAAAAAAAGTACAAGCTCAAGTGAAGCTCCAGATTGCCGCGGGCAAAGCGACGCCCGCGCCGCCGGTGGGCACCGCGCTCGGTCCCCACGGGCTGAACATCATGGACTTCTGCAAGAACTTCAACGCGAAGACGGCAAAGGACGACGGCCTGATCATCCCGGTCGTGGTGACGATCTACTCGGACCGTTCGTACACGTTCATCACGAAGGCGCCGCCGGCGGCCGTGCTGCTCAAGCGCGCGGCCAACATCGCGAAGGGCTCGGGCGAGCCGAACAAGAACAAGGTCGGCACGGTCACCGCGAAGCAGGTCGCCGAAATCGCCAAGCTGAAGCTGCCCGATCTCAACTGCGAATCGATCGATTCGGCGATGCGCTCGGTGCGCGGAACCGCACGGTCGATGGGACTGGACGTGATCGACTAGGTGGTGATTTGGCGATTTGGTGATCTGGTGATTTGAAATCACCAAATCACAAATCACGAAATCGCCAATGCAAGGTTTCGTCAGTACTGTGGCAGGCCCTGACCGGCCGTTACGACCACGAGGAGTTTGCAATGCGTACGCGCGGGAAGAAATACCAGGCGGCCCGGCAGGCTGTGCCAGCCCGTCCTCACAAGATCGAAGAGGCCGTGCCGCTCATTCAGAAGGTCAAGTACACCAAGTTCGACGAGACCGTCGAGATCGCGGTGCGCCTCGGCGTCGACCCGAAACATTCGGATCAGATGGTGCGTGGCACCGTCGTGCTGCCGCACGGGCTCGGCAAGTCGAAGAAGGTTCTCGTGATCGCGGGCACCGACAAGCAGCGCGAGGCGAAGGAAGCCGGCGCGGACGAGGTCGGCGGTGACGAGGTCGTCGAGCGGATCCTCGGCGGCTGGACGGACTTCGACGCGGTGGTGGCGACGCCCGACATGATGCGGTCGGTCGGCAAACTCGGCAAGGTGCTCGGCCCCAAGGGCCTGATGCCCAACCCGAAGACCGGCACCGTCACCGTCGATGTCACGAAGGCCGTGCAGGAAATCAAGGCCGGCAAGGTCGAGTTCAGGGTGGACAAAGCGGGCGTCGTGCACGCCCCGATCGGCAAGATTTCGTTCACGGCGGATCGGCTCATCGCGAACGCGCACGCGCTGATGGAGAACATCGTCAAGGCCAAGCCGGCCGCGGCGAAGGGCCGCTACCTGAAGAACGTGACGATGTCGTCAACGATGGGTCCTGGCGTGCTGATCGACACGTCGCACGTGGACGAGCTCATCAAACACTAAGGCGCGACGTTCGAACGCGCGACGTTCGAACGTCTGCGAGCGAAGCGAGCAGGCAAATGGCTGTATCAAGGGCAGAGAAAGTAACCGAGCAGGGCGGGCTGGAGACGCTGTTCAAGGCAGCGGACACCGCCGTCCTCGTCGACTACAAGGGCGTGACGGTGCCGCAGGTGACCGAGTTGCGCCGGCAGATCCGCGCCGCGGGCGGGACGTACCGCGTCGTCAAGAACACGCTGGCCAAGCGCGCCGTCACCGGCACGGTCCTCGAGGCCGCGAGCGTGCACTTCAAGGGCGCGACCGCCGTCGTGTCGACGGGATCCGATCCGGTCGCGATGGCGAAGGCCCTGACGACGTTCATCAAGGCGACGCCGTCGATGACCATCAAGGCGGCGGTCGTGCAGGGCAAGGTCGTGACGCCGGGCGCGGTGCAGGACCTGGCCACGATGCCGGGCAAGCCGGAGTTGCTCGCGAAGCTGCTCTTCGTGCTCCAGGCGCCGATGCAGCAGCTCGTGACCGTGCTGTCCGCGGTGCCGCGCGACATGGTGACGGTGCTGGCGCAGTACGAAAAGAAGAAATCAGAAGGTGCCTAAGTTCGAAGTGCGAAGTTCGAAGTTCGGAAGAGCTTCGGACCAGCGTCGAGCGATGGTGTTTCGAACTTTGAACTTAGAACTTCGAACTTAGACAGGTCTATTAGGAGAAGAACAATGGCCGAAGTGACGCAGCAGCAGGTGGTTGATTACATCAAGGGAATCTCGGTGCTCGAGCTCTCGCAGCTCGTGAAGACGCTCGAGTCCGAGCTCGGCGTTTCCGCCGCGGCGGCCATGCCGATGGCGATGCCGATGGGCGGCGGCGCGGCCGGCGGCGGCGCGGCGGCGGCCGAGGAGAAGACCGAGTTCACGGTGACCCTGACCGACATTGGCGGCAACAAGATCAACGTCATCAAGGTCGTTCGTGAAGTGACCAGCCTCGGCCTGAAGGAAGCGAAGGACCTCGTCGAGTCCGCGCCGAAGCCGATCAAGGAAGGCGTGAACAAGGACGAAGCGGCGGCCATCAAGAAGAAGTTCGAAGAGGCCGGCGCGAAGGTCGAAGTCAAGTAACGCCGCGGACGCGTGCACGCGTCCGCATCCCTACCGGAGCCGCGGGGCTTTAGCCCCGCGGTCGCGTCGTCTTTGTTTGTTTTTTTTGGCTGTTGGGCCCCCGTCCAGGCCCCCGAGGTCATTGAATGTACAGCCTGCCCAAGAACGTCTATCGCGAGCGCATCGACTTTTCGAAGATCAACACCACCGTACCGATTCCGAACCTGATCGAAATCCAGAAGAAATCGTACGAGCGGTTTCTTCAGATGAACCGCCTGCCCGCCGAGCGCGAGGACGTCGGCCTGCAGTCAGTCTTCAAATCGGTCTTTCCAATCAGCGACTTTAGAGAGAACTCGTCCCTCGAGTTCATCGAGTACTCGATTGGGAACTGGGAGTGCAAGTGCGGCCGCCTGCAGGGCCTCGAGCACCTGCGCGCCAAGTGCGAGGGCTGCGGCACGGTGCTCATCGCCGATCCGTACGGCGAAGGCGCGGTGATCTGCCCGTCGTGCGGACGCGCGAACGACGCCCGCGGCGACGTGTGCGACCTGTGCGGCACGACCGTGCAGATGAAGCTGAAGTACGACGTCGAGGAGTGCCAGGAGCGCGGCATGACGTTCGCCGTGCCCCTCAAGGTCACCATCCGCCTCGTGGTCTGGAACAAGGACCCCGAGACCGGCGTGAAGACCATCCGCGACATCAAGGAGCAGGAGGTCTACTTCGGGGACATCCCGCTCATGGGCGACCACGGCACGTTCATCATCAACGGCACGGAGCGCGTCATCGTGTCGCAGCTCCACCGGTCGCCGGGCGCGTTCTTCCACACGGAAGACAAGGCGCTCTACGTGGCGCAGATCATCCCGTACCGCGGCTCCTGGGTGGAGTTCGAGTACGACGCGAAGAACCTGCTGTACGTCCGCATCGACCGCAAGCGCAAGTTCCTGGCGACGGTGTTCCTGCGCGCGCTCGGACTCCGCGGCGCGCACGAAATCCTCCGCACCTTCTACACGACCGAAGAGCTCGTGATGAAGGAAGGCCGGGTCATGTGGAAGGTGACCGACTCGCTGGTCGGCCGCCGCTCCGCCGCCGAGTTCCCGATTCCGGGCTCGGACCTGGCGCTCCACCCCGGCAAGAAGATCCGCAAGGATCAGGTCGAGGCGCTGAAGAAGGCCGGCGTCGAATCCGTCGAGCTCGCCGAGACCGAGCGCGAGGGCGCGTTCTCCGTCTCCGATGTCATCGATCCCACCACGGGCGAGGTGCTGCTCGAAGCGAACGAGGAGCTCTCCGAGCGCGTGATTGCGATGGCGCAGGAAAAGCGCGTCGAACGCATCGAGATCTTCTTCCCCGAAAAGGACGAGATCGGTTCGGTGCTCTCGACCACGCTGAAGAAGGACCCGATTCAGAAGCACGAGGAAGCGCTGATCGAGATCTACCGCCGCCTGCGGCCGGGCGATCCCCCGACCCTCGACAGCTCGCGCAATCTCTTCGAGAACATGTTCTTCAACGCGCAGAAGTACGACTTCTCGCGCGTCGGCCGCCTGAAGCTCAACACGAAGCTCAAGCTGAACACGCCGCTCGACGAGAAGGTGCTGCACCCGGCGGACTTCTACGAGGTCATCCGGTACCTGCTGAAGCTGCGCAAGAACCCGACCCTGATCGACGACATCGACCACCTGGGCAACCGGCGCGTCCGCTCGGTCGGCGAGCTCCTCGAGAACCAGTTCCGCATCGGCCTGGTCCGCATGGAGCGCGCGATCAAGGAAAAGATGTCCGTCTACCAGGAAATGGCGACGGCGATGCCGCACGACCTGATCAACGCGAAGCCGGTCATGGCCGCGATTCGCGAGTTCTTCGGGTCGTCGCAGCTCTCGCAGTTCATGGACCAGACGAACCCGCTGTCGGAGGTCACGCACAAGCGGCGTCTCTCGGCGCTCGGGCCCGGCGGCCTCTCGCGCGAGCGCGCCGGCTTCGAAGTGCGCGACGTGCATCCGACGCACTACGGGCGCATCTGTCCGATTGAGACGCCGGAAGGCCCGAACATCGGCCTCATCTCGTCGCTCTCGTCCTACGCGCGCATCAACGACTTCGGCTTCATCGAGTCGCCCTACCGTAAGGTCAAGGACGGCCGCGTCCTCGACTTCGTGATCGTCACGAACGCGGGCGGCAACCCGAAGTACAAGGTCGGCGACGTCGTCGAGGCGCACGAGCTCGTCGGCGCCAGCGGCCAGTCGAAGAAGAAGGGCGTCGAGTTCGAGCCCTACTGCTTCTACCTGTCCGCCTGGGAAGAAGACCAGTACATCATCGCGCAGGCCAACGTCGAGCTCGACGAGGACAACAAGCTGGTGGGCGAGCGTGTGAACGCGCGCCAGGCCGGCGATTTCATCCTGTCGCCGCGGGAGAAGGTCGACTACATCGACGTCTCGCCGAAGCAGCTCGTCTCCGTCGCCGCGTCGCTCATCCCGTTCCTCGAGAACGACGATGCGAACCGCGCGCTGATGGGATCGAACATGCAGCGCCAGGCCGTGCCGCTGCTCCAGCCCCGGTCGCCGTTCGTCGGCACCGGCATGGAGTACATCACCGCGCGCGATTCCGGTGCTGTGGTCGTGGCGCGCCGCACCGGCACCGTGGACTTCGTCGACAGCAAGCGCATCGTCGTCCGCGTCGAGGGCGGTGAGTCCGAGGGCCTCTCCCGTGAGATGGGCGCGGACATCTACTCGATGACGAAGTTCAAGCGCTCCAACCAGAACACCTGCATCAACCAGCGCCCGATCGTCCGCGTCGGACAGCGGGTCGCCAAGGGGCAGGTGCTGGCGGACGGTCCGTGCACGGAGAAGGGCGAGCTCGCGCTCGGCCGCAACGTGCTGGTCGCGTTCATGCCGTGGCGCGGCTACAACTTCGAGGACGCGATCCTGGTCTCCGAACGGATGGTGAAGGACGACTATTACACGTCCATCCACATCGAGGAGTTCGAGATCGAGGCGCGCGACACGAAGCTCGGCCCCGAGGAAATCACGCGCGACATCCCGAACGTCTCGGAGACGTACCTGCGGGATCTCGACGAGAGCGGCATCATCCGCATCGGGGCGAACGTCAAGCCGGGCGACATCCTTGTCGGCAAGGTGACGCCGAAGGGCGAGACCCAGCTGACGCCGGAAGAGAAGCTGCTGCGCGCGATCTTCGGCGAGAAGGCCGGGGACGTGAAGGACGCGTCGCTCACGTGCCCCCCGGGCATCGAGGGCATCGTCGTCGGCGTGCGCATCTTCTCGCGCAAGGGCATCGAGAAGGACGACCGGGCCAAGCAGATCGAACAGGACGAGCTCGACCTGATGGAGAAGAACCTCCAGGACGAGATCCGCATCCTGCACGAGGAAACGAAGAAGCGGCTCGTGGGGCTGCTGCAGGGCCGGACGCTCCGGAGCGATCTGTTCGACTCGGACGGGCGGGATCGCGTGCTCCGCAAGGGCATGCCGCTCACGCTCGAGGCGATGGCGGACATTCCGTTCCAGACCCTCGTGCGCGCGCGCATCGAGACGGACGATCTCGGCTTCGAGGACGAGCTTCGCCGCATGGAGGATCGGACCGCGCAGCGCGTGGACGTCATCCAGCGCGAGTTCGAGGACAAGAAGGAGAAGATCCGCCGCGGCGACGAGCTGCCCCCGGGCGTCATCAAGCTCGTGAAGGTGTACGTCGCGATGAAGCGCAAGCTGTCGGTCGGCGACAAGATGGCCGGCCGCCACGGCAACAAGGGCGTCATCGCGCGCATCCTGCCGGAAGAGGACATGCCGTACCTGCCGGACGGCACGCCGGTCGAGATCGTCCTGAATCCGCTCGGCGTTCCGTCGCGTATGAACGTCGGCCAGATTCTCGAGACGCACCTCGGTTGGGCGGCGCACGCGCTCGGTCTCTACTTCGGCACGCCCGTCTTCGACGGCGCGCGCGAGGGCGAGATCAAGTCGTGGCTCGAGGAGGCCGGGCTGCCGAAGAGCGGCAAGACGCGCCTCTTCGACGGCATGACCGGCCAGGACTTCGAGCAGGACGTGACGGTGGGCTACATCTACATGCTCAAGCTGTCGCACCTGGTCGACGACAAGATCCACGCGCGGTCGATCGGACCGTACTCGCTCATCACGCAGCAGCCGCTCGGCGGCAAGGCGCAGTTCGGCGGACAGCGGTTCGGAGAAATGGAAGTGTGGGCGCTCGAGGCGTACGGCGCGGCGCACATCCTCCAGGAGCTCCTCACGGCGAAGTCCGACGACATCACCGGCCGGGCGAAGATCTACGAGGCGATCGTCAAGGGCGACGCGTCGTTCCAGCCCGGGCTGCCTGAGTCCTTCAACGTTCTAATCCGCGAGCTGCAGGCGCTTTGCCTCGACGTCGAACTGATGAAGACGCGGCGACCTGCACTCGAACCACCGGCCGAGGGTGAACCGACGCCGGAAACACCGGTGGGGGCTTAACAGAATGAGACCTGCTTTTCACGACAAGAGCCAGCTCACGGCGGACTTCGACGCGATCCGCATCAGTCTCGCGTCGCCCGAGCGAATCCTGCAGTGGTCGCACGGCGAGGTGACCAAGCCGGAGACGATCAACTACCGGACGTTCAAGCCGGAGCGCGACGGGCTGTTCTGCGCGAAGATCTTCGGCCCGGTCACCGATTGGGAGTGCCTCTGCGGCAAGTACAAGCGCATGAAGCACCGCGGCGTCATCTGCGACAAGTGCGGTGTCGAAGTGACGCAGGCCAAGGTCCGCCGCGAGCGGCTCGGCCACATCCAGCTCGCCACGCCCGTCAGCCACGTGTGGTTCTTCAAGGGGCTGCCGAGCCGCATCGGGCACCTGCTCGACATCACGCTGCGCGATCTCGAACGCATCCTGTACTTCGAGGCCTACGTGGTCATCGACTCGGGTGAAACCGAGCTCAAGGACAAGCAGCTCCTGAACGAAGACCAGTACCGCCAGGAGCGGGAGAAGTGGGGCTTCAAGTTCAAGGCGCAGATGGGCGCGGAAGCGATCAAGGAGATGCTCCGCCGCATCAACGTCGAGCGTCTGGCCGAGGAGCTGCGCGAGAAGATGCGCGGCGAGACGTCGGCGCAGAAGAAGCTCAAGTTCGCCAAGCGCCTGAAGGTCGTCGATGCCTTCCGCCGCTCCACGAACAAACCGGAGTGGATGATCCTCGACGTCATCCCGGTCATTCCGCCGGAACTGCGCCCGCTCGTGCCGCTCGACGGCGGCCGGTTCGCGACGTCTGACCTGAACGATCTCTACCGCCGCGTCATCAACCGCAACAACCGGTTGAAGAAGCTGATGGAGCTCAAGGCGCCCGACGTCATCATCCGCAACGAGAAGCGCATGCTCCAGGAAGCGGTGGACGCGCTGTTCGACAACGGCCGCCGCGGCCGCGTGTTGCGCGGCGCCAACAACCGCCCGCTCAAGTCCCTCTCGGACACGCTCAAGGGCAAGCAGGGCCGGTTCCGCCAGAACCTGCTCGGCAAGCGCGTCGACTACTCCGGCCGTTCGGTCATCGTCGTCGGGCCCGAGCTCAAGCTGCACCAGTGCGGCCTGCCGAAGAAGATGGCGCTCGAGCTGTTCAAGCCGTTCATCTACAACAAGCTCGAAGAACGCGGCCTCGTCTCGACCATCAAGCAGGCGAAGGAGATGGTCGAGCAGCAGAAGGCCGAGGTATGGGATATCCTCGAAGAGGTCATTCGTGAGCATCCGGTGCTGCTGAACCGCGCACCCACGCTCCACCGTCTGGGCATCCAGGCGTTCGAGCCCGTGCTCGTCGAGGGCAAGGCAATCCGGATCCATCCGCTCGTCTGCACGGCGTTCAACGCCGACTTCGACGGTGACCAGATGGCCGTGCACATTCCGCTGTCGCCGGAAGCGCAGATCGAGGCGTCCGTCCTGATGATGGCGTCGAACAACATCCTGTCGCCGGCGTCCGGTCAGCCGATCGCGGTGCCGTCGCAGGACATCGTGCTCGGCTGCTACTACCTGACGAAGTCGAAGGCCAACGCCAAGGGCGAGGGCCGCGCCTTCTCGTCGCTCGACGACGTGCTGCTCGCGCTCGAGGCGGGCGAAGTCGAGACGCTGTCGCCGATCCGGCTCCGTTACACGGGCCGGCTCGTCGATCTGACGATCGCGCGGGACTCGCAGGACGTGCTCGACGCGTCGGAGCAGCAGGTCGACCACAAGATCATCAACACGACCGTCGGCCGCGTCATCTTCAACGAGGCGCTGCCGAAGGCGATGCCGTACATCAACGGCCTGATGAAGAAGAAGGGGCTGCAGCAGGCGGTCCGGTACTGCTATCTCAAGTACGGCCTCGAGACGACCGTCGAGATGCTGGACAGCCTGAAGCACCTGGGCTTCACGTATGCGACCCGATCGGGTCTCTCGATCGGCATCGACGACCTCATCATTCCGGCCAAGAAGGCGGAGTTCGTGCAGGGCGCGCGTGACGAGGTCATCAAGGTCGAAGGGCAGTATCAGGACGGCGCGATCACGAACGGCGAGCGCTACAACAAGGTCATCGCCATCTGGTCGGAAGTCACTGAAAAGGTCGCCGACGAAATGTTCGGCGAGATGGAAGGCCTCGACAAGACCGGCCGTAACTTCAATCCGGTCTACATCATGGCCGACTCCGGCGCGCGCGGATCGAAACAGCAGATCCGTCAGCTCGCCGGCATGCGCGGGCTGATGGCGAAGCCGTCAGGCGAAATCATCGAGACGCCCATCACGTCGAACTTCCGCGAAGGACTGACCGTTCTCCAGTACTTCATCTCGACGCACGGCGCCCGCAAGGGTCTCGCGGACACGGCGCTCAAGACGGCCGACTCCGGCTATCTCACACGCCGTCTCGTCGACGTCGCCCAGGACGTGATCATTTCCGAGCACGACTGCGGCACGCTCGACGGCATCGAAGCCCGCGCGATTGTCGACTCCGGTGGTGAGATCGTCGAACGGCTCAGCGACCGCGTCATCGGCCGCGTCGCCCTCGATGACATCATGGATCCGGCGTCCGGCCAGATCATCGTGCCGGCGGCGGGTGAGTTCGACGAACAGCTCGCCGACGCGGTCGAGGACGCGGGCATCGAGCGCGTGAAGATCCGCTCGGTGCTGACGTGCGCCGCCCGCAGGGGCGTGTGCGCCAAGTGCTACGGCCGCGATCTCGCGACCGGCAGGCTGGTCGAGCTCGGTCTCGCGGTTGGCGTCATCGCCGCGCAGTCCATCGGCGAGCCCGGCACGCAGCTGACGATGCGGACGTTCCACATCGGCGGCACGGCGTCGCGGGTCTCCGAGCAGTCCACGCTCGAGGCGCGTCACAACGGCTCCGTCCGGTTCGAGGGTCTTCTGGCCGTCCACGGGCGCGAGAAGGGCGATCCGGGCGTGGCGCCGACGAAGCAGCTCATCGCCATGAACCGCAGCGGTTCCGTCAACATCGTGGACGACAAGGGCGTCGTTCGCGAGCGGTACGCGATCGTCTACGGCGCGCGCCTCAAGGTGAAGGACGGCGAGAAGATCACGAAGGGCCAGATTCTCGCCGAATGGGATCCGTACACGTTCTCGATCCTCACCGAGGGCGGCGGCACGATCCGCTTCAAGGACATCATCGACAAGGTGACGGTCCACGAGGAAGTGGACGAAATCACGGGCCTGTCGCGGCTCATCATCGTCGAATCGCCGGATGAGAAGAAGCAGCCGGCGATCGAAATCGTGACGAACGACGGCAAGGTGGTCTTCAAGTACCACATGCCCTCGAACGCCCACCTGATGGTGGCCAACGGCGAGCAGGTGCAGCCGGGCGACGTCCTCGCGAAGATTCCGCGCGAAACGACGAAGACCAAGGACATCACGGGCGGTCTGCCGCGCGTGGTCGAGCTGTTCGAGGCGCGCAAGCCGCGTGAGACGGCCGTCATCTCGGAAGTCGACGGCACCGTCCGACACGGCGGCATCGTCAAGGGCATGCGCAAGATCCTCGTCGTCCCGGATGACGGCGCGGATGTGCGCGAGTACTCACTGCCGCGCGGCGTGCACGTGAACGTCCAGGAAGGCGACCGCGTCCGCGCGGGCGAGCCGCTCATGGACGGTCCGCGCAACCCGCACGACATCCTGGCCGTCCTCGGCGAGAAGGAGCTGCAGGGCTACCTGGTCAACGAGATCCAGGAGGTCTACCGGCTGCAGGGCGTCGGCATCAACGACAAGCACATCGAAGTGATCGTGCGGCAGATGATGCGCTGGGTGAAGGTCGAGGAGGTGGGCGACACCGAGTTCCTCATCGAGGAACAGGTGGACAAGTTCCGCTTCCAGGAAGAGAACGAGCGCGTGCTGGCGCGCGGCGGCGGTCCGTCGAAGGGCCGTCCGCTGCTGCTCGGCATCACGAAGGCGTCGCTCTCGACCGACTCGTTCATCTCGGCCGCCTCGTTCCAGGAGACGACGCGCGTCCTCACGGAAGCGTCTATCTCGGGCAAGGTCGACCATCTGCGCGGCCTCAAGGAGAACGTGACGATGGGCCGGTTGATCCCGGCGGGCACGGGCTTCGAGTGGTACAAGCACCTGGCGATCCCGCACGACGAGCCGCCGCCTCCGCCGCCGCCGTCGCCCGAAGAGCTCGAGGCTCAGCGGGAGATGGACGATCTGACGGACGCGGACTTCATGACGTACAAGGACGAGGGCGAGTAACAGTTCAAGTTCGAAGTACGAAGTTCGAAGTTCAAAACACGGAGCGGGCGCGATCGGGACACCGGTCGCGCCCGTTGTGTTTTTTACTGCACCTGTCGCGAATAAACGCTCAGCCACCCCGAGTCGTAGGGAGACATGTAACTTCTTGGAGGTGTGGATCGTGAACTATCGAATGTTTTCAGCAGTAGCGGCTTCGGCGATTCTGAGCGTGGCGATGGTGGCGGCGCAGGGCAAGGCATCAGGCCCGTCGGCCTCACACGCCACCGCTTCGGCGGCGGTCACCTATCGTGGTTGCTTCGGACCCGGCTCCACGCCGGATACCTACGTGCTCTCGAACGCGAAGGAGCAGGGAAAGAAAGGCAAGGAGACGATCAATCTCAAGGTCCTGCCCGCGCCGAAGGTCAAGCTCGACTTCTTCCTGACGAAGGAAGTTGAGATCACGGGCACCGTCGAAGGCGCGGTCTCCGGCTCCGCCGAGACCGGCCAGGTGGTGCCCAAGATGACCGCGACGAAGGCCAAGGTGAAGTCCGACTACTGCGGTTGATCCGCCGGTTTCGCAGGCGGCAACCCGCAACCAACAACTCACGGGCGCGACCGGGACACCGGTCGCGCCCGTTGTGTTTCGGTTGGGCGTAGAATCCCTGCATGGAACGCAAAACCGCCTCCGAGTACCCGCAGGAATTGCTCGACCTCTTCCACGAATACCAGCACGGCGAGATCGACCGGCGCGAGTTCCTGACGCGCGCCCAGCGCTTCGCGATCGGGGGTCTCACGGTGACCGCGATCTTCGAGTCGCTGCGCCCGAATTACGCGTTTGCGCAGCAGGTCGCAAAGGACGACAAGGACATCGTCGTGAGCTCGGAAACGATCGCGTCGCCCAAAGGCAACGGCACGATCAACGGCTACTTCGTGAAGCCCGCGAAGATGCCGGGCAAGCTGCCGGTCGTACTCGTGGTGCACGAGAACCGCGGCCGGACGCCGTACATCGAAGACGTCGCGCGCCGGCTCGCGAAAGCGAACTTCGTGGCATGCGCGCCGGACGGTCTGACCTCCGTCGGCGGATTCCCCGGGACCGACGAGGAAGGCGCCGTGAAGTTCCGCCAGGTCGACGGCACGAAGATGTTCGAGGACTTTCTCGCGGCCTACGACTGGCTGAAGGCGCGGCCGGAATCAAGCGGGAAGATCGGCGCGACCGGTTTCTGCTTCGGCGGCGGCGTGGTGAACCACCTCGCGTGGGCGCGGCCCGACATGTCGGCCGGCGTCCCGTTCTACGGGTCGCCTGCGAGCGCGGAAGATACAGCGAAGATCAAGGCCGCGATGCTGATTCATCATGGCGAGATGGACACGCGCCTCGCCAACGGCTGGCCCGCGTACGACGCGGCGCTCACGGCGGCGAAGGTGCCCCACGAGGGGTACATCTACAAAGGCGCGCAGCACGGCTTCCACAACGACACGACACCGCGCTACGACAAGGACGCCGCGACGCTCGCGTGGGACCGCACCCTCGCGTGGTTCAACAAGTACCTGCGGTAGCGCGCTGCGCGACCCGCAGGCCGTTTCTTACCAACATCTTGCGGGCCATTCTCGTCTGATGTGCAGGGACAGATGGCCTGGTGGAAGCGTGAAAAGAGGGTGACCGAGCCGGCCGGCGCCGAGAGCGGTGAGCTGATACGCCTCTGGAACGTCTCGAAGTTGTTTCCCGGCGATGGCGATGAGCCGGCTGTTGCCCTGCAGGATGTCTCGGTCGAGATTGGCCGCGGCGAATACGTCTCGGTCTCCGGCCCTTCGGGCTGCGGCAAGTCCACGTTCCTGTCGATTCTGGCGCTCCTGGACACGCCGACATCCGGCACGTACTGGCTCGCCGGCCGTGACGTAAGCCATCTGGCACACGCCGAACGCGCCCGAATCCGCAACACCGAGATCGGCCTCATCTTTCAGAGCTTCAATCTGATCGGAGATCTCACGGTCTACGAGAACGTCGAGTATCCGCTGACGCTTCGGGGGATTCCTCCCGCGGAGCGGGAGACGCGAACGATGGCCGCGCTCGAGCGCGTCGGCGTCGCGAACCGAAGCAAGCAGCGGCCTGGATCCCTGTCGGGCGGGCACCAGCAGCTCGTTTCGATTGCCCGCGCAATCGCCGGGCGTCCGCCGGTCGTCCTGGCCGACGAGCCGACCGGCAACCTCGACTCGACGAGCGGCGCCGCGGTCATGCAGATGTTGAGTGAGCTGCACGCGTCTGGTTCGACGATCTGTCTTGCGACACACGATCCCCGGTACATCGCTCTTGCGTCCCGGCACGTCTACCTGTTCGATGGGCGGGTCGTCGCACATCCGGTGGAATGAAGATCGAGGTGCGAGAATGATCTGGTGAAGCGTTCCGGTATCGCCGATCTCCCGCTGCACGGAGGTCGGGTTCCTGCGTGGCTCGCCGAGCGCATGACCGCGCTCGGCACCGGCATCGCCGAGGCCATCATCCAGCATTACGGCACGGCTGAGTTCCTGACGCGGCTGAGCGATCCCCTCTGGTTCCAGGCCTTCGGCGCGGTCATGGGCATGGACTGGCATTCGTCGGGCATCACGACGTCGGTGATGGGTGCCCTCAAACGGGGTCTCAATCCGCGCGCGGCGGAGTTGGGCATCCACATCTGTGGCGGACGCGGCCGGCATTCGCGGAACACTCCAGCGGAGCTCCGCACGCTGGCAGACCGCCTGAGTCTGGACGGCGACGCGCTCGTTCGCACGAGCCGGCTGACTGCGCGCGTCGACAACAACGCGATCGCCGACGGCTTTCAGATCTACCTGCATTCGTTCGTGTTGACCTCGTCCGGCGCGTGGGCGGTCGTACAGCAGGGTCTCAACGAGCGAAGCGCGACGGCACGGCGCTATCACTGGCATTCGCCCGCCGTGCGCGACTTCGTCTCAGAGCCTCATACGGGCATTGTCGGTGAGTCTCAGGGTGTGATCCGCAACCTAGTCGATGCGTCCGCGACACCGGCGCGTTCTGCGATGCTCGCTGTCGCGGCGGAGCCGCCCGACCGCACGTTGCGGGAGATTCGTTCGTGGACGGCGCCGCGGCACCACGACGTCAGGGCAGAGGACATCGACCTGAAGCGGCTGGGCGCGGCGCTCACCCTCTCGCACGATCGCCAGCTGCGTGACTTCGCGTCGCTTCTGCTGCTGGAGCAGTTGGGGCCACGAACGCTTCAGGCGCTGGCACTCGTCGCCGAAGTCATTCACGGCACGCCCACGCGGTTCGAGGATCCCGCGAGATTCTCGTTCGCCCACGGCGGCAAGGACGGCCACCCGTTTCCGGTACCCCTGAAGACCTATGACGAAACCATCGACGTGCTGAGACGCGGCCTGGATCGCGCCAGCGTCGGCGACGGCGAGAGATCGGACGGTCTCCGCCGGCTCGATCGGTTCGTTCGTGCAATTGAGCACCGGGTCGAGAGTGCGGTGGATTTCGCCGCCGCCCTCGCTCATGAACGCTCGATTTCGCGCGCTCACGGTGGCCGCACCGTGTTCGATGATCGCGCTCGCCGCCAGCGGCCGGTCGAGAAGCAACGCCGGCTGTTCTGACCCGAACGGTTTCTATGATTGAAAGCCTGAGTGTCCCGGGCCCCGACGAACTGCTGGCGATCATGGTCGCCGCGAGCTTCGCTGCCGGGCTCAATGTGTACGCCACGGTCGCGACGCTCGGGCTGCTCGCACGCGCGGGCTGGTTCGTCCTTCCGCCCGAGCTCGCCTTCCTCGAGAGCTACTGGGTCATTGGCGGAGGCGCCGTGATGTTCGCGATAGAGTTCGTCGCGGACAAGGTCCCTGTCCTCGATTTGATCTGGAACCTGGGCCAGACGTTCGTCCGCATTCCTGTTGCCGCGCTGCTCGCGTGGAGCGCGGCGACACCGCTCTCGCCCGGCGCCCAGATCGTGGCGGCGGTGGCCGGCGGCGTGATTGCCCTCGCGGCACATGGCGGGAAGCTCGCGGTGCGCGGCGCCGTCACGGCCTCACCGGAGCCGTTTTCGAACATCCTGCTGAGCCTCGCGGAGGATGTATTCGCGATTGGCCTCACTTGGTTCGCCACATCGCATCCCTACCTTGCGGCCGGCATTGCGATCGTGCTTTTCGCGGCGGCCGCCGCGGCAATCTGGGCGATGTGGACACTCGTCGGCCGCAGCTTCCGCCGGCTCCGTGGGTGGTGGATCTCCGGCCGGTCCCCGGTCACCTGATCGCCGGACTCTTCCAGACCGCCGGCATCAGCGTGTCGACGTGGCGACCCGGGCCGATTGAGTAGAGCTGCCAAGGATCCGTGCGGTCGGTTGCCGGCGCCTGCAGGACGGCAAGGAGAGGCGAGCCGTTTTCGATAGACCTGACGGGTTTGACGACGAGCAACGCGACGATGGCCGATTGGGCCGACGGAAAGAGCTTGAGTGCCTCCTCGTATGCGGCCGCGGCCGCCGTCGCATCCCCGAGTGCCCACCGCGCCGCGCCGAGCACGAGATACGCATAGTACCGGAGGCCGGGATCGCGCGTTGATGTTGGACCGGCCAGCCAGCCCGTGGCCTCGCCCGCGGCTGCGCGGGCGTCATCGAGCCTCAGGCTCGTCCGCGCAAGCCGCACGCGCGCCTCGGCATAGTCCGGTGCATCGGCGCCGACTTGTCCGAAAAGCACGCGTGCGCGCAGGAGCGCGTCGCGCTGCGAAGGCACGTTCGTTTTTCCGCCGCGAGCGCGCTCCGCCTGGGCGGCTGACTGAATCTGATCGGATGCGTA
Organism: Vicinamibacterales bacterium; assembly: GCA_035606665.1. Lineage (GTDB taxonomy): Bacteria > Acidobacteriota > Vicinamibacteria > Vicinamibacterales > SCN-69-37 > DASUGC01. Next base: position 18,591 of record DATNEY010000039.1, on the reverse strand, counting down.
CACCTCGTAGAGACAGGCTTCGGCAAACGTCGTTCCGGCATCGTCCGGCAGCGCCTTGCGCCGATCGGCGAGATGGTCGGGCAGCGCCACTATCTGGGCGGAATGGAACAGATAGGCTGTGGTCGCGCGGTACCACGCGCGAACCCACTCATCGTCGGCTGGGCTGGGAAAAACGCTCGCGAGGGCGGCGCGCGCGATTGGCAGATGCGGCGAGAGGCGGGCGAGACCGATCCGCACCCCGTCTTGAGAGACCGTCACCCCTTGAGATGCAGTCGCCCAAGGATCCATGACGTAGGCGACGGCGCCAGGCAAGACCGCCGCATCGGTGTGGAGCAGCGCGATTCGACGGAGAAGGCGATTGTCGGTGTGCGTCCCCAGTTCCGCGAACGCGAGCTCCTGAAAGAGCTGTTTCTCAGCGTCTGTGTAGTCTTTCTGACGCCGCATGCGGCCTTCGTAGGGATTGCGTAACAACGTCGTCAGTGTTTCGAGGTCGCCTCGCAGTCCTTCAAGCCGATTGAGCGAATACGACCGCACTTCTCTGACGGCCTCGTCGAGCTGGCCCGGCGTGTGTTCCCGCGCCAGTTCGAGCCAGTGCCGGAAGTACTTGAGCGTCGCAGCTGTGTCTACCGGAACGGGTTCGCTTGCCGCACCAGTTTTGCGGAGCGGCATCGTGACAGTCCCGGTCGGAACTCCGCCCTCGAGTGTCGTCGCGCGAATCACATATGAACCGGCCGAAAGACTCGCCACAGGCAGCTCACCAGAGGCGATCCGTGTCGCGCCGGAAAGCTGCGGGGTGATCTCGCGCTCGTAAATCGGCGTGTCCTTTCCTGAGGGGAGCAGCGCCAGTCGAACCGTCACGTCGGGCGCACGCGCAGGATCGTCCGGATAGAGCTCGAGCGATGCACTCAGGGAAGTGGCGCCGTCGGGCAATGTGTCGAGCGCGAGAAAGCGCGGCTGTCGATCGGCGCCGGTTGACGTCGTCAGAAGGTCGCTCGCGGAAAAAGAACCCAGGTGCAGGAGCGAGACGTTGAGGCGATGTTCCACGCTGCCGACGTTGCCTTGCGCGTCGGCGACGACGAAGCGCAGCCGGTATGTCCCCGGCGACACCGGGACCGGAAAGGCGAGCTGATACGGGCCGGCAACCGCGGGTATCGGGACATTCTTTCGTCCGGCCTGAATGACCCGCCCCATGGTATCGACCAGGCCGAACATGGCGACCACGGGTCCGGGAACACTCTGCGGCAGTTGGACATTGACCGCGGCCTGCAGGTCACTCGACGCCGGATCGCGACGAAGCGCGACCGCCAGCGCGATCGGGACGCCGATCGCCGAGCCCTCCCGTGCGAGCGCCGTCTTCAGTCGCTCCTCGACAGGCAGCGCCTCAGGCGAGGCGGTTGCGACGAGTGCTTTGCGATTGACGTGTACCGTCAGGCCGGGCTGCCGTACCGCCACGCTGGCTGACGCGAATCTCGCAACGGTTGGAAGGTTGGGCGCTTCAACTCCGAGACGATAGAAGCCAGACGTTTCGCGCTCGATCCGCTCGATGAAACGGTCACCCGTGCCAACCACCACGAATGCTTCACCTCCCGCGGCGGATGCGACGGTCTGGATGCCGCTGATGAGAAACCTGCCTTCATCGCGGATGGCCGTCTGGAGCGACTCAAACTGCACCGGCGAATCCAGGTTGCTCGGCGCGGTTGCCGCTCTCATATTGATGTCGTCGGCCGCGTCAGTCAGCACATAGAAGTGCACCCTGGATTCAGCAGCGGACTGCGATATCGGAGCGAGCTGTGACGCGACGTCAACGTCCGGGCCGAAGGCAAGGCCGCGTGAGAACGCCACCAGGACGCGGGGCGACGGCGCCGATCGCACGGCGTCGATCACGTGCTTGAACGAAGCAAGCTGGAGGGCCGCCCGGTGAATCGACTGTCGGACGAGACTCCTGGCGTGTGCCTCGATCATCGGGGAGCAGACGTCGGGGTCGAGACTAAGCACGGGACACTCACGAGCCGCCACTTGCTGCAGAGTGCGGGCGGGCTGGCCACGATCTATTTCAATCGCTTCATTGACCGTAATGTTGAAAAACGATCCACCGTCGTCGAACCGTCCGATCACTCGTTTGTCGTGCAGGGCAGCCACAAGGACGGAGCGGTTGGTCGTCGGATTGATGGCGGGACCGAGGCCGCTCGTTGTTGAAAAACCGATCAAGTCGTCGGCGTCGAACTTCGACAGCATGCGTTCTGCGGCAGCCAACTGAAGCTTGCCACGACCCGCCGGATACGAGAGGTCGTCGAATACGAGAACAATCACGCGGCCACCGCCAGCGGATGTCGCCGATCGGTTCGACGTCTGGCGCGGCGTCGGCGTCCGAGAACCGTGCGCGGAGCCGAACTCCAGAAAGTCGAGCGCCCGTACGGGCCTGACCTGGCCCTCGAGCTTGACGGTGAAGTCTTCCGCGGTCAGACCCTTTACCGGACGGCCGTCCTTGTCGACGACGGTGACATCGATCGTGACGAGATCGACGCCGCCTCGAAATACGGCTTGAGGCGGAGACTGCTGGGATGCCGGTGATTGCGGCGACGAGCTCGCCGCCAGGCCCATCGCCACCAGCAGCACTGCTATTGGCAGGGCTCGAGTCATTTCCGCATGTATCCGCGGCGCGCCAGCACCGTGATGCTGGATCGCTTCACCCGGACGTCGAGCTCATGCCAGCCGGCAGTGGACGACGTCGGCGTGAATGACACGAGGTAGCGCTGCCGCAGCCGCTCCAGGATCTGCCTGAACACTGCCGAAAGCGTCGTCATGTCGTCCGTCAGCTTGACGACGTTGCCGCCGGTGAGCTGCGCAAGGTCCTCGAGCAGCGGAGCCGGCATCACCGTCGGCGTGACACCGAAGAACGATGCCCAACTCATCCTGGCTGCGTCGTTCACGTCCTTTGCCGTCAGCCAGCTCGCCGTATCGCGTCCGTCGCTCAACGCAATCACCACCGGGCGGACGTTGGTGCCGCGATCGGCGAGCCGGAACCCAGCCGCGAGGGCGTCATTGAGCGCGGTAGTGCCCGCTGGTTCGAGACCGGAAAACGCGGCATCCAGCGTGGAGGCGGTGCGCACGCCATGAAGCCGGACGGTCTGGGAAAAAGTAATGAGATTCAACTGGTCGCTCGGGCGCAGGAGGGATGCAAGCGAATCTGCGCCCCGATGAAGATGCTCGAGATCCCACAGCGTCAGACTGCCACTCGTGTCGAGCAGCAGAAACACGCCCAGCGACGAGGCTTCGTTTGACAAGGACGTGACGGACTGCAGCACTCCGTTGTCGCGAACTTCGACCTCCGACGGACGAAGGTCGGTGACGATGCGGCCGCGCTCGGTGGGCAAGACGTCGAGCAGAACGCTGTCGACGCTTGAGCGGAACACGGTCTGCTGTGCATGAATCCCGATCAGGAGCAAGACTGCCAGGAACGCGAACGTCCAGACTGCCGCCAGGGCTGATCGGTGCACGGGATCCGTGGTCCTTTCAGCCGTGAGCTTACAGGAAGACAGCCCTCTCAGGCTCGCGTGAACCCCCTACGAAGCCAGTCGTTCGATCGCTCTGGCGGCGGACTCTCCGCCGCGCTCGGCTCTGACGATCTCCGCCGTCGCGCGCGCCCGCTCGGCAGCGCCGCCATCATCCAGTAGCGAACGGAGCGTCTTCACGACGCGTGCAATCGTGTAGTTCTGGGGGAAGATCGTGCGGGAGATCCCGAGCCGTTCGAGGCGCGACGCGTTGTCGGGCTGGTCGTGCGCGAATGGGACGACGATTGTCGGCCGTCCGGCGGCGAGCGCGGTGTGGAGCGTTCCGGCTCCGCCATGATGGACCACCGCCACCGCGCGAGGGAACACATCGGAATGAGGCGCCCAGTCGGTAACAAAGATGTCGGGTGAAGCGAGCGCCGGAGCCTTGGCCGCCGATCGACCGGCGAGAAGTACTGCGCGAACGCCGAGTGCCTTCGCGGCGGCGGCGCTGACCTCGTAGAAGCGAGGCGCGATCTTCACGTCTACGGCCGCGCTGCCGAGGGTAAAGACGACGGGCGGCGGGCCGGCGTCCTGAAAGGCCGACAGCTCCTTCGACACGCCACCCTGTACGGCGTCGTACTGCACCGCGCCGGTAACGACGGTCTGGACAGGCCAGTCGGGCTGCGGCTGCGCGAGCACACGTGAGAAGAGCGCGAGATTGAGATGTGGTGAGACCTGCGCCTCGTAGAGTACGTGGCCGCACGGCCTGAGTCGGAGACGCTTTCTCATTGCGTGCAGCGGCTTGCCCCACGGTCGCGATACGAGTCTGCCGACGGCGATAGGCATTCGAGAGAGATGCGGCCAACGGCGATGAACCCATGAGGCGGTGGGGGTTGCGAGGACGACCGGAGGATCCATTCTGGAAAAGAAACTGATGGGCGCCAGCATCGCGCCGGCCCATGGCCGCTGCAGTGTTTCAGCGACCAGCGGCGCCGCGAAGGTCAATGGATGCGAGACGAGCACGTCGGCGTCGCGGGCGGCGTGAAGCAGATCCTCGTAGGCATCGTCGAGCGTCGGCATCAGCAGATCGCGGATCAGAAACTGCGCGCCCCAAATCGGGTCCATGATCCTGCGGATCGTCTCCTGATCCGACGGATCGCCAGGGGGGCCGACCGGACGGCACTCGAGTCCCGCCGACTCCACCGCTTGCTGATAGAACTTCGAGACCGCCAGGACCGGCTGATGGCCGCGCTCCTTCAGCGCCAGGCCCAGTCCGATGTACGGATTGAGATCGCCGAAGGAGCCAATCGAGGTGAGCAGGACGCGCACGGCCGCAGCGATGCTACCGCAAGGGCAGGGTACACTTCGGATGCATGCGCCTGCTCGCTGCGATGCTGATGGCCGCGTTGCTTGCACCTTCAACGGAGCCGGACTGGGCGTCCGCTCAGGCGCAGGCGGAAGCAATCATGGCGATCAAAGTCATTCTCATCGGCGACTCGACGATGCAGGCAGGGTCGGGATGGGGCGGTTCCTTCTGCGCGCACCACCTCACGTCGTTTGCCGCGTGCGTCAATCTCGCGCGTGGCGGACGTTCGTCGTCGAGCTACGTCGCGGAAGGGTCGTGGCAGCTGGCGCTGAACGAAATGTCGACGCCGGGCTTTTCGGCGACCTACGTTTTGATTCAGTTTGGCCACAACGACCAGCCCGGTAAACCCGGCCGATCGACGGATCTGGCCACCGAGTTTCCCGGCAACATGACCCGGTATGTTCGGGAGACGCGCGCGAAGGGAGCGACGCCGATTCTGGTCACGCCTTTGACGCGGCGTCAGTTCAAGGACGGCAAGCTGACAAACGATCTCGTACCGTGGGCGGATGCGATCAAGAAGGTTGGGGCGGAAACCAGAACGCCCGTGATGGATTTGAACACAGACTCGGCGGCGGCCGTTCAGGCACTCGGGCCGGTGCTGTCAGCGCGATTCGCTCAGCTGTCTCCATCGCCGGAAATCGCGGCGGCTCTCCAGACCGGGACCACGATCGCGGCGGCCCCGGCTCCCACGCCTTCGGCGACGCCGGCGCCCGCTACGATGGATTCGCTGGGCGATCCGAAACTGGCATTCGACTACACCCATCTCGGGCGCGAGGGCGCCGACGTCTTTTCGGCGATGGTCACGCGCGAGCTCATCGCCGGCGTGCCGGCTCTGCGCCGCTTCCTCATTCCGTAGATCCAGTCTCGTGCGCAGCCACCGGGTTGTCGGCGTGCTCGTGCTGTCAGGCCTGTTCGCGGCCGCGGCGCAGCGTCCGGGCGTTTCCCCAGCGCGTGGCATCGAAGGACAGCGCAAGGCCGATCGCGGCAACGGGTACTACGTGAACCCAATCATGCCGGGCGATCATCCCGATCCGTCGATTCTCAAGGACGGCTCTGACTACTACCTGACATTCTCATCGTTCGACGCCTATCCCGGTCTCGTCATCTGGCACTCGCGGGATCTCATCAACTGGGAACCGATCGGCCCCGCGCTCTTTGAGAACATCGGCTCCGTCTGGGCGCCGGATCTGGTCAAGCACAACAATCGCTACTTCATCTATTTCCCCGCGGTGACGCCCGAGCGCGCGATCTACGTGATCTGGGCCGACAACATCCGTGGACCGTGGAGCAAGCCCGTCAACCTCGGGATCAGCCGTATCGATCCAGGACACGCCGTCGGCGCGGACGGACGCAGGTACCTGTTTCTCAGCGCGGGCTACCGCGTGCCACTCGCCGACGATGGTCTGAGCGTGACGGGACCGCAGGTGAAGGTCTACGACGGTTGGAAGTATCCCGAGGACTGGGTCGTCGAAGCCTTCGCTCAGGAGGGCCCGAAGATCATCCGGCGCGGCGCGTACTACTACATGGTGCTGGCCGAGGGCGGCACCGCCGGACCGCCGACCGGGCACATGGTGGTCGCCGCTCGATCGCGATCGATCGACGGACCCTGGGAGAACGCTCCCAACAATCCGATCCTTCGTACGAAGTCCGCGGCCGAGCGATGGTGGTCCAAGGGCCACGGCACGCTCGTCGAGGCGCCGGATGGCAAGTGGTTCATCGTGTACCACGCGTACGAGAGCGGCTTCTACACGCTGGGACGGCAGACGCTACTCGAGCCCATCGAGTGGACGGCTGACGGATGGTTCCGTGCGACGGCCGCGGGCGCCAGTCAGCCAATTCGAAAGCCCGCCGGTGGAACGGCGGTCCCGCACGGGCAATCGCTCTCCGACGATTTCTCGAGAAACCGGATGGGCACGCTCTGGGGCTTCTATAAGGGTGGCGCGGCCGACACCGGCCGTTATCGCTATGACCAGGGCAGCCTCGTCCTCGCGGGGAAGGGGACCGGTCCGGCCGACTCAGCGCCGCTGAGCCTGATCGCCGGCGATCACGCGTACGAAATCAGCATCGACATCGAACGGAGCCCCGGCACGACAGCCGGGCTGCTCCTTTTCTACAGCAGCCGCCTCTATGCCGGTCTCGGGTTCTCCGACAGCAACACCATCATGCATAGCTACGGATTGGATCGGCCGCAGGCGCGGCTCGACGGCGTCGATCGCCGCCTCCGCATCCGGCTTCGTAACGATCACCACATCGTTTCGATTCACTACAGCACGGACGGCGTCACTTGGCACCGGTACGACCGGGTCATCGAGGTCTCTGGGTATCACCACAACGTTGCCTACGAGTTCTTGAGCCTCTGCCCGGCGATCTATGCCGCGGGGAGCGGTGAAGTCCGGTTCCGCGACTTCACGTACCGGGCCTTCGACTAATCGCCGGCCCTCGACGGCCGGCCTGCGTAGGCGAGCCTTCGGGCCCACCGGTCAGGTTGTAGACTGGTCGTACTCTGATGCGTTCAGTCCTCGTCGCCGCCGGCACCCTCGTCGTCGGCGTGAGCCTGCTTGCGCACGCGCAGCAGGGGCAATCCACAGCGCCGCCACCCCAGCAGCAACAGCCTGTCTTTCGCACCGGTGTCGATGTCATCCGTCTGGATGTCTCGGTCCTCGACAAGGACCGCAAGCCCGTGCGCGGACTCCAGGCCGACAACTTCACCGTCATGGAGAACGGCAAGGCCCAGCGCATCGTGGCCGTGACCGAGATGGCGGCCGCCGAGCAGGATCCGACGCCCAGTGCCTGGATGCGGATGGTGACGCCGGATGTCTCGGCCAACGATCTCACCGACATGGCGGGGGATGGCCGGTTCGTGGCGATCGTCATGGACGACTGGAACATTCCGTTCGACGACCACGAGATGATCCTGAACTCGCGGGCGGTTGGCCGGTACCTCGTCGATGCATTGAGCCCGTCGGACGTGGCCGCGGTTATCTTTCCGCAGCAGGCGGGCAAGACACAGGACTTCACCAGCGATCGTCAGAAGCTGCTCGCCGCAATCGACAAGTTCGATCCGCCGGAGGTCAAGTGGATCGAGTCGCGTCCGATGGGGCCCGGTCCCGGCGGCGGCGACATGCCCCAGCGGTTCGCGCCGGCTCTCATGCGCAACGACTGCCAGCGCTCACAACCCACCGTTCCGACACTGGATACGGTCGTCTCGCGCCTGGCGGCGGTGCCCAATCGCCGCAAAACCGTGATTCTCGTGAGTATCGGACTGCCGATGACCTTCGCCGATACGCGCGGTTGTCCCGGTGAGCTCAGCAGCATCATGAAGGATGTGTTCCGTCGGGCGCAGCAGGCGAACGTGAACATCCATTCGATCGATCCCGCAGGCTACGACGGCTACTCCCGGTACCTCCAGAATCCCATTCGTCGCGGCGGCCGTCCGGCGGAGTACACCATGCCCATGGAAGCCGCGGGCAAGGCGGCGAGGGTGCGGCGGGACTTTCTGGAAATCACCGCGGATCACACCGGCGCCAGGGCGATCGTCAATACGAACGATCTGAGCTACGAGATTGACCGCCTGCTCGTCGAGGCAACGAGTTATTACCTCGTCGGCTATCAGACGTCGAATGGCCAGCCCGACGGAAAGTTCAGACGGATTGAGGTGAAGGTCAACAAGCCGAGCCTCACCGTGCGGACACGATCGGGGTTTTATGCGCCCGACGAGTCCGGTCGGCGCGATGGGGAAACCGCGCCGCCGCCGAGTGAACTGGGACTCACGGGCATGTCGAGCGCCGCAGCGCTCGCGTTGCGGGTCCAGGCGATTCCCATCGGGCAGTCAGCGGATGGTAAGTCGGTCGACATCGGCGTCATCCTCGCGGTCCGCACGCCTGGTACCAGGATTTCCGGCGCGGATACGCTGACGCTCATCCGGACGATCTATGACGAACGGGGAAGTCCCGGACCGCCGACACAGGAGAAGCTGGCGATCGCCTTACCGCCCGCGACGACCGATCAGTTGCGCTACGAGGTGTTCCAGAAGTTCTCACTGGCGCCTGGCAGGTACGAGCTGCGGCTGAATGCCACCAGTCAGTCCCTCGACGCGAGCGGGACGGTGTACGCCGATCTCGAGGTGCCGGATCTGGCCCGGCGGAACGTCGCGCTGTCGAACATCGTCCTTGGCACGCCCCGGACCGCCGGTCAATCTGACGTGCTCGCGCCGTTGTTTCCAATCGTGCCGACTACGCTCAGGGATTTCGCGCCTGCTGACACATTGCTGGCGTACACGCGCGTCAACCAGGGAGGTACCGCGCCGCCTGCCGCGCTGAAGACGATGGCTCAGATCATCAACGTCTCGGACCAGAAGGTCTGGGAGCAGGCCGGTGAAATTGCGGCCTCGTCGTTCGACGCCGGCCGGAGCGCGCCGTTCCAACTGGCCCTGCCGCTGGAGAAACTCACGCGGGGCTCTTACCTCCTCAGCATCTCCGCCGAGCGCCCTGACGGCGCAAAGACACGCTCCGATCTGGTGTTTCGGATCCGCTAGCGCGGGAAGCCGCCAATTCGCGTCGTCCCATTTGTTCGCGTCGTTCCCGTCGTTTGTAATACGATCCCCGGACTTATGAACGACCGGAATGCCGCTCAGAACGACCCGATCCGCAAGTACTTGCCCGCCATGCTGCTGCTGTTCGTCGGCAGCGGCTGCGCGGCTCTGATCTATGAAGTTGTGTGGTTCCAGCTTCTGCAGCTCGTCATCGGGTCGTCCTCAGTGTCGCTGGGCGTGCTCCTTGGCACGTTCATGGGCGGCATGTGCCTTGGCAGTTACCTCCTGCCCCGGTACGTCGGCGGAAACCACCATCCGCTGAAGATCTACGCGTACCTCGAGCTGGGAATCGGCTTCATGGGCCTGATCCTCCTGTTCGGCATGCCGCTCGTCAATGGCCTCTACGTCTGGATCGGCGGCGGTCACATCGCCGTCCGCGCCATCGTCGCGGCGATCTGCCTGTTGCCGCCGACGTTCATGATGGGAGCAACGCTTCCGGCCGTGTCCCGCTGGGTCAAGACCACGCCCTCTGGTGTGGCATGGCTGGGCTATTTCTACGGCGGCAACATCGGCGGCGCGGTCATCGGCAGCCTGCTCGCCGGCTTCTACCTGCTGCGCGTGTTCGACATGGCGATCGCGTCGTACGTCGCCGTCGCGCTCAACGTGACAGTGGCGTTGCTCGGCCTCCTGCTCTCGAGAATCACACCAGGCGCCGCGCCGGAAGCCGAGACGGGCGACGTCCGCCGCGCGCCGGGAGCACGCACGGTCTATATCGCGATCGCGATGTCCGGCTTCACCGCGCTCGCCGCGCAGGTGCTGTGGACGCGGCTTCTGTCGCTGACGTTTGGAGCGACCGCGTACACCTTCTCGCTGATCCTCGGCGGCTTCCTGTTTGGTCTCGGCATCGGCAGCAGCATTGGCGCGGGCATCGCGAGAACAACGGACAACCCACGCATGGCGCTGGGCTGGGCGCAGATGATGCTGTGCGGCGCGCTGGCCTGGGCGGGCTACATGCTCATGGCCTCGATGCCGTACTGGCCAATCAATCCTCAGAACGTTGATCCCTGGTTCACCTTCCAGATCGATCTCGTTCGTTGCCTCTGGGTCGTGTTGCCTGGAGCGATTCTGTGGGGAATGAGCTTTCCGCTGGCCCTCGCGGCCGTCGCAGCCCCCGGCCAAGACCCCGGCCGTCTGGTGGGCGGCGTTTACGCAGCCAACACCGTCGGTGCGATCCTCGGTTCCGTTGCGAGCGGACTCCTGCTCGTGACGTGGCTCGGCACGCACACCTCGATGCAGGTGCTCATCGTCTTCTCCGCGGTGTCGGCGTTGATGCTGCTCGCGCCAGTCGCGGCGGGTGAGACAGGCCGCGGTCAACTCAACTGGGGACCAACAGTACTTCTGGTGGTGGCCACCGCTGGTGCTGGATTGCTGGCCCGGACCGTGCCGGACCTGCCGCGGCTTCTTATCGCTTATGGCCGGTACTCGGCGACGTGGGTGGGCCTCAGCAACATTATTTATGCCGAAGAAGGACTGAATGCGTCCGTCGCGGTCTCGGAGATGTCAAACGGCGTGCGGAACTACCACAACGCCGGCAAGGTTCAGGCGTCGAGCGAGCCGCAGGACATGCGCCTCCAGCGCATGCTCGGGCATTTGACGCACTTGATTCCGAGTACGCCGAGCAACGCCCTCGTCATCGGGTGCGGCGCCGGTGTCACCGCGGGCGCCGTCAGCATCGGTCCGCGCGTGAAGACGATGACGATCGCCGAGATCGAACCGTTGGTCCCGCGATCGGTCGCCAGGTACTTCTGGATGCACAATTATTCGGTGGTCGGCGACGAAAGAGGCGCGCCGCCGAACAAGAAGGTCACCATCCATATCGACGACGCCCGGCACTTCCTGCTGACCACCAATCAGAAGTTCGATGCCATCACGTCGGATCCGCTCGATCCCTGGGTCAAGGGAGCCGCGACGCTCTACACCGAAGAGTTCTTTGAGCTCGTCAAGAAGAAGCTCAATCCCGGCGGCGTGGTGACCCTGTTCGTTCAGCTCTATGAGAGCAACGAAGCAGCGGTCAAGAGCGAGATCGGCACCTTTTTCAAGGCGTTCCCGAACAGCGTCGTCTGGGGCAACACGAACAACGGCCAGGGCTACGATCTCGTGCTCATGGGTCAGCTGGAACCCATCAAGATCGACCTCGACGCGATGGAAGCCAAGTACCAGAGCCAGGAATTCGCACAGGTCGCGCAGTCACTGCAGGAGACGGGCTTCGGATCGATCACCGACCTGTTCGCGACGTATGCCGGACAGCCGTCCGATCTGGCGCCCTGGCTCGCGGACGTTCAGATCAACCGCGACCGGAACCTGCGGCTGCAGTACCTCGCGGGTCTTGGTCTGAATCTGTATCAGAGCGGCCCGATCTACGCCGAGATGATCTCCCATGCGACCAAGTTCCCGGAGGGCCTGTTTACCGGGTCGCCTGAGAAGATCGAGGAACTGAAGCGCGCGTTCGAGCGCGTGCGTAATTTCAGGTAGCTTTCTAGAAAAGGGGCCTGCGAGCCTATGCGCATACGCCGCGTCGTTCTTGTTCTCGGAATCGTGGCCGGCCTGGCCGCCGCGCTGCCGTCGGGCGCCCGGGTGCACGCGGCCGGACAGGCAGCGGCTGCGGCCGCCGATACCCTGCCGGCCAGGCTCACCGATGTGGAGTTCTGGCGGCTGAGCGAGGATCTCTCGGAGCCGAACGGGTACTTCCGATCGGACAATCTGGTTTCAAACGAAATCTGGCTGCAGTGGGTCATTCCCGATCTGCTGGTACGAAGCCGCCAGAACAGCGTGTATCTCGGCGTCGGTCCCGAGCAGAACTTCACCTACATCGCGGCGCTGAAACCGAAGATGGTCTTCATCACGGACATCCGGCGCGGCAATCTCCACATGCACCTTATGTACAAGGCGCTGTTCGAGATGACCAGCAACCGCGCGGACTTCGTCGCGATGCTGTTCAACAAGAAGCGCCCGGCCGGGCTCACGGACAAGAGCACGGCCAGCGAAATCATCAATGCGTTCTGGAACATCCCAACGAGTCCGGATGCGGAGTACAAGGCCAACCTCAAGGCAATCCAGGATCACTTGACCAGGACCCGCAACCTGCCGCTGTCCAAGGAAGACCTGGACGGTATCGAGTACGTGTACTGGAGCTTCTACTGGTACGGGCCGGCGATCAACTACAGCTCGTCCACGGCATCCAACGGCGGCCGTGGCGGCAACATGGTGAGCTACGGCGACCTGATGGTTGCGACCGATGGGAACAACGTCAATCGCAGCTATCTCACGAGCGAAGAGACGTTCAAGGTCCTGAAGGACCTGCATCAGAAGAATCTCTTCGTTCCAGTCGTCGGAAATTTCGGCGGCCCGAAGGCGCTGCGTGCCGTCGGGAAGTACGTGCGCGATCACGGCGCGACCGTCGCGGCGATGTACCTCTCCAATGTCGAGCAGTACCTCAATCAGGACGGCATCTGGGGGCTCTTCTGCGCGAACGTGGCGTCGATGCCGCTCGACGAGAAGAGCACATTCATCCGCTCGTTCCAGGGTGGGGGCGGCGGCGGCAGCGGCCTCACGAATGGCCTGGGTTCGATGTTCAGCGAAACCCGTGCCTGCGCAGGCCGCCTGAGCCCGGCCCTCGTCAGATAGGGCAGCCGTGCCCGTTTCAACAAAGTCCGGATCGTGGCTCGCCGACGCGCCGATGGTGCGAAGGTGGCCGGTGATTGCGCTGGCAATCGTCCTGGCCGCAGGCGTGCTCGCGCCGGCGTTTCAAGCGCAGGCGGGCCTTCCCGGGAAGCTTTCCGATGTGGAGTTCCGCGCGCTCGTCGCGGATCTCGCCGAGCCGGACGGCATGTTCCGGTCCGACAATCTGGTTTCTAACGAAGACACATTCCAGTTCATCCTGCCCGAGCTTCAGAAGACGGTGAAGCCCGGCGGCGTGTACGTCGGCGTGGGGCCCGATCAGAACTTCACGTACATCGCGACGCTCAAGCCGGCGATCGCGTTCGTTCCGGACATCCGCCGGGGCAACCTCCACATGCACCTTATGTACAAGGCGCTGATGGAACTCTCGCCGGATCGCGCCACGTTCCTCAGCAAGCTCTTTTCGCGCGCCCGGCCGGACGGCGCGTCGGCGAAGTCGACTCCGGATCAGCTGTTTCAGGCATTCGAGAACGTGACGGCGACGCGGAAGATGTTCGACGAAACGATGGCGGCGATCCTGACGCATCTGAAGAAGACACGCGGGTTCCCGCTGACGGAGATGGATGCGAGCGGCATCGAGTACATCCTCAGCAATTTCTACTCTTCGGGCCCGTTCCTGCAATACGCCAGCTCGCCGATCGGGCGCACGCGCTATCCATCGTTTGCGGAACTGCAGGTGGCGACGGACTCGGCGGGCGTCGCCCGCGCCTATCTCGCGACCGAGGAGGCGTATCGTACGGTCCGGACGATGCAGCAGAACAATCTGATCGTGCCGACCATCGGCAACTTCGGCGGCCCGAAGACCCTGAAGGCGATCGGCGCGTGGGTCAAGGCGCGCGGCGCGAAAGTCACCACGTTCTATACGTCGAACGTCGAGCAGTACCTGTTTCAGGATCGGATCTGGGATGCCTTCGCGTCCAATGTGGCCGCGATGCCGCTCGATGACACGAGCACGCTCATCCGTTCCTGTTTCAACAACTGCGTCAGCACCAACTACAGCTCGCGGGTCGTGATGTTGCTCGATTCGATGCAGGACATGGTTGCCGCGCACCAGTCCGGGCTCATCACGAACTACTACGACGTATTGTCCAGGCGACGGTAGATGTAGATATGGGGTCAGGTCAGGGGCGGAGCGGGACCGTACCGGGGTACGGTCCAGTTCTGGCACTAGTCGCTCTGCTGGTGTCCGGTCTTGCCGCGCAGGTCGCCCCGGAGGCCGTTCCGGCTGCGTTGTCCAACGCGGACTTCTGGAAACTCTCCGTTGACCTCTCGGAGCCCGCCGGGTCGTTCCGCTCGGAGAATCTGGTTTCGAACGAACACACCTATCAGTACGTTCTGCCGGAGCTTCGGCAAGTGTCGCGGCCGGGCGGCGTGTACATGGGCGTCGCGCCGGACCAGAACTTCACCTACATCATTGCCACCCGGCCCCGCATCGCCTTCATTGTCGACATCCGCCGCGGCAATCTGCTCCAACATCTGATGTACAAGGCGGTCTTCGAGCTGTCTGACGACCGCGCGGACTTCGTTTCACGGCTGTTCTCGAAGCCGCGGCCGGCGGGGATCAAGTCGACGGCGTCCGTCACGGATCTATTCGCCGCCTACGCGCACGTGGCCACCAGTGACGAGCTGTACCGCCGCAACCTGCGCGCCATCGTCGATCACCTCACGAAGTCGCGCGGATTTGCGTTGTCAGCCGCCGATCTGGAGCAGCTCGAGACCATCTACTTCGCATTCTTCTGGCAGGGCCCGGCTCTGCGGTACTCGACCATCATGTCGGGCTTCAACGGAACGCGCGGTGGCGGCGGGTTCCCGACCTACGAAGAGATGATCCTCCAGACGGACATGGACGGCACGGCGCAGAGCTATCTGGCCTCCGAGGACAACTTCAGGTTCATCAAGTCGATGGAGGAGAAGAACCTGATCATCCCGGTCATGGGCAACTTCGCCGGGCCAAAGGCCATCCGCGCTGTCGGGCGCTGGGCCCGGGCGCGAGCCGTTCCCGTAAGCGCGTTCTACGTCTCCAACGTCGAGCAGTACCTCTTCCAGGACGGCCTCTTCGAGGCGTTCGCAAAGAATGTGGCCGCGCTGCCGGTCGATGACCGCAGCACGTTCATCAGGTCGGTGTCGGCCCGATTCGGATACGGCGGATCGAAGACGTGGACCGACGGCCGCGCTACGGCGCTCTATCCGATCCGCGCCTTCAACCGGGACTTCCAGCTCGGACTGCTGCGGTCGTACTTCGACGTGAATTCGAGGTCACGATAGATCCTCGGACACACATGGAGATCACTAAGGGATAGCGAGACCACGAAGGTTTTGGTTTTCAAAACCAGTTCCTTGGTGCTCTCTTCCTTCCCTTGGTGATCTCCGTGTGTGTCTGAGGAGAAGTCACCGTCGCCAATTGCTCGTATCCGCCCCCGGCGGCGCGTGCTTGACGATGAAGGCCGCCATGTTTTCATGCAGATCCTGTCCGCGCGGACCCCAGCAGTGCGGCGCCATCGGCTGAAACACGATCTCGCCGCTGAACGGCGGGTCCTTCGCGCGCTGCTTCAGGAATTCGTCGAGCAAGCGGACGCCCATGTTGAGAAAGTACGAGTCCATGTCTCCGATGTACACGTTCAGCTTGTGGGCGAGCTTGGGACCAAGCACGGTCCAGTTCTTCTCGAGAGTCTCGCGCAGGTCGTACTTCTTCCAGGCCTCCGCCACCGTCTTGTCGATGACGCCCGTCTGTTTGTCCCACAGCCGCCTGGGGTAGCCATCCGCACCGACCGGGCTGTAGGTCGCCTCCCAGATATCCCACTGGCCGCCGCTTCGTGACTTGTCGCCAACGACCAGCTCGTACCAGTTCTCGTCCTTCATCATCGACTGAATGTTGCCGTCGGGCCGGCGCTGGTTGGGACGTTCGATTTTCATCCAGTCGCGCTCGATCCAATACGCGTTCGGATCCTGATAGATGTTGACGATCTGGTGATAGCGGAAGTCGACACCGTCCGGGCAGAGCGAGAACGTGCCGCCGTAGAGATCGGGATAGAAAATCTGATGGGCGAGCGCAATCCATCCTCCCGTCGATCCACCAGTAAGGATGCGCGCCCAGGGCTCGCGAATCGCGCGGAACTGGGTTTCGACGGCCGGCATCAGCTCTTTTGTGATGGCGTCGCCGAACGGCCCGTTGTTTTCAGAATTCACTCCGTACGAATCGTCGTAGTACGGCGAGGGATGTTGAATCGTGACGTAGAGCATCCGCGGCGTGCCGTCCCCGTCCCAGTACTTGGTGAATGCCTGGTCGCGGCCGTAGCCGCCGGGCGCGCCGAGTGAGAAGTGCCCCTGGTGATAGACGATTGGGTACTTCTGAGCAGGGTTGGCTTCGTAGCCTTTGGGTAAGAGGATCGTCGCGCCGAGATAGATTGGCTGTCCCCACCACTTGGTCAGGATCTCGCTCTGGATCCTGATTCGCTTCACTTGCGGCGTGTCAGCCGGCAGTGCGATCGCGGGAATCAGCTTGTCTGCCACGAGCCGAATCGGGGCAACCGCGCCGGGGCCGATTGTGACTTTGACGGGGTCGCCGAAGATGTTGCCTGGAGAGGACTTCCAGTTCTGGCCCTCCCATTGGTCCATGTGCAGCCACACGGTGTGTCCATCCGCCCGGGGGAACCTCGTATAGACGTTCACGAAAGGCTGGACCCAGTAGTCGCCGGCGGGCAGGTCCCTGAGCGTCCGCAGGGGATGGCCAAAGGCGGATCCATCTACCACAGCGGTTTGGCCGGGGCTCAAGCCTTCGATTGCGACGCCAAACAAGGGTGCCCCGGTCGGGCTGGCCTGCTGAATTGGGCTTTGTCGGTCATTTGACCGGCTCATTGCCACGTAGATCCGGCCCGTCACCGGTCCGCCGTGCACGCCGGCCGTGAAACTGACCTCGAATCTAGGTCCGGAGGCGGTCTGGCTGGTCGCGAGTACCCCAAGAGGTGCGAGGATTCCGGCGGCGAGTAGGCCCAGGGACAGGCGTACTGCGAGGGATTGGCGCGTCATGCGCGGCATCCTAGCACCCGCGCCCGCCCGCGGGCCTTGACCGTTTTCGTTTGTAAATGCTACTCTCGCAAGGTTCTTACGGGCTTAGGACACCCTATCTAGGCCCGCGTCCAGCAGAAGCACTGCTTCCTGGTTGATTCCGAGCGATCGGTGCGATGCACCACGTGCGTTGCATATCGATCGACATGGCTGAGTTCAGCAATAGGGGGAATGTTTTCGGCGCCGAGCATCGCGCTCCCAGGCCGGGGACGAAACCAAACGCCGCCGCAGGCGCGTGCGCGGCGCGTTTTGGTGTTTGCCGTTTTATTGAAGCGAGAGGGCCGACAGTGCCAACAATCAGCCAGCTGGTTCGCAACGGACGCGAAGCCGTCCTGAGCAAGACAAAGAGCCCGGCGTTGCAGAGCAGCCCGCAGAAGCGCGGCGTGTGCGTGCGCGTCTTCACCCAGACCCCGAAGAAGCCGAATTCCGCGCTGCGCAAGGTCGCGCGCGTCCGGCTGACGAACGGCATCGAGGTGACGACGTACATCCCGGGCGTCGGCCACAACCTGCAGGAGCACTCGCTGGTGCTCATTCGCGGTGGCCGTGTGAAGGATCTGCCGGGCGTCCGCTACCACGTGGTTCGCGGCACGCTCGACGCGGTTGGTGTTCAAGGACGCAAACAGGGGCGATCGAAGTACGGAGCGAAGCGCCCGAAGTCATAGCGAGTTATCAGTTTCCAGTCTCCAGTATCCAGTGAAGGGAAGGCGGAGATGGAAAGCTGGCGACTCTCAAAGAACTGGTAACTGGCAACTGGTAACTGGAAACTGAAAATGCCACGACGACGAGAGATTCCGAAACGCGAAGCGCCGCTGGACCCGCTCTACAGCAGCGCGCTCGTGACCAAGTTCATCAGCACGCTGATGCGCGACGGGAAGCGCAGCACCGCCGAGCAGATCATGTACGGCTCGCTTTCCTCGATCCAGGAAAAGACTGGCGACGATCCGTTGAAGGTGTTCAAGAAGGCGGTCGAGAACGTCAAGCCCGCGCTCGAGGTGAAATCGCGGCGCGTCGGCGGCTCGAACTATCAGGTGCCGGTCGAGGTGAATCCCAACCGCCGGCTGTCGCTGAGCATCCGCTGGCTGGTGGGCTTTGCCCGCGCTCGTGGCGACGGCAAGACGATGCAGGAGAAGCTGGCCAACGAACTGCTCGATGCGGCCAACCTGCGCGGCGGCGCGGTGAAGAAGCGCGAGGACACACACCGTATGGCGGAAGCCAACAAGGCGTTCGCGCATTATCGGTGGTAGAGCGCGCCTGCGGCCCGCGCGAGGCGCGAAGCCGCCGAGCGCGAGCGAGCGGGGTGGGGCCCCGCGAGCCGTGAGAAAAGCCATCAGGAAAGACTGAAGAAGCGAGAGCGGGAAGCTGCCAGCTGGACGCTGGAAGCTGAATTCAATGCCAAGAGA
>DATNEY010000026.1:0-372899 GCA_035606665.1 Vicinamibacterales bacterium | reverse complement strand
CCCTGGCACCCCGCGCTCGAGCGCCCGGGCCCGGGCCTCGAAATCTGGAAGCTGCCCCGTTGACGCTCCTCGCCACGCTGAAACGCGCCGTCGTCGATCAGGCCCGCGCGCTGCCGCTCGCCCGGCGCGCTCATGCCCTGCTGCGCCGGCGCAAGCACGAGCACACGGTCGGCCGCTTCATCAAAGACGGCACCGGCCGAGCCGATCCGCTGCCCATGGGCCTCGTCTACGAGGCCACGATGCGGTGCAACCTGACGTGCGAGTTCTGCTACGTCGGCGCGCTCCTCAACATCGAGGGCGAATGGCGGCAGGAGCTGCCGATCGAGACGCTGAAGCGTGCGTTTCCGGCGCAGCAAGGCCTGCAGGTGAGCCTGACTGGCGGCGAGATCTTCATGCGCAAGGACATCCTGGACGTCATGGAGGTGTTCCAGGGCAAGGGCTACGTCTGCGGCTACCTGACGACGAACGGCACGATCATCAACCCGGAGCGCGCGAAAGCGCTCGCGGATCTGGCGAGCCGCGGATTCATCAAGCACATCAGCGTGTCGATCGACGGTCCGGGCGAGATGCATGACAAGGCGCGCGGCGTGAAGGGCACATTCGAACGCACCGCCGCCGGTTTGAGGAATCTGCAGGCAGCCGCCCGTAAAGCTCATGCACCGCTGCGCATCAGCATCAACACCACCGTCGCGCACGAGACCCTCGACGCGCTGCACGAGATGGTCGGCGTTGCCGAGGAACTCGGCGTCGATGCTATCGGTCTCAACCATCTGATGTTCAGCACGCCGGAGGAAGTCGAGGAAACGGTCCGCCTGACCGGCGCACCAAACGCCGAGGCGATTTCGACGTTCGTCACGTCGGACCCCGGCATCGATGCCGCGCGCGTGCAGGTGCAGGTCGACCGGCTCATCGCCCGCTGCCGCGAGCGAGGAATCAGATTCGACATGCGGCCCAAGGTCCGCCAGTCCATCGTCCAGAACTACTACACACCCGGCGCGCCGCTCGAAGGCCGGTGCCTGTATCCATTTCTTTACGCCCGCGTGTCATTCAGCGGAAAAGCGTACTTCTGCCCGTTCATTCGGGTTGAAGTCGGTGACCTGACCAAGGAGTCGCTCGAGGAAGTCTGGACGGGTGACCGCTACGTAGCCCTGCGGAAGAAGCTCGTCGAGGAACAACTGTTCCCGGTTTGCCGCCGTTGCTGTAAGGTTGAGCTCTCCGCGGAGCCCGCCATGGCTCCCGAGGCCATCGTCGCCGATCCTGAACTCGCGGCGATTGGGGCGAATTGACGGCCAACATGCTGGGCGCGCGCACTCTCCTCGTCAATCCTCCGCTCATCGGCGGTATCGCCTTTACCCGGCAGGGCCGCTGCCAGGAGCGCGAGGAAGTCCTGGGCACGACCAAGCCGCCCTATACGCTGGCGCTGGCTGCGGCGATGTTCCGCGAGAAGGGCTGCGACGTCCGGCTCGTCGATTTGACGGCGTCCAGACAGGACGTCGCCACGCTCATCGCCAGCCTCGACCGTGAAGGGTTCAAGCCGACGCTGCTCGTCTTCCCAAGCACCACGCCGACGCTCGATGCGGACGTCGTCGAGATGCTGAAGTTGAAGCGGCACTTCGGTGCACCGATGTTCTCGTTCGGGCCGCACGTCTCGACCACGCCCGAGGCGTCGATGGAGCGCGCGCCGGACGTTGACGGCATGTTCGTCGGAGAGCCCGAGGACGGCCTGCTCGCCCTCGCGATGCTCAGTTCCGCGAGTGAAGACGATCTGGAAACGATTCCCTCGCTCACGTTCCGCCGCGGCGGTCAGATCGTGCCGGCCCGGGCGCACGGCAGCTTTACCGGCTTCCTCAATGCGCCGTTCCCGGCGTGGGAACTGCTCGACCTGTCGAACTATCGCCTGCCGCTCGTCGACCAGCCGTACGTCATTGTCGAAACCTCGCGCGGGTGCCCGTACACGTGTGATTTCTGCGTCGCGCCGATCCACCAGGGCCACAAGTTCCGCGAGCGAAGTGCGAAGGCGCTGGTCGATGAAATGGAGCGCGGCTACCGGCAGTTCGGGCTGAAGTTCTTCTATCTCTGGGGCGACACGGTGACGCTGAACGTCAAGTCGTTCAGTGCGTTCTGCGAGGAGCTGATCGCGCGCAATCTCCCCGTGCAATGGTTCGGGAACGCGCGCGCGGACAACCTGGTCGACGAGGCATTCGTGAAGCGGCTTCGCCAGGCCGGCTGCTGGATGCTCGCGCTCGGCATCGAGACCGAGTCCGAGGAGACGCGCAAGGACATGATGAAGCGCCTCGAGGGCGAGAAGATCCGCAAGGCACTGCGGAACATGCGGGCGGCCGGGATCAAGTCCTTCGGATTCTTCATCCTGGGCTATCCGGGCGATACGCGCGCGTCACTCGACAAGACCATCGACTACGCGATCGACCTCGACCCCGACTTCGCGAATTTCTATCCGGCGGTTCCCTACCCGGGCACCGACTTGCACGCCAAGGCAAAGCGGGACGGCCTGCTCGCGAGCGAGGACTGGTCGCGGATGGAGTACTCGTTTTATCTGCTCAAAGGCAACGGTCTCGACGAGCCCGTTGTGCTCGACGCGATCAATCGCGCGAAACGCCGCTTCTATCTGCGGCCCGGCTATCTGCTGCGCCACACCTCGGACATCGTCAAACTCGCTTCGACGAAGTGGAGCCTTGCCTGGCACGTTGGCGCCCGTGTGATCTTCGGGTCGCCGGTGACGATCGCGGCGCGCCCTGCGCCGCCTATTGCGGCCGAACGCGATCAGCGCTCGACCGCAGGTTGAGCTTCGCGACGTCGTCCAGCGTCAGCTGCTGGTAGTGCCGTCGCGGCCGTCCGGGCTTCGAAAGACGCAGCATGAGCAAGTCCTTCAGCTGCACGAGATAGCCGGCCGCCTCGCGCTTGCTCATCTTGCTCTCGCCCAGTTCACGATCATCGAATCTGTACGGCAGCTCCACGAGGCGCGTCGGCCAGCCCCGCACGATGAGCTCGAGGCAAATCTTGAAGCCGCCGGCCTTGATGCTCACGCGCTCGGCGATCTCGCGGCGGATGATGAAAAACCCGGATGCGGCGTCGCGAATCGGCGACAGCGGCCGCGCCAGAAGACAGGCGACGCGCGACATCAGGCGCCGCTTGAACGGCCAGTCCGGCGTACTGCCTCCCGCGATGTAACGGCTGGCCACGATCACGTCCGCGTTCGTGCGCTTGAACGCGGCATAGAGCTTCGGCACGAGCGCCGGCGGATGACTGAAGTCCGCATCCATGACACCGACGCTCTCCGCGCTTGCTGCGCCAAATCCTTCCACTACGGCCGTGCCGAGCCCGAGCTTGCCGGCCCGGTGAATCACCTTCATCCGGTGCACGTTCGCGAGTTCGTCGGCGAGCTGTCCCGTCCCGTCCGGAGAGTTGTCGTCGACAATGACGAGCTCCAGGGCCAGGCCGGCCTCGTTCGCGGACTCAAACAGCCTCGACACGAGCTCGGCCAGCCGATCTTTTTCGTTGTACGTGGGTACGACCATCGTCAGATCGGCCGCCGCGGGAGACGTCACCTGAGAACTATAATTCAAGCCTCACGACACGCATTGCATGACACAGGGAAACGGGGCTCGAGCATCAGGATCGTCGGCATGGCTGTTCGCGCTGATGCTGCTCATTCTCATTGCGGCCCGCCTGCCTTCGATCGCGCAACCCGCCGGCGGCGATCAGTTTCTCTATAGCTACGTCGCCGGGCGCGTCCTCGACGGCGGCGTCCCGTACCGCGACGCGTTCGAGCAGAAGCCTCCGGGCATCTTTGGCGTCTACGCGCTGATGTGGGGATTCTGGCCGAACGAATCGGTCGTCGCAGCCGCGGACGTGCTGGCCGCGGTGCTCGTGGCATGGCTCCTGTGGGGCCTCGGCCGGGGCATGTTCGACGGTGCAGTCGGTCCGGCGGCGGCCATGCTCTTCCTGCTGCTTGGCGATCCCGGAATCCAGAAACTGGGCGGCATGAACGTACGGGCGCAGTGCGAGACCTTCATCGCACTGGCGGTGGCGGCTGCGATCGCAGTCGCCTGGTCGGCCGGCGGTCGCGCCGGACGATTGATCCTGGCGGGCGCGCTTTGCGGGGTCGCCGTGTGGCTGAAGTACAACGCGATCGTGTACGCCCTGCCCATCGCTTTGGCGGCAGGCCTCGCCGACCCGGCCGCGCCGATCAACTCCCGCCTGCGTTCGTTGTACTGGATGGCCGCCGGAGGCGCCGCGGTCCTCGGCGTGGGGCTGCTGTACTTCGCATCGGCCGGTGCCCTGGGGGACCTCTGGGCCGGAAGCGTGGCGTACAACCTCGCGTACTCCGGCGAAACGTACCGCGGCGTGGGCCACGCCTTCCAATACGTCACGACGATGCCCATTTACCGTGCGAGGGTCGACGGCCTGTGGTTCCTGGGTGGACTGGGCGTGCTCGGTCTGGCCTTGGCCGGAAGGCCGCTATCGCGCGCCCGCGTGGTGGCGCTCGCCTGGGTGGTTGCTTGTGTTCTTTCGATCGCCATCAACGGCTCACGGGGGTTGCCACAGTACTTCGTGCAAGCCCAACCAGCGCTGGCGTTAGCGGCCGCGGGCGGGCTGGCGCTTATCTGGCGGGGCCGGCACGCCGGCACGCGTGGTCGCGTCGTGGTCGCAGCCGCCGCTCTTGCCGTCGTCGCCGGAACCTGGAGGGTCGGCTCCGAGCCAACGCAGCTGTCGAGACCGCGGCTGTTCGGCATCCCGCAGTCCCTGGAGAACCTGGCCTTTGATGCGAGCTACGTGTCCGGCCGGCTGGCACGGACCGAGTACCTCGCACGCTTCGAGCGCGATGGCGCCGGGAAGTTCTCTCCGGCCGCGGTCGAACGTCTGGCCGCCTTTGTTGACCAGCACACGCCGGAGGCGACGCCAACGTACGTGTTCGGCTTCGCGTCGGGCGGTGTTTACGTCAAGAGCCGCCGGCCCAGCGCATCGCGCTTTTTCTGGAGCCGCCCCGTCGTGCTCGAGTTCGAACGCACACGGCCTGGCTACGGATCCGCCGGACTGCTCGCCGATCTCGAGCGCGAGCGGCCGGCCGTGGTGGCACTGCAGAAACACGACTGGGGCCTGGCTGAAGATATGAAAGACTCTCTGGACTTCTTCATGACGACGCCGCACCTCCGCCGATGGCTGGACGCAGGCTACGTCCCTGACTACGAGGACGCGTTGTTTTCTGTCTGGCGGCGGCGCTGAGATGTCACGGAATAGATTCCTGACGCTGGCGGCGCTGATTCTGCTCGCGGGCGCGGCTTTGCGCGTGGCGTGGCTGCGCGCGGATCCGCCGACATATTCGGTCGGAATCGTCTGGCACGACGAGGGCGCGTGGACTCACAGCGCGCGCAACCAGGTGCTCTGGGGCGCCTGGCAGACGGATCGCTGGAACCCCGTGTATCTCACGCCGGTATTCACCGGGCTCGAGTACGTCGCATTCAAGGTCTTCGGCGTCGGTACGTGGCAGGCGCGCAGCGTGCCGGTGGCATCCGGCCTCGTGGCGCTCGCGGCCATGATGATGGGGCTCGCGGCGCTGTGGGGGTCGCGCGTGGAGGACCACGGCAGGCGCGTTGCGTTGATCGGCGGAGCGCTGCTGTCGGTGAACTTCACGTGGGTGATGTGGAACCGTGCGGCGCTGATGGAATCCACGATGACTGCCTTCATCGTGATCGCGTGGGCCGCGTACTGCACGGGCGAGCGGCGGCCCACGTGGGGCCTGGTGGCCGGTGTCGCGACCGTCCTGGCCTTCTTCACGAAAGCGTCGGCCGCGTTCTTCGTGGCGGCGATCGTCGCCGACGCGTTCTGGGTCATCGCCGCCGATCGGCTCGCAGGGCTTCGGACGAAGCTCGGCCTCACCCGGCCCGAGGAACCGCTGGTTCGGACGGCGTGGCTCACTCTGGCGGGGATTGGCGTGGCAGGGCTCTTCATCGGCCTTTATTTCGTCATTCCCTACTGGCACGAGGTCAGGTTCTACAACTGGCAGATGAGCGTGGAGCGGAAACCCTCGTACACGCTGATGGCCTTCAAGGATCGCGCGTCGTACCTGCTCGTGAGCCACGACTTTTTTTCCCGGATGTGGTTTGTCGTTCTCGGCGCTGTGATCGCCATCGCCGGGATCGCGGCCCGCTGGCGTGAGTCCAAGCCCGGCGAGCGGCTGCTCGTGTTGTGGGTGCTGATTGGATTCCTCGAGCTCATCGTCCACGACGCCGGCAACGAACGGCGCTACGTCATGTTCGTGCCGGCGATCGTCGCGCTCGCGTCCGGCCTCGCCGGGTCGGGAATGGTGTGGCTGCCGGCATACTTCGCCCGGCCCGGGTGGCAACAACGGGCGCTGGCGGCGCCATTGATCCTGTTGCTCGGACTCATCGTCGTGGCGGCCGCCTTACGCCTGGTTTTCCATGAGGATATTGCGGCGCGGCACTACAGCCTGACGATTCGTCTGTCGGCCGCGATCGTCGTGGGCGGAACGGCGATTGCCATGGCCTTCTGGCAGCAATCGACGGCGTGGCTCGCCGCCAGGCGAGTTCCGTTGGCTGTCGGCGTCACGCTTGCCACGATCCTGGTGGCCTGGGATCTCGGACAGTACGCGCGATGGGCACAGTCGAGTTCGGATCTGAACTATCGAGCGTCACTCGCGCTCGGCGTGGATCTCCCGCCTGGAACGACCGTGCAGGGCAAGCTGGCGAACGGCCTGGCACTCGAAAACCGGATCCGTCCGATCTTCGTCGGCAGAGGCTTCGGCAACTACGAGGACCGATTCGACCGTAACGACGCGCGCTATATACTGACCTACGGTTTGCCGGCCGTTGGATTCGAGAGTCAACCCGGCCTGATTCAGGAAATCCTCGATCGCTATCCCAACCGGCGCGTCATCGACAGGTACCAGATCGACGAAACACCCGGCGCCGATGAGGCGTGGCTGATCGAGAAGTCGCCACCCGCTACGCTGACGGCGGCGGCCCCAGGACACCAACGTGCGCCAGATTAACGACGCAGAAATCAAAGCGCACGCCGATCGCCGGTTTCGATCCGAATACGATTACGCGCTTTTCGAGTACTACCGCAGCGCCAAGGTCATCGCGTTTCTCGAGCGCGCGGGCGTCGAGATCCGCGGCCGGGTGCTCGACGCCGGTTGTGGAGGTGGCGGCATGCCGCTCTCCCTGGCCGAGCACGCGGACGAGGTCGTCGGCATCGACCCCATCGACAGGTTCAGTCAGGCTGGATCGAAGCTCGCTCGCGAGAAGCATCTGGATCGGTTGCATTACCTCCAGGCAGACGGCATGGCGCTGCCGTTTGCAGGCGGGTCGTTCGATCTCGTCCTTTCACACGCCGTCATCGAACATGTCGCGGATGCGCCGCTGTACCTCCGCGAGTGCAGGCGGGTGCTGAAGCCTGGCGGACTGATGTTCCTGTCGACGGCGCCGTATTTGTCGTTCGCGGGCGCGCACCTGCCGCGGCTGAAGATCCCGGTGCCGTTGCATCTCCTCACGGGCCGCGCGATCGCGTTCCGCACGTTTCGGCTGCTCGCCCGCCATGCCCCCTGGACACTGAAGGAACCCGCGCATGAGAATTCGTTCATCCGTGACGCGCGAAACGGCGTCGTCAAACACGACGATTTGCTCGAGCTCGTCACGGTCACGCGCCTGCGGGGCCAGATCGCCGGCGCTGGTTTCCGCGTGCAGCGCGAGGAGCTCCACGTGACGTCGACGGTTCGCCGAATGCCTGCGGCCATTGGACGATGGCTAGGATCGAGTCCGCTCACGCAGAACGCCCTCATCAGTAACATGGAGTACGTCCTCTCACCTGAGAACCCGAGGACCCGAGAACCTGAGAACCCGAGGACCTGAGCACCCGAGCACCTGATGGCGGAGATTGATCGGTACCGGCCCGAGGATCGGAAGCAGATCGAAGCGTTGTACCGCCGTGTCTTCGGCAACGACATGGCGGAAGCCAACCGCCTTCGGTGGGACTGGCAGTACCGCCGGAATCCGAATACCCCGGCGGCGGGACCGCTCATCTGGGTAGCGCGCGAGGGCCAGGCCATCGTGGGCCAGTACGCGGCTATGCCCGTCCGCCTTCAGATCCAGCAGGAGGAAATCGGCGCGGCCTGGGGCATGGACGTCATGGTCGCGCCCGAACGGCAGCGGCAGGGTCTCGGCGACGTGCTCTTCCGCACCTGGGACCGCAACGTAGGCGCCTCCCTCGGCCTCGGCCTGTCTGAGTCCTCGTACCGTCTCTTCCAGAAACTGAAGTGGCCCGATCTCGGCCAGGTGCCGTGCCTCGTCAAGCCCTTGAGCCGTCGTGCCTTGCGCCGGCCGCACTGGCCGATGGCGGTGAACCGGTTCGTATCGGCGGTCACGCTGCCGTGGATCCGTCTGGTGTCGCGAAGCCGGCCGCTGGAGGGCGAGGTTCAAATCGTCACGAGGTTCGACGACCGTTTCACACGCCTGTGGGAGCGGATTGCGGCGAAGTTCTCGCTGGCCGTCCGCCGCGACGCCGCGTACCTCGCATGGAAGTACATTCAGCCACCGCACGTCCGCTACACGATTGCGGCGCTCCAGCGCGGTGAGGACATCGCCGGCTACGCCGTCTACCGGCACGTCCAGGAGCCCCGCGGCCGCGTCACGCTGCTGGTCGACTGGCTCGTCGATCCAGACGATGACGCGGCGCTGAAGACGCTGACGCGATGGATCGACCGGGAGGCCCGGCACGCGGACTCGGACAAGATCCGGACGTTCGCCCTGCACGACGGTTACCGGAAGCATCTGAAGAAGTCCGGCTACTACGCCGTGAAATCGACCATGGACTTCGTGGCCAAGATCAACGCGGTGAACGTGCCGCGGTCGTTCTACGAGGATACGAGCCGCTGGCACGTCACGCTCGGCGACTCAGATCAGGATCGCTGAACAGATGAGCACACGCCCAGCGTTGCTCGTCGCCATCGATACCGAGGGCGACAACCAGTGGGACGCCGCGAGCCGGCGCCACCAGACGTTCGAGAACCTCTACGCGCTCGGGCGCCTGCACGAGTTCTTCGAGCGCCATGGCGTGCGGCCCACGTACGTGATCACGCACCCGGTCGCGGAGGATCCGCGCTCCGCGGAGGTGTTGAGAACCCTTCTCGCGCGTGGCACGTGTGAAATCGGCGCCCATCACCATGCCTGGGAAACGCCGCCGTTCAGTCCCGAAGACGTCGATCGGCATCCGTACGCGTTGTCGCTGCCGCTGACACAGTTCGACGCTCAGCTCGCGTCACTCACGGAGTCCATCGAGCGCGCCGTCGGCGCGCGGCCGGTGTCGTACCGGTCCGGCCGATTCGGATTCTCGGCCTCGCACGTATCGTCCCTGGAGCGAGCCGGTTACCTCGTGGATTCGTCGGTCGCGCCGTTGTTTTACGAAGCGCACAAGCACGGACCTGATTTCGTTGGCGCACCGCTGACACCGTACTTCCTGGCCTACGACGATGCGACCAGGCCTGGGTCGAGCGACGTGCTCGAGTTGCCGATTTCGGCGGCGCTCAATCGACGGGTACCGGAGACGGTCGAGCATCTCTACGCCCGCGCGCCGTGGAACTACACCACCAAGCGGGTGTTGAGGCTGGCGCGAATCGCGCGCGTGCGATGGCTCCGGCCCTCGTACAGTTCCACGGCGGACATGATGGCCCTCGCCCGTCAAATCGTCCGTCGCGGCGCACCGATACTGAATCTCCTCTTCCATTCGAGCGAGGCGATCGTCGGTGGCAGTCCGTACAACAAGACGCAGGGCGAACTGGACGCGTTTTTCGACAGGCTCGGGCAGTTCCTCGTCTTCGCGACGAAGGAACTGGGCGCCGAAGGGATGACCTTCGCTGAGTACCGCCGGACGTTCGCGGAAGGCCGCCGCCGGACGGCGTGAGCCGCCTCATGCGCATCTGCCACGTCACCCCGCACCTGCCGCCGGATCAAGCGGCGAACGCGCTGCTGCCGGCTGAACTCGCGGCATGGGCCGCGAGCGAGGGACATTCGGTCACGCTCGTTACCCATGAGCCGGCCCAGGGACGTACGGCGGCGCCGCTGGCCGCCGGACGCGTGTGGCGGCTGCCCCGCAAGAAGCCGGCGAGCGGTCTCGGTCGCCTACTGCGCACCGAATCCATCCGGCAGGCGGGGCTGATACGGGCGGCGCTCGCGGAGGCCGCGACTGATGTGGAGATCCTCCATCTCCACAGCAATGGGCTCATCGTCGAAGTGGCGGCCGCCTGGGCATCCTCCAGAAACAAGCCGTACATCCTCACGTTGTATGGAACCGAGGTCTGGCACTATCAACGGAGGCGGCCGATCGACCCCTTCGCGCGCGCGTTCGAGCGCGCCGCTACCGTGTCGTTCTACAGCCGCAAGCTGCTCGAGCACGGCGTGACGGTCGGCCTGGAGCACCCGCGTGGCCAGGTGGTGTATCCGGCCATCGCTTCGTCATTCCAGCCGCGCGACGAGCGCGCCCGGCAGGCCTTGCGTACGGAGCTTGGCATCGAAGAGCCGCGTGTCATCCTCAACGTCAAACGGCTGCACGAGCTGGCGGGTCAGCAATACCTGATTGACGCGTTTGCGCGAATCGCTCGCACGCGATCGGACGTACGACTGGTGATTTGCGGTACGGGTCCGTTGCGCGAGGCGCTCCAGGCCCAGGCGCGCGATCGCGGCGTCGAGACACGGGTGACGTTCGCCGGGCTCGTCGACAACGCGGTCGTCGCGAAATACGCCGCGGTGGCTGACGTGTTCGCGTTGCCCTCGCTGCTCGAGGCGCTCCCGACCGTCGCGGTCGAAGCACTCGCGGCGGGCACGCCGGTGGTGTCAGCCGATCATCCCGGCGGCGTCGAACTCAATGAGATCTTCGGCGACGACGTCCGCGTCGTACCGAAAGGCAACGCCGATCTCTTATGCGACGCCTTGATGCAGGCGATCGACGAGCCGAGACGTACGCGGCCCTCGACATCCACACTGGTTGACACGCGTTTCAGCCTCACTGCCGTAACGACGGCCTACGCGGGCCTCTATCGTCAGGCGCTGGGATAAACTGACGCCATGCCTTCCCTCTTCGACACGGTGACCGCTGACATCGGCGGCGCGATGCGGCGCAAGGATCAGGCGTCCCTGGCGCCGCTTCGCATGCTGAAAGCGGCGCTGATGAACAAGGAAGTGGAAAAAGGACGCTCGTTAGACGAGAGCGAGTCGCTGCAGGTTGTCGGCGCGCTGGTGAAACAGCGGCGTGACGCGGCGGATCAGTTCAGCAAGGCCGGGCGGCAGGAGCTCGCCGACCGTGAACTCGCGGAGATTACTTTCCTCGAACGTTTCCTGCCTCCGGCCGCGGACGCAGCGGCCGTTGCCGCCGCGGTCGAAGCGGCCGTTGCCGAGACCGGCGCGACGAATGCGAAGGACATGGGCAAGGTCATGAAGGCGACGATGGCCCGTCTGGCGGGCCTGTCTGTCGACGGCCGGGCCGTCAGTGACGCCGTCAAAAAGCGGCTGTCCTGATTACCTGTTCTTAACAATTCCGCCCGCAAACTTTTTTCCAGGCGCTCCCGTCTAAGACTGATGAAAGGCAAGCAAGCGCCTCTCATCCATCCTCCGGGCAGGGGCCTCAACTCAGGGGTTGAGGCCCCTTCTTATTTTGGGTACTCTCGGTTTCACTCTGCGGCCCCCCGACACGCGTCACACGTTCGTCGCTGATCCGCGACACGTCTGCCACATTCCCCGTGCCTGACGCCGCACATCCAAGACAACGTATCGGTGGTGCGGCCGGACTCATCGGCATCGCCACCTTCGGCAGCCGGATCTTCGGCCTCGTCCGCGACCAGGTACAGGCCGCGTACTTCGGCACGGGCCCGCAATTCGAAGCGTTTGTCGTCGCTACACGAATTCCGACGCTGTTGCGCGAACTGTTCGCAGAAGGCGCCATGAGCGCCGCGTTCGTACCGACCCTCACACGGACACTCACCAAGGGCGGGAAGGAAGCCGCATGGCGGTTGGCGTCGCAGGTCATCAACGGGCTCCTGCTCATTACCGGCGTGGTCGTCGCACTGGGCTGGCTGTTTGCGAAACCGCTGACCGTCCTCGTCGTGGACGACAAGTTTCTCAGCGTACCCGGTGAACTGGACCTCACTGTGTGGCTGACGCGGATGAACCTGCCCTTCCTGACGCTGATTGCCGTCGCCGCCGCGTGCATGGGCATCCAGAACGCGCTCCGCCGCTTCTTCGTCCCGGCCAGCGCGCCGGCGATGTACAACGTTGTCTTCATTCTCTCGACCATCGTCTTCTACGAAGTGTTCTCACGCGCCGGCGTGGTGCCGATCACGGCGCTCTCCGTAGGCATGCTCGGCGGCGGACTGGCGCAGCTCCTCGTGCAGATTCCCGGACTCCGTGCCGAGGGTTACCGGCATCAGTGGCGTCTCGACTTCCGCGATCCCGCGCTGCGGGAAGTGATGTTCCTCATGGGGCCTGGCACGATCGGCGCTGCCGCCGCCCAGATCAATCTGCTCGTCAACACCTGGCTGGCGACGCACGAATTGGGCGCCGCGTCGGCGCTCAGGTATGCGTTCACGTTGATGTACCTCCCGATCGGCATCTTCGGCGTGTCCGTCGCTACCGCATCGATTCCTGAGCTTGCGAGGCAGGCCGCCGAGGGTGCGCACGCCGCCATGGTGGCGACCCTGTCCTGGGGAGTCAGGTTGATGATGGTGCTGTCCATTCCATCGATCGTCGGCCTGATGGTCCTGGCGCATCCGATCGTGGAGCTCATCTTCCAGCGCGGCCGGTTCGACGCGTTGTCGACGGATATGACGGCGCCGGCGCTCCTCTGCTACGCCCCAGGCATCATCGGCTACTCGATCGTGAAGATCGTCTCGCCGACGTTCTATGCGCTGAGCGAGCCACGTACGCCGGTCATCGTGAGTCTGCTGACGATTGGCGTCAACCTGATCCTGAACCTCTGGCTCAATGCGCTCTTCGGCTTCCGCGGGCTGGCATTGGGCACCGCCATTGCCGCCATCGTGAACGCGGGTCTGCTGATGTTCCTGATCTCGCGCCGCCTTGGCGGCGGCGACTTCACGAGAGTCTCCACGACGTTCGTCAAGACCTGCGTCGCATCCGCTGCGATGGCCGTGGCGGCGTACTACTCGCATCGATGGCTGAAGTCAGTGTTCCCTGACCCGAGCGATCTCCATCGCGCCCTTTCCGTGTTCGGTTCGATCGGGATCGCGATGGCGGTCCTTGCTCTCTCGGCTCAACTCCTGCACATCGACGAATTCAAGGTCGCGATGTCCCGCCTCACCGGCCGTCTCCGTCGCACCCAGGGAACCTGAGCACTCGAGAACCTGAGGACCTGACGCACCTGAGATAGCATCGCTCTGTGAGAAGTTATTCGCCTCAAGGCCCGGCTGTCGTCATCGGCCCGGGCCCGATGACTCCCGCCGTCAAGGCCATCGTGATCGCGAACGTCGCGGTCTTCCTGGCGTGCTTCTTCATGGTCAGTTTCGCGCACTCCGAACTCATCTCGGATGTGCTCGGCCTGTCACCGAGCGCCGTTTTCGAAGGCGGACAGGTCTGGCGCCTCGTGACCTACATGTTCGTGCACGACGCCACGGGCTTCATGCACATCCTCTTCAACATGCTGGCCCTCTGGATGTTCGGAGTGGACCTCGAACGCAGGTGGGGCACCCGCGGATTCGTGAAGTACTACGCGGTCACCGGTATCGGCGCCGGCGTGTGCACCGCGCTCGTCGCACTGCTGCCCTATGCCGTCACGCGTGACATCTACACGCATGTCACGATCGGGGCGTCGGGCGCCATCTACGGCCTGCTGTTCGCGTGGGCGCTTCTGTTCCCGCATCGAAACATGCTCTTCATGTTCATCTTCCCGCTGCCGGCGCGCGTCGCGGCATCGCTCATGGGCGGCATGGCGTTCCTCGCGGCCATCACGGGAACCAACGGGTCGGTGGCCGAAGCCACGCATCTGGCGGGACTTGTCGTCGGCTGGCTCTATCTCAGCGGCCCGACCAGCCTGAAACTGTCGGTTCAGTACCGCCTCACAAAGTGGCGCATGGACCGCATGCGCAAGAAGTTCAACGTCCACCAGGGGGGCCGGGGCGGTGGCGGGAACTTCACGGTTCACTAACCGTCGCTACCTGTCGTCACCCGTCACCGTCATCAGGAACGTGTCCTCGAGCGCTTCAGCCTGATGGTCCGCGCCGGCGGCGATACGCACGACGTCTCCCTCGTTCGCGATGACCGCCTCCCCACCTGACATGACACGTAACGTTCCCTGTAGAACGTAAACCCACTGGTGGCCGCCGTGGGTGTGTGTCGGAACCAGCGCGCCTTTTTTCAGATACGTCTGGACCAGCGACTCACCATCGCACTGAATTTCCTTCCGCGACACCATTTCTGTCACTTTGTCGAGCTCGATATCGGCCCAGCGGAAGAGAATCGGCGGCGCATTCGGCATAATCCTCCGTGATCTCCGTGTAATCCTGCGTGATCTCCGTGTTAAGTCGTGGCAGTATAATCGACGGTTGCATGAAGCAGCGGCCCCACACCAACGGCAGGATGCACGCGCAGACCGCGGAGGCGCCAAGGACTGGCGGGGCGTCAGCCACGATGGACGGGTTCTCGAGGGACGAAGCTCTCCGGATCTACCGGACGATGCTGTTGTCCCGCCGGATCGACGACAAGGAAATCCAGCTCAAGAACCAGAGCCTGATCTTTTTCCAGATCAGCGGCGCGGGACACGAAGCAATCATGGTCGCCGCCGGTCTCACGATGAAGGCGGGCTACGACTGGTTCTTCCCGTACTACCGCGATCGCGCTCTCTGTCTCGAACTCGGCATGACGCCGCTCGAGATGTTCCTCGCGGCCGTCGGCGCGAAGGACGACCCGGCCAGCGGCGGCCGTCAAATGCCGTCGCACTGGGGCCACAAGGCGCTCAACATCATCTCGCAGTCGAGCCCCACCGGCACGCAATGCCTGCACGCGGTCGGGTGCGCCGAGGCCGGACTGCTCTACGGCAAGCTCACGGGCATCGCGAATCCCGACAAGAAGTTCAAGAAAGACGAGGTCGTGTACGTCTCCATCGGCGACGGCACCACGTCCGAAGGCGAGTTCTGGGAGTCGCTCAGCACCGCATGCGTGCGGCAGCTGCCCGTGGTGTTCGTCATCGAAGACAACGGATACGCGATCTCGGTGCCCGTCGAGGTGCAGACGCCCGGCGGCAGCATCTCCGACGTCGTCGAATCGTTCCCCGGCTTGCACGTCCTCCGTTGCGACGGCACGGACGTCTTCGAGAGCCACCGCACGATGGTCGATGCGGTGGCCTACTGCCGGGCGCGCAAGGGGCCCGCGTTGGTCCACGCCAAGGTCACGCGCCCCTACTCGCACTCTCTGTCGGACGACGAGAAGCTGTACAAGACGCCTGCGGAGCGGGCGGAAGAAGCGACCCGCGATCCGATCACCAAGTTTGCCGCCGTCCTCAAAGAACGTGGCTTCGCGACTGATCAAGATCTCGGTGCCATCCTGAAGGACGTCGATCGCGAAATCACCGAGGCGGCCGAGACCGCCGTGAAGGCCGAGAAGCCCGCGAGAAAGACCGCCGGGCTGTGGGTCTACTCACCCGACGTCGATCCATCGTCGAAGGCATTCGAGTCCCAGCCTGCGCCCGAAGGCAAGCCGGACACGATGGTTGCCGCGATCAACCGGACGATGAAGGACGAGATGGCGGCCAACCCGCGCATCGTCATGTTCGGCGAGGACGTTGCAGACGCCACCCATGAGGAGAACCTGAAGGAAGTCCAGGGCAAGGGCGGAGTCTTCAAGGTGACGCACGGACTCCAGAAGGCGTTCGGTTCCGATCGCGTGTTCAACTCCCCGCTCGCGGAGGCCAACATCGTCGGCCGCGCGCTCGGCATGGCCGTGCGCGGACTCAAGCCCGTCGTCGAGATCCAGTTCTTCGACTACATCTGGCCGGCGATGATGCAGATCCGGAACGAAGTCGCGATGCTCAGGTACCGCTCGAGCAACGCGTTCTCGTGCCCGATGGTGATCCGCACGGCGAGCGGCGGGTATCTGCGCGGCGGCGCGCCGTACCACAGCCAGTCCGGCGAGAGCATCTTCGCGCACTGCCCCGGTATTCGCGTGGTGTACCCGTCCAACGCGGAGGATGCGGCGGGCCTGCTGCGGACGGCAATCCGCTGCGACGATCCCGTGCTCTTCCTCGAGCACAAGCATCTGTACCGGCAGACGTACAACAAGGCCGAGTACCCAGGCTCGAACTACACGATTCCGTTCGGCAAGGCCGCGGTCAAGCGCGAGGGCACGGACGTGGTGGTCGTGACCTGGGGCGCGCTCGTGCAGCGCACGATTCTGGCGGCGCAGCAGGCCGAAAAGGACGGTATCAGCACGAAGGTGCTCGACCTGCGCACGATCATGCCGTTCGACTGGGACGCGATCGCTTCGGCGGTCAGGGACACCAGCCGCATCGTCATCGCACACGAGGATCAGCTGACGTGCGGCTTCGGCGCGGAGTTGGCTGCGCGTGTCGCCAGCGATCTCTTCGAGTACCTGGATGCGCCGGTCCGTCGCGTCGGCGCGATGGACACGCCGGTCGCCTACTGCCCTGACCTCGAGGAGGTCATCCTGCCGGGTTCGGCCGACGTGCTGAAGGCCATCAAGGAAACCGCTGAGTACTGAACGCCGGGTCTAAAGACCCGGCCTCCACTCAGCGTTTGATCCTAAGACTCTGCGCCTTCTTCTCGCCTTCGGCCAGCGAGAGCTTCGTCGCCGCGCCGACCAACTGCTCGAGGAAGGCAGGATCAAACCATTCGCCCTGTTCTACGTCCGTCACCGCGGCGATCAAGTAGTCACCCGGCGGCGGGTTTGGAAACTTGAACTGGCCGTCGGCGCCTGGTCTCGCCATCATGATGCGGCGCGACTGGCCGGCCCAGAACGCCTTGTTCACTGGAAAAAGAATGATGTAGAACTCGGGCGCCGGCTTGCCTGACGCATCGAGCAAATCGCCGGTGATCTCCTGCTGAAGATCCGTGAACGTCAGCTCGACGCCGCCGACATCGTCCGTGCCGATCTCGACGAATGAGTCCATGGCGTCCCGCCCGCCGATCGTGGCGCTGCGGAGAATCCAGCCGCCAATTCCAAATGCACTGACGCGATAACGGCCCGGTGTCACGCCGACGAACGTGAACTTGCCAGATGCGTCCGGCGTCACTGCAGGCACACCGAGCGTAGGCGCCTTGCCCCGTTCGGCAGTGAGCGAGACTCTGGCGCTTGCGAGGCTCGAGGGCGGCTTCGACGTGTGAGCGTCGAAAGTCACTCCGCCCGACACTGAAACGCCCGATCCCATCGTCACCGTTGTGTCGACGTCCACGCCGTTGACTGTGACGACGGCGAGGCCGAAGAGTGCGGCGGCGGATCCCACGCCGGCGCCGCGGCCCTGTGCCGCGCGCACGGTGATGGTGTAATCCCCTGGAGGCAGACCGGAATTGACGAACTTCCCGGCGGCGTCGACTCTCGCGGTGCCAAAACCGCTGAACGGGATTCCCGGAGTAGTCTCGTGCGCGACGACGTTGACCTGCAGGCTCGGCGGCAGCGGTCCCACTGGCGACACAACTGTGCCGGTGATCTTGGCCGTCGGAACGGGATCAAGGAGCACATCAACCCCTCTGCGTTCCTCACCGGCTTTCACCGTTATCGAGCCGGCGGCAGCCTGGGTCGGCACGCCGGGATAGAACACCGGCGCATAGTCCACGGCCCGGCCCGTCTCCGGTTTGAACGGACCACCCGGCGACTGGAGCTCCCGTGTTGCCCAATCGATCTCCGACGCGGTGGTCTCGCGAAGCTCGGTCGAATTCCGAATGCCGATTCCCACGGTCGCCACGATCCAGTACTCACCCGCCGGCAGCCCGTACGCCCGGAACTCCCCTTGATCGTCGGTGGCGTCTCCGAAGCCACCAATGCCCGCGGGCGCCAGCTGCTTGCCGCCCTCGGGTCCGTAAAACGCCATCCGCAGCACGCTCACCCGTGCGCCGGCTACCGGATCCCCGAGGCGATTCCGCACTGTCCCGGTGATGACCGCGCCTGGTGGCAGCCGGAGTGTGATGCCTGTCTTGCGCTCGCCTGGCGCGACGACGAATGTCGTTCCTGGCCGCAGAGGCCGCGTCGCACCGTAGTTCATCGTGACGTACCCGCGCTTCGAGACGCTGGCGCCGTACCGCCCGTCTGGCAGGTCGATGAATTGGAATCGGCCAGCGTCGTTCGTTACGGTCGACAGCCGGACACTTGAGTCCGAACTCCAGACGTTCACGGTCGCTCGACGGACAGGAGCGCCGGTCACGTCATTCAGAACAGTGCCGGCTAGCGTGGCACTTCCCACCCAGCGCGCCGGCGCATTATCCCGGGCAGGCGCTTGCTGCGCGGCCACTGCCGACGCGGCACAGAAGATGGCGAACAACGGCAGCGAGCAACGACTCGTCATCGCCGCACCTCCTTCGTGTCCAGGCCCAGGCTCTTCTTCTCACCCTCGATCACAGTCAAGCGAGTGGCGACAGCAGCCAGCTTCTGCAGGTAGCGAGGATCGATCCAGTCGACAGGTGTACCGCCGGGAATCGCGACGGCCAGATACTCACCGGCCGCGATCCCAGTCAAACGATACGTGCTGTCAGCGCCCGCACGAATTGCACGAAATCGCCTCGGGGCAGGTCCGTGATCGATCCAGAGTGACGTATCCACTGGAAAGACCAGCACAGTTGCAGAAGGGTCCGGCCCCTTCGGGTTGCGCACGGTTCCCGACATTTCAGTGACCTTGTCCGTGAAGGTCACGACGATGTTGCCGAGGTCCTCATCCGTCAAGTCGAACGGCGAATCAGCCACGTCCTTGCCTCGCACAACGGCGCTCCGCAGGGTCCATCCGGGAATGCCGGCGGCTCTAACGACGTATTTGCCGGGTGGCAGCTGATAGGTCTTGAACTGACCGTTCGCGTCCACGACCGCGCGCTGAAGCGTGAATTGATTGAACGAGGCCTGTCGCGCATCGGCCTGTTCGAACTGCAGGGAGGTCAGTCTCAACCGATCGGCCGCCGGCCGCTCCGCAGCACCGTCGAACTCCAGGGTTCCCGAGAGTCGCGCGCCCTGCCGCAACGTCACCGTGAGCCCCGACACGTCTCGATCGGTAACGACGACGGCGGTGCTGGCCCACCAGGTAGGCTCGGGTGGAATCGGAGGAGGCGGTGTCGGCCCTCCTCCGCTCGAAATCACGCCGCCGGTTCCGGTCTGAATGACGGTCGACATCGGTGACGTCGTGGCAATGGGCCGCGGAGGAACTTTCAGCGCGCGAACCGTGTAGTCACCCGGGGGAACGCCCAAGAATGTGAAGGCTCCGGTTCCGTCCGCAAACGTCGTTGCGGTCGCCAGATCGTAGTCACGTTGGACATCGCCCGTGGACACGTGCACCAGTGTCAGCGCGGTGTTCGCAGCCTCCGTGTCAGAGCCAACGAGTCTGCCGGATACACGCG
Source organism: Vicinamibacterales bacterium (assembly GCA_035606665.1). GTDB lineage: Bacteria > Acidobacteriota > Vicinamibacteria > Vicinamibacterales > SCN-69-37 > DASUGC01. The sequence continues at coordinate 353,314 of DATNEY010000026.1, read as the reverse complement.
TCGTCGGGACCGGCTTCAGGTGAAAATCGGTGCCGGTCCGGTCCTCACCGGCCCCCACGGTCAGCACAGTCGCCTCGCCAATCACTGTCGCGGACGGGAAGAACGTCGTGGGATACACGAACACCCGGCTCTCATCTCCGGGTGGATTGATGACGGTTGAACTGTTGAATCCTGCGCCGCCCTGCAGAAGCAACGTGCCGTACCGGGTCCCGGCGGTCGTAAGGTTTCCACCGCCAAGCACTGTGGAACCCGATCGATCGAGCTGGCGCCTGAATTCGCTCGAGCTTCCGTCCTTTGTCGACGCCTCGTAGAGGTCCTGAATCGAAATGGGGACGGTGGCCTGTGTGGTGACGACGCCGATGATGTAGTCACCGGGAGCAAGCTCGCCCGCGCGGTAAATGCCGCGATCGTCGGTGGTCGGCATGTTGCCGAAGCTGGTCAGCCGCAGGCGTCCTCCGAGAACGGCTCTCCTGAAGATCCTGAGCTGGATTCCGATGAGCGACTCGCCCGCTTCATCCCGCACCGTTCCACTGATCGATCCGAATTTCCAGAACTTGAGCGTCACACCGCCGCGCTTTTCGCCGTCGGTGAGCGTGACCAGCTGACTTCCGGTATCCGTCGCGGAATTCCGCCCGAGCGCCGCCACGGCATAGCCCGACCGCGTTGCGGTGATTGAGTACGACCCGGCGGGCAGATCACGAAAGACAAATGCGCCATTGCCGTCGCTGATCACCCGCATCGGGAATCGGCTCAGGGTTGCGGGCGGTGCGCCCGCCAGTGCGGGCGCGGTCTGTGTGGCTGAGTTCAGCGAGACTTGCGCGCCGGCGAGTGCCTTCCCTGTCGTGCCGTCAACAGCACGTCCAAGGATGAACCCGCCAGGTGTCGGCGCGGCCGCCTGGCCGCCGGCCAGTTGCCGGGGCGCCGCCGAAAGGGCCGAACAGAACACCAGAACAGCAAGCGATCCAGTCAAGCGAAGTTCAGGGGCCATCGCACGACCTCGCATCCATGAAGAGAACTAGCCTGGGTGCCCGCCGAGACTACTCCGCCAACACGACAGGCGCCAGCAGAATCAGGGACGACCCTAAGACGCCATCGGTGCCGATTGAGCCGGGGTTGACAGCCGGTTCTTGCGGGCGTAGCGTCAGATTCGAGGTCCCCCCATGACACCCCCGGGCCCGTGTCGCGCGCAGGCGGCTGCTGCCGTCTGACGCGCCTGCCAGCAGGACTCGCCTCTTCCCCAATCAACTGCTCTGCGGCCACGCCGTAGCGCCTTGCTCGTTCACCAGTCACCTGTTCATCGAAAGGGGTCGTCCATGAGCGATCACAGCGAGCGTTGGGTACTGAACCGGCTGATCGAAATGTGCAAGGACGAGGAGGAATCTCTCCGCCACATCGCGGACCAGCTGAAGGATCCTCAAATGAAATCGGTCATGTCCGGTCTGGCCGATCGCAGGGCGCTCTTCGCCTCCGAACTCGTGCCCCACGCCCAGCGGCTTGGTGGATCCGAGGCGCACGACGGCACGGCCCGCGGCGCCTGGCATCGGCGCTGGCGCGCCATTCGCGACATGTGGGCCCACCAGGACGATCGGTCGCTCATCGCCGAAGCCGAACAGGAGGAACAGCGCGTACTCGCCATGTACGGCGGCGCGCTCGATCAGATCTTCCCGCCGGGCACGCGTAAGCTCATCGAGACACAGGCCAGCGAAATCCGGCGTGACTGCGGGCAGGTCCAGGCCTACCTGACGCACTAGGAAACAAGTCGCAGGGACGCTGAGACCCTATACTCAGCGTCCATGTCGCACGCCTCCGGCCGCTTTGACACGACACACTGGAGCCTTGTCGTGGCCGCGGGAGGTGAAGACACGTCTGCCGCCAGGCACGGGCTGGCGGCGCTGTGCGAGGCATATTGGTTTCCGCTGTACGCCTACGTGAGACGACACGGCTACGGCTCCGAGGACGCCCGCGACCTGACGCAGTCGTTCTTCGCCAGATTCATCGAACGGAAGGACGCCGGCGCCGCACGGAAGGAGCGCGGGCGTTTCCGCTCGTTCCTCCTCGCCTCGATGAAGCACTTCATCCTGAATGACGTGGATTCCAGACGTGCCCTGAAACGGGGCGGCGGCCACGCGCATGTATCAATCGAATTCGAAGGGGCCGAGGATCGATACGGCCGGGAGCCGGCCGACACCAGAACGCCGGAGGCGATCTACGAGCGGCAGTGGGCACTAACTGTCCTGGATCGCACGTTGCGGAAGCTGCGCGAGAACGCGCGCCTGGCTGGGAAGGAGGCCGAATTCGCCGCCCTCACCCCGTACCTGACGCCTGAAGGCGGCACGGCTGCATACGGCGACGTTGGGCGGCTCCTGGGGCAATCGGAAGGCGCAGTTCGGGTCGCTGTGCACCGATTGCGGCGCCGGTACAAACGCCTTCTGCGCAAGGAGATTGCCGCGACCGTCGCCGACGGTGACGCGGACGATGAGTTGCGGTACCTCATTGCGGTCCTCGGTCGCCCGGATTCTCGACTGTAACAACCAGCCGCACTTGCTTCAGATCCCTACATGAGCGAATCACCGGGCCTGGGCCGCTGTCCGCGCTGCGGCGCCGACGTCTCCCTGGAGAACCTTGACGGACTCTGCCCGGCATGCCTCATGGCGGCCGGGGCTCTGTCGCACTCGATCGGAACCGTGACGTCCGGCTCGGAGCAGGGCGGCACTAGGTCCGCGCCGTTCAGACTGGCGGCCGGCGAGTCCTTTGGCCGGTACCGAATCGAGCGGCCGCTTGGACGGGGCGGCATGGGTGAGGTCTACGCGGCCGAGCACCTCGACAGCAGCCGCCGGATCGCCTTGAAGGTGCTGTCGCAGGCGCTGGGCGATTCGCGCGATCGCGCGCGCTTCCTGCGTGAGGGCCAGCTCGCGGCATCGATCAGCCATCCGAACTCGGTGTACGTGTTCGGCAGCGAAGAGATCGAAGGCGTCCCCGCAATCTCGATGGAACTCCTGCCCGGCGGGACACTGAAGGATCGCGTCAAGGCGAACGGTCCTCTGCCAATCGCGGATGCCGTCGACGCGATACTGCAGGTCATCGCCGGCCTGGACGCGGCCGCGGCCGCCGGAGTGCTGCACCGCGATATCAAGCCGGGCAACTGCTTCATTGATGCCGACGGCACCGTCAAGGTCGGCGACTTCGGGTTGTCGGTGTCTACGCTCGCCCGTGACGCGGCGCAACCGGCGATGTCCGGCGGATTTCGCGGCACGCCGCAGTTCGCTTCACCGGAGCAACTGAAAGGCGCGCCGCTCGACGTGAGCTCGGATATCTATGCCGTCGGCGCGACGTTGTACTACCTGCTGACCGGCCGGCCCCCGTTCGACGAGTCCGACGTGCCGTCGCTCGTGAGCCGCATGTCGGCCGAGGCGCCGATGCCGGTGTCGAAGCGGCGGCCCGAAGTCCCGCGATCGCTTTCCCGGATCGTGATGCGATGCCTCGCGCACGAGTCACGCGCCAGACCGTCGTCCTATGCCGTTCTCGCGCGAGAGCTCCAGCCGTATGCATCCGGGGCAGCGGCTCCCGCGACACTTCCGTTGCGCTTTGTCGCCGGCTTCACGGACGCGACGATCCTGTTCATGCTCGGAATGGTGGGAATGGCCGTCCATGTGTCGGTGCAGCAGACGACGGGACTCCCCCGCGCCCTGCCGTCATGGACCGGTCCGTTTGTGACGTTGCTCTACTTCTCGATTGGCGAGGGACTCTTCGGCCGATCGCTCGGAAAACAAATCTTCGGCTTGCGTGTGGTTGGTGTCGACGGCCGGCCTGGCATCGGACCGAGAGCCATTGGACGGGCAGCGATCTACTGCTTACCCGATGTGCTGTTCAAGGTCCTCAGCGCGACGTATCCAACGGCCGTCTGGTGGCCAACCATTCTGGATCTCGGGTTGCTGGCGGCCATCTTCGCGACAGCCACGCGCTCAAACGGGTGGGCGGCGATTCACGACCTCGTGACGAGGACGAGGGTGGTCACTCGAACTGTTGATCAGTCCCGACAGGCGGCATCTTCATTCGAACGGCTGGAACCTGCCGCTCTGAGGGAAATGCTCGGTCCCTACGAGGTCACGGGCTCGCTGGGCCGGACGGACAGCGGTGAGCTGCTCGCTGCGTTCGATCCGGGCCTCCGCCGGCAGATTTGGATTCACAGGCTGCTGGTGGATTCGCCTCCAGTACCCGTCGAACGTCGAAACCTCGGCAGATCGACCCGGCTGCGCTGGCTGTCAGAGACCAGGAACTCGGTGGAAGCGTGGGACGCGTACGACGCGCCGCGCGGCACGCCTCTCTATCTCGCGACGCGTCAACCACGCACCTGGAAGGCGATCAAGCGCTGGTTACTCGACCTGTCAGATGAAGCGCGCGCGGGCGGCCAGGACGATTCCAATCTGGTCCTGCAACACAGCCGTGTGTGGATCACCGACGACAATCATGCCGTCGTCCTCGACTTTGCCGCACCCGGTGCGCCGGCAGACGTCCACCTCGAGTCCGCGGACAACGTGGGCAGGTTCCTCTGGTCCGTCGCCAACCTCGGGCTGAGTCATGCCGCATCGACAAGGCTCCCGCTCTCCGCAAGCCAGTGGCTCGAAGGGCTGCGAGAGGGATCCATTTCGACTGCTGCCGAGGCCGCTCGCACCTGTCGCGAGCTGGCGCAGGGACCAGCCGAAGTCACGCGCTCGCGCCGCCTCGCCCACCTGGGCATCATCGCCGCCCCCGCGCTGGTCATGCTGTTGATTGCCGCGATTGCAATTCCCTTGACACGGACGGCGCGCGCGTCAGGCGCGAATGCATTGCAGTTCTATCTCTATCTGCTCAAAGAGACCGACGAAGGACGCAGGCCTGCGTTCCTCGACACAAAGGAGCATGCCGCCCTCGAGGTGTACGTGGCCGGCAGGTTCCAGCGCGAGTTGATGGACGCCGGCTCGGTCGCATCACCATTTGCGCCGGAGCTCCGAAGGTTCAAGCCGCAGGCCGATCGCCTGCTCGCGACGTATCCGGCGCCGACAGAAAACGAACTCGCGACGGCGCGGGCTGTCCTGAAAGACCTGATCGGCGCACACGAGAATCCTGTCGAGGTCGATCTGAGCTGGTGGGAAATCGCCGCGCTGGTGTTGGCGGTTCAATTGATCTTCACGATGCTTGTCGCGCTTCCGTCGGCGCTCGTGGTGAGAGGCGGACTCGTCCTGGGTGCATTGGGACTGACGCTTGTCGATTCGAACGGACAACCGGCAAGCCGATTCAGGTCGTTCCTGCGCGCGGTCATCGCCTGGTCCCCTGTCCTCGCGATTGCGGCCATCTGGACGGTCTTCTATGCGACTCTCTTTCAGAGTGCGGGAAGCAGTCTCGACATGAGCCGCACCTCGACGCGTATCGCTTTCTGGCTGATGGACGCGCCGAAGGAAATCCTGACGTTTGGTCTGGCCGCGATCTTCTTCGCGGGCGCGGCGATCGCTCTCATCCGGCCGGATCGCGGCATTCAGGACGTGATGGCCGGCACGAGGCTCGTGCCGCGCTAGACTGCAGGCGTGCGCCGCTTCCTCCCGCCGCTCGGCTGCCTGATCGTTGCGGGCGCTGTTGCCGGCACCGGCGCGGCCGGAAGACATCTCCCGGCCGAGATCCTGAACGCCACCGGCGGCCTTCCCGCGCATATCGTCGGACAGTTTTCTGACGCGATTGGTTTCGCCGAGACATCGACCGGCGAGTCGATCGTGCTCGACCGCCGCGCGCACACGCTCTACGCGGTCAACCGCCAGAAGACGTCTGTACGCAAAGTGCTCGTGGTCGGCTTCGAGGAGGGCAAAGTCCTGCGGCCCGGCGTGCTCGCGCTGTCCTCCGACGACATCCTGGCCGTCGCCGACGCGCCGAATGCGCTCGAGCGGATTCAATACTTCAGCACCAGCGGCACGCTCATTGGGGGCTTCTACCTGCAGACCCGTTCAGCCCCGCGCCTCTCGCTCGGCCCGCTCATTCTGAATGGCGTCGGATCCATGTCGTTCACCGGCAAGACCTTTCTGGTCAACCGTCCGGAAACGGGCGCGCTCTTCTCCGAGATCGACAACAGCGGCACGGTGATCCGGCAGATCGGCACGCTGCGGCCGACGGGCCACGAGCGCGACGCGGACGTGCATCTTGCGATGAACATGGGCCTTCCACTCGCGGATCCTGGCGGCGGCTACTACTTCGTGTTCATGACGGGCGTGCCGAAGTTCCAGAAGTACGACGCGAATGGAGCGCTGGTCTTCGAACGGCACGTTGAAGGCATCGAGCTCGACAGGCACGTCCAGTCGCTGCCAACGACGTGGCCCCGCCGCGACACGGCCGAAGGTCGCGGCCTGCCCATCGTCCCGCCGCTCGTACGAGCCGCGGCGGTCGATCCTTCAGGTCGTCTGTGGGTGTCTCTGGTCGAGCCGTACACGTACGTGTACGACAAGGAAGGTCAGAAGGTGCGGACGGTGCAGTTCAAAGGCGCCACTGCAATCGCCGCCAACAGCCTCTTCTTCACGAAAGACGGCAGGGTGTTGGTGACGCCGGGTTGTTATCAGTTCAGTACAACAAGTGGGAACAAATGAGAACGACGGGAACAAATGGGAACAAAAAGCTCTTGTAACAAGTGCCTTTCAGTTCCCGGTCGTTCCCGTCGTTCGTTCCCGTCGTTACAGCGTCAGTCCTACCGTCCTCCGCCTCCGCCCCTGTTCGGCGTCGCCGCCGCGGCCGGCTTGTTCAGCGGCTGCGGGTTCTTGACGTACTTGTCGAGCCACGCGGCCCAGCGCGACCACAGGTCGAGCAGCGTTTCACGCGCCGCGGGACCGTGATCTTCGAACGGATAGCGGTAGAGCGATACCGTCTTGCCGAGGCCGTTCAGCGCGTGGAACAGGCGGACCGAGTTGATCGGGTCCGTGCCGACATTCTGGTCGTGCATGCCGTGGTACATCAGCAGCGCGCCTGAGAGCTGATTCGCCTTCAAGAAGGGCGACATGTCGAGGTAGACGTTCGGCGCCTCCCACAGGTCGCGACGCTCGCTCTGGAAGCCGAGCGGCGTGAGCGTGCGGTTGTAGGCGCCGTCACCCGCGATGCCGGCTTTGAAGAACGGCGTGTTGACCATCGCGTTAACCGTTGAGAACGCGCCGTAGCTGTGGCCGCCGATCGCCAGCCGCGTGCGATCCACGAGCATGCGCTTGTCGAGCTCGTCAATCGTCGCCGCCAGGTTGTTCCGGAGATCGTTCACGTAGTTGTTGTTCATCGCGCCGGTAGCGCCGATGATCGGCGACTGGTTCTCGATGACCGCGTAGCCGAGACGCGTGAAGAACTGCTTCGTGAGCGAGCCGAAGTTCGGGAAGTTCGTCGGGTCGTTCAATGAGAACGCGGGCGACGCGCCGCCGTTGGTCGCGTTGTTGAACTCCTCCTGCGACGTGTACTCGTAGGGATAGAACCAGAAGAAGCCCGGCAACCGGGTGCCTTCCTTGTAGTCAGACGGCAGATACACGATCGTCCGGAACGTGAAGCCGTCGGCGCGCGTGACTTCGAAGCGCTTCACCACCATCCGCGTGAGATCCGGGAACAGATCCTCGTTGTTCGTGAGCTGCTTGCGGTTGCCGTTGTCGAACAGGAACTGCTGCGGGGGCGTCGTCGCGTTCTGGCGCGTGACGACCAGCTTCTTCATTTCGGGATCGATCACGGTCGTAATGGTTTCCGTGATGCCCGTGTTCTCGCCCTCGAACAGGCGCATCTTCTCGCCGGTCTTGATGTTGACCTTGTCGACGAACGGCTTCGGCGGTACCGCGTTCGCGCCCCGGCCTCCGCCGCCGCCACCACCGCCGCGGCCGCCACCGCCGCCGCCACTCTGCAGATAGACGCTCGTGCCGTCGGCAGACAGCATGACGGGCACGCCACCGCCGATGCTCTTCGGCGAGACCGAGCCCAGCGCGGACATCAGCGTACCGGCCGGGCTGTCGCCGCCAGCACCGCCGCGGCCGCCGGCCTGTCCGCCACCACCGGCGCGGCCGCCGCCATCAGCACCGCGGCCGCCGCCGCGGGCGATCGTGTACTTCGTCGTCATGTCGTTCACGAACATCGCGACGGTGTTGTTGTTCTCGGTGAAGAAAATGATGGAGCCGTCCTGCGAGAAGCGAACGTTCGACATCTGCGTCGGGTTTTCGTAGATGAGCTTGGCGCTCGCGTCCGTGAACGGCGGCGCCCAGTGCATCAGGCGATCCTTGCGCGGCGGTTGCTGCGCGTTCGCGCCGCGACCACCCGTCGCCCCGGCCGCCTGCGGGTTCTGGCCCGCCGCCTGCTGCGGTGGATCGGCCACCTGTGCGGGATCCGCGCCTCCGTTATTCCCCGCCCCATTCGCTCCGGCTCTTCCTCCGCGGCCTCCGTTGTTCGCCGCCGGTGGTGGAGGCTCGAGCTGCAGATAGTTGAAGCCCTGACCGTCCTCGCGCCACATGAGATCGCGCTTGCCGTTGACAACCCCACCGCCGCCCCGGCCGCCACCGCCGCCGGCGGGCGGTGCCTGTGGGTCGAGCGGATCGAGATTCGCCGCCGGAGCACCGAGATTCAACTGCCGCTCGCTGAGCTTGGCCAGCGCGGTGCCGCTCGCGTCCCACACTTCTTCGATGGACCCGAAGCTGCTGACCGGGACGATGTAGGAGAACGGTTTGGTCATGCGCGTCACGCGCGCGTACCTGCCGTCCGGCGAGACGTCAACGGCCGTAATCATGGCCGGCTTACCAAATTTCGTGATGGCTCCAGTCGCGAGATCGACGATCCCGATCTGCCCAGTCGCGTGCCATTCGAGCAACTGCTGGTCGTACGGCGTCTTCATAAGGCTCGGATACGTCCGCAGGCGGTTCTTGTCGGCGTCCATCGAGATCGACACCTCGGGACCTGCCGGAACGCTTGGCGGCAGCGGACGCGCCGAGCGTCCGTCCGGAGGAAACACCGCGACGAGCGACTTGCCGTTGTTGATGAGGTCAAAGTTCGTGACGAACGTCGTGAGCAGCCCGGTCTTCGTGATCTGGCGCGGCTTGTTCGTCGCGACGTCGGTCACCCAGACTTGCGAGTTGTCCTCGCCGAGCGTCATGTACAGCACGCCCGTGCCGTCCGCCGTCCACCGCGCGTTCGTCACGCGCGTGTTGGCCGGCGTGGCCAGCGTCTTCCGCGAGCCGTCTGCGGCGGAGATGATCTGCAACCCAATCGTGTTCCGCAGGGTCACCGACCGGAGGCGGTTCGCCTTGAAGTCGATGAACACGCCACCGAGCTCGTCGAAGGGCTTGCCGAAGATCGTCATCGGCACCGGGCCGTCGCCGATGTCATCCAGGAACCACTTGCGATCGGGGCTCGGGTTGCCCAGGGAAACGTTCATCTCGCGCGGGGCGAGAACGGCGCCCGCCAGCTCCGGCGGCGGCATCACGTAGCCCTCGTGCGTCAGGACCTTGTCCTGCCAGCCATCACCGGTGAACGGGATCGAGGTGGCGGTTCCAGGCGACAGCAGCGAACGCTGCGCCTGTGGCGCGGCGGCCTGCTGGGCCACGAGCGTCAGCGGCAGCAGGGCGGCGATCGCGATCACGCTGATGCGCGTCCGCCGCGACCAGCCGCTGCGGAAATTTAGCGACGAGCGAGTCTTCATAGGCCTCCGTGGGGGTTCATTCCGGGGGAAAGTTCGAGGTGCATATTACAACGACGGGAACGACGCCAATGACACGAACGACGCCAATCGTTGGCCTTCCATGGGTATCAGGCTTCTTACTGACCCAGCCGTGTTTTCGCTTACCGAGGGCGAACCCCGAACTCCTCCGAACTTGGCGTCGTTGGCGTCGTTTGTGTCATTGGCGTCGTTGAGCCAATCGCCCTCATGACCAGCCCGAGCGCCTCGTTCGTGCCGCGCCGGGCGGCGTTCTGGCCCCGCATGTGGCCCAGGCGGACGATCACGAGGTCATGGCCGGGGACAATCCAAGTGTTCTGGCCCCCCGCACCGGCCGCCAGATAGGTCTCGGGCGGCAGGGTCCAGTTGCCGACGCCGTTCAGCCAGAAGAACGCGCCGTACTCGGCACGCCGCCAGGCGGGCGCGGGCGTGCTGACGAATTTCGTCCACCCTTCGGGCAGCAGGCGCTGGCCGTTCCACACTCCGTCCTGCAGGTACAACATGCCAATGCGGGCCCAGTTCCGCGCCGTGCCGTAGTCGTAGCCGGTCATCAGGAAGTTGCCCCAGGGATCCGTCTCGAGCACCTGGCGCCGGATGCCGATGCGATCGAAGAGACGCCGTTGCGGAAACGTCAGGTACTCCTCGCCCTTCGCCTGCACCGCGCGCTTGATCAGGTACCCGATCGTCAACGGATCGGAGTTACGGTACCGGCCGTCGGTGCCCGCGGGAAACTCGACCGGCCGTGTGATCGAGTACTCGAACGCGTCCACGGCACCGGTGTAGATGTAGTAGTGATCGAACACCGTGTTCTGCGGAGTGCCGCCGCCCGGCTCCTGATTGCCGACGAACTTCAGGCCGGCGCTCATCTGCAGGAGGTCGCGGTTGCGGATGGGACCCCGAGGATCGCCGGGCTGCCGCCATGCCGGGACCGGCGCCGGCTGATCGATCGTGTAGACGCCGTCCTTCACGAGCAGCGCGAACAACGTCGCCGTGAGGCTCTTCCCCATCGACCAGTTCTCGAGCTGGGTGTCCTTCGTCACGCCCGGCGCGTAGCGCTCCGCAACGATGCGGCCCTTGTGGACGACGAGGAACGCCTGTGTGAGCGCGGCAGGGTCTGAAAACGCCGCATTCAATGCCGCATCGAGCGTGGCGCGATCGACACCGGCCGGAAGCGGCGAAGGGTCCGGCTTGTCTCCCATCGGCCACGCCATCGTCGCCGCATCGGGCAGCGTCGTACGCACGGGGACCGGCTTGAAATGAATGCCGGGCTTCTCGAGGTTCTCGATGATGCATCCCTGATCGCCATGCAACTTCGCCGTTCGTGACACCTCCCCGCGCGTCGTCGTCACGACGCCGGCGGTACGATCGATCTTCCACGTAACGTCGGCGTCCTCACCGCGTGGCATGAAGAAGTACGCGCTGTTCTTTGCGGCTTCCTCGGGCTGGCGGCCGCTGACGAAGACGGCTGAACACAGGATCTTCGCGAACCCCGCGAGCCCATTCGATGTCGGCGATCCCGTCGGCATCGGATACGACGCAGGCGACTGCTGCGCCGCGACCGATGCACTTAGCGCGACGAGAGCCAGAAGCGGCGTTCGCATGAGCTTCATTGGAATCTCCCGGGACCAGATCTTACTTGTCGTTCCACTCCGTGTGACCCACCCGGAGGGTCATGACTGCAGCGTGCAGCGTGCGCGGCTACTTGCGCGACGCCAACCAGCTCGCCAGCAGCTTGATGTCCTCGGGCGAAATCTTTCCGGCAAACGACGGCATCTCGGCCATCGGATCGACGGCCGCTGGATCGTTGATCCGCTGCTCGATCACGGCCGCGTCGAGCTTGCGGCCGACATGCGTGAGATCGGGGCCTTCCTTGCCGCCGGCGCCATCGACAGTGTGGCAGTTGATGCAGAACTTGCTGAACAACAGGTACGTCTTCTTCGTGGCCGCATCGACGACGGGCGGTGGGCCGGCGCGCATCTTCGCAAGCGCCGCCAGGATGGATCGGATCTCACCCTGATTCGACTGGGGCGCTTCACGGACTCCAGGGGCAATGACCTCCGGATCGGCGATGTGCATCTCGAGCCAGGTCGCGGGCTTGCCGATCCGTCCGGCCTCGACAGGAGACGCGACGCCTTCAGGTCGATGGCACTTGATGCAGCGATCGCCTGACTCGACGAGCGCGGCGCCGCCGATCTCACGGATGTTCCACGGCGATCCGGATCCGCCCTGCGCAGGCAAATCCCTCGCGCCCATCAGCGTCAACGCCACGACCACCGTGAGTCCCGCGGTGAACGGCAGGAGCACCGATAGCCGCCGCCGCGCCTCCCGCGTGCGTCCGCGATCCAGCCACGGTAGCAGCGCCAGGAAAGTCATCACCAGCCCGGGAATGAACAGCGCCCCCACGACTTCCCATTTGCCCGGGAAGTACTTCAGCAACTGGAACAATCCCAGGAAGTACCAGTCGGGCCGCGGGATGTAGCCACTCGACGTCGGATCGGCCGGCGGCTCGAGCGGTGGCGCGCCTTTGTACGCGAGCACCGCGAGCAGGAGGCCCGCGACGATGGCGGCCGTCAGATCGCGCGCGGCCTGATAGGGAAAGAACATCTCGGATCGGCCAGGCTTCGGCGTGACCGGCCCGGAGATGCCCTGTCGCCGCATCAGATAGAGGTGGACGGCGACGAGGCCGACGAGGAGCGGCGGCAGCACGAGTACGTGGACGGCGTACCAGCGCGTCAGCGTCAGCGCGCCGACGTCCGGCCCGCCTCGCAGGAACGCCGCGGCCATCTCTCCAACGCCTGGCGTCAGTTTGGAAATGTTGATCGCGACGACCGTCGCCCAGTACGCGCGCTGATCCCAGGGCAGCAGGTAGCCCGTGAGGCCGAGGCCGAGAATCACGTGCAGCAGGACGATGCCGACAATCCAGTTCACTTCCCTCGGCTTGCGGTAGCTGCCGAAGAACACCACGCGGCAGAGGTGGATCACCGCCGCCACCACAACGAGGCTCGCTCCCCAGTGATGCAGGCCGCGCAGGAACGATCCGCCCCGGACGGTGTTCGTGATGAACCGCACGCTGTCCCAGGCGTGATCCGGCGTAGGGGCGTAGTACAGCGCGAGCACGATGCCCGTGAGGAACTGAACGCCGATGCCGAACATCAACAGGCTGCCGAGCGTGAACCACCAGCCGGTGCCCGGCGGCAACGGCTCGTCGAGCACGTGCCGCCGCAGCATGCGGAAGCCGGTACGGTCGTCGAGCCAGTTCGCGACCTTCGCGAACATGCTCACAACTCGACCTCGATCTCGGATGTCTGCGGATTCACGCGCACGTTCACGCGCGTGAGGGGCGCCGGCGGCGGTCCGGCAACCACGCGGCCGGTCCGGTCGTAGACGCCGCCGTGGCACGGGCAGCGATACTGGGTCTTCGTTTCATCCCAGGCGACGCGGCATCCAAGATGCGAACACGTCGCGGACAACGCCTGGTACGTGTCGCCCTGCTTGTCGATGTAGATCACTGACTGCTTGCTCGTTTCGAGCCAGCCGTCCGACGTGTGCTCCGCAAGCACCGCGGCAAACGGTGCGTTCGGCGGCAAATCGAAGATCGACGCCGCTTTCCGCCACCGCCGCGCGGCCGATCCGAGCCTGGGCGCGGCTGCAACGCCGGCAAGACCCGCGAGAGCCGCAGTGATCAGACCGATTCCACCGTTCACGAACCGCACAAGCGCCCGACGACGGTTTTCAAAATGCGACGACATTTGGCGCAAATCATACCCAACCTTGATGAATTGATGGATTGACTGATTGATGGATTGACTGATTGAAGACCGCCTCAGTCATCACCAATCAGACAATTAATCAATTCGTCAATCAGTCAATTAGTCAATATACTGATGAGATGTCTCGACCGCTTCCGCACTCACAGGAAGTCGCCAACCCCGCCCTCCGCAACATCGCCATCGTGGCGCACGTCGACCACGGCAAGACGACGCTCGTGGACGCGCTGCTCCACCAGAGCGGCATCTTCCGGTCGAACGAGCGCGTCGCGGAGCGCGTGATGGACTCGAACGAGCTCGAACGTGAGCGCGGCATCACGATCCTCGCCAAGAACACCGCCGTTCACTACCACGACCACCTCATCAACATCATGGACACGCCTGGCCACGCCGATTTCGGCGGCGAGGTCGAGCGCACGCTGTCGATGGTGGACGGCATCATGCTGCTCGTGGACGCGTCCGAGGGCCCGCTGCCGCAGACGCGGTTCGTCCTTCGAAAGGCGCTCGAGCGCCGGCTCACGCCCCTCGTCGTCATCAACAAGATCGACCGCAGCGACGCGCGGACGCAGGCGGTCCTGAACGAGGTCTACGACCTCTTCATCGATCTCGACGCCACGGAAGACCAGCTCGACTTCCCCGTCCTCTACACGAACGCGCGACAGGGCACGGCCGCCCTGACGCTGGAGGAGCCGGGTTCGGACCTGCGTCCACTGTTCGATGCGGTGATCAACCACATCCCGCCGCCGCGCGGGTCGGCCGACGCGCCGCTGCAGGCGCTCGTCGCCAATCTCGACTCGAGCGACTACCTGGGCCGCCTGGCCATCGGCCGCATCTTCAACGGCCGCGTCAAGGTCGGCGACCCGATTGGCGTCTGCAAACTTGACGGGTCCGTGCAACGCACCGTCGTGACCAAGCTCTACACGTTCGAGGGGTTGAAGCGAGTTGATGCGACGTCGGCTGCGGCCGGGGACATCATCTGCCTCGCGGGCATCGAGGGCATCATGATCGGCGAGACGATCGCCGACGCCGAGAACCCGCAGCCCATCGCCACGATTGCCATCGACGAGCCGACCGTCTCCATGATCTTCGGCGTCAACACGTCGCCGTTCGCCGGCCGGGACGGACAGTTCGTGACGTCGCGCCAAATCAAGGATCGGCTCGACAAGGAGCTCGTCGGCAACGTCTCCATTCGCGTCGAGCCGACGGACACGCCGGAACAGATGAAGGTCGTCGGCCGTGGCGAGCTGCAGCTCTCGATCCTGATCGAGATGATGCGGCGCGAGGGCTACGAGCTCCAGGTTTCACGGCCCGAGATCGTGACGAAAGAGATCAGTGGCACCCGCATGGAACCCATCGAAGAGCTCGTCGTCGATGTAGCCGAGGAATACCAGGGCATGGTCATTGCGCAGGTCGGAATGCGCAAGGGCATGATGACCAAGATGATCAATCACGGCAGCGGCCGCATCCGCCTCGAGTTCAAGATCCCGGCGCGCGGCCTCATCGGCTTCCGGACGCAGTTCCTGACCGAGACGCGCGGCACCGGCCTGATGCATCACAACTTCGAGGGTTGGGAGCCATGGCACGGCCCAATCCCGTCACGGCCCACGGGCGCGCTCGTGTCCGACCGTCCGGGCAAGGTGACGGCCTACGCGATCGCCGGCCTGCAGGAGCGCGGCGAGATGTTCGTGGATCCGGCGACGGACGTCTACGAGGGCATGATTGTCGGCGAGAACGCGCGCGACAACGACCTCGACGTGAACATCACGCGCGAAAAGAAACAGACCAACATGCGCGCCTCATCGGCGGACGAGGGCATCCGGCTCATTCCACCGCGCCGTCTCAGCCTCGAGCAGGCCATCGAGTTCATCAATGACGATGAGCTGGTCGAGATCACGCCGACGTTTCTGAGACTGCGGAAGCGGGTGCTGGCCGCGAACATGAGGCCGAGGAAGATCGACTAACGACGCGAGCGAACGGGAACGACGCGAATATACTCGGCGTTCCGGCAATGTGGTCGCGCGTTCCTGAATCAGTCAAGACGCTTCTCTGGCCCCTTCTGCTCGCCACGTTCTTCGCGGCGGTGTACACCGTCCGCGTTCAACGGGAGATGGTGGATTTCGACGTCTACCGCCGGGCGGCCGAGCGGGCGGTCAACGGCGAGAACCTGTATCGCCCCGATGACGGGCACTATCAGTTCAAATACCTTCCCGCATTCGCGATCGCGATGCGTCCGATTGCAGCCGTCCAGGCGCCGATAGCAAAGGCCGGATGGTACGCGCTGAGTTGCGCGCTGCTGATCATGCTGCTCCGCTGGTCCGTGCGCGCGCTCCCCGAGCGCAATCGCGGCGAGCGCGTGCTTCTCTGGCTGACTGCCCTCGTTGTCGCCAAGTTCTTCGCTCGCGAACTGCTACTGGGACAGACCAACGTCGTCCTCGCTGCCCTCCTCATCGGCGCTCTGCTCGCCGCGCTCGTCGATGCATATCGCACGGCTGGCGCGTTGGTGGGGCTCGGCGTGTTCGTGAAGGTCTACGCCTTGATCCTGATTCCGTGGCTGATGCTCGCCGGCGGCGTGCCGGCGCTGGCAACCGCCGCGCTTGTCATCGGCCTGGGCCTCATCGCGCCGGCCGTGGTGTATGGCTGGCAGGGCAACATGGAGCAGGTCGCCGGCTGGTGGCGCACCGTCACGGACACGACGACGCTGCCGAATCTCCTGAATGCCGAGAACGTGTCGGCGATGTCCGCGTGGACCAAGTGGACCGGCGAGGGCCCGCACGTCACGTGGTTGGCGCTCGCCACCGTGCTCGGTGCCGTCGCGCTCGCTGCGTTCGTCGTGAGTCGCCGCAGGGACGTGACCGAGCCGCTCTATCTCGAGTTCGGTCTGCTGATGCTGCTCGTGCCTGTCATCTCGCCGCAGGGCTGGGATTACCTGCTGCTCATTGCGACGCCGGCAATGGTCTGCCTCATCGATCGATGGTCGCTCGTCACACGCCCGTGGCGGATCGCGACCGCCATCGGGATCGTGCTGGTAAGTTTCACGATGTACGACCTCATCGGCCGGGCGGCGTACCGGGCCTTGATGAGCGCCGGCGTCCTGACGATCGGCACGCTGACGCTCGCCGTCTGCCTGGCAAATCTCAGAATGAAGAAGCTGGCGTAGCCCACGCCAGGCTCTTCAGGAACGCGGTCACGCTCGCTTCCCACTTTGCGACCGTTCGCGCGGGCCCGACGACTTTCACAAAATGCGGACCGCCTGGTGTCTCAACCACCGCCGCGAGCTGGCGGAACCCCGGCTTGTTGAAGCGCTCCGTGGATCCGGGCGTGACTTCGGCGACGTACGTGCCCGACACGTCGACGAGGGTGATCTTCAGTCCGGAGGCGCTCGCGACCGTCGTGGTCTTCGCTTTTTCTTTTGACGCGCTGCCATCAGGCTGCGCCACTTGCCCGATCCATCGATCGAGATTCGCCTGAACCGATCCGCCCGTCCCACCGAAGAAATACACGGTCGCCGTGGCGTCTTCGCTGTCACCAGCCATCTTCGGCAGCGTGAAATCAGCGAGCCTCATTGTCGAGCTCGGTGTCTTCGAGACCCAGCCCTCGGGAGTCGTGAACTTCAGCGCCACAGCGGGTGCGGCAAGGGTGACGGCCAGGAGCGTAGCAAGCAGCTTCATGTTGTCTCCGTGTCAATTGGCGTCGTTGGTGTCATTCGCGTCGTTGGCGTCGTTCCCGTCACTCCTCAGGTGGAACAAGGGCCGGCTTGCGGCCAAGCCTCGTCAGCAGCACGCCCGTCAACACCGCGGCCGCGCCGATGAGCTTGTCCGCCGACAAGGGCTCATCCAGCCAGAATGCCGCAAAGGTCATCGCGCAGAGCGGCACCAGGTTCGAGTACATCGACGTCCGCGCAGGACCGATCTTCTGCACGCCGGTGTACCAGACGAGGTACGCGACGTTCAGCGCCAGCAGCGCGGACATCACCAGCGACACCCAGGTGAAGACACTGACGCGCGCCCAGTCAAGGCCGAGGAACTGGGGGAACGTCAGCGCCACGTACGGAACGCCGCCAATCGCCATCGTCATGCCCGTCACGAACAGCGGCGAATGGCGGGCGATGAGACGGCTCGCACCAATGGTGTACGCCGCCCAGCACGCCACGGAGACGATGATGAGGAGGTCGCCGCGGAGAGTGCTGCCGCCGAACGACGCGCCGCGGCCGACGACGAAGTAGATTCCGGTGATCGAGATCGCGGCGCCGACCCAGTGGTGAAGCGAGATGCGCTCGCGTCCGAGGAGCGACGAGGCCACGGCCACGACCACCGGCGTCGACCCGATGATCAGCGCGGCGTTCGACACGCTCGTCTCGGCCACGCCACCGACGAAACAGTACTGATAGCCGAGGTGCCCGACGATGCCGAGCCAGAACAGGCTCCACTCGTCAGCGCGCGTGAGCGGATTCGCCGTGAAGAAGACCGATGATGACGGTCCGGTGCGGCCGCGCGTCATCCGGATGGCGACCAGAAAGACCGCGGACGCGATCATCAGCCGCATCGCATTGAACGGCTGAGGCGGGATTTCGGCGAAGGCCGATTTGATGATGCTGTAGTTGACACCCCAGATGACGACCATCAGGACGAGGAGGGCGTCAATGCGGCGCATGTGATGCACGTTCGAAGTTCAAAGTTCGAAGTTCAGCAAGGCCTTTCGAACTTCGAACTTCGTACTTCGAACTTCCTCTACTGTTTGGTCCCCTGGATTTCCCGAAGGGCTTCCGTGAGCAGCACGTCCTGATCCGTCGCCTTGATCTCGCGCCGAATAAGCTTGGACGCGATCGCGACCGAGAGGTCCACGGCCTCGGCGCGGAGTTGATCGATCGCCTTCGCCGTCTCGCGCTGGACCGCCCGCTCCGCCTCCTTGCGGATGTTGGCGGCCTCGGCGACCGCCTTGTCCTTCAGCTCCTGACGGAAGCGATCAGCGTCGGCGCGGCCGCGGGTCAGCAGGTCCTCGGCGTCCACGCGCGCCTGCGCGAGCAGCTTGCCGGCGTCCTGCTGGGCGCGCTCGAGCTGTTCCCTGGCCTGACGCGCGTCGTCGACCGCCGCGGCAATGACCTTCTGCCGCTCGTCGAGCGCCTTCATCAGGGGCTTCCAGGCGAACTTCGCCAGCGCCCACGCGAGCACGAGAAACGTCGCAATCGTCCAGATGTACAGGCCTGGATCGACGGTGACGAGCGGATTCCCTTCCACAGCGAACTGTGTCGGCAAAACAGCCTCCTGCAATCTCACACGGCGCGCGCAAGCGCGCGCCGTGCCTGAAGTGCTACTTGGTCAGGATGACGAGCAGGCAGGCCACGACCGCGAGGATCGCGACGCCTTCCAGCAGGAAGAGTGGGAGCTGCGTTGCGCTCGTGATCTGCGGCGTCGCGCTCGGCTGGCGGGCGATGCCCTCAGCCGCGCCCGCGGCGAGCTTGCCGATGCCGATGCCCGCGCCGATGACGGCGAGACCGGCACCAAGTCCGGCGCCAGCGTAGGCGATGGCAACCCAGGGAATCACATTTGCGGCGGCGGCGGCTTCCTGCATTCGAGTCTCCTTAAGAGTAACGGTCTGTGAGCGAACTGTTTAGTGGTGCGAGTGAATGGCCATGCCAATGAACACGGCCGACAGCAACGTGAACACGTACGCCTGGACGAGCACGACGATGATCTCGAGGCCGGAGATCGCGGCGGCCAGCGGCACCGAGAATCCGACGCCGACGCCGATACCGGCGAACGTGCCCATCATGCCGGCGAACGTGAAGACGAACGACAGAATCGCCAGGATCGCGATGTGGCCGCCCGTCATGTTGGCGGCAAGTCGCATCGTGAGCGCGAACGGGCGGACGAACAGGCCGATGATTTCAAGAGGAATCAGCAGGAAGTACAGCGGCCACGGCATGCCGCCGGGCACCAGGTTCGCCCAGTGCTTCGCGAAACCGTGCGCCTTCGAGCCGGCGGCGATGATCGTCACGAATGTAATCGTCGCCAGCGCCGCCGTGACGTTGAAGTTGCCCGTGGCCGTCGAGCCGCCGTGGATCAGGCGCTGGACGAACGACCCCTCGGCCGAATGAATCAGAAAGTGATCGACGAGACCGAGGAGGTCGAAAATCGGAATCAGGCCGATCGCGTTCGCCCCAAGAATGAAGACGAAGAACGTCAAGAGCAGCGGCGTCCACGTCATGAGCCACTTGTTGCCCACGTTCGGCCGGGCGATGGTGTCGCGCACGAACTCCACGATCACTTCGAGGGTGTTGATGCGGGTGCCCGAGGGCACGTGGCTGCCAGCCGCGAGGTACCGGCGCACCGCCGTGGTGACCACGGCGAACACGGCGATCGCCACCACCCACAGCATCAGCACGTGTTTGGTGACCGAGAAATCGATGCCGAAAATGGGCGGCAGGTGGATGAGTGCGTGCTCGCCGTTGGCCACGTGGCCGACGAAGTCGAGGCCCTTCTGGGCGCCTTCCGCCGCGGCGGCGCCGGCGTCAGAGTTCGCCAGGGTGGCGTTGAGAATCCAACCGAGATCAGGCCGCATCGACTACCGGCTCCCCGAAAAGCTCTGGCGTGAAAGGCGCGCGATCAGCACGGCTTCGGCCGCGTACAGGCCGATGAAAAACGCCGTGAAGCTCAATCCGAACAGCCGCACCGGAAGTTCCGCCACCTTCACCATCACAACCACGTACGCCGCGAAAAACAGCACCTTCACGAGGAAGGCCCGCATCATCAGGCCCGCGACCTCCGCCGGATTGCGGCGATAGGTTCGCACGGTCACGATCCAGGTCGCAACCGCGGCGATGAGCGGCCCGAGCATGCCGCCAAAAACAGGGCGCGCCACCCTCTCGTGCCCGAGCCCCATGGCGATCCCGATGACACCGAGCGCCACCACCGTGGCGGTCAGGGCCATCACCGCGGCCGGCGTCAGCGATGCCATACGGCCTTGGCAACGAGATACAGCCCAGCGACAACGCCGAAGAGCATTCCGACCACGAGTCCGGTCGGCGCCGTTCCCAACCAGCGGTCAGCCAAGTAACCGAGCCCGCCGCAGAAACCGAGGGCGCCTATGAGCGAGTAGCCGGTCGTCGCCGCGGGACCCGCCTGTTGGAGGCCCGTGTTGAAGGACCGAAGTGTCCTGAACCACGAAGGTCCGCGCTCGTCGCCCACGGTCAGAGATTCCTCCCGCGCTACGTGCGCCCACAGCGCGTCCTCGGACGCCCTGCCGATCCCACAAAGTATGCCACACCTTGTGAATTAGTTCACTAGCGGTTGCGGCCCACTATACTCCGAAGTATGCGTGGCAAATTTGCTTTTGCGGCCGGCATTGCCGGCCTTGTCGCGGTTTCGATTTCAGCGTCAACACCGTCGCCGGATCAGCGCCAACAGCGCGAGCGCGGCGTCATCGTGAGCGTGGCAGGCAGCGGGGACACGCCGGTTACGGACATGCAGGTGGCGGACTTCCTGGTGCGTGAGAACGACGTCGCGCGCGAAGTCCTCCGCGTCTCGCCCGCACCGCCGCCGTCCCACGTGTACTTCCTCGTCGACGACAGCCAGGCGACGCAGTCGATGGTCCAGGACATGCGGAGCGCGATGACGAACTTCATCGCCAGGATTGGCGCGCTCACTCCGGCGCCCCAGCAGGCGCTGATGTCGTTCGGCGAGCGCCCGACGCGGCGAGTCGACTTCACACCGAATCCCGAGGCGCTGCTCGACGCGACGAAACGCCTCTTCCCCATCAACGGATCCGGCGCCTATCTCCTGCAGGCCATCACCGACGCCGCGCGCGATTTGAAGAAGCGGGAGGCCGCCTCCCCGGTGATCGTCGTGTTCGTGGCCGAGAACGGGCCCGAGTTCTCGAGCGAGCTGAACGGCCAGGTCCGGGACGCCCTCAAGGGATGCGGCGCCTCGCTGTGGTCCATCACGCTTCAGGTGGGGAGTCCGGCAAACGCGGGCGCGGGACGGGAGCGCGCAATCGTGCTGGGCGATGTGACACGCGACAGCGGTGGCATGAACAAGGTCATCCTGTCCGCCCAGGCGATCGGTTCGGCGTTCACCACGGTCACGAACCTGATCTCATCCCGGTACCTGGTGATTTACGGCCGGCCGGACACGCTGATCCCACCGGATCGCATCGAGGTCACGTCGCGCCGGAAGGACGTGCGCGTGCGCGCGTCGAGGTGGGCCGGTCAGTGATGCCGCGCCTGGCCGCCGCGGCGGCCATTGCCGCGGCCGTCACCGTGCCGGCAGGCGGCCAGCAGGTCTTCCGGGGCGGCACGGATCTCGTGCTCCTGACCATCACCGTCGTCGATGGCCAGAACCGGCTTGTCGCCGGCCTCGATCAGGTTGATTTCCAGATCTACGAAGACGGCGTCCTGCAGGACCCGACCAACTTCTCGCGGCAGGCGCAGCCGATCGCGCTCTCGCTCGTGATCGACACCAGCACGAGCATGGATCTGAAGCTGCCCATCGCGCACGAGGCCGCGGGCGGATTCATCAAGCGCATGGGCCCGAAGGACGTCGCGCAGGTCATCGACTTCGACAACCAGGCGAAGATCCTCCAGACGTTCACCTCGGATCGGGAAGCCCTCGAGCGCGCCGTCGGCCGGATGGAAGCGGGCGGATCGACGTCGCTCTACAACGCGGTGTACACCTCGCTCAGTGAACTGCGGCGCATTCGCGACCAATCCGGACCGGACCTGCGGCGCCAGGCGATCGTGCTCTTGTCGGACGGCGAGGACACGTCGAGCATCGTGCCCTACGAGGATGTCATTGACCTCGCGCATCGATCCGAGGTCGTGGTCTATTCCATCGGGATCGTCGACAAGGACATGCAGAAGAACGCGGGGTGGAACGAGGCGGACTTCGTGCTGCGGACGCTCGCGCGTGAAACCGGCGGCCGGGCGTTCAGTGTCATGGAATTGAAACAGCTGCCCAACGTGTACAGCCAGATCGCCGACGAGCTCGCAAACCAGTACACGGTGGCCTACGTCTCCAAGAACGCGAAGCGCGACGGCGCGTGGCGCAAGATCAACGTGCAGATCGCGCGCGCCGGCAGCACGGCCCGCACCAAGGCGGGTTACTTCGGCCCCAAGGGCGCGCAGTGAGCACGGCCGGGCGGGTCGTCATCATCGGCGCCGGGCCGGGCGATCCCGGACTGGTCACCGCGCGCGGCGCCCGGCTGCTCTCCCAGGCTGACGTCGTGGTCTACGACCGGGCCGCCGAACCGGTGCTGCGCTGGGCGTCGCCGGATGCGGAGCGTATCGACGCCGGTGGCCCGGCGGAACGCGACGTCGCGCAGGACGCGATCTCGATGCTGCTCGCGGAAAAGGCGCGCGACGGCCACACGGTCGCCCGCCTCAAGTGGGGCGATCCCTTCGTGTTCGACAGCGGCGCGAAGGAAGCGATGTTCCTGCACGAGCAGGGCATCCCGTTCGAGGTCGTGCCGGGCGTGCCGGCCGTGCTCGGCGCGGCGGCATACGCCGGCATTCCACTGACCCATCCGAGCGCCGGCGATTCCCTGCTGCTGATCCGCGGCAGCGAAGGGACGGGCGATGAGGAAGGGCCGGGCGTCGAGTGGCCCGCCGTCGCGGCACTCGAAGGCACGCTGTGCTGCTGGGCATCGGCGCGGCTCGCCGCGCTGGTGCTGCAGCAGATGGTCGATCACGGACGATCGATCGACGAAGCCGCGGCGCTGATTTACAGGGGGACCCAACCCTCGCAACAAACGGTAACCGGCACGATCGGCAGCCTGCTCGAAATGGTGACGGGAAGCAACGCGCCCACGGAGCCTGGCTGGCTCCTCGTCGGCGACGTCGTGAATCTCCGCGAGCACGCGCGCTGGTTCGACGAGCGCCCGCTCTTCGGCAAGCGGATCGTCATCACGCGATCGATCGATCGCGCGCGCGAGCTGAGCGATCCTCTCGAGAATCTCGGCGCCGAGTCGATCATCGCGCCGACGTTCCGGATCACGGCGCCGGACGATCCCGAGGCCGTCGATCGCGTCGCGGCGTCCGTCGATCGATTCGACTGGATCGTCTTCGAGTCCGCCGTGTCGGCCGCCCGGCTGCTGGCGGCGATCGCGCGCGGGCCGCGAGACATGCGCGCTCTGGGCCGCGCGGCGCTCTGCGCGGTGGGCCCGTCGACGGCCGATCAACTCACCGCGTACGGCCTCAAGGCCGACGTCGTGATTCCTGAGTTGCGGGTCGAAAGCGTCGCCGACGCGATGACGGCGAGGGCGCCTGTCGACGGCCGCGCGATTCTTGTCGTGCGTCCGGACCACGAACGCAGCGTCATGGCCGATGCGCTCACCGAGCGCGGCGCCTCCGTCACGGATCTCGTGGCCTACAAGACGGGGGCGGATGCGCCGGATTCACCGGCGGCGGCGCGGATCTATCGCCTGCTGCTCGACGGCCAGGTCGATGCCGTCACCTTCACCAGCCCGACGGCGGTCAAGCGTTTCGCCGCCATCATCGGCGAAGAACAGGCCGTGGACCTGCTCGGCATGACGGTCGTCGCCGCGATCGGCCCCGTTACCGCCGCCGCCGCGCTCGAACTCGGCATCAACCCGACGATTATCGCGGAGCCGTACACGGTTCAGGGACTGGTGGACGGACTGGTGAGGCACTTCCAAGAGAACACATGAAGCAGTGAAGCAAGTGAAGATCTTTGCGGGGGTGGCTTGCCCCAAAAACCTCAGTAGCTTCACTGCTTCATGTGTGAACTAGCTACCCGCCGAAGTACGACGGCAACGCCATGTCCCGCATGGTGCGGAGCCCGGGCTGTGCCTGCAGGACTTTGGGAATTGAATTGACGGTGATTGCAGCCGTGGCGATGTCGCCATGGACGCCGCCGGCGATCATTGACGAGATCGACGGACTTCCACTGATGCGCACCGCATCGAAGGACTCGGGCGCGCCGAGGTACGCCTCCATGTGGAGCTTGATGATGGGCTCGCCCTTCCGGTATCCGACGCCGTCCTGCACGATGCCGCAGACCTGACCGGGCGCGACCGTCAGAAACTGGCTCGACGTCAGCTTCTCGCAGATCTTCGGCTGGATTTCGTCGGTGACCTTGTCCAGCTTCCAGCCCATCGCGTCCGCGATCATGTTGATCGACTCGGCCAGCCCAACGTGACGCACGCTGCCGCCGTCGACCTTCTTCATGAATTCCTCCGGCGTGAGGCCCGCGCCGATCTTCTGCTGGAACGGCAGGCGGCGGATGCTGGCGTCCTGGACGCGCGCAACCTCGATGGCCGTCACGTTCTCGCAGACGCCGGTGAGAGCGATCGGCAGCGCGTCCATCGTGAAACCGGGGTTGACGCCGGTGCCGAGCACGGCCACGCGCGCGCGCTTCGCCAGCGCGTCGATCTTCTTCGCGGCGGCGGCGTTGCCGCGCACCGGGTACGCCAGTTCCTCGGTGGTCGACACGATCGGCACCTTGAGCTTCAGCACCGCCTCGAACTCCGGTACCACACGCTTGAGGCTCGAGCTCGTGCACAGCACCGCGACGTCCGGCTTCGTCGCGCGGATCGTCTTCGCGATGTCCGCGGCGATCTTCACGCGCAGCTTTCGGCCGATGTTGCAGACGTCGCCGAGGTCCTTGCCGGTCTTGTTCGGGTCGATGTCAACCGCGCCGACGATCCTGAATCCTTTTCGTGACGCCACCTGGCGCACGACGCCCGCGCCGATGGGTCCCAGTCCGATGTGTAACGTCTTGATAGGCACAGTCAGATGCTCCTTGTAGCGACTCACGTAGGCCGAGGCTTCAGCCTCGGCGCTTGGCGGCCCTGAAGGGCCGCTCTACGCGCGCCGATCAGCCGCTCGACAAACGATAGATTGTAGCTGGATCAAGTAGGATTCTGCGTGCATGGCACGATGGGGGATCGCGAGTCCGGCCGTCCTTCCGGTCATCGCCGTCGTGGCCCTCGCAACGCCCGCACCCCTGGCGCGTGTGTCACAGGAAGCTGCCACAACCGCGTCTCCACGTAATGCCAGCTATCAGATCAACGCGACTCTGGATCCCGTCAAGAACGAGATCCTCGCGACCGGCCGGCTGAACTGGCGCAACATCACGCGCAATCCGGTCTCGGCGCTCCGGTTCCATCTGTACTGGAATGCCTGGCGCGACTCGCGGTCGTCCTGGATGCGCGAGCAGGCGCTCGTCCGCGGCCGATCGCTTGCCCGTCGGCCTGCGGAGGACTTCGGCGGCATCGACGTCACCGTCCTGGCGACTGGCGGCAGGAATCTCGTGACCAACGCGAAGTTCATCGCGCCGGATGATGGAAACGCCGACGATCGCACGCTGCTGGCGGTGCCGCTCGACACTCCAATCGCCGCGGGCGAATCGCTCGAGCTCGAGTTGGGCTGGACGGCCAGAATTCCGCGTACGTTCGCGCGCACCGGACGCCTCGGCAGTTACTACTTCATCGCGCAGTGGTTCCCGAAGATCGGCGTGCTCACGGACGGTGGCTGGAACGCCCACCAGTTCCACGCGGCGACGGAGTTCTTCTCGGACTTTGGAGGGTACGACGTCACGTTGACCGTCCCGCCTGGCTGGACTGTCGGCGCCACGGGCAAACTCGCTTCGACCGAGGCTGGCAACGCCGGCGGGACGCGGCACCGGTTCGTTCAGGCCGATGTCCACGACTTTGCGTGGACGACGGGCCCGGACTTCGTGGAGCACCGCGAGCGATTCGAGGAACCCGGGCTACCGCCGGTGGAAATGCGCCTGCTGCTGCAACGGGAACATGCCGGGCAGGAGTCACGCCACTTCCGAGCGACGCGCGCGGCCCTCAAGTACTACGGCACCTGGTTCGGTCCCTACCCGTACGAGCAAATCACCATCGTCGACCCAGTGACGGTTTTCAATCCCGCATCGCAGGGCGAGAGCACCGGCGGGATGGAGTACCCGACCCTGTTCACGGCAGGCACCCGGTGGTGGCCCTCGGTCGAAGGCACGCAGCCGGAGGCGGTCACTGTGCACGAAGCCGGTCACCAGTTCTGGTACGGCCTCGTAGCTACGAACGAAGTCGAGAATGCGTGGATGGACGAGGGCCTGAACACGTACGCGACTGCACGGGTCATGGACCAGAACGAGGCTTTTCCCAACGGATTCGTCGCCACGGGACGCTACTTCGGCGGCCTCGCGGGCTGGGCGTACACGGACGTCAGGTGGTCACGCGGGATCGACGGCAACCGGCTGAACGCGTTCCGTCCGATGGCGTCGTACGACGCGCAATCGACGCCGACGTGGCAGTACTGGCCCGGATCGGCGGGCGCCATCACTTACAACAAGACGGCGCTCTGGCTCGCCACCCTCGAGCGCATGATTGGCTGGGATGCGACGCGCGCTATCCTCGGCGTGCACTTCAAACGCGGCGCCTATCGCCATCCTACTCCCGAGGAGTTCTTCGCGATTGCGGCCGAGGTCTACAACAAGGATCTGTCGTGGTTCTTTGATGCCGTCTACCGTGCCTCGGCAACGTTCGACTACGGAGTCGCGCAGGTGACGTCGGAATCCACGCCGGCGGGCTTCATCCACACCATCGTCGTGCGCCGCTACGGTGACGGTGTGTTCCCGACGCCTGTGCGAGTGACCTGCGGTGACACGATACGACTGCTCTTCTGGAACGGCGCGGAGCGATGGAAGGCCTTCGAGGTTCGTGACGCCGCACCGGTCACGAAGGTCGAAGTGGATCCCGATCGAGTCCTGATGCTCGACGTGAACTACACCAACAACAGCTGGGCGGCACATCCGCGCACCGCCGACGCGGCCGGGAAGTGGGCGATGCGCTGGCTCACGTGGGTGCAGGAGGTCCTGCTCACTTATGCCTTCTTCGCCTGATAGAGCCGTGCGCACGCCGGTGCTGGGAGCGTTCCTCGAGGGGTGGCGTCGAGTACTTCGCGCGCCCGCGCTGGCGGCAGGAGTGATGGGCGCAACGTTCCTCTTTGCGTTGCCGATGGCTGCCGTCGTTCATCGGTCGATGGCAACGCACCTCGGATCCAGCCTGGAGGCAGAGAGCGCTGCCGCGGGTTGGAACGCCGGCTGGGCCACTGAATTTGATGCGACCGCTACCGGCCTCTCGCGCACGTTCACCTTCGAGATCCTCGGCTTCGGCGCGACGTTGGCGACCGTGAGCCGCTTCGTGGACAACGAGCCGCTCAATCCAGCACTCGCCTGGGCGATTGCGGCGTACATCGCGTTGTGGGTGTTCATGTCCGGGGGCATCCTCGACAGGCTCGCCCGGAGCCGGCCGGTGCGCGCCGGCGCCTTTTTCTCTGCGTGCGGCACCTACTTCTTCAGGTTCCTCCGGCTGGCGGTCGTCACTGGCGCGGCGTACTGGAGCCTGTTCCGGTGGCTGCACCCGTTCCTGTTCGGTACGCTGTACAACCGGTGGACGCGCGACATGACCGAGGAGCGTGACGCTATCGCGCTGCGCGCCGGGCTCTACCTCGTCTTCTTTCTCGCGATGGCGTTCGTGAATCTTGTGGCGGACTTCGCCAAGGTTCGCGCGGTCGTCGAAGATCGCCGCAGCATGCTCAGCGCGCTGTCGTCGTCGCTCAGGTTCATCCGGCGGCGTTTCTTCCGAACGACTGGCCTGTACCTGCTCAATCTCGCCGGAGCGCTGATCGTCGCGCGGCTCTGGTACGCATCAGCGCCCTCGGCGACAGCGGCGCCATGGCTGGCGCTGCTCGTCGCCCAGGTCTATCTGCTGCTTCGCATCTGGGGCAGGCTCGCGTTCATGGCCTCCGAGACGGTCTTCTTCCAGGGCGAGCTGGCACATGCGAACTATGCTGCCGCACCGGAGCCTGTCTGGCCTGAATCGCCCGCGGCTGAGGCGATGCGTAAATTGACCGATTGAGGGATTGACCGATTGACTGATTGGCGGGACCGCAATCCGTCGCTCAGTCAATCAATCCGTCAATCAATCCATCAATCCGTCAATCAATCCATCAATCAGTCAATCCCTCAATCCGTCAATTGACTATCATTCCCCCATGACACGCGCTGAACGAATTTCAACGTGGTTGCGAGATCGGGCGGGCGTCGCCGGAGCGCAGGGGTACGTGTTTGGTCTGAGCGGCGGCATCGACTCGGCGGTCGTCGCAGGGTTGTGTCAGCTCGCGTTTCCGCAGCGCGTCCTCGGCGTGCTACTGCCCTGCTACAGTCATCCGCAGGACGAAGAGGATGCGCGGCTTGTCGCTGAAAAGTTCTCGATCCCGGTGGCGCGCGTGGACCTGGCGTCCGCGTTCGACGCTCTGACCGAATCGCTGCAGCACGCGATCAAAGGGTTGCCGACGCACGTCCACTCCATCGACATCAAGCAGCAGTTGCCGGAAGCCAACGTCAAGCCGCGGCTGCGGATGGCGTCGCTCTACTTCATCGCGAATTCGATGAACTACCTGGTCGCCGGCACCGGGAACAAGAGCGAGATCACGCTCGGGTACTACACGAAGTACGGCGACGGTGGCGTCGATGTGCTGCCGATTGGCGGCCTCGTGAAGAGCGAAGTCCGAGCATTGGCGCGCGAGCTGGGCGTTCCGGAACCCGTCATCACCAAGCCACCGACAGCCGGTCTGTGGGTGGGACAGACCGATGAAGCCGAGATGGGTTTCTCGTACGACATGCTGGAGGAGTACCTGACCAAGGGCGCGTCAGCCGTGCCCGCCGACGTCGCGACGCGCATCGAACGCCTGCAGAAAACGTCCGACCACAAACGCGCGATGCCTCCAATCGCGCCTGTCTAAAAGCGCTTGTCTGTTCTCACGGAGGGATGGAGCGGACAGAGACACGGAGAACAGCGTTGCGGTGGGTCTGGCGGCCGCCTTCGGCCGCCGGCGAATGAAGGCGCGACTGGAAAACATAAGACTGACGGAACGTGGAACATCTATTTCACGATCGCGACGGCGTGCGATCTTCTCGGCTCAGCTCCGCCTTCGGCCGTGTGTTTCGCGGCATCGACGACCGCCGCGGCCGCGTAGCCGTATTTCACTTCGCCCTTGCGTCCCACTTTGGTGAATGAGTGGCCGCGGGCTTCGAGATCCGCGAGGATGGTCCGCGCGATACGGTCCTCGATCTGCACGTTCGACCGGCCGCCAGCGCCGCCGCCGATGAGGAAGCGCGGCGCCTCGATCGCCTGTTGCGCGCCGAGACCGCCGTCGACGACGTTGAGAATGATGTTGTAGACCGACGCGGGTATCCACGCGTTGCCCGCGCAGCCGACCGCCAGTCGCGGCGCGAATCCGGGAACGCCGGAGGCGCCGGTCGCATCGCTCACCGGCGCGAACACCAGCGTCGGCACGCTCGTGGACGATGAGCGCATGAGCGGGAGCGTCGAGCCGAATCCGCCGCCTCGCCCGCCGCCGCCTCGGAAGTGGTCGTTGTAGAGGAAGCCCAGCCCTTTGGACACGTAGTAGTTGCCGCCCCAGGTAGACAACGTCTGCGTGAACGCAATCATGTTGCCCTCGCCGTCCGCGACGACGAACGACGTCGTGCCGGTCTGGACGCGCCGGCCCTCGAGCGCTTCCGGCCCATCGAGGAGCAGCGGCAGCGAAGGCTCCGGCGCCCCACTGCCGCGGCCGCCGGCCGAGAATACCTTCCTCGGATCGATCAACTTGTACCGCTCCAGCGCGTGGCCGGGGTCGAGATGGTTGCCGTAGTCCACGGGATACCGTTCGGGATCGGCGATGCGCGCGCCACCGTCCCGTACCCGCCAGGCCTCGACCGCGTAGTGCAGGTAGTCCGCATCGCGCATGTACGTCGCGCCGGTCCTGGGCACGTAGTTATCGAGGATGTTCAGCGTCTCGACGATCTGGAGGCCGGTCGGCACCGGCGCCGGCACGGAGTAGACGAGATGACCGCGGTACCGGCCCGAGATCGGCTTGCGTTCGACCGCACGGTACTGCGCGAGATCCTCGAATGTAATGACGCCGCCGTTCGCCGCCATGTCGTCGGCGATCTTTCGCGCAATCGAGCCGCGATAGAACGAGTCGCCGCCTTCCTGCGCCAGCACGCGAAGCGTCTCCGCGTAGTCCTTGTTGATGAACCGGTCGCCCGGCTTCGGCACGCGCCCGTTGGGAAGGTAGATCTTCGCGGCCTCCGGATACTTCGCGAACGAGTCCCGCCCTGCCGCGATCGTCGTTGGCAGCGCCTCGTCGAGAATGTAGCCCTCGTCGGCCAGCTTGATTGCCGGCGCGATGAGATCGGCCCACGCGATCTTCTTGCTGCCGTACTTCTTGTAGAGCAGGTCGAGTCCGGCCGGAATGCCGGGAATGTTGGCGACCGTCGGACCATCGGGCGCGGTGCGGCCGCCCGCGGGCGTGAATAGACGCGGATTGTCGGCCGTCGCGCCGCTGGGCGTCATGTCCTTGTACTCGACGACGACGGGCTCGGACATGCCCTTCAGAAACAGAATCGCCTGACCGTCGCCGCCAAGGCCCGACGCTTCTGGCTCGACGACGCCGAGTGCGAATGCCGTCGCGATGCCCGCATCGATGACGTTGCCGCCTTTCGCGAGCACGTCGGCGCCCGCCTGTGAGGCGAGCGGATGGCCCGACGCGACGACCGCCCTTGCCGCTCCCGCTGAAGGCTTGATCGGGGGCTGCTGCCCAATCATCTCGTCGATGACCAGCTCGAGCTCCGCGAGGCCTTTCACCTTCGCCATGCGCGACAGGTACGTGTCGCGCAGCGCGTCCCACGCCACGGCCGACGGACCGCTCGTGTAATACATGGCTTTCAGCGTCTGCCAGATCTGGTTGAACGCAGCCGTCCATCGCGCGGCATCTGTCGCCGTTACCTTGAGCTCGGTCGCTCCCTCATCCACGGCACGCGGCGCCAGCACGCGCCATAGGGCGAACTGATTGGCATCGGCGAGAACGGTCGGTGGATCTGAGTCATTCCGATTCGGATTGCCGTTGTACCCGGCGTTCGAATTCGCGAACGTGGCGATGAGCAATTGATCGCCGTCCGCGGACCAGGCGGGCACGCCGAGCCTGCGCGACGCGAGCACTTCGCTGGAGGCCGGGACGGCGCCCTGCCCTCCGGTGGCACGACCACGGCCCGCGCCCGCAGCCGGCGGTGCGGCGGCCGCAGTCGAACTCACATAGATCCCGTTGCCGCCGGCGCGAATCGCGGCATAGGCCACGCGCCCGTTGTCCGGCGCCCAAGCGGGAAAGCTCTCGACGCCCGGGGCGCGAGTGACCCGCCGAGCCTCCGCCTTGGCGTCGCCGGCGACGTCCCGCACCCAGATGTCCGCGTCGTTGCCAGGTTCGGGCTCGCGATCGCTGACATACGCGATGAGCTTGCCGTCCGGCGAGACGCGGCCCTGCCAGGCGTCTTCGGCCTCCGGCGTCATCGTGGTGACGCCACTTCGATTGAAAGAAATCAGGCGCCACGATCCCTTCGGCGGACGCTGCGAAAACAGGAGGTCGCCGTTTGGCGCGAACGAGGGCCACCGTTCATCGCCGGCAATCGGATAGGTCAGCGGCGTGGGCATGCCGCCGCCGGACGGCGCCGTGTAGATTCCGAACTCACCGTTGATGCTGACGGCGAACGCGATGATCTTCCCGTCGGGCGCCCACACCGGATCGCGCTCCGCGCCCCAGCGTTCCGACCGCTGCGCCGCCGCAACCAGCCGCTTCGGATCCCTCCCGTCCGGCGCCATCGTCCAGATCGCGTCGTAGAGCGTGACCGCGATGCGCTTGCCGTCGGGTGACCACGCGGCTTCGCGTACGCCGGTGGTGATCGGGGTTGGAGACTGCGAGGGAGTAGCCTGCGTCGCGGCACCGCGCAGTGGTGCGAAGAGGGAGGCGAAGAGAACGAGCGCGACGACGCCGATGCGGATGGTGGACATGGGCGGTACCTGTCTTACTTCATCGGACATCTGGACATCTGGAAATGTGGACATCGTAGGAAAATGTCCACGTGTCCAAATGTCCAAATGTCAGGCGATCATGGCCTGCACAGCCTCGACAATTGCTCGGGCAGAGATGCCGTACTTGTCGATGAGCACCTCGGGCGGGCCGCTACGCGGAATCTCGCGGACCGCGAGACGCTTCACGCGGAAGCCCTGATCCCACACGGCTTCGCTCACCGCGTCACCAATTCCGCCGCTGGCGTAGTGATCCTCGACGGTAATGATGCGCCCTTCCGTGGCCTTGCCTGCGGCGACGAGTCCGTCGCGATCGATCGGCTGCAGTGAATACAAATCGATGACGCGGATGGCGATCCCCTGCCCTGCCAGCGAGTCGCACGCTTTGAGCGCCTCGAAGAGCGTGATACCAGCAGCGACGACCGTCGCCCGGTCCTTTTCGCCCTTGCGCAACGTCTTCGATCCTCCCGCGACGAACTTCTCATCGACGGAATAGAGAATGGGCGTTTTCGGCCGCGTCGTCCGGATGTACACAGGGCCGG
This sequence comes from Vicinamibacterales bacterium, assembly GCA_035606665.1. Taxonomy (GTDB): domain Bacteria; phylum Acidobacteriota; class Vicinamibacteria; order Vicinamibacterales; family SCN-69-37; genus DASUGC01. The sequence continues at coordinate 320,444 of DATNEY010000026.1, read as the reverse complement.
GCGTCGAGGCCGCCACGGCCACGAGGCGCTCGGTGCTGACAGCGTCGGACGGGTACAGCACGGTGCAATTCGGGACGCCGCGGAACATCGAGAGATCCTCGAGCGCCATCTGCGACGGCCCGTCCTCACCGATCGAGACACCGGCGTGCGATCCCGCAACCTTGATGTTGACGGCTGAGATGCCGGCCATGCGAATGAAGTCGCATGCGCGTTCGAGGAACGCGGCAAACGTCGATGGAAACGGAATGGCGCCACGCGCCGCAAGGCCCATAGCCGCGCCGACCATCGCCTGCTCCGCAATGAACATTTGATAGAAGCGGTCGGGGTGCGCCTTCTCGAACTTCTCGCTGAATGTGGAGTTCTTGACGTCGGCGTCGAGCGCCACGACGCGCTTGTCGATACCTCCGAGTGCGGCGATGGCCGTGCCGTACGCCTCACGGGTCGCGACGCTGTCGGTCGACTTGTACGCGGGCGCCGGCATCCGGGCGGCGAAATCCGGCAACGCGCCTTCTTCCTGCCGTCGACCCGGCTTTGGAATCACCGGCGCAGGGTCGGACGTCTTGACGATCTGAGCGTTGAGCTCGGCAATCGCCTGATCGGTTTCCGCGCCCTTCTTCAACGGCTTGCCGTGCCAGTTGTCCTTGCCTTCGAAAATCGAGCAGCCCTTACCCTTCAGCGTCCTGGCAAGAATCACCGTGGGCTTGCCAGCGGTCTTGCGCGCTTCGGCGAGCGCCGCCAGCACCTGCGACATGTCGTGGCCGTCGATCTGAATCGCGTGCCAGCCGAACGCACTCCACCGGGCGGCGTGCTCCTCGGTGTGCCGCTCCCACAGCGTCGCGCGGCTCTGGCCGAACCCGTTGACGTCGACGATAGCGCACAGGTTGTCGAGCTTGTGATGCTCGCCGACATGGGCGGCTTCCCACACCGAACCCTCGGCGGTCTCGCCGTCACCCATCAGCACGTACGTGCGGTAGTCGGACCCGATGCGGCGGGCGTTCAATGCCATGCCGACGCCGGCGCAAAGACCCTGACCGAGCGAGCCGGTCGCAACATCGACGAACGGCAGCCGCGGCGTCGGGTGTCCCTCGAGATCCGACGTGAGCTCGCGAAGCTTCATCACTTCGCTGCGCGGAAACGCCCCGGCGGCCGCCCATGCGGCGTAGAGAATCGGCGCCGCGTGTCCCTTGGACAGCACGAAACGATCGGCTTCCGGATGGTGCGGATCGTGTGGATCGAAACGCATCTCCGCGAAGAACAACGCCGCGATGACGTCGGCGGCGGACAGGCACGTTGTCGGATGTCCCGATCCGGCCTGTGTCGTCGACAACACGGAATCGATTCGAAGTTGAGTGGCGAGATTCTGGAGAACGGCGGTTGAAATTGTTGGTGCAGACATGCAGCGCGCGAAAAGTCTACTGTACAATCGACCGGATGGCGCTGCTCCGCGTCGCGTCACTGGTGGTTGTCGCGATCTGGACGGGCGGTCTTGCGGTGCTCGGCTTCGTGGCGGCGCCGGAAATCTTCAGCACACTCGAAGCCGGCGATGCCGCGCGCGGCCGCGTCCTGGCCGGGCAGGTCTTCGGTGCGGTCTTCGAGCGCTTCCAGCACTGGGCATGGGCGCTCGGCGGACTGCTGATTGCGCTGTTCATCGCTCGCGCGCTTCTGGGCCCGCGGCCGCGACGCCTCGGCCTTCGGCTCCTCGGCGTCTCATCGATGCTCGCGCTCAGCCTGGTCACAACATTCGCGATTACGCCGCGCATCAACGCGATTCGGACTGAAACGGCCGGATCCGTGGCCGCCCTGCCCGACACCGACGCCCGCAAAGGAGAGTTCGGCAGGCTGCACGGGCTCTCGAACGTGTTCATGCTGATCACGCTCCTTGGTGGAGTGGGCCTGATCTGGGCCGAAACCAATGACACTCACTAGCGGTTCAGGGCGCAGGGTTCCGGGTTCAGGCACACACCATGACTGACGTCACCGTGCTGGCGGATCAAATCGTTGCTGCGGTGAATGCCGCCACGGACAAGCAGGCCGCAATGACCGTGGCTGTGAAGATGCTGAAGGACAACCTGCCCTACTACACGTGGGCCGGCATCTACGTGCTCGAAGGCCAGGAACTCGTGCTCGGGCCGTACCTTGGCAAGCCGTCGCCCCATACCCGGATCCCGCTCAACCGCGGCATCTGCGGTGCCGCCGCCAGCGAGAAGGCCTCGATCATCGTCGATGATGTGAACAGCGACCCGCGGTATCTCGCGTGCAGCATCGAGACGAAATCGGAAATCGTCGTCCCTATCCTGCGCGGCGATGAGGTCTTCGGTGAGATCGACGTCGACAGCGACCGGCCTGCGGCATTCACCTCGACAGACCGCGAGTTGCTCGAAGCAATCGCTGCGGCGCTTGCAAACAGATTCTGAGTTAGCCCACCGACTACTGACGCTTCGCCGCAACAATCGGCACGGGCGGCGTCAGATTCTGTCCTTGAACCGGCTGTTGCTGAATCCGTCGCACAATCTCTATTCCTGAGAGCACGCGGCCGAACGCCGCCGCGCCCTGTCCGTCGTCAAACCGCATGCCGCCGAAGTCGAGCGACGGCTGATCGTCGAGCAGAATGAAGAAGTCCGAGGTCGCCGAGTCCGCCGTGCCGCGCGCCATCGAGACCACGCCCCGGACGTGCTTGAGGCCCGTGACGCTCGTGCGCTCGAGCGGAATCGCCGGAAACGCGCCGCTCCGGCGGTCGGGATTGATGCCGCCCTGAATGATCTCCATCATCGGCCGGTTCGGAGGCGCCGCCTGATAGTTGTCCGGGCGCGTCGCCCGATGAAATCGTCCGCCGTCGTAGAAGCCGCCATCGACGTACTTCAGGAAGTTCGCGGCCGTGACGGGCGCGTGTGTGGTGTCGACCGCGATGAAGATGTACCCGAGCGTCGTCTCCAGCCGTACGATGACCTCGCCCGGACGAGCGGAGAGCGTCCCGGCGCCGGCTGTTCCCAGGCGTGCGAGCGCAACGTTGAGTTCCACGATGGTCTTGTCGAAGACGACAACGCCCGTACGGGTCTGCGGGTCAAATCCAGCGAGACTGTATTCGACGCGATAGACACCCTGCGCGATCGGCGCGAGCTGGTACCGGCCGTCCGCGCCGGTCGTTGCCGTGGCGGCTGCCACGGTGCTGCCTGCGCGGACCGCCTGCACGCTGACGCCGGCAAGCGGTTTCGACGCCGCGGTGACCACGCCTCCGATTCCGGTGGCAGGTGTCTGCGCCGTCTGACCCGGGAACCCGGAGAACCCAAGGAACCAAAGGAACCCAAGGAACCTGAGGATCGCGAGGGAACTCGGCATGTTTGAAGGTTACTCCCGCGTGCCCGCCGTTGTTTCACGTCTGCTATAGTTTTCGACAACGTGAGTCCGGACGACATCAGGCGGGCCGTCCTGGAGCGAGAAGACGTCGCGAAGTACCTCCGCGACGACCCGCACGCGCCTGCGGCCGACGCCAGGGTCCGCATCGAGAGCTACCTCGAGGAATTGAGGACGACGCAGCGCTACCGGTTCTACCGCGCGCTGCAGCATCCGCTGTATCCGATTCTCCGCAAGGTCGAGCGCATTGCCGAGCACGTCGAATACGCGCGCCAGGGCGTGCGCCACGGACGGGTCGTGTACGTCTCGAATCACAAGAGCCATCTCGACTACCTGATCGAGCCGCTGGTGTTGGACGACCACGGCATCCGGCCGCCGCTTCTTGCGGCCGGCATCAATCTGTTCGGCGGCGCGCTCGGACTGCTGCACAAGCACGTGACGGGCGCCGTGCCAATCCGGCGGAACAGCAAGGATCCGCTGTACCTCGTGACGCTGCGGGCCTATATCGCCGAGTTGCTCAAGGAGCGCGACCTCCTCTATTACGCCGAGGGCGGACGCAGCTATACCGGCGACCTCAAGACGCCGAAGACGGGTCTCCTCCAGGCCGCGCTGCAGGCCGATCGCGAGCAGTTGTCGATCGTCCCCATGGCGATCGCGTACGATCTCGTCCTCGAGGAGCGCATCATTTCGCGCGAGGCGAGCCGCAAGCGCAAGCGCCTCTTCACGCAGGAAATCGCGGAGATGGTGCGGCACGCCGTCGGCTACGAGGCGCGTGCGTTCGTGACGTTCGCGCCGCCGATTCCGCTGGCGTCATTCGATCCGGACTCGCGCCGCGACCTCGTCACGCTGGCGCATCAGGTGCAGGACGCCGTCGGCCGGTGCCACAAGGTCCTGCCGACGGCGCTCGTCGCCTCGGTGATGCGGCCGCACATGTCGCGCACCGAGCTTCAGTCGCGGCTGGAAGATCGCATCGGCTTCCTGGCGGAGGCCGGTGCCAATCTGGCGGTTCGCAGCGCGCGTCAGGCCGTGCTCGAAGGCGTGTCATCGCTGGTGGGGCGCGACGTGCTCGTGGAGGAGGGCCAGACACTGCGCGTGCGCGATCGCATCACGCTTCGGTACTACGCCCGCACGATCGAGCACCTCCTCGCCGCTCCGCGAAGGACGACGCATTGATTCTCGAGGCGATCCCGAAAGCCGCTTTTTCCGTCCTCGCCGGCAGCAACCTCCTCAAACGACTCGCCTCCCGGTACGGCATGCGCCGGCCCGGCAGCTTCGCGCGCCGGTTCATCGCGGGCGAGAGCGTCGCCGAAGCCATTGAAGCCGCGCGCCAGATCGAGGCGCAGGGACTCCTTGTCACGCTCGACCTGCTGGGCGAGAGCGTGGCGACATCGGATGACGCGGCCGCGGCTACGCGCGCCTATCTCGACGCCATCGCCGCGATCGAACAGGCCGGCGTCGGCCGCAACATCTCGTTGAAGCTCACGCAGCTCGGCCTCGACGTCGATAAGGCCACCTGCATCGACAACCTGCGCCGGATCCTGAATGCCGCGACGACGGGTGGATTCTTCGTGCGCATCGACATGGAGAATTCGCCCTATACGGACCTCACGATCGAGATCCTCGAGGTGGTCTGGAACATCGGCCACCGCAACGTCGGCACGGTCATCCAGTCGTACCTGAAACGCTCGGCGAGGGACATCGACCACCTGAACTCGATGGGCGTGCGGGTGCGCCTCGTCAAAGGCGCATATCGCGAGCCGGCCGACGTCGCGTACCAGCAGAAGGCGGACGTCGATGCCGCCTACATCGAATTGATGCGCGTGCTGCTTCGCGCCGGCACGTACCCGGCAATCGCGACGCACGATCCGAAGATGATCGAAGCGACGACCACGTTCGCGGCCGAGCACCAGATTTCGAAGGACAAGTTCGAGTTCCAGATGCTCTACGGCATCCGGCGCGATCTACAGACGTCACTCGCGCGCGAGGGTCATCCGTTCCGCGTGTACGTCCCATTCGGAAAGGAATGGTTCCCGTACTTCATGCGCCGCCTCGGCGAGCGCCCCGCGAACGTCGGTTTCATCGTCCGAAGCCTCATCCGCGAGAAATAACGCTCCGCACCGCGTCGACGAGGACGTCGCGGCAGACCATGACGTCTTCGACGTTCACGTACTCGAGCGTGCTGTGGAGTCCCGCGCCGCCGGGGCCGAAGAGGACTGACGGAATCCCTGCGTCGGCCAGGATCGCGGCGTCGGTCCAGAACGACATCCCGGTCGGCTCAGCGTTCCTGCCTGCGTGTGCGAGTGACGATGCGATGGCGCTGGGGAGTGCGTGCGCGGGATCCACGTGATACGAGGACCGGAACGCCGTCAGCTTGGCCTGCGCGCGGAACGCCAAATCCTCCTGGCGCAGCCGCGCGAGCAGGTACTCCACTTCTCGCTCGACGGTGCCGGCGTCCTCGCCGGAGACGGTTCGCCGCTCGATCTTCAGTTCGCACCGATCAGGGTAGCTGCTGAGCTCGCGGCCGCCGTTGATGATCGATGCGTGCATCGAGGCCGTGCCGAGATACTTCACGGGCGGCCGGGCTCGAAGCTCGCGGTCGCGCGCCTCGAGCAAGCCGAGGACGCGGCCCATGTACGCGATGGCGTCGCGGCCTTCCTCCGGCCGGCTGCCATGCGCCGCGCGCCCGTGCGTCACGATGTCCACCCACGCGAAGCCCTTGTGCCCGATCGCCAGCCGCAGATCCGTCGGCTCGGTCACGACGGCCATGTCCGCGCGCCACTCGCGCACGAGCGCCTCAGCGCCAACACTCAGGCATTCCTCGTCGACGACGCACGCCACGACGAGCCGGCCGCGCGTCCAGGACGGCGCCAGCACGGCCGCTGCCGCGATCATGGCGGCGACGCCGCCCTTCATGTCCTGCGATCCGCGTCCGTACAGGCGTCCATCCTCAATCCGCGGAGCAAACGGGTCGCTCATGCCCTCGACACCGACCGTGTCGATATGTCCGCAGAACATGATCGACGGACCGGGTTCGCGTCCTTCGAGGACACCGATCGCGTTGGGCCTGCCCGGAGCGGCCTCCTGCATGACGACGTCAAGTCCAGCAGCCGCCATCGCAGCGCGCGCAACCTCAGCGGCCGCTGCCTCGCCCGCGGCGCCCGGTACGAGCGTGGGATTCACGGAGTTGGCGGCGACAAGATCGAAGAGAACGGGAATTGGATCCACGGACCGATCCTACTGGTCCAAAGGTCCAAGGGTCCAAGGGTCCTGAAGGTCCCAAGGTCCGGATGGTCCCCACGGTCCACCAGGACCCTTGAGGACCTTAGGACCATCGGGACCTTTGGACCTTTGGACCTTTGGACCGTACGATGCGTCCGTGATCATCGCAATCACAGGCGCCTCAGCCGGGATCGGTCGGGCGTGTGCGGAGCGGCTCGCTCGCGATGGGCACGCCGTCGTGCTGAACGCGCGTCGGCCTGAATTGCTGAACGCGGTCGTGGGCGCCATCGTCGCGGGCGGCGGACGCGCGTTGGCTGTGCCCGGCAACGTCACGAGCGCCGACGACATGCGCGTGTTCGTTGCGAAGGCCGTCGAGGCGTTCGGCCGGCTCGACGTGATGATCTGTAACGCGGGCATCGGCTTCCACGGAACCCTCGCCGAATCGACACCCGAGATCTCCAAACAGCTCGTCGATGTGAACATCCTCGGCACCCTGTACGCCGCCCACGCCGCTCACGAAGTCTTCAAGGCGCAAGGCTCCGGCCATCTCGTCGCGATTTCGTCGGTCGCCGGGCTCCGCGGTGTGTCGGGCATGAGCGTGTATTCGGCGACCAAGGCCGCGCAGGTCGGCTTCATCGAAGGCCTCCGCACGGAATTCCTGGGTTCGGGTCTCCACGCGTCGATCGTCTATCCGGTGTCGACGCGCACCGAATTCCACGCGGCCATGCAGCGGACATTCGGGCATGCGGTGCAGGGCAAGGGACCGAAACAGGATGCGTCGTCTGTCGCCGATGCCGTAGCGAGATGCGTCGCCAATCCGCGCGGCGAGGTATTTCCGTTCTGGGCCGCACGGCTCCTGCGCCTGGCGAACGCGATCTCGCCGGCGTTGATCGATCGCTTCATGCGGCGGTTCAGCCGCCGGCAGCCGTACGTCGCCCCGGAGTCATCCAGTGACGGACGCTAGCGAGCAGCAGCCCCTGGTCAGAGCGATCGCCGAAGCCGTCCGCGCGCGCGGCGGACGTGCGCTGCTCGTCGGCGGCTGTGTGCGCGACGAACTTCTGGGGCGCCAGCCGAAGGATTTCGATCTCGAAGTCTACGGTATCGCCGCGCAGGATCTGCGTGGCGTGCTCGATCGGTTCGGCCGCGTGGACCTCGTCGGCGAGAGCTTCGCCGTCTACAAGGTTGCTGGGCTCGACGTGTCGCTGCCCCGCCGCGATTCGAAGGCCGGCCGTGGTCACAAGGGGTTCATCATCGAAGGCGACCCCGCGCTGTCGTTCGAGGACGCCGCGCGCAGGCGCGATTTCACGGTCAACGCGATCTCGCGCGATCCCCTCACGGGCGAGATCATCGATCCGTTCAAGGGCACCGCCGACCTCGCGGGCCGGCGCCTTCGCGTCGTCGATTCGGAACGGTTCGGCGACGACAGCCTGCGCGTGCTGCGCGCCCTGCAGTTCGCCGCGCGCTTCGAGCTCGCGCTCGATGACCAGACCCGCGCGCTTCTCGCGGGCGTCCCTCTCGATGACCTGCCTTCAGAGCGTGTCTGGGGCGAGATCGAGAAACTCCTGCTCCAGGCGGAACGGCCGTCACTCGGCTTCGCGCTCGCGCGCGACCTCGGTATCGTCGAAGGACACTGGCCGGAGCTCCAGGTGCTCATTGGCTGCCCGCAGGAATACGAATGGCACCCAGAGGGCGATGTCTGGATCCACACGCTCATGGTCATCGACGAAGCCCGCAAGCGAATCGACGGCCTGGGCCGCGGCCTGGCGGTCGCGATGATGCTGGGCGCCGTCTGTCACGACCTCGGCAAGCCCGCGACGACGGCCTTCATTGACGGACGCATCAGATCTCCGGGTCACGAAGAAGGCGGCGTCGAGCCCGCGACCGCGCTGCTCGATCGCTGGAACGTGCACACGCTCGACGGCTATGACGTGCGTCGCGCGGTCCTGGGGCTGGTGGCCCATCACCTGAAGCCAAGCGCCTTCAAGAAGTCGCCCACGCCGGTCAGCGACGGCGCGTTCCGTCGCCTGGCCCAGAAAGTCGACCTCGAGCTGCTCGCGCTCTTCGCCAAAGCCGACTGCCACGGGCGGACCGGGACGTTCGATTGCTCGGCGATGGACTGGTTCCTGGAGCGGGCCCGGGCGCTAGGGGTCGAGCATCAGGCCCCGGCCCCCCTCGTCCTCGGCCGGCACCTACTGGACCTCGGGGTACCGCCGGGGCCTCGGATGGGCGAGCTGTTGCGGAAAATCTACGAGCACCAGCTCGACGGCGAGGTTCGCACGCTCGACGAGGGCCTGTCCCTGGCGCGAACCCTGAACCAGACGCCCGCACCCTGAACCCTGAACCCTGAACCCTGAACCGCGAAGCTGAGTTACAGTAATAACTCAGAGTTTTGCTTCCGAAAGGATCCCCTATGCGAGTTGTGTACGGACTGACAGTGGCTATCGCCATCGCGTTGATCACTCCCAATCTGAGCGCGCAGATGCAGGACGTGGGCAAGGCCGTGGCCGGCGGCGGCATCAAAGTGGCCGGTTGGCAGGCGACGGTCGACGCCGGCGAAGCCAAGGCCGGCCTCACGGTTGACAGCGCGAAGTTCGAGTCGGCGCCGGGCGGCGGCATCCACGTCGTGACCGGCCCCGCGATCACGTACTGGAACCCGAAGAACGTGGCCTCGGGCAACTACACGGTCAAGGCGACGTTCACGGAAAAAGAGTTCATGAACCTGAACGATCACGCGCATCCGTACGGCATCGTGATCGGTGGAAACGACCTCGGCACGCCGAACGCGACGCTGCTCTACTGCAACGCCTACGGCAACGGCACGTTCATCGTTCGCGGCTTCGCGCCGACGGCGAACGGAACGTTCGCTGTCGCGCGCCGGCCCGAAGCGAACGCGGCGATCAACAAGGCCTCCGGCAAGGGCGCATCGGTGACGCAGGAGATTGCGTTGTCCGTGAAGGGCGACAAGATCGAGTGCGCCGTCAACGGCACCGTCGTCGGCAGCTACGACAAGGCGATGGCCGTCGGCGAAGGCAAGCTGAAGTCCACGGACGGCGTGTACGGTCTGCGGTTCGGACACAACACCGAAGTCACGGTGACGGGCTTCGCGATGTCCAAGAACTAAGACTTCGTCGGTTCAGGGTTCCAAGGTTCAGGGTTCAGGGCTTCGGCCCTGAACCCTGTTTTCTTTGATGGCCGCGTTAAGATGTGGCACCCATGAAGCGGGTTCTCGCGGCAGCCCTGCTGTTGCTCCTCGTGCTGCCGCTCGAAGCGCAGCGCGGCGGCCGCGGGTTTCGGTCATCGATGTTCGGCGCGCCGCGCGCGACCGAATACGACGGCCAGTTCACCCTCGCGCGGCTGTACTACGAGCGCTATCCCGGCTGGTCGTATGACTGGCCGGAGATGGAAAGCCATCTCGGCCGCATTCTCCAGCACCTCACAACGATCCGCGCGCAGCACGAACGTCCCAACATCTTCCGGATGGACGACCCGGAGCTGCTGAAGTTCCCGGTGGCGTACCTGTCGGAGCCCGGATACTGGTATCCAAGTGACGAGGAAGCGGCGGGGCTTCGCAACTTCATCCGCAAAGGCGGCTTCCTCATCGTCGACGACTTCCACTTTCCCGAGGAGTGGGCCGTCTTCGAGACTGCCATGCATCAGGTGCTGCCCGGCGCGCGCATCGAGCGCCTCCAGCTCTCGCATCCGGTCTTCAATTCGTTCTTCCCGATCAAGTCACTTGTAGTGCCGTACCCTGGCCGGCTCGGCGAGATGGGCCTGATGGGCGAGTTCTACGGGATCCACGATCCGGAGGATCCCGCCAATCGATTGATGGTCGTGATCAACTACAACATCGACATCGGCGACTACATCGAGTGGTCACCGAACGGTCTCTACGCGGTGGCGCCGACGAATGAGGCGTACAAATTTGCGGTGAACTACCTCATCTACGGATTGACACACTGATTGCGTAGGGCGGCCCTTTAGGGCCGCCGATCGCGCCGGGCCTGAAGGCCCGGCTTACGCTGGACGTCACTTCTTGCGCAGAGTCCGCACCAGCGTTCCCGACGACGTGCCGACCTTGAGAACGGCCCTGACGACGTGGTCGCCGGGCTTCAGTGAGTCCAGCGGTATCTCAGCCATCGCAATCCAGCGATCGTCGTCGCGCGTATCGCTGATTGCCGCGGGGATGGTCTGAAGCGCAGGTCCGTCCGCTGTGGCGGCGATCTCAATCGTCACCGTGGCCTTTTCGCCTGGCGCCACCTTGCCGTAGACCTCGACGTAAGCCGTCGCTGACGGCTCGTCATTGAAGTCGATCTGCGGGGCGAACTTGCTCGCCTCCATGTGGCCGAGCATCAACCCACCGGCCGTGAGCGAACCGGCGCTGATGAGGCCTACGCGGAATTCGTAGTCGGCCGCGCCAAGCCGGCCGTCGACGGCTTTTGCGGAGACGCGCAGCTTGTAGTCGCCCGGCGCGATGGTGGTCGCGGACACAACCGGTGTCGAAGAGAGGTCGGTCGCGTCCGCATCCCACTGCCCCACGATGTGGCCTTTTTCGTCGATGAGCGAGTAGGAAGCGCCGGAGATCGTCGCGCCCGGATCGGTCGCCGTCGCCACAACCACGGTGTGCTGCCCTGCCGGGGCCCGGAAACTGTAGGCGACGGTGCGAAGTGGAAGGTCGCGATACGTGAGGAGGTCGCGAACGAGCGATTGCGTCTCGGTCTTCGACTTCGGCGCATTCGGGCTGCCCGCCTTCTCGATCAGAAACTCAGGGCGAGCACGCAGGGTCAAGCCCGGCCGGCCGGATGCCAGCGAAATCTTGTGGTGCTTGCCGTCACGCTCCCGGGATTCGGCGTCGAAGCTGAGCAGGTAGTACGCGGAGCTCTCGAGCCGGACGCGCTCGAACGCCTGCGTGCTCGCAGCCGAGATATGGAATACCGCACCGCCAGTCACACCCGCGAATTCCTCCAGGCCGTCCTGCACGGATGACGTGAACCCGTTGCCGGACGCAAGCGGATGGTTGACGCTCGCGTCCATCCCGCCAAGAGAATGGGCTTGAATGATGTAGAGCTGCACGTGCGCCTTCGCTGCGGCCCGGCCCAAGTCCTGGTATTCAAACGCGCGATTCATGGCCTGGACGTTCGCTGCGCCACCGGATCGCTGAAGCCCCGGAAGGCCCGCCGACACGAACACAACGGTCTTCGGCCCGTCGATGGACGCGAACGAGTTCATCAGCGGCGTCAGGTTCCTCACGGCAAACGCCGCCTCACTGGCGGTCCCTGCCGCCGACTGCGCGGGAATAAAGTCGCTGGCTGAAGGGGCGTGGCCTGAGATTGACGCCAGCGCCTTCAGTACGCGGGCATGGTTGGTCGTGAGATCGACGACGACCCCGCCTTCCTGGTAGGTGACGAGCGCGACGCGATCGCGTGGACCGAGTGTCCTGATAAACGCAGCGGCCGCCTCCTTCGCAGATCGCTCCTCGCCGGCCCGCAGCGACGTGTGATGGAAGACCAGGATGATGGCGCGTCCCGCTTCCGACGGCGCGTTCGATCCGTACGGCGGCGGCACAGCCTCGGCGGGCGGAAGCGCGGACTGGAGCACCGCGGGCGCAGACGTCTCGTCCGTCAGGCGCACGAGTTGGAGAGATCGAATCTCCCGCGGCTTGCCGTCCACCTTGAGCGTGAGATCGCCAGCTTTGAGATCGGAAATTGGCATCCCATCGCGGCCGACGGCAATGATGTCGACCGCGACCCGATCGACACCGGCGCGAAAGACAGGGGCCTGCTGGGCGCCAGTCGAGACTGACGAGGCGACTGCAATCGCAAGAACAGCTGTTGCCAGACGCATTGTGGGGATCATATGCGGGTCGGGTGCTCGGGTGCTCAGGTGCTCAGGTGCTCAGGTGCTCAGGTGCTCGGGTGCTCGGGTGTTGGGGCGACGATGGGAACTGGCGGGCTGCGGAAGAAGAGTAATGAGTAGCTACTACCCGTTTGACTTTTCTTGCCGGCCGGAGAGCTGTCGATCATCGCCACTATTTGAAACTGTGAAATGGGACACATTGGGTTTCCCCTGGCCGGATTTGTGCACACCGCCCGTGGGTGGCGAAGCAGTATCAGGAACTCATAGCCTGGCAGATGGCGGAAGCATTCAAGGAGGAAGTGACGAAACTTGTGCTGGGCAGCTCGGCAATCCGAGGCAATCTGGCGTATCGGAACCAGCTTCTGAGTGCCGCACAGAGCATTGCCGCAAACATCGCAGAGGGCTTCCTCCGCAACTCGCCTGGGGATTTCAAGCGGTTTCTCAATATCGCGCTCGGATCGCTTGGTGAGGCGGAGGTCAGGTTGAGGGATGGGATTCGCTTGTCGTACTTCAACTCAGTCGACTGTGAACTGGCATTCCGCTATGGCCGCCGCTGCGCCGTCGCCTCGACGCGCCTCCGTGGCAAGCAAGACGAATTCATTCGACAAGCCAAGACCTCAAAACCTCCTCGAACCTGAGCACCCGAGCACCCGAGCACCCGAGCACCCGAGAACCTGAGAACCCGTCACCTCACCGTCCTGAACCCGACGTGATTGCTGGGCGACGATACCTCACCCTTGCCGCGCGTGCCGACAAGGTACCGCGAGCAGTACTGATTGGTGCAGAGGAACGCGCCGCCGCGCTGTACGCGTTTCATGGCGCCGGGCTCGGCGGGATCGTGTGAATCCGCCGGTCCTTTCGGATTCACGGCGACACCGCCGGCGGCAAGCGTCGCGTAGTAGTCGGGACGATACCAGTCGCTTACCCACTCCCAGACATTGCCCGCCACGTCGTAGAGCCCATAAGCATTGGGCGGGTACGCCGCAACCGGTGAGATGCCGGCGTAACCATCCGCGGCGTCGTCATGATTCGGGAACGATCCCTGATGCGTGTTGGCGCGCTGGACGCCGTTCGGCGCGAATTCGTTGCCCCACGCGTAGAGGTTCCCAGTGAGGCCGCCTCGCGCGGCGAACTCCCACTCGGCCTCGGTTGGCAGCCTCGTGCCGGCCCATCGCGCGTACGCCTCCGCATCCGCATAGGCCACGTGAACCACCGGATGACGACCCCGGCCACGGAGATCGCTGGCCGGCCCGTCTGGATGCCTCCAGTTCGCACCAGGCACGTACTTCCACCACTGCAGCGCGTTACCCAGGTCAACGCGGTGATCGGGCGGAGTGAAGATCGCAGATCCGGGCACGAGGAGATCGGGCGGCGCGCCGGGCAACTCGGCTGGGTCAGGCGTGCGCTCGGCGACGGTCACGTAACCGGTGGCTTTCACGAACGCTGCGAACTGATCATTCGTGACTTCGGTCGCATCCATCCAGAAACCGTCGACCGCCACGCGATGGATGGGTTGCGCGTCACGTGTAATCCCTGGAATCTCGTTCAGCGCATCGTCGGCCGACTTGCTACCCATCGAGAACTCGCCGCCGGGGATCCAGACCATCCCCGCCGGCGCCGCGCCCTGCGGCTGACCCGTGTGCGCAACGGTGGGTCGAAATCCAACGGGTTGCGCGGGGACCACCGCATTGCCGCAGGACCACGCCGCGATAAGCGCGGCAAATACCGCGACCGCCGCGAAACGTCTCGACACAGCGACAATCTGCATCAGGCGTATTATTCGCTTTATCCATGTCCCCATCACGACTGGCGCGAATCGCGCTCGCACTGCTCGCCCTTCCCCTTCTGTCCAGTTTCAATGCCGCGGGAGCCCAGCAGGCGACGCGTCCCAACATTGTCCTGATCGTTCCGGACAATCTTGGCTGGGGCGAAGTCGGCGTGTACGGCAGCGTGCGGGGTAACTTCACGCCACGGCTGGACAAGCTCGCATCGGAAGGCATCCGGCTGACCAACTACAACGTCGAGTTCTCGTGCACAGTCTCGCGCGCGGCGCTGCTCACAGGACGCTACGCCGTTCGCACGGGCGCGTCACAGGGCATGGGCATGACGCTCTGGGAAGTCACGATCGCCGAGGCCTTGAAAAGCGTGGGCTACGCCACGGGACTGTTCGGCAAGTGGCACGTCGGCGGCGACGCTCCCGAGGGCAAGCGCGAACCGACGCATCAGGGGTTCGACGAGTACTACGGCATTCCACGGACGAGCAACGAAGCCCAGACGACGATGGCGAATGGATCGCAGACGGCGGGGACGTCGTTCATCTGGGAAGGCAAGGCGGGACAACCGTCGCGCAACGTGAAGCCGTTCAACATGGACACGCGCCGGACGGTCGATCGCGAATCGGCCGAGCGCGGCATCGCGTTCATGGAACGCAGCGTGAAGGCGCGCACGCCGTTCTTCTTCTACTACCCCGTCACGCAGATCCACTTCCCGACGCTCGCGCACCCGGACTTCGCCGGTAAGACGGGCGCCGGCGACATCGCGGATGCGATGGCCGAAACGGATGCGAATCTCGGACGCGTCCTAGATGCGATCGACAAGCTGGGCATCGCGCGCAACACCATGGTGCTGTGGTGCCCTGACAACGGCGCCGAGCAGCGCCGGCCCTGGCGCGGATCGTCGGGACCGTGGAGCGGCTTCTACAACACGGTGATGGAAGGGGGCGTCCGCGTGCCCTGCATCATCCGCTGGCCCGGCAGGATTCCGGCCGGCCGCGTCTCGAACGAGATCGTGCATCAGATCGATCTGCTGCCGACGTTCGCGGCGGCGGCGGGCGCGCCGCAGATCGTGCCCACCGATCGCGCCATCGACGGCGTAAATCAGCTGCCGTTCCTCGAGGGCAAACAGACGCGCTCGAACCGCGACCACGTGCTGTTCTACACGAATCAGCAGCTGCGCGCGGTCAAGTGGCGCGACTGGAAGTTCCACTACGTGTACGCGCCCGAATCAGGCGCCCCTGCCGTGCCGCCGCTGATGCGGCTGTTCAATCTGCTCGCGGACCCGAAGGAAGAATCAGACGTGAAGGACGCGAATCCATGGGCGCAAAGCATCATGGACAAGCTGGTCGCTGACTTTGTGGCGACGACGGAGAAGTATCCGCACGTGCCGACGAACGCGCCGGACCCGTACGTGCCGCCGAAACGCTAGCTCACATGAAGAATGAAGGCTTGAAGATTCTTCAGTCCTTCACCACCGTCATCACTCACAACTTGCGGTAGACCGTCCGCGTCGTTGTCGCCGGACCGCCGAGGACGCCGGCTCTCACGGCGTCGACGGCAAGTGAGGTTGGGGATTCGAGTGACAGGGTCTGCTTCACTTCCGCCGTCATCGGCTTGCCGTCCGGTCCGGCTAACGTGTGAAGCGTCGTGATGACGAGCTTCGCACCGTCCCAGGCGGTCTTCGAGACCTGCGCCTGCGTGCCGCGGCCCATCATCACCGAGTTCTTTGTTTCGGATCCGTCGAGCGCGTAAGTGAACTTCAGCGGCGGCTGCATGTCGCCCCGGCCGAAGAACGCGTATTCGACTGTCAGCTGAGCGCCGGTTTGTGTGATGGTGATTGTCGGGCCCCAGCCGCTGCCCATGTCACCGCGCGCGGGACCACCACGTCCCTGACCCGCCGGACCGGCAGCACCCGCAGAACCCGCCCCCGTCGCACCCGCAGGTCCCGTAGCACCCGGAGCAGGATCGGTCGTCCAGCGTCCAGAGAAGTCAGTCTTTGCCTGCGCGGACATCCGGACGGTCAGCGGCAGCAACAGAAGAACACCGAGAAGGACGAGTCGTTTCATAGAAAAAACGGGTTTCTCAGGCTTCGAACCTGAGAAACCCGCACCTGAGAACCTGAGAACCTGTCGAACCCGTTACTTGAGCATCGTCACCTTGGAGATCGTGATCGTGTCGCCCTTCATCGTGCCCTCGATCTCGACGCGATGGCCGGCGTGAATCTCGAGCTCCTTCGCCTTCTGGTCAGCGATCTTGAAGATCTTGTCGCCGGACACGAAGACGTAGCTGCCCTTGGCCGCGCACTTCACGGCGCAGTCGTGATCCTTCTGCATCGTCCCGCCGTTCGCGCCGTGCGACTTGCCGCACATCGCGTCGGAGATGTTGCCCGTCCACTTCTCAGCGGCCGGAGCCTTGGCCTTGTCCTGCCCCGACGGCGCCTTCTTGTCCTGTGCGTACGTAACCGCCGCGAATGAGACGGC
Source organism: Vicinamibacterales bacterium (assembly GCA_035606665.1). Lineage (GTDB taxonomy): Bacteria > Acidobacteriota > Vicinamibacteria > Vicinamibacterales > SCN-69-37 > DASUGC01. The sequence continues at coordinate 303,766 of DATNEY010000026.1, read as the reverse complement.
GATGGCGAGCGAGAGTACCAGTCTGAAGCTCTTCGTCATGAGTCCCCCAAAGAATGCCGAACGCCTGAGTATAGACCTCAACCCAGCTTCTTGAGCAGCGCTTTCGCCTTCTGAAACCAGGGCCGCTCCTGACGCTGGGCAAACCTGGGCATGGACCTCTTCTTGTCCAGAATGCGCTGTGCCCAGTTGCGGGCCTCCTCGGTGCGCTTCTGGTCGGCGAGAAAGTTCGCGTAGTTGAAGTAAGTCTCGGAAAGCGTGGAAATCGACGTGGCCGACTGAAATTGGGCCTCCGCCCTGTCCGGCTGGCCGGCCATGGCATAAGCGGACGCCAACATCCCAGTGGCTCGGTAGAAGTCGTACTTCGGCTCCTGGGCCACTACCCTTTCGAGGTCCGCGACGGCTGCGGCCGGGTCGCCGAGAGCCAGCGCCGAGAGTCCGCGGCGATAGAAGGGGTCCACGGACGTCGGCCGGGACGCCTTCAGAACCCGATCGTAGAGCTCGCGGGCACGGGCGAACTGACCCTCGTCGAACGACAGATCCGCGAGCTCTTCCAAGTTGCCGACCGCGGCGTTGTCCTCGACGATGATCTCGAGCTCCTTGAGGCGGCGTTGCCGGGCCCTGCGGCGGAACGTCGCGCGCAGAAGACCGAAGTCGGGGACGACTTCGGCGAGGAAGTAGATCAGCGAACCAAGCGCGCCGAAAAAGAGGATGACAAAAAACCAGTAGCCTTCGGGACGCCGCCGGAAAAAGTGAAGAAGGGCGAGCAGCTGGAGAATGAATCCCCAGGGATAGAACAGGTCGCTGAAGCCCATTGAAGCCGCGGACTATACCATGCGCCAGCCGCGCTGCCGGTGATACTCGTTCACCAGCTCCGTCAGCCGCTCGCGGGTGAGCACCGCAGCAGGATCGTTGGGAAGCGGCGTGTTGAGGAACCGATCGGGCAGCGTGTCTTCCGACGGCGTCCAGCCCGCGCGCATGTTGAATTCACGCTTGGATTGAACGATCTGCTTCGCCGTGGCGCGCAGCTCATCGGCCGTCGCGTCCCAGCCGGTGACCGCGCGCAACATGACGGCCGCCTCGACGTGGAAATCAGAGAACACGCCACGCAGGAACTTGCACAGGATCAAGGAATCCATCAGCGCGGCCTTGTCCTCGGTCTCGATCGCGTGGCGGACGGAGGCCAGCGTGGCATCGCGCCTGTCGACGGCGTCTGAGAAGTCCGCTTCGTAGGCTCCGCTGCGATTGTGGTCCGCGCCGCGCGATCCGACGGCGAAGCCAAGTGCCATCGTCTGCAGTGCGCGTGGCTCGTAGCCTGGGATCTCGAGGCCCTTGACCTGGGGCGCGAACGCCAGACTGCCTTGCCCGATCTGCTCCGCTGCACGCCGGCTGCCTTCCGCCAGCGTCGCGCCCAGGCCTTCGCGGGCGCCAATGAGCTCGATGGCGCGCAGCATCGCGTCGCCATCACCGAATGTAAGCCACCGCTCGTCGATGAGGCCGCGCTCGACGCACTCCATGGCAAAAGCAATGGTCCCGCCGGTGCTAATCGTGTCGAGCCCCAGCTCGTCGCATCGCTGGACCGCGCGCAGGACTTTGGCGCTGTTGCCAACGCCGCACAGCGATCCGAGCGCGAACAGGCTTTCGTACTCGACGCGCGTCTGACCGCCGTTCACACCGTATATGTGCTCGCATCCAATCGTGCAAGCCACGCAGCTTGCGCGTGCCTTGCCGTGCGCCACCTTCATCTCCTCAGGAGAGAGGTTCACGGCGTGCTCGAACGTCCCTGTCTGGAAGTTCCTGGTAGGCAGCGTCCCGAACCGGTTGAACATAAGCATGTTCGCGGCAGTGCCGAGCTCGCGGTACTTCTCGGTGGCCGGGCCGAACGATCTGGTCGAGAGATCGCGGCTGATTTCGACGAGCGCCTTCGGGTCCGCCCATTCGACGCGCTTGTTGCCGCGCACCGCAATCGCTTTGATGTTCTTGCTGCCCAGGACAGCGCCGCTGCCGCCGCGGCCCGCATGTCGGCCATCGTGCGAGATCGTGGCGTACCGCACGAACCGCTCGCCCGCAGGACCGATGGACGCGATGCGGAAGCCCGGTCCCAGCCGCGACCGCACTTTCTCCTCAGCATCTGCGCACGCAAGGCCAGCGAGATCATCAGCGGGCTCGACCCGCACCGCGCCATCGTCAATCACAAGCACGGACAAAGCCGGCACCCGGCCGACGATGACGAACGCGTCTGCGCCGGTGTGCTTGCCGGCAATCGCGAAACCGCTGCCGGCGAGCGCGTCGTTGATGCGACCGGTCAGCGGGCTCTTCCCCACCACCGCGAACTTGGCCGACGTCGTGAGCGGACTGCCCACGAGCGGGCTGAACGCAAAGATCAGCGGCTGCGCGGGATCGCACGCGTCGTCCTGCGGCCGCCCGTGTTCAAGAAGCAGGTGTGCGCCGAGCCCGGCGCCGCCGAGGGTGCGCCGAAGGATGGCATCGGAGAGGTCGGGCCTTTCGACCCGCGTTGGATGCGTGACGTCGATCAGGAAGTAACGGCCGTGGTATCCGAAAGGCATTGTGACGCCGGGTCTAGAGACCCGGCCTCCATTCAGCGACAGTCGGAGGCCGGGTCTTCAGACCCGGCATTTCGTTACCCGCCCGCATCGGCCGACAACAACAACACGCAGTCGGTGTCAACGAGTGGCGTGCGGGGATCGCGGACGAAGCGGTCGCCGTTCAGGTTCGCGGCGAGCGCCGGATGCAGGCGGTTGTCGGGCAGCAGCTCCGCCAATGACGGATGGTCGGCCGCCAGAATCGCGAGGAGCTCGCCGAGCGTGCAGGCGTGCACGTCGCGCTCGGCGACGCCGGCACGCTCGCGCGATACGCCGAAAAACTCGACTCGCATAAATGAATGAGCCCGGGAGTCGTTTTCGCTGAACGACTCTCGAAAACGACTCCCGGGCTCTTTTCCGCGATAATAGCACCCGAATGACCGAGGGCCAGAAACCGCGCAAGAAGCGCGTCAAGAGCACGCCGAAGGGCCGCCGCGTCGATCCGCAGGCGCGCGCTGACGTGCGCGCGCTACTCGGGGACGCACCGCGCCGGCGCGATCTCCTCATCGAGCATCTCCACAAGATTCAGGACCGGTACGGCTGTCTCGCCGCGCCCCATCTCGTCGCGCTGGCCGACGAGTTGAGAATGGCGATGGCGGAGGTCTTCGAAGTCGCGACCTTCTATCACCACTTCGACGTCGTCAAGGAAGGCGACACGCCGCCGCCCGCGCTCACGGTACGGGTCTGCGACTCGATCGCCTGCGAGCTCGCGGGATCACATCAGCTGCTCGAGCGGCTGCCGGCGCTCGTGGGCAAGGACGTCCGCGTCCTGCACGCACCGTGCGTCGGCCGCTGCGAGGCCGCGCCGGTCGCGGTCGTTGGACAGAATCCTGTTCCCCACGCGACCGCTGACAAGGTGTTGGCTCGAGTCACGGCCGGCGCGTCTGCACATGACACGTCGGACAAATCGATCACGCCGGGCCACATTGATTACGCCGCGTACCGGAAGTCAGGCGGCTACGCGCTCGCGGCGGCATGTGCCCGGGGCGAACGGACCGCAGCCGACGTCATCACACTGCTCTCAGACTCTGGCCTGCGCGGGCTCGGCGGTGCGGGCTTCCCGGCCGGCCGCAAGTGGAAACTTGTGTCAGCCGAACCGGCGCCGCGCCTCCTCGCCATCAATATTGATGAAGGCGAGCCCGGGACGTTCAAGGACCGGTACTACCTCGAGCGCGATCCGCACCGGTTCCTCGAGGGCGCACTCATCGCGTCGTGGGCGGTCGGCATCGCCGAGATCTACATCTATCTGCGGGATGAGTACCACGGATGCCGCGCGATCCTGGAAAAAGAGATCGCCGCGCTGCAGGCCGACCCGCCGTGTGCGATTCCGCCGATTCACCTCCGTCGCGGCGCCGGCGCGTACATCTGCGGTGAAGAATCCGCGATGATCGAATCGATCGAAGGCAAGCGCGGCGAGCCGCGCTTGCGTCCGCCTTACGTAGCCCAGGTCGGACTCTTCGGCCGCCCGACGCTCGAGCACAACATGGAGACGCTCCATTGGGTGCGTGAGATCGTCGAGCAGGGCGCGCCCTGGTTCGCGGGCCACGGTCGCCACGGCCGCAAGGGGCTCCGCAGTTACTCAGTGAGCGGTCGCGTAAAGAAGCCGGGCGTGCATCTGGCGCCCGCCGGCATCACGGTGAAGGAGCTCATCGACGAGTACTGCGGCGGCATGCTCGACGGCCACACGTTCTATGGATACCTTCCGGGCGGCGCCTCCGGCGGCATCCTCCCGGCGTCGATGAGCGACATCCCGCTCGACTTCGACACTCTCAATCAGTACGGCTGCTTCATCGGATCGGCGGCCATCGTCATTCTCTCGGACAAGGACACGGCGGCGTCCGCGGCCCGCAACCTCATGAAGTTCTTCTCAGAGGAATCGTGCGGCCAATGCACGCCCTGCCGTGTCGGAACGGTCAAGGCGCTCGACATCATGCGCGAGCAGAAGTGGGACAAACCGCTGATCGAGGAGCTCTCGGCGGCCATGATGGATTCGTCGATTTGCGGTCTCGGTCAGGCTGCGCCCAACCCGGCGCTGTGTGTGCTGAAGTACTTTCCGCATGAAGTCTAGTCGGATCTAGTCTCGACTGTTAGTCATACTCTGTAGACACTATATTGACGCTAGATTTGCTCTGGTGTTATATGTCTGTCTCACAAAAGACATACGACTGTCCGGTGAGAGCGCTTGCGCAGGAGTAGTCATGGCTCGACCTTCCATCAAGGCAGTGTTCGAGGGCCTTACCACGGGTGCGATGTTGATCGCGTCGGTGGGCGTGATGGCCTACCTCTGGCAGAACCGAAGGCCTGCGGGTCCGCCGGAAGGGCCGCTGCCCAAGAACCCGATTTCGCTGGTCGGTACTGCCATGGAAGGCAATCCGGCCGCGCCGATGGCTGTCGTCGTGTTCTCGGACTTCGAATGCCCGTTTTGTCGCTCGTTCGGAGGCACCATATTACCGACGCTCCGGAGCGATTACATAAGCACCGGACGGATTCTGGTGTCCTTTCGGCACCTGCCGCTTCCCGGGCATCAAGCTGCGCGGCCGGCGGCACAAGCGGCCGTCTGCGCGCACGCACAGGGAAGATTCTGGAGCCTGCACGACAAGTTCTTCGCCGACCCGGTGACGTTGCGCGCGGTCGACAAGGCCATGGGCGAGATTGGGGGCGATATGGAGGCGTTTGCCGCCTGCCGGTCTTCGGAGGCGACAGCGCAAGTCGTGGAGTCGGACCTGGAATTGGCGAAGTTGCTTCAGATTCGCGGGACACCGACGTTCCTGGCCGGGACAAACGACGGAGGCAAGGCAGTGAACGTCACGAAACGGTTCACGGGCGCGGCCAGCTATGAATCGTTCGTTCAACAACTCGGCCCCGTCCAGGATGGCCCTGGCCGGTAGTGTGTTAGGAGAAGTGAATATGTCGAAACTGCGCATCTTTGCTTGTGTGGCGTTCATGGTCAGTCTCGCTTGTCTGTCCGTGGCAGAGCCCCGCGCGGCGGCGGGGTTTTGCGGTAGCTATTGCGATGACGTTGTCGAGTGCACGGGCGCGTGCGGTTGCACTTGCGATGGAACCCACCCCTATCCGTATGGCTGCACTGGCCTGGGCTATTGCACGATCATGCCTGAGCCTGCTCCGAAATAGACCAGCCGGCGGCGCCAGGCCTCCTTATCATCCTGGTGCCGCCACCCCAGCCGGCCCCGGTCACGTGAGGTAACATCCGCGCAAGGGGCGCTTCTGCAATGCCGTCCAGTTCGGAGGCTCGTAAGCCACTCTTCCTGAATTCGACCCTCTTTCTGCTGGTCGCATGTGCATTGACTGGCGCCTTGGCCGCTCAGCAGCGATTCAGGAGCACGACTTCACTCCTCACCCTGGATGTCTCCGTCCTGGACCTCGACGGCAAGCCAGTGACGGACCTGGCCCCCGGCGATTTCGTGGTGACGCTGAACAAGGAGCAGCAACCGGTTCGGGCGCTGGTCTTTCTCGCTACGCACACCGCTAAGGAGACTGCCACCCAGGCTCCGCCCGCCGGCGCATCACTGGCCGCGACGCCGCCGGCGTCGATGCCATCGGGCAGCGAGCCGGATCCAAAACTCATCGTCGTCCTCGTCGATGACGAGTCGATCCATCCGCTGGACAGCAAGGGCCTCTTCGTCGCGGCCGAGCGTTTTGTGGACCGCATTTCGTCGCGTGACTGGATCGGCCTGGCTAGCACGAGCGGACGCCTGAACGTGAACCCGTCCCGGGATCGCGCGCCGCTCCTCGCGAAACTGCGGCGCGCATCCGGCTGGATGAACGATCCTCGTCGAGAACGAAAGCCTCCTGTCGGTTTCATGCAGGCGCAAGAGGCCGACCTGGGATCCCAGGGTGCTCTGCGCAGTATTTTCGAGACAAGTTGCGGAATACCTGCGGGCATCCTGGCAAAGAAGAACCTCGCAGAAATCCTCGTTCAATTTGACTGCGCCGCGGATGTGCAGCGGCTGGCACGGGACAACGCCGCCTTTGCCCGCGTCAACGTGCGCAACCAGCTCGACACGTACGTCGCGGTTATCAAGGCGATGGCGGCGGCGCCTGGCGTCAAACAACTCGTGATCCTGACCGGCGGAGTCCCCCTGGCGCCGGCAGATTCGCGCGACTTCGTGTCGGTGGCCGAGGCGGCGGCCGCCGCCGGCGTTCAGATCACCATCCTGATGGAAGAGCCGGACGAGACCGACATGAGCAATCCAGCGGCCCGCGTCGTGGCCAAAGACCAGCGGGCGGTCATGCAGCAGACGCAAACGCTGGCGGAGATCAGCGGAGGCCAGTTTTTCCGGGTCATCGGTCAGGCGGATCGGTTCTACGACCGAGTCCTGACGTCGGCCTCCGCGATATATCGGATTGGGGTGGACTTGCCTCCGGGCGTCCCCCCAGACGGCAACTACAAGGTAATGGTCACGGTCAATCGTCCACGCGTGAAGGTGTTGGCCAGCCGGTATGCGGTGCCGCCACAGACCGAGGTCGCAACAACAGCCGAAGGACAGACCAAACGTGCCATCGAAACCGGCACGCCGTTGTACGGCATCCAGATCCTGATGTCTGCGGAAGTGCTTCCAGCCACGGCGGGATCGCCGGCCGCGATTCGCGTGAGTATCGACGTACCGGGCGACACGAGTGGACCGGTTACCGGCTTCTTTGGAGTCGTCGGGCCTGACAAAGTACTTAAAGGAGGCCGTCGTGATCCCGTGCGCTCGGCTGACGCCAGGACGTACCACCTGGAAGTGCTACTGCCGGCGGCGAGCGGCACCTACGACCTCCGTTTTGCTGCAATTGACGCCCATGGCGCCGTGGGTGCGACCACCCAGAAGATCGTGGTGAAGTAATCGCTGGCGGAGGCCCACGGCCGGATGTGTTGAAATAGGGCCGTAATGCACGACCTCAAGCGGCCCGAGTCGGCGACAGTCACGTTCACCTTGAACGGCCGGACGGTCCTCGGCCGCCGCGACCGCACCATCCTCCAGACGGCAGACGATGAGGGCGTCGCGATCCCGCGCCTCTGCTACATGAACGGCATGCGGGCGGACGGCAACTGCCGCACGTGCATGGTCGAGATCAAAGGCGAGCGCGTGCTCGCGCCGTCATGCTGCCGCTATCCCAGCGAAGGCATGGAGGTCACGACCGACAGCGCGCGGGCGCTCGCGAGCCAGAGGCTGAACGTCGAGCTGCTCCTCTCGGACATCCCTGAGAAGTCCTACACGCTCGACTCCGAGCTCGATCAGTGGGCGAAGAAGCTCGACATCGGCAAGCCGCGGTTCAAGTCACGCCACCAGCCGGCGGCGGACCTCTCGCATCCGGCGATGGCGGTGAACCTCGACGCCTGCATCCAGTGCGGACGATGCGTGCGGGCGTGCCGGGAGGAACAGGTCAACGACGTCATCGGCTATGCGTTCCGCGGCGGCCACTCGAAGATCGTGTTCGACTTCGACGATCCGATGGGCGACTCGACGTGCGTCGCCTGCGGCGAGTGCGTGCAGGCGTGCCCGACCGGCGCGCTCATGCCCGCGCGCGCGGTTGGCACAGTCGAAGTCGACAAGCAGGTCAACTCCGTGTGCCCGTACTGCGGCGTCGGCTGCCAGCTCACGTACAACATCAAGGGCAACACGATTCTCTACGTCGAGGGCCGCGACGGTCCGGCAAATTCGAGCCGGCTCTGTGTGAAAGGCCGCTACGGCTTCGACTACGTGCAGCATCGGCATCGGCTCACGAAGCCGCTCATCCGGAAGCCGGGCGTGCCGAAGCACAAGAACTTCACGGTCGATCCGGAGAACTGGAGCGACGTCTTCCGCGAAGCGACGTGGGAAGAAGCGCTCGAGGTCGCCGCGAAGGGTCTTCGCGAGATCCGGGACACGCACGGCAAGCGCGCGCTCGCGGGATTCGGATCGGCCAAGGGCACGAACGAGGAGGCGTATCTCTTCCAGAAGCTCGTGCGCACCGGTTTCGGCTCGAACAACGTCGACCACTGCACGCGTCTCTGCCACGCCTCGAGCGTGGCGGCGCTCATGGAAGGCATCAACTCCGGCGCCGTTTCCAATCAGGTGCGCGACGTCGCGCAGGCCGAGGTGATGTTCCTCATCGGCGCGAATCCGGTGGTGAACCACCCGGTCGCGGCGACCTGGATGAAGAACGCCACCAAGCGCGGCACGAAGCTCATCCTGGCGGATCCCAGGCGCTCGGAGCTTGCGCGTCACGCCACCTATTACCTGCAGTTCAACCCGGACACCGACGTCGCGATGCTGAACGCGATGCTGCATGTGATTGTCGAAGAAGAGCTTGTGGACAAGGCCTTCATCGCCGACCGCACGTCCGGCTACGAAGCGCTCGCCGAGAACGTGAAGAAATTTTCGCCCGAGGCCATGGCGCCGATCTGCGGGATCGACGCGAAGACGATTCGCGAGGTCGCACGGCTCTACGCGACCTCGAAGGCGTCGATCATTCTCTGGGGCATGGGCATCTCGCAGCACGTGCACGGCACGGACAACGCGCGCTGCCTCATCGCGCTCGCGCTGTCGACCGGCCAGATCGGCAAGCCGGGCTCGGGGCTCCATCCGCTGCGCGGCCAGAACAACGTCCAGGGCGCGTCGGACTCGGGCCTGATCCCGATGTTCTATCCGGACTACCAGCGCGTGAACACGCCGAGGGCGCGCGAGCGCTTCGAGAAGCTCTGGAATACGACGCTGGATCCCGACCCGGGCCTCACCGTCGTCGAGATCATGAACGCCGCGAAGAAACATGAGATTCGCGGGATGTACGTCATGGGCGAGAACCCCGCGATGTCCGACCCGGATGTCGATCATGCGCGCGAAGCTCTTGCCGCGCTCGATCACCTCGTGGTCCAGGACATCTTCCTCACCGAGACGGCATACCTCGCGGACGTCGTCCTGGCCGCGACGGCGTGGCCGGAAAAGATCGGCACGGTCACGAACACGGATCGCATGGTGCAGCTTGGGCGCAAGGCGATCGACGCGCCCGGCGAGGCACGGCCGGACTTCGACCTGCTCGTCGATCTCGGACACCGCATGGGGCTCGACTGGACCTACTCGCATCCGAGCGAGGTCTTCAACGAGATGCGCACGTGCATGGACTCGATCGCCGGCATCACGTGGGACCGGCTCGAGGCCGAATCGTCGGTGACGTACCCGTGCCTCAAGGAAGGCGATCCGGGCCAGCCCGTTGTCTTCATCGAGAACTTCCCCACGCCGAACGGACGCGGCAACTTCGTACCGGCGGATTTGATCTCTGCCGCCGAGAGGCCCGACGCCGAGTATCCGATGGTGCTCATCACCGGCCGACAGCTCGAGCACTGGCACACCGGATCGATGACCCGCCGTGCTGCCACGCTCGACTACATCGAGCCGGAGCCGGTCGCGTCCCTGCATCCTCTTGATCTCGAGCAACTCGGCGTGAAACCGGGCGCGACACTGACGATTGCCTCACGTCGCGGCAGCATCACGCTCTACGCGCGCGCGGACGATGGCCAGCCGCGGGGCGCGGTGTTCGTGCCGTTCTGCTACTACGAAGCCGCCGCGAACATGCTCACGAATCCGGTGCTCGATCCATTCGGCAAGATCCCGGAGTTCAAGTACTGCGCCGTGAAGATCACGGCCGGCGGCGTCGTCGCGGACACCATGAGCTTCGGCGGCGGAAGCCTGCTGCCGGCGCATCGTGGCTGACGTAGGCCGGGCCTCCAGGCCCGGCTCTGCGGGCATCGTTCTCTGCGGCGGCAAATCCAGCCGCATGGGCACTTCAAAAGCCTTGCTTCCCTTCGGCCCCGAGACGATGCTCCAGCGAGTGGTGCGCGTGCTCTCGTCTGTCGTCTCTCCAATCGTCATCGTCTCCGCCGAGGGTCAGGATCTGCCGCCGCTGCCAGAGGACGTGATCCGTACGCGCGACGAGCGCGAGGGCCGCGGGCCGCTCGAGGGACTCCGCGCCGGACTCAAGGCGCTTCCGGCAAACGTCGAGCGCGCGTATGTAACGAGTTGCGACGTCCCCCTCCTCGTGCCGGGCTTCGTCAGCCAGATGTTCGAACTGTCAGAGGGCTTCGACATTGCCGTCATGGAGATCGAGGGATTCCCGCATCCGCTGTCGGCGGTCTACCGGCGGGAAGTGGTCGCTCAGGTTGAAGATCTGCTCGCCCACGATCGCCTGCGGCCCGTGTTCCTGTTCGCTGCAATGAAGACACGGCGCGTGCGGCCGGAAGAAATGACCGCCGACCCCGGGCTCCTCACGCTGCGGAATCTCAACACGCCGGAGGACTACCAGGAGGCGCTCGACCTTGCTGGATTCAGGCCGTAGGCAGGGCTCGATCGGGTAAAGTCCCGCACCATGACGAAAGCAGCTGTCAGCCTCGGCGTGGTGATCGCCATTGCGCTCCTCGGCTTCTCTTCCACGCCGCGCGCTCAAGCTCCGGTTAAACAAACGCCGTCATTCGACTGGGTGTTCGGCGAAGGCAGAACGGTTGCAAGCGTTCCGGCCTTCCAATGGCTGAGGGACGGAACGCTGCTGATGCTGGATTCTCGGCAACCTCCGACGTCGCGCACGTTCGAGGTCCTCGATCCCGCGACAGGTTCGAGGCGCCGCGCCCTGGACATGTCCGCCGCGGTCACGAGTCTCAACTCCGTGCGAAAGGGACAGCCCGTGGGGATACTGGGATGGCCGTCGGCGCTGGACGCGGCCGGCACACGAGCGGCCTATCTCTTTGACGGCGACATCCTCGTTCTCGACTTCGCAAGTTCGACGTTCACTCGCCTCACGAGCACCGCCGCCGAGGAACACTCGATCGAGTTCTCTCCAGACGGGAGGCTTCTCGCATTCGTCCGCGGTCACGACCTCTTCGTCGCCAATGTCGGCACCGGGGTCACCACGCGTCTCACGCGCGACGGCACCGAAACGACCCTGAACGGCACGCTGTCGTGGCTTTACTGGGAGGAAGTCTTCGGAAGACGCGACATCGGCTACTGGTGGTCGCCGGATTCACGAACGATTGCGTACCTCCAGACCGACGAATCGAGAGTGCCGATCTCGACCTTCGTTGACTTCCAGCCAACGGACTCGCCGCGCGTGATCAGGCAGCGCTACCCGAAGGCAGGCGCGCCGAACCCCAAGGTGCGCGTTGGTCTGGTCGGTATCGCCGGCGGCGCAACGACGTGGATCAGGATTGCAGACAAGCCCTTCGACTACATTCTGCGCGTGACATGGCTGCCTGACGGCAAGCGGGTCAGCGTTCAGACTGAGACGCGCAACCAGCTGGAGGTCGGTCTCTACCTCACCGACCGGACGACGGGCGCGGCTTCGCGGGTCCTTACCGAGACGCTCGATGGCTGGATCAACATGCACGACGATCTGTATTTCCTCGACGATGGGCGTCACTTCTTGTGGGCGTCAGAACGCGACGGCCACAATCATCTCTACCGTTTAACTCTCGACGGCAAGCTGGTGAATCAGGTGACGCGCGGACCGTGGTCGATGATGTCGTCGGCGAGTGTCGCGTGGGTCCGGCAGGCCGTCGCCGGAATCGATGAGAAAGCCGGGCAGGTCTACTTCACCGCAATGGAACGTGCGTCGACCTCACGCGATCTTTATCGCATCGGTCTCGACGGTACCGGCATGACGCGGATCTCATCCGAGCCCGGCGTCCATCGCGTCGCGATGTCGCCGTCTACAGCGTTCTATGTGGACACGTCCTCCGATGCGAAGAGCCTGCCGTCGATGACGCTGCGACGAGCGGACGGATCGACCGTGCGCACGCTCGCACCGCCACGGACGGAAATGCTGGCGCCGTTTGATTTTCAGTGGCCGGAGCTGACGACGATTCCGGCGTCGGATGGATTCACAATGCCGGCGCGCATCCTGAGGCCCGCGGGCTTCTCGCCGACGCGCAAGTATCCCGTCATCATGAACGTGTACGGCGGAGCGTCGATTCCGACGGTGCTCAACTCATGGTCGGGAGACAACCTCTTCAATCAGCTCCTCCTTGCCGAAGGCTTCATCGTCGTCAAAGTCGACAATCGATCGGCGACTGCGATCAGCAAGAAGCTCGAGAACAGCGTCATTGGCCGGCTCGGCGAAGGGGAGGCGCGTGACCTCGCGGATGCCGCGCAGTGGCTGAAGCGGCAGCCGTGGGTCGATCCCGATCGCATCGGCATCTGGGGCTGGAGCAACGGCGGCTACATGACGCTGAACCTGATGACCCGCTCTGACGCGTTCAAGGCCGGCATCTCCGTCGCGCCCGTCACCGACTGGCGGTTCTACGACTCGCGTTGGGCTGAGGCGTTTCTCGGCATGCCCGAGGCGAATCCGAAGGCCTACGATGCGGCCTCACCGATCACGCGGGCCGCCTCCCTGCACGGGCGCGTGCTGATTGTCTACGGCACCTACGACGACAACGTGCATCCGCAGAACGAGCTCGCGTTCATCGACGCGCTCGTCAAGGCCGGCAAGACGTTCGATCTCATGGTCTACCCGATGCGCAAGCACGACATCGGCGACCGGGATGCGACGCTGCATCTGTACAAGACGATGATCGAGTTCTGGAAGAGGGCCTTGTAGGTGGCTTAGGGCGTTTGGATTTTCACCTTGTAGGACCATGAAGGGCCGTGTAGGAAAGCATGGTGCCAGGGAATGACTGGGCCTGCTGGACCGGCTTCGCCGGGCTAGTGCGGGAGTGACCGAGGCGTGACCGCAAGAGCTTCGATAGCTAGACACCTGCTCTTGCGGTCACGGCTCGGTCGCTCCCGCACCGGCCGCCGCAGGCGGCCGGCAGGCCCAGTCCTTGCACACTCGGATCGCATGTCCGAATTCATCCGCGATCCAGTTGTCGAATCGATCATCGGCGCCGCCATCAGAGTGCATCGCGAACTCGGGCCGGGTTTGCTCGAGTCTGCTTACAAGGCCTGCCTGTCGTACGAGTTCATCAAGCTCGGCCTTAGGTTCGATCGCGAAGTTCCCGTCCCACTCGAATACGAAGGCGTTCGGCTCGACTGCGGGTATCGGCTGGATTTACTGGTTGAAGGCTCGATCGTTGTCGAAGTGAAGAGCGTCGAGAAACTCCTGCCCATACACACCGCTCAGGTGATGACGTATCTGCGCCTGACCGGTGCGAGACACCTGCTGCTGTTCAACTTCAACTGCCTGGCCCTCAAAGAGGGCTTGAAGAGTTTCGTCGGGAAGGGAATCACAGTTCCCGGCGTCGATGGTCCCGGGTAGCGTGCTGCCCATGTAGTTCTACGTGGCCCTACACGGCCCTACAAGGTGAATTCGTCGTGGGAGGAAATGCAGCTGTCGCCGATCTCATCGGTGCATCACTCGCCGCGACAGAACGATGACGCACGAGAACCAGACGAGACACAGCACGCGCTGAAGTAAACCCGCCCACGGATTGAGCGGCGTGCCCGGATCGACCGCCAGGAATCCCAGAGCGAGAAACAGCACCAGTACCGCCCCGCCCGTTACTCGCGTGTACAACGCGAGATCCTTCCAGGCGGCGTCTGCCGCCAATCTGTTCGAGATGCGCATGAACCCCAGGCCGGTCGACGCGAACGCGGTGATCGCGCCGACGACGTGAGGCGGAGTTTCGGTGGGCACGCCCCCGACCATCTTCCAGGAGAACGCGCCCGCGACGAGGACTCCGACGCCGCCCATCGCGATGAGCGCCGCGCCGGCACCGCCCTGGTTCGCGGACTTGCCCGGGCGCACCGCCCTGTGAAGGCCGAGTGCGAACGCAATCTGAGAAACACCAAGGACCGCGAAGTTCAGCTCCTGGACCCATCCGAGCGGCCACGCAGCGAGCGCGCTGATGGGCATTTGGACGTGGCTGTAGTCCGGTTGCAATACACCCTGGACGATGACGAGGACGGTAAAGATGACGGGGCCGCCGATGCCGGCAACGCCGAGCGCGTGAGTCGGAATGTCGGGCAGCCGCACGGCCGCGATTATCAGGGGGGCCCATGCCGGGCGGCAAACTTTGCCCGGCAGACAGAGCAAGGTTTACCTGCCGACTCCCCGAGCGCCGCCCAACATCCTGCGACTCTGCGCCGCGCTTCGCGCGTTCAGAACTTGGCGAGCTCTTTGCTCAGTAGGCGGCGGGACCGCAGCCCAGCAGCAATCGACCGCCGCAGACTGCCTTTGCCGAGGAGGATGTCAATGCGTCCTGCCAGAAGCTTGGTGTTGGCCTGCACGTTAGCCGCCGCCGCATGCGTCATTCTGATCAACCAATCGAATCTTTCGTGTCCTCCCGGATACAGCCTCGGCGAACGCGAGGCCAAGCGCATGGGGTTTGGCCTCGGTGAGTCTGAAGAAGACGAAGAACGTTTCGAAGGGATCTGTGTCACCGACAAGCACCCCGAGACGTTCTTCGAGCTGCAGTGGCGCCAGCGACAGTTGATGGCCGTGCGCTCCGCGCCGTTCGCGCATGTCATGCCCGGCGCGTTCTCCGCAGCCGTCGCTCAGGGCGAGGCGATGAAGAAGGGCCCGAAGGTTCGCGGCATCGGAGGCTTCTGGGAACAGTACGGTCAGGGTCCCCTCGTCGTCGATGACCCCGCCTTTCCGCGCGTCAATGGGCTCGGTCTGGTGAACGTCATGGGCCGCATCGATGACCTCGAGTACGACGCGGCGACAGGACGTCTGTTTGCCGCGCTCGGCACCGGAGGCATCTGGATGTCCGAAGACGTCGGCGACACGTGGCGCTCGATCGGCGACAAGCTGCCTAGTCAGATCGTCGGCGCGGTTGCGTGGACATCGGCGGGCGGCGGAACGGTTGTGGCGACGAGCGGCGATCCGACGTTCGGTGGCATCTCGGGTTACACGGGCTACGGTGCGTTCTACAGCAACGACCTCGGCGTGACGTGGAAGAAGGCCACCGGCATTCCAGACGGTGCGCTCAGTTTCAAAGTCGCCGTCGATCGATCGAATCCGAATCTCGTGTACGCCGCGACGATGTTCGGCCTCTACAGATCGACGGACGCCGGCCGTTCATACACGAACGTCGCGCTTCCGACGGGGCCATGCGCCGGCGTCGCGGGCGGACTCACGACCGGCCGGCCTGAATGCCACCTCGCGAACGTCGTCACCGATGTCGTCGTGAAGGCGCCGGGCGGCGTCAACTCGAACGTGGGAGTCCCGGCCGGCACCGTGCTCGCTGCAGTCGGCTGGCGCGGCGGCCAGAAGACGTTCCAGATCGCCGGCACGACATATCAGCAGGCGCCGAACAATGGACTGTACCGCTCGACAAGCGGCGCGGCCGGATCGTTCTCGAAGGTCGCCGTCGGCACGCCGTTGGGATTCACACCTCAAGATCGAATCGGACGCATAGAGCTCGGCGCGGCCATCGGCCCGGCGCAGGATCACGACATCGTGTACGCGATCGTGCAGGACGCGGTCGCCGTCAATGGCGGACTCGAGGTGGCCGACGCGCCGAACGTCATCAACGACCCTCGCGGCACGGCGGGTACAAACTTGCATGGCCTCTACTACTCCGCCGATTTCGGTAGCACGTGGCTCCAGATTGCAGATGACAGCGCGATCTCGAAGTATCCGGCGAGCGGGTCCGCGCTCGTCGGTACCGGACAGGCGCAATTCTACGAGCCGGGCGTGCAGGCCTGGTACAACGAGTACATCTCGCCGGATCCAACGCGCCAGGACGCGTCAGGCGTACCAACTCGTATCGTGTTCGGCCTCGAAGAAGTGTGGCAGAACGAGCTCACGACTTTCGGCGTGAGCTCGCCGACGCTCTACAAAGTCATCGGCCGGTACTTCAGCGGAGGCTCGTGCCTGTTTCTCAATCTCGGTGTCCCGGAGTGTCCGCTCCATCGGCCGCCGACGACGAGCACGACGACACATCCCGATCAACACGACGCGGTCTGGGTTCCGCGTGTTGGCGGTGGCGTGACGCTGGCGGTGAGCAACGACGGCGGATTCTTCAAGAACACGGTGCTGGCCGGGCAGGAACTCGACAACGGCGGCTGGGGCAACGGCAATCAGACCGGCTTCAACACGCTTTTGCCGTACGACCTGGCGGTCGCACGTGACGGTACCGTCTGGGCCGGGCTCCAGGACAACGGACACCTCAAGATTCGCGCCTCGGATCGCAAACAGTTCATGACGTTCGGCGGCGACGGCACCTGGGCGGCAGTCGATCCGAACAACAGCGACATCGCCTATCAGGCGCTGCCGGGCGGCGACATGAACGTCACGACCGACGGCGGCACGTCGTGGTCGGCGATGTCTCCGCCAATCACCAACGCGCGCTTCGTGAATCCCTTCGAGATGGATCCCTTCGACTCGAAGCACATCGTCACCGCGGGCCGCCAGATCGTCGAGACGATTCACGGCCCGATGACGGGCATCGAGCTTCTGGCCGACGATGACTGGAAGGTCGTGTTCGATCTGGGCACGGTGGCGCAGCCAGGCGTCGCTCCGAGCGCTGTCGAAGATCAGTCGCCGTCGATGCCACACAACGCGATGACGGCGATCACCGTGATGGGACCGGCCATCTACGCCGGGTACTGTGGCGTGTGCGATGTCCTCAATCAGACCTACCCGTTCAGGAGCGGTCTGGCGACGAACGTCGGCGGAAGTCTGCCGCCGAAGACCGGCACCTCCGATGGATGGCATCTGGCGACAGCGGCCGGACTCCCCAATCGCTACATCACCTCGGTCGCGATCGATCCGGCCAATCCGCGAATCGTGTACGTCACCCTGGGTGGCTATTCGCGCAAGTGGATTCCGCCGGGCGTGCTGAACGACAACAACAGCAACGTCGGCGAAGGACATCTGTTCAAGTCCACGGATGCCGGCGAGACGTTCACGGACATCTCGGGCAATCTGCCGGACGTTCCCGTCAACTGGGTCACGCTTCGCGGACCGCAGCTCATCGTGGCCACGGACATCGGTGTGTTCGCGTCGGATTCGCGAGGCGCGCCCAACTACAACTACGGCCCTCTCGTCGGACTGCCGAACGTGCCCGTCACCTCGATGCAGCTCTCTCCCGGTGACGTCAATCTGCTGTTCGTCGCGGCATACGGCCGCGGCGTCTGGACGTTCAGATTCGCGGAATCGATTCCAGGGCTCGTGCCCATCGGCGGACCGGCGCCGGTCGCGTGCACGTCACCAGTCGGCGGCACGCCAATCGGCGGTTCGTTCGGATTCGAGACCGGACTCGAAGGCTGGACGGCGTCCTTCGGAGTCTCTGGCTCGCCGTCAGGTCTGCCGGCGACGACATGGCGGCCCGGAGTCGGAGGTCACAGCGGCTCGCTCAGCATGCAGGTGATGCCGTATGCAGACATGGGCGACGCGCGCTTGACGTCGCCGCAGATGACCCACGCCGGAGGCTGCGCCTTCGTCACCTGGTGGAACACGCGCGATACGGAGCCGGGCTACGACGTCCTGACGGTCGAATGGTCATCGGACAATGCGCGATGGAACACCGCCGGTGTATTCACCGGCAAGAACGCCGGCGCGAGCTTCACGCAGGAACGCGTGGGCTTCAACGCGCCCGCCGGGCCTCTGTTCGTGCGGTTCCGGTTGATCAGCGACCAGCTGCAGTCGTCGCCTCTCTTCCTGGGCGTGGCGATAGACGATGTGGTGATTGGGAGATAGGCCAATAAATGAATCAATCGATCGATTCATCAATCGGTCAATCCCTATGCTTCGTACATCGTCTGGCCCCCGACGACCGTGCGGACGATCTGGATGTCCTTTATCCGATCTGTCCGCACGGAGTGCGGGTCGTCCGCCAGCATCACGAAGTCCGCGAGCTTGCCGACGGCGATTGAGCCCTTGAGGTGCTCCTCGCCGGAGGCGTAGGCGCCGTTCAGCGTGTTGATTCGGATCGCCTCGTCAACCGTCACGCGCTGATTCGCACCCCACGTCGTTCCGTCCCAGCCCGTGCGGGTGACCATGCCCTGAATCCCCATCAGCGGCGCGAACGGACCCGGCGAGAAGTCCGAGCCAGCGGTCGCATGGATGCCGGCATCGAGCATCGTCCGGAACGCCATGCAGCGTTTCATCAGATCCTCGCCGTAGAACACGAACTTGTCGGTGTTGTAGTACGCGTAGGTCGTGAACATCGCGGGCACGGCGCCGACGGCCTTGATGCGGCGGATGAGGTCGTCGTTGATCATCGTGCAGTGCGTGATCTTCGGACGGGCGTCGGTCCGCGGAAACAGTTTCTGGGCGCGTTCGAGCGCCGTCAGGTACATGTCGATCGCGACGTCGCCGTTCGCGTGGCAGTTCACGCGGATGCCCGCTCGATGCACGCGCTCGACCCAGGCGTTGAGCGTGTCCTGTGATTCCGTGACGTTCCCCTTGTACGGCGGATCGATTCCCTTGTAGGGAATGCTCATGGCCATCGTGCGTTCCGAGAACGATCCGTCCACCGTGTGCTCGGACGTCGCGCCGTACTTGATCCAGTCGTCGCCGTCGCCGGTCTTGATTCCCTGGGTGATCAACGAGTCGGCGTTGCCGGTCTCGTAGTTCACGCGGTGCCGCAGGTCGCCGCGAGCGCGGATATCCCTGATCGCCGCCAGGTCCCCGCCCTGATGGTGGACCGTCGTCAGGCCGTAGCGGGCGAACTGCTTCGAGATGTGCGCGAGTCCGTCGCGCGTGCGCTGCGCCTGCTGCTCCGGCGTGAACTGCGGCCGCCGGCCTGCGCGACCCATTGCCGACCGTGCGCGATCCGTCACACGCCCGTTGAGTTCTCCATTCGCGTCCTTGTCGAACGTGCCGCCTTCAGGGTTGGGCGTGCTCTTCGTGATCCCGGCCAGCTCGAACGCGTTGCTGTTGTAGAACGACGTGTGTCCGCCGCGGTGCTGGACAACGACCGGATGGTCCTTGGAGACCTGATCGAGGTCTCGGACGTTCAGGGGCCGCTTGTCCTTCAGTTTCGTGTCGTCGTGGAAGTAGCCCTCGACCCAGACTCCCGGCGGCGTCTGCTGGGCCTTCGCGCGCAACTTCTCGATGATGCTCGCGATCGTCACGAACTCGACTTCGAACGGGTTGCCGACCAGCACCTCATAGAGGAGCGTCGTGCCGCCCGCGTGGTTGTGCGTGTCCGTGAAGCCCGGGACGATCGTCATTCCCTTCGCGTCGATCGTCTGGGTCTTCTTCCCCGCCCGGGTCCGGATGGCCGCGTTCGTTCCGACTGCCACGAACCTGCCGCCCGCGATTGCCACCGCCTCGGCGCGCGGTATCGCACTCTCCATCGTGTAGATGCGTGCGTTCAGCACGATGAAGTCCGCCTCCTCGGCCTGCAACACCTGCCACACGGACGCAATGCCGGCGGCAATGCCGGCGCCAAAGGCCATGAACTCGCGACGCGTGTGCTTGGACATGCGGGCGATTCTACGCCCGTCCGTCGCGCGATATGCTGGCGATGGAGGCCGGGTCTTTAGACCCGGCGGCGCTGCTTGTTCATCATCGAACTCACCTACACGGCTCCGCTCGATCGCATCGATGCGCACATGAAGGCGCACATGCAGCACTCGCGCAAGCACTATGCGGCCGGGCGTTTTCTCGTCTCCGGCCGCAAGATTCCACGCGACGGCGGCGTCATCCTTGCCACGGGTGGAACGCGCGAGGAGGTCGAGGCCATCGCCCGGCAGGATCCATTTGTGACGGCCGGCCTTGCGGACGTGCGCGTCGTCGAGTTCCGCGCCAGCCAGAAGGCCGCGGATGTGCAGCAGCGGATCGAGGCCGAGCCGTCCCGATGACGTCGCTCCAGCCAGCGCCGGACGCGACCCGCGAGCACGTCGCGTCGCTCGAGCTCACGGTCGCGACTCGCGAGACAGAGCTGGCCGCGCTCAAGGCGCAGCTGCATGCGTTGCAGACAAAGTACCTCGACGAGATCGGACCTCTTTACGCGGAGCTGATTCCGATCGACGAAGCGGTGGCGGAAGCTGAGATCGCGGCGGGCCTGAGGGCGCCAGACGAAGAACCCAATGAACCCACGGAACCCGGAGAACCCCGGGAACCTGTCCCATGCGGTTCCCTTCCCTCTGACAATCTCAAAGATCTTTTCCGCGATGTCGCCCGGGCCGTCCACCCGGACCTCTCGTCGCATCACGACGTCGACGAGCGCACGCGCTATCGGCGCCACTCACTGATGGCCGAAGCCAATCGAGCGTACGCCGAACGCGACGAGGATCGGCTCCGGCTCATCCTGCGTGCGTGGCAGCACGATCCCGACCTCATCGTCGGCGACAATCCAGCCGCCGAAGAAGAACGCCTGAATCGGCGCGCGTCCCGGCTCACGACGCGGCTCGTGGAGATTGACGCGGAGTTCGCAGACCTGCGCCGATCAGCGATCTCGCAACTCAAACAGAAGATTGACGATACGCGCGCGCAGGGCTGGGACCTGTTCGCCGAAATGAGGCGCCAGGTTGAGCGCGAGATCGCGATGGGCCGCGCGACGCTGGCGAAGCTCGAGCGGCGTGCGAAACGCCGGGGCTGAAGCCCCGGCCTACGTAGGCCGGCCCATTAGGGCCGGCATTCGACGTGCTTTTCCTGTCGTTCGTCGCATATCCGTTGAGGCGGCGCGCGGGCAGCCGTAGCTTGGCGGCATGCGCACACACACTCTCCTCACCGTTCTCGTCGTCGTCGGATCGACCGCGCTCTTCCCCGCTGTCGGCGCGCAATCACACCAGCACGCAGCTCCAGCGAAATTGACGCCACTGACGCTTCGGCAGATCGACACTGTGAAATCCGCTGCAGCCTCACTCGCAACATCCGACGGCGCTACCGGCGCCGGGTACCAGCCGGTGCTCGGCTGGATTCCCATGATGGGCACGCACTGGGTTCACGGCCAGAGAATGATGAAGGGCAAGGAAGCCGTGACGCTTACCACGCCGTCGCAGCTGATGTTCAGTAGAGTCAACGGCAAGGAGACGCTGGTGGGGATTGCGTTCGCGTATTACTCGGACATCAGCGACAAGGCGAACCCGATCCTCTTTGAGAGCGAACCCGCCTGGCATGACCATCCCGATCTGTCGCCACCGGGAATGAACATGCACATGCTGCACGTCTGGTTCGTCGATTCGCCTGACGGTCCGTTCGCGGGCATGAATCCTTTCCTTCCGTACTGGGCGGCGGGCGCGACGCCGCCGGACGCCACCCGAATGGCGGACGCCGCGTTCAGTTCGCGCGTGCGAAAGGGCGCGCTCGCGCTGGCAGAGACTGTCGCGACAGAGGGGCTGTTCCCGGTACTCGCAAAACGTGCCGGTCCGCGCGCGGTCCTCGAGGAACGGCGGCCGAAGATCCTCGCGCTGGTCGCACCGCTCAATTCCGCCCACGCCGCAAGGGAGTGGAAGACGTGGGATGCGCTCATGGATGAGTTGGCTGGGCATTTCGATGCCATTCGCGAGGCATACGTAACCTCGGCCCTCGATCCGGCCGTGAAGGCACGGATCAACAAGGCGCTGGACGATATGATCCGCGGCGGACACGCACATTGAAGCCCGCACGTTCCCTCGACTGGCGCATTGCCCTTGGCTGCGCGGTCGCGCTCACGGTGCTGTTCGCGATTCAGGCAACCGGTCAGCCGGTGCCTCGTCGCGACCTGGACCTGACGACCGCGCTGCAACTTCAGGCGGTTACATGGGGCATGTGGCTGTTGCTCCTGCCGGCCGTCGCGGTCGCTGCCAGGCTGCGGCCGCTCGAAGGCCGCCCAAGCGCCGGCTGGTGGCTCTTCACGACCGCGGTGGGTCTGGTCTTTGTTGTGGTGCACACCGTCCTCGCGGCGATTGGCCGGTGGGCTCTCGGCGTCGCGGCTTCACCGGATCTGACGACGGTCATTTCGAATGGCTTCACCGCCGGGTTCGCCAGCAACTGCCTGAGGTACGCGGCCATTCTGCTCGCCATCCAGGCGATTGCGTACCACGACGCCGTGCGCGCCCGCGAACAGCGTGCCGCCAGACTCGAGGCAGACCTCGCCCGGGCGCAGCTCACCAACGTCGAGGCCTGCCTGCGGCCTCACTTTCTCTTCAACACACTCAACTCGATCTCGGCGCTCATCGCCGACGATCCGGGCCAGGCGGAAAAGATGATCGGCGAGCTCGGCGACCTGCTGCGTGCGTCACTCACCGCGGAGCCACAGAGACAGGTGCGGCTCGATGACGAGCTGGCATTCACCGAGAAGTACCTCGGCATCGAGCGCGTGCGCTTTCTGGACAGGCTGCGCGTCACGATCGAGGCGCCACCGGACACGCGCCAGGCGCTCGTGCCGCACCTGATCCTTCAGCCTTTGGTGGAAAACGCCATTCGACACGGCATCGCGCCACTCGAGTCCGGCGGCCGCGTGAGCGTAGCCGCCGCGAGGGACCACGACCGGCTGCGGCTCATCGTGCGCGACGACGGAGTCGGGCCAGGCACGGCGGTCACGACGGACGGCCGCGGGATTGGGCTTGCAGGAGTGCGTGCCAGACTGACGCAGCTCTACGGCGACGGATTCCGCTTCGACCTCGCGCCATCGGCCCCACGAGGCACGGTCGCAAGCATCGACATCCCCTACCGCACGACCGAGATTTGATTCATGACGCGCGAGACCCGCAGGATCCGCGTGCTCATCGTGGACGATGAGCCCCTGGCACGGAAGCGGTTGCGTGCGATTCTGTCGAAACATCCGGACGTTGAAGTCGCCGCCGAGGCCGGCAACGGCATCACCGCAGTGGCCGCGGTCGCAGAACATTCGCCGGATGTCATGCTCCTCGACGTCCAGATGCCAGGCCTGGATGGATTCGGCGTCGTGGCCTCATTCGTCGAGAAGCGCGAGCGCGAGGACGCGCGGTCAAGGACGCCACTGCCCGTCGTCATCTTCATCACCGCTCACGACCAGCATGCGGTGAAGGCGTTCGACGTCCAGGCGCTGGACTATGTGCTGAAGCCCGTCACAGCCGAACGAGTGCTTGCCGCGATCGACCGGGCGATCGCGCGACTCGGCGAGTCCAGGCGCGCCGACCTCGCCAGCGAACTATCCACGCTCCTGGCGAATGTCGATCGCTCGCGCCGGGATGGCCGCCTCGCGATTCGAACCGATCGCGGCGTTCGACTGGTGCCGATGGGAGAGGTGCAGTGGGTGGAGGCGGACGGCGATCTCGTGAAGGTCCACACGCTGCGCACCACTTACGTCATGCGCGCCACGATGGCGGACATGGAGGCGGAGCTGCCGCGCGCGCAATTCGCGCGGGTGCATCGTTCGGCCATCGTCAGTACCGCGTGCATCCAGGAGGTTCAGCCGCTCTTCAAGGGCGACTACATCATCGTGCTGCGAAGTGGCGCGGCGGTCCGATCGGGACGGACCTACCGCGCCGAGGTGCAGGCGCTGATGAAGGCGAGCCGGGGCTGAGGTTGCCGGGGCTCAAGCCCGGCCTACACGTCCGCCGCCTGCGTAGGCCGGCCCTTCAGGGCCGGCGTAGCACCGGCAACTTCGCCGCCGTGAGCTTTGCGTTGACCGCGGCGAGGTCCACTGTCGTGAGCGTCGTCCAGCGCGTCATCACACGCGTGAACTGGGCGCGGGCCGCGGCAATCGCGTTCAGTTGCACCGTCGTCGGTCTGACGTCGGCACCCTGAAGCAGATTCATCACGCCTGAGAGAGCGGCGCCGGCCGTGGCAAATGTCTCCGCCGGTGGGCCAGTGGAGCCACCCGTAGCGGGGGGTGGGCCACCGGCCCGCCCTCCGGGGCCGGCGGCCCCACCACCTCCACCGCCCGCACCGCGTCCGCGCCCTCCGCCGCCTCCGGCCGCGACTCCGACGATCGCCTCCAGCTTCTTGTCGAAGGCCGCGAGCGCGTCAGCGACGGGGCCGACGGCCCTCGGCTGCAGCGTCGCGATCTCATCCCGCCACGCCCGGCCCTGGGCGGCGTTCAACCGCGCAGCCACTGCGCCGTCGTATGCCCCGCGTGACTGCGTGTAGATCTGCTGCATCGCGAGCGCCGGCGTCTTCACGCGCGGATCCTGCTTCACCAGGATCGGCTGCGTGTAGCTCTTGCCGTTCACCGTGAGCCTCACCGTGTACGAGCCGGGGTTCGCCCACGGCGTCGATGGAACCGGCACCGTGTTGTAGCCAATCGCGGCGATCGGCAGCGCCGGACCGCCGACCCGATTCACGCCATCGACCGGCTGGTAGTGCACGTCCCACGTGAACCGGTGCATACCCGCCGTGGTCTTGAGCGTCATCGGCTCGCGATACCAGTACAGAGGAATCGTGGTCGTCGCCGCATTCGGCCTGAACACCTCGTCGTCGCTCGAGTACTTCCGCAACACCGTCTTCCCGTCCAGGATCTCGAGCGTAACCGGGCCGCTTGCCGCGGCTTTCAGGTAGTAGTCGATGATCGCGCCCTCCGGCGGATTCGGCGCGGTCGGCTCGTCCGGTGGCAGCGGCGTATCGGTATTCGTGTTCCAGCGAACGCGCCACGCCGCCTGCGGCTTGTACAACACCGCGTCCTGCTGCGCCGTCGTTGCGCTCACCTGACGAAGCGGCGTGATGTTGTCGAGAATCCAGATTCCCCGCCCGTGCGTGCCGACGACCACGTCATCGTCCTTGATCACCAGGTCGCGGACAGACGACGCGGCCATGTTGAGGCGAAGAGACTGCCAGTTGTCGCCGTCATCGAACGAGACGTAGACCTGCGTCTCCGATCCCGCAAAGAGCAGGCCCTTTCGCACCGGATCCTCGCGGACGACGCTCACCGGCGCCCCGCCCGGGATCCCGTTAACGATTTCCTTCCACGTCTTTCCACCATCGTGCGTGCGGTAGATGTGCGGATTCATGTCATCGAGACGGAGCGTGTTGACGGCCGCGTACGCCGTGAGCGGATCGAATCGGCCTGGGTCGATCGTGAACACCTTCATGAAGTCCGTCACGCCCGGCGGCGTCACGTTCGTCCAGTGGAGACCGCCATCAGCCGTGGTCGCGATGGTGCCGTCGTCGGTGCCAATCCAGATGCGATTGATGTCCTTGTATGACGGGCCGATCGTGTAGATGACCTGCGCGCCGATGGCGCCGCGCTTGGTGTTCTGAACGCGCGACATGTACGAGCCGACGTTCTTCGGCACAGTCCACGTTTCCCGCGTGAGATCGGGGCTGATTTGCGTCCAGTTGATGCCGCCGTCGATCGTCTTCCACAGGACGTTGTTGCCGTAGTAAAGCGTGCGCTTGTCGACCTGGGAAAAGACGACGGGCTGCGTACGCACCGTGCGGTACGCGGGGGCCGCTGGCCCACCCCCTGGTCCACCGGCCCCGCCGCCGCGGCCGACCGGACCGACGTCTGAGACCTGGGCCGTCCGCCGGTCGTATCGCGTGACCTTGCCGCCGTACACGAGATCCGGATCGAGTGGATCCGGCGCCGCATAGCCGTACTCTTCGACGCCGACGGGATGCCACTCGCGGAAGGTGATCTGTCCATCAGTACCGCGGCTCGCGACACAAACCGATCCGCTGTCCTGCTGGCCGCCGCACACGCGGTACGGAAAGGCGTTGTCCGTCATCACGTGGTACAGCGCGGCCGTCGACTGCGTGAACCACGAGCTCCAGGTCTGTCCGCCGTTGAGCGTGACGACGGCGCCCTGATCGATGACGAGCAGCATGATGTCGGGGTTGTCAGGATTCCACCAGATGTTCTGATTGTCGTCGCCGCCGGGCGCGCCCTTGAACGGCACGAATGTCTTCCCGCCGTCCGTGGACTTGAAGCTGACGATGTCTGTGACGACGATGGTGTCGGCGTCTTTGGGATGCACGTGCGGAACGACTTCATTGATCCGTGAGGTCGGGCGATTGTCGGTCGTCGCGCGTGCCCACGTCGCGCCTGCGTCGTCCGATCGATAGAGCCCCGTACCGCCCGCGCCGGCCTCGAGCGTGACGTAGAGCCTCCGTGGATTCGACGGCGCAATCGCCAGCTCCGCATTGATGACGCCGTCGGGCAGGCCTTGCTTCATCTGCGTCCACGTCATACCGCCGTCGGTGGACTTGAACAGCCCGCCATTCATTCCCGACCACGCGCCGTTTTCCCACGGCCCCTGCCGCTGCTCCCACATGGTCGCGTAGACGATTTGCGGATTGGCTGGATCGATGTCCACGTCCTTGCCGCCGGTGTCCTCGTTCTTGAAGAGGACCTGCTGGAACGTGCGGCCACCGTCAGTCGAGCGGAAGATGCCGCGTTCCTTGTTGGGGCCGTACGGATGTCCGAGCGCCGCGACGAACAGCCGGTTCGGGTCGGTCGGATCGACGGCGATCTTGGGTATCTGCTGAGCATCACGAAGTCCCAGATGCGTCCACGTCTTGCCGGCGTCGGTGGATTTGTACATGCCATCGCCGACGGCCAGATCCGGTCGTGGCAGGCCCTCGCCGGTGCCGACGTACACGACATTCGCGTCCGACGGCGCCACCGCGATCGCGCCGATGGAGCCCGTCGGCTGATCCTCGAAGATCGGCTTCCACGTGCGGCCGGCGTCGGTCGTCTTCCACACGCCGCCGTTCACCATCCCTATATAGAAGGTGAAGGGCTGGCTCCGATGCCCCGCTGCGGCCTTCGTCCGGCCCGCGCGAAACGGCCCGATGTTGCGCCATTTCATCTCCTGGAAGAGTGAGGGCGACACCTGGGGCGTGGTCTGCGCGGACGGAAGCGCGACGACAGCGACGAGCAGCAAGCATGCGAAGAAGAGTGGAGGCCGGGTCTTTAGACCCGGCATGCGCCGGTTCATCATGGGCGCAAGTCTACGCCCGATTTGCCAGATCGACCGCGGCACGCGACACTCGAAAGGTATGTCCCGAGCCCAGGTTCGCGCAGTTGTCCTTGCACTGATTGTCGTCGTGACCGTTTCGTGGTCGCCTGAATCTGGCCTCGCGCAGGACATGGCCGCCGCGGCGCCCGGCTCGGCCTCCCCACTCACTGTTGTGTCGCTGAATCTCGAAATGCGCGAGGACGTCGGCCGCATCGTGAACGGCATTCGGGAGATTGGCGCGGACGCCGCGGATGTGCTGGTGCTGCAGGAGGTGGTTCAGGTCGAGGGTGCGCCCGATATCGGCAGCCAGATTGCCGGCTCACTCGGGCTCGACGCCGCGTACCAATCGAGCTTCAAGATCGATGGTGGCCGCAATGTCGGGCTTGCGACGCTCAGCCGCTTTCCGATCGCCCACTCACGCGCGCTGCCGCTGAAGCGTTTCTCACTGATCTTCCGATCGCGCGAACGCTCAGCGCTGGCCGTGACACTCGACACCCCGTCCGGTCCGCTCACCACCTACAACGTGCATCTGGATACACGAATCAACGGTGGGGACCGCGTCGACCAGGTCGCGGACATCGTCAAGGACATGGAAGCCGCGCCCGGCCGTGCGCTCGTGGCCGGTGACTTCAACACCAACGAGAATCTCTGGCTCTTCCATACGATCCCGCTGCCGTTCCTCGGGCGCCAGGGCTCGGGCCTCGAACGGTACATGGCATCGCACGGATTGCGCTCGGCGTTCGAGCGCGGTGCGACGCATGACACGTTACGAATGCGCCTGGACTGGATGTTCCTGAGGGATCTGCAACCAATCGCGCGCGCGATTCATCCGATGGACATCTCGGATCACCACGCGCTGGTCGTCACGATGCGCTAATCGCTTCGTCTGCCTGACTTAGCGGAATCGTCGGCGCCCGGGACGGGACGGTCTCGGTGCGTCACTACCGCCAGCCGCTTCACTCAACGGACGGCCGCCCTCGGGGATTCCCCTGAACGGCCGATCGCCGCCGCCTTGCGGACGCGCTTGATGCTGCGGCTGCGGCCGCTGGCCCTCACCCTCGGGCCGCTGGCCCTGCTCGCGCTGCGGCGCGGGTGAACCCGGACCATGCGAGCGTTGACCGTGATGGTGGGGCCGCTGGCCCTGACCCTGCGGCCGCTGGCCCGCCCCCGCGGGCCGCTGGCCCACGTTCTGGCCATGCGGCCGCCCGGCACCGTGCCCGCCACCGCGTTGCCCCTTCGCGTCGCGGCGCCGGCGCTCCTCGGCCTTGCGCGCGCGAATCGCCGCGATGCGTTCGGCCAGCGGAATCTCCAGCTTGGCCTGCGCTTTCGCGGAATAGTCGAAGTCCGGCACCGTGACGCGCGGCAGCGTGCGGCCCACCGCGCGCTCGATGGCGTGGATCTCGCTCTGCTCCTGCGGCGAGACGAACGTGAACGCCTCTCCCGCCGCTTCCGCGCGGCCCGTGCGGCCGATGCGATGGATGTAGTCCTCGGGCACGAGCGGTACGTCGAAGTTGATCACATGGCCGAGCGCTTCGACGTCGATGCCGCGCGCGGCGATGTCGGTCGCCACGAGCACCGGAATCCGGCCGGACTTGAACGCCTCGAGCGCGGCGGTCCGCTGCCCCTGCGATCGGTTCCCGTGGATGCGATCCACCCTGACGCCTTCGCGCGCCAGGAAGTCCGCCAGCCTGTTCGCGCGATGCTTCGTCCGCGTGAAGACGAGCGCCTGTGAAATGTCGCCGCGCTTGAGCAGCGCGGCCAGCAGCGCCGACTTCAACTCTTGCGGCACCGGATAGACCGCCTGCGTGATCGCGGACGGCGGGGTGGCGTTGCGTTCGCGTTCGATCGCCACCGGGTTCTGCAGCATCTCGTTCGCGAGCTGCCGAATCTCGCGCGGCATCGTCGCGCTGAAGAACAGCGTCTGCCGTTTCGCGGGAATGTACCGCAGGATCTTGCGGATCTCCGGCAGGAAGCCCATGTCGAGCATGCGGTCGGCCTCGTCGAGTACGAGGAACTTGATCTGATCGAGGCGCGCGTACGGCGAGCGGAGATGATCGAGCAGGCGTCCGGGCGTCGCGATGATCACGTCAACGCCGCTGCGGAACGCGTGCTCCTGGGGTCCGTGGCTCACGCCGCCAAAGACCGACGCGCCGGTCACTGGCGTGTGCGTCGCGAGATCCTTCAGATCTTCGAGAATCTGGGCCGCGAGTTCGCGCGTCGGCGCGAGTACGAGCGCGCGCGTTTTGCCGCGCGGCTCATCGATGAGCGAGTTCAGGATCGGCAGCAGAAATGCCGCCGTCTTGCCGCTGCCGGTCTGCGCGGTCGCGAGCACGTCGCGGCCGGACAATGCGGCGGGAATCGATTCGGCCTGGATGGGCGTGGGTCGGACGAAGCCGAGATCCTTGATGCCATTGAGCAGGCTGGGATGGAGCTTGAGAGTCGTGAAGGGCAACTGAATTCCTTAAAGTAGCGCCGGGGGGCCGAAAACTATCGGGCGGGCGAACACCGTCAGTGTATAACAGGTCCCCGAATATGGCCGAAACGTCGGCCCCGCGTAGCCGGCAGGTTCAGCCCGCCGTCAGCGTCCCTTGGGATCCGGCGCGTACACCATCACGTAGAGCGTGTTCCCGATCACGTCCGTGCCCTGAAAGCCGTTTCCAAACGAGAAGCTGAATTCGAAGCCGCGTGCGGCCGGCTCTCCGCTGCACTGCGTGCGGCTCCTGCCGCCGGCGCACGACCAGTACAGGTACGGCTGGAAATTGTGAAACGGCCCCGCTTGAATATCAGGGGCGCGGACGACGGGCTCGCGGGCCGAGAGGTGAAGCAGCTCGATGAGGTGGTTGTAGTACAGGCCGCCCATCGGCGAGCCGCTGCAGTCGTAGCCGCCCTCCGGCATCGTGCAGCTCGGATCGGGATTCGTCGGCGGAAGCTGCCAGCGTTTCTGACCGAGATACCCATCGCGCCCATTCCTGTTCATCGCGGCGATGAAGTCGTCGGCCGTCGTTCGTGACATAGCGCCGTCGCGAACGATGCCGGAGACACCGAACGTGTTTTCCGCGGCGAGGTTGGCATTGGCGAGCCACGTGACTTTCGCGATCGGATCGTAGACGGTCTGCCCGTCGGCGCTCGGCTGCAGCTCCGTGCCGGGCGCCGGCCGCGAGCCCGGCAGCGCTCCGGGAATCATCGGCAGCACGTACATCACATGCGCGGAAACATTCCCACCTTGCCAGCCGGTGTTGAACGAGAACGTGTGATCGCCGTTGTCGCGCCGGTCCGCCCGCCGGGCGCGCTCGCCACCGGGGCGTGCCTTCCCGTTCAGCGACCAGTAGAGGTACGGCTGAAAGTTTCTGAAGGGACCAACTTTGCTGGGCGGGATCGGCACGGCCGTGTTCGGCGACTTGAGACCAAGGCCGCGATAGTAGAGCGACCCCATCGCACCCTGCGCGCAATCGAATCCAAACGAGTTTCCGTTCGGGCCCTTCGCGACACTGCATCCTGAATCCGTCGCCGGTGTCGCCGGAATTGACCAGTCGCTTCGGCCGAGATACTTGCTCGCGTTCAACGCCGCGAGCCACTTTCTCGCGACGGGATACGTCATCGAACCGCTCTTCTGTACAGGCAGGCCGAATGGCTTCGATGCCGGCAGGTTCGCGTCGGCGAGCCACGTGACCTTCAGTTCATCGTCGTGAACGGTCAGGCCGTCCGCGGACCGGACAAAGCGATCGACCGGAGCTTCCGCGCGGAGAAGACATGCCAGGCCGAGCGCGGCGAAGGTAATTAGCGGCCAAGGGCTACGCCGGCGACGGGGTTGAGGCATGGCGCTACTTGCCCGCGAGACCTTCCGTGAGTTCGATCCTGGTCCCGGCGGGATCGATCAGAAAGGCGATCTTCAGCCCGATGCTTGGAACGTTCCGAAGCGGGCTCTCGAAGGTGACGCCGTCGGCTGCGAGTTTCTTGCAGAACGCCTCGAGGTCCTTCACCTCGAAACCGATGTGATCGAGCGAGCGACCCTTCGTCGCGGCCTGCGCCACATCCGTCTTACGGAAACTGAAGCTGATGCCGGGCACGCCGGTCGCGTTCGCATTCGCCGGCGGCGGCAGCGCCGCGCCGAAGTGCTTCACGTACCAGGCGCGGAGTGCGTCGATGTCGGCCGCGTAAAAGTGCGCGTGAAAATGCTCCACGGGCACGGCAAGTGTTGGCGCCGGGTAGAACTCGACTTTCACCTTGTCCGGAAAGATCGCGACGATTTCCATCGCGTCATCGCGCGTCAGTGGAATCGATGCGGCGAGGAGTTTCGTTCTGATAGCCGCCAGGTCTTTGACGCGAAACGCGAAATGATCGACCGTCGACCCTTCTGAACCCTCGGCTGGCTCACCCTTCCCGAGGTCAGAAAGATTCCCGGTAACCTGAGCAGCTCGAGCGAGCCCGTCTTCGTGACCTCGGCGCCGAGGACATCGACCCAGAGTTTCTTGTGGGCCGCTGGGTCCCGCACCATCATGTGTATGTGCCCGGCGGACACGCCGGCGGCGTTCGGCGCTGGCAATTGCGCGCGAACGGGCGCGGCCGAGATCAACAGCACGAGGAGAAGAACGTGTTTACGCATCATGGTGGGCAGACAATACAGAGGATGATTAGGATGTTCAAGAGAGGTGGGGCGTGAGAACACTAGTGTTTTCTGGCATTTTGCTGGTCGTCATTGGACTCGCCGGCAGTGACGTCGTCGCACGCCAGTCGGCGCGTGGGCTTCAGGGCGCCTGGCAGATCACCGAGATCAACATCACCGGTCCGTCGGCTCGAACCATCACATTCGCCGAGCCGCGGGCCAATCTGGTCATCTTCACGGGCAAACACTACAGCCGGGTCGAAGTTCAGTCGGAGAACCCACGGCCGTTGATCCCGGATATCGCCAAAGCCACCGCTGACGAACTACGCGCGACCTGGGGCCCGTTCGTCGCCGAGGCAGGCACGTACGAGGTCACAGGAAACGCGGTCACGATGCATCCGATCGCATCGAAGAATCCCGCCGTCATGGGCCCGACCGTCTTCGTCAGATACACGTTCAATATCAGTGGTAGCTCGCTTCAGTTGACGCAGGACCGCAATCAGAACGGGCCTTTCCCGAATCCGTTCACGATCAAGGCCGTGCGAGTCGAATGAGCTGCGCGTCGCGCAGCGGTCAAGCATTGCCGCGCCGCAGGCGCGCGGCCTCGCGAATCAGCCGCTGCTTCATCATTCGCGGCAACTGCTTGAGCTCGTGCTCGCGCTTGAGCGCATCGGACACCGTTGCGAATTCTTCCGAGTAGACCAGCCTGACAGGGCGTCTCCCACGCGTGTACTTCGCGCCCTTGCCGCTGTTGTGCAGCTGCAGGCGCGCGCGCAGATCGCGCGCGTAGCCGGTGTAGAGGGACTTGTCGTTGCAGCGAACGATGTAGACGAAGTGCACGGCCGCTCCGAAGGATAGCGGACGCGCGGCGAGCGATCACGATACTCTTGTGCGTGACGTCAGAGACCCCCGCCCCTCGCTTCGATTCGCTCGGCCTGTCCGCTTCCCTCGTCAAAGCCGTTTCCGCGCTCGGCTACGAGGAGCCCACGCCGATTCAGCGAGAGGCCATTCCCGTGCTGCTCGCCGGCCGCGATCTGATTGGCCAGGCCGGCACCGGTACCGGCAAGACCGCGGCGTTCGCGCTGCCGTTGCTCCATCGGCTGCTCGAGCCGCGCAAGGCGTCTCAGGCCGGGTCTAAAGACCCGGCCTCCATTGGGCCCCGTGGCCTGATTCTCGTGCCGACGCGCGAGCTCGCGATGCAGGTCGCGGAAGCCGTGCACAAGTACTCGAAGCAGACCAGCTTGCGCGTCGTACCGGTCTACGGCGGCGCACCGATGGATCAGCAGATCCGCTCCCTCCGCCGCGGCGTCGACATCGTGGTCGCCACGCCCGGCCGCGCGCTCGATCTCATGCGCCGGAAGGCGCTGGTGCTCGACGCCGTCGCTGTGCTCGTCCTCGACGAGGCCGACGAGATGCTCGACATGGGATTCGCCGAGGACCTCGAGACGATCCTCACAGCCACACCTGATTCGCGACAGACGGCGCTCTTCGCGGCGACGATGGCACCGCGGATTGCGGCGATTGCGGAAAACCATCTGACGAAACCGGCGCGGGTGATGATCAAGGGCGAGAAGCGCGCCGCCGGCAAGCTTCCGCGCGTTCGCCAGGTCGCGTTCATCGCCGCACGCGCGAACAAAGCCTACGCGCTCGGGCGCATCCTGGAATTCGAAGAACCAGCGTCGGCTATTGTCTTCTGCCGTACCCGGCTCGAAGTCGAAGAGCTCACGGACACGCTCAAGTCCCATGGTTACGACGCGCAGGCGCTCCACGGCGGCATGGAGCAGCGGCAGCGCGATCGCGTCATGGCGATGTTCAGGCAGGAGCAGGCGCACGTGCTCGTCGCGACTGACGTGGCGGCCCGGGGCCTCGACATTGACCATGTCTCTCACGTGATCAACTACGACATCCCGACATCACCAGAGGTCTACGTGCACCGGATCGGCCGCACGGGCCGCATCGGCCGCGAAGGCGTTGCGATCACGCTCGTCGATCCGCGCGAACAGCGCCTGCTCCGGCAGATCGAAGGACTCACGCGCCAGCCGATCGAGGTCGCGCCGCTCCCGACGGAGGCCGCGCTTCAGGCAAAGCGTCTCAGCGCCATGCGCGCCGCGATCGAGGAACGCATCAAGGCGGGCGAACTCGACGGCCCGCGTGCGTTCGTGGCGGAGCTTGCGCACAACGTCGACATCCTCGACATCGCGGCCGCCGCGGTATCGCTGCTTCAGGATGGTGGTGAGTCAGAGGACGACGATGATGATGGGGATCACGATGATCGCGGGCCAGTGACCCATCGGGGTGGGTCAGCGGCCCACCGGGAGGGGCCAGCGGCCCACCGGGAGGGGCCGGCGGACCAGTCAGGCAGGCCAATGACCCTGCTCTGGGTCGGCGCCGGCCGCACTGCCAATATCCGCCCGGGCGATCTGGTCGGCGCAATTACGAGTGAGGCGCGTCTCGACGCGCGCGAGCTCGGCAAGATCACGATCACACCAAGCTATTCGCTGGTCGAGCTGCCGGAAGCGCTCGCGGACCGCGTCATTCGCGCGCTCCAGAAGACGACGTTGCGGGGACAGCGGGTCGAAGTGCGGAGAGATCGGGGACGACGAACGTAGCGTTGTCGGCGGGCTTCAGCCGAAGGTCTTACCAGGAGTGGGTCATCGTGCGCCGGGTCTGTTCAACGTCCCAGCTCGCTCTGGCCTGAGACTGCTTGCTCGTCAGCTTCGTGTCCAGGTAGTGCTTCTTCAGCGCCTTATGGAGATTCGCGAGGTCCGTGTCGAGGTGCTTCCCCTTCTTCTTGAACGCACGAATCAGGGTTTCGACGGTCGGGTCGGCGTACGTCTGTTCAGGTCGCTTCATGGCATCTCCATTATCCTCCTCATCGGCCTCCTGACGCTGGCTGGTTGCGGACGCACGTCCGCGTCGCCAACACAGCAACCGGCCAGCGGGTCTGCCGCTCCCGGGTCGACCTGGACCGTGACGGGTACGGTGTGGGTTGCAGGCTCCTTTGGTGTTGAAGTCGCGACCAGAGGCGAGGCCTTCGCCTGGGTCGAAAGCGGCGCGCCGGGCGATGCCGGTCGCGCGACCGATGTCACTCCGATTTCGGTCGAGGGTCGCTATGACCTCACGATTCCGGCCGGCACGAAGCGCATTCGTCTCCAGGGGCCGCTATTCCAGCCGTGCGCTGTCACGCTCGAACCCACGGGCGACACAATCGCCGACATCTTCATCGTCCGCGACGAGAGCATGCTCGGCGCGCACCTTCCCGCCGCGCTGGTCGGCCGGGATCCAACGCTCGCCGGCGAGATTTATGAGATGGCGCCCGGCTCATTCGGCACGCCCGCAAGCAGGCGGCCGCTCGAGAACGTCACCGTGTTGCTCGACGCCGTCAACGGAAACGGTCACGTCATCGCCCGCACGCGCACGGACCAGGACGGCCGCTACGTGTTCTGCAATGTGCCGTTTCTCCCCGGCCTCACGGTTACGGCGGGACTCAACGGCTACGAGTCGTTCGCCTCGTCCGGCGATCTCACGGGCAGATCGACGTTGGATGTGGAGTTGCGGAAGAAGTAGCCGAGCGCGCGCCCGGCCTCCTCAGATCTGGGTCTTCCGTTGGGCGGCGATCCTGAGGATCCCGTTGATGGCGATGTGGAGGATGACGTAGGCGACGAGCGCGACGACGATCGGCATGAGCAACGTGTGCCCGCCGTCCGAGCGTGGACTTCCCACAATGTCCCTGAATGGCGCGTAGAACGGAGTCGTCACCGCAACGACGAACTTGACGAATCCGGCGGAGCTGCGTGCGGCAATCAGGGCCAGCAGGAAGCGCATCCCCATGAGGGCGTACACGAGATAGAAGAAGTAGTCCACGAACTGCGAAATCCTCGCGGCACCCCTGGAGCGATCGACTTCTCGTTCGGTGCTGATGACTTCGTCGACGGCCTTCTCGCGAAACTGACCGGCGACCAGTTTTATCTTCCGTGACTCGTCCGCCGCCGGCGCCTGCCGCGCCTCATCGGCGATCTCGGCCTGCACCTTGCCCTCCACTTCGGACTTTACTGATTCGTGCTGGACCGATCGCCGCGCTTCTTCCGCCGCCAGTGGTTCAGCCATCCATCCACCTTAGGCGGACGTCGCAAACGCGTGCTGTACCCAAAGGCACATAACGGCGCGTGCCGCACTCACGCGCCTGTGCTGTTCGGTACACCCAATCTGGGGCCAGCCACGTAGGCTGCTCAGTTGGAGTACATAAGAATGACAACGCATACGAAATACCCGCGCGCGAGCCGCCGGGCGATTGGAATCATCACAACGACACTTGTTGGCGCGGCACTGCTGGCCTCGGTCGCAGTGAGCCCCGTGTCGGCGCAGAAGAAGGACTTGACGGACGAGGTCAGCCAGTCCGACAAAGCGGCGCGCGTGTTCAAGGAAATCATGGACGCGCCGGACAAGGGCATCCCCCAGTGGGTGCTCGACAAGGCCGAGTGCGTGGCCGTGTTTCCCAACGTGCTCAAAGCAGGGTTCGTCGTCGGTGGCCGCGGCGGGCGTGGTGTGGCAAGCTGCCGCACAACCTCCGGCTGGAGCGCGCCTGCGTACTTCAACCTGGGCGGCGGCAGCATCGGGTTCCAGATCGGCGCGCAGTCCACGGACTTCGTCATGCTCTTCATGAACACCGGCGGCATGAACAGTCTCTTGTCCAATGAATTCACGCTGGGCGGCGATGCGTCCGTGGCCGCCGGCCCGGTCGGCCGCCAGGCAGGCGCAGACACCGACCTCAAGCTCAATGCGCAGATTCTTTCCTACTCACGCAGCAAGGGTCTGTTCGCGGGTCTTGAGCTCAAGGGCGTCGTCATCAAGCCCGACAAGGACGACATGAGCGACGTGTACGGCGCCGGCATGATGGCCAAGCAGGTGCTCGCAGGCAATCAGTCGATGGCGATCGCTTCCGTGCGCGCCTTCCCGATCATGCTTGCGCGCTACTCGACCCGCGTCGGCACCAAGTAGGACTCAGGGCTTTACTACGATCCGTCACCACGCGCGACGTCGACATAGCGATAGTCTTCGTCGCGCGTGACGTGCACCTGCCAGGGCTGGCAGCAGACCTCACAGTCCATCACGAGCGTGCCGGCCACTTCCGGTTCGATGTAGATCTCGACTTGCTCACCGCAGTAGGGACAGGTGATCTGGAACTGGGTCGTGTCGGGATCGTCAACCGGCATCTCCCCTACTTCTTAATCTTCCCGTCGCCATCCAGCAATCGAATCTCGCCGAGGTTCAGGCCTTTGAGGCTCTCCTCGATCTTGGCCCGGTCGCCGACGATGACCCATACCTTGCGGCCGGTGACCGACTTCGAGACCGCCGAGGTCACCTGAGCCGGAGTCACAGCGCGGACGTTCTGCGCAAACGTCGCGTAGTAGTCGGCCGGAAGATCGAACGTCGCGATTTCCTGCAACGCCGATCGAATCGCGCCCGTCGTCTCCCACCGACCCGCCATCGTCCTGGTTTGGCGATCCTTGGCCTCCTGGACTTCGACCGCGGTGATCGGCCTGTCGTCGATGACGGCCTTCAGTTCCTTGATCATTTCGATCACGGACTCGCGCGTCTTGTCCGTCTGCACCGGCGCATAGACGATCCACATGCGCTGACCGCGCGCGTCGAACGCGAAGCTGCCGGCGCCGTACGACCAGTGCTTGTCCTCGCGCAGATTCAGGTTGACGCGCGATCCGAACGCGCCGCCGAACGCGTCGTTGAACATCGTGAACGCGAACTCATCGGGGTTCTTCTTCGGCGCGATGAGCTGGCCGGAAATCACGACGCTCTGCTCGGCTCCCGGTCGATCGACGATGTAGATCTGGTCGCGCGCGAGCGCGGGAACCGTTGGAATGTTCTTGGTCGGAACCGTACCACCCTTCCACGTCTTGAACACGCGTTCGAGCTTCGCCGTCAGCGCTTCCATCGTGATATCGCCAGCCACGATGAGCGTCGCGCGATTCGGTTTGAACCAAGCCTGATGGAACGCCGACAGGTCGGCCCTCGTCATGGCGTTGACCGACGCTTCGGTGCCGGATCCGGTCAGCGGCTGGGCATACGCGTGCCCTGGACCGTAGAGCAACCCGGGCAGCACACGCAACGCCACGCCGATGGGATCGACCTTCTCCTGCTCGATATTCGCGAGCGCGTTCTTCTTCAGGCGATCCAGATCTGCTTGCGGGAACGCCGGATTGAGGAGCACGTCCGCGAACAAATCGAGCGCGGGATCGAGCCGCTCGGTGAGAACCGACAACGAGACCGTGGACGTGTCGAGATCGGCCCCGGCGCCGATGTCGGCGGCTATCAGCGCGCGCTGGTCCGCCAGCTGCAGCGCCGTCCTCGTGGACGTTCCCTGCGTCAGCATCGCCGCGGTCATCGACGCGACGCCCGGCAGATCTGCGCGATCCGCCGAGAATCCGCCGTCGAGGATCATCGTCATCCGGACGACCGGTACGGCTTTGCGATTCGCGAGCACGACCTTGACGCCGTTGGAAAGCGTCGCGGTCTGCGAGGCCGGCAACGGCGCATCCGGGGGCTGGTTCGCGTCGGGCAGCTTCGTTCGATCCGCGGTTGATTTCGTCGTCTCGTACTCCGCGAACGGCGTGACCTCGAGGACATAGACGCCGTCCGACAGCCAGCGCTGCGCCGCACCCTGCAGATCGGCAGCCGTGGCCGCCTGAATCTCACGCTGATCCTTCAGGTACGCCTCGGGATCTCCCAGCAGCACCTGGCCGCGCGCGAGCAAATCGGACTTGCCGCCGAAGCCGCCGATGCGCTCGATGCCGCGAACGTATCCCGAGAGCGCCTGCGTGCGAGCGCGTTGCACTTCCTCGGCCGTCGGGCCTTTTGCGATGAACGTGCCGATCTCTTCGTCGAGCGCGCGTTCCACGGCTTTCGCATCGCCGCCCGGCTGCACGTCCGCCCAGAACCATACTTGTCCGCTGATCTCGCGATCGTCCTGGAAGCCAACGACGCTCGTGGCGGTGCGGTCTCTGTAGACCAATCGCTTGTACAGTCGCGACGACTCCCCGCCGGCGAGAAGATCCACGACCAGGCCGAGGTACGTGGAGTCTGCGGTCCCGAACTGCGCCACGTTCCACACCTTGATGATTCGCGTCTGCGGCACGCGATCCTGCATCGTCTGCCGCTGTACACCCGTGCGCTTCGCGACCCACGCCTTCGGCTTGATGAGCGGCGGGCCGGACGGAATGTCCCCGAAGAACTTCTCGACGCGCTGTTTGATGTCCGCTGGATTCACGTCGCCGGCGACCACGAGCGTCGCGTTGGCGGCGCCGTAGTACTCGGCGAACCAGCCTTTCACGTCCTCGAGGGACGCAGCATTGAGGTCGTCCATCGATCCGATGACTGACCAGGAGTACGGATGTCCCTTGGGATACGTGTTCTCCGCGACGGTGATGAATGACTTGCCGTACGGGCCGTTCTCACCCTGCCGCTTCTCGTTCTGGACGACGCCGCGCTGCTCGTCGAGGCGGGCTTTGTCGATGACGCCGACGAGATGGCCCATGCGGTCTGACTCGAGCCACAGGATCCGATCGAGCGCTGAGACCGGCACATTCTGGAAGTAGTTCGTGCGGTCTTCGTTGGTCGTGCCGTTCAGGTCGGTCGCGCCGACGGGCTCGACGGCTTTGAAGTAGTCGTTGTTGTAGTGCTCGCTGCCGTTGAACATCAGGTGTTCGAACAAGTGCGCGAATCCCGTCCGCCCGGGCTTCTCGTTCTTCGAGCCGACGTGGTACCACACGTTCACGGCCGCGATCGGCGCCTTGTGATCCTCGTGCACGAGCAGCGTGAGGCCGTTCTTCAGCACGAACTTCGTGTAGGAAATGTCTGGAATTGGCGCGGCCTGCGGCGCCGGCCTTGCGGGCGTTTGCGAGTTGAGCGTCAGACCACACAGCGCGACGAGGATGAGCGCGCCTACCAGACGGGATCTCATGAGGGGCCTCCGAAGTGCGTAGTGTAAGTGGAACTCAGTCGCGAGTCGTCTTCTCCGTCAGTCTCTGAGAGGCCAGATACGGAACAGCCACGGCACGGGCGCATCCGCCGGGCGCCGCGACCAGAGGTACTCGGCCATCTTCCCCGACCCAAACGCCATGATCGCTCCGGTGAAGGCGGCCTTGATCAACGCTTCGGTCGCGGTCTTTTCCTGACGCGCGCCGAAGGCCCAGGAGACGACCTCGATTGAAAGAAGCACGACGAAATTCAGCACCATGATGCGTCGCCCGACGCGCCGGGCTTCACCGACAGCGTCGGGCGGACGAGGTGGTCCGGCGGCCCACACCCAGGACTGCCCAGCCGAGATCCAGATCAGCAGCGCCGGAAGCGCAAGGATTACGAGAAGAGCCGTGACGGGCAGCGGCAGTGGCGACCAGAGCAGCAGCATCGGCGCGACGAGCAGCGCGACCATGACGCCGATGAACCAGCGATGCCGTCGAGAAATGCCCGGTGGCGTGGGCATGGGCAAGGAGCTACTTCGCCTGTTCGATTTCAACTTCGGCCGTCGATGACCGAGGTTCCGGAATCTGGCGCCCCTGAGAGCGAAGAAGCGCCAGGTGTTCCGTGATCGCTTCCTGAATCAGGCGCTCGACCTCCTCCCTGGACTCGCCAACGGCAAAGCATCCAGGCAGGTCGGGGACAGTTGCACCAAAACTGGTCGCACCCCTTTCGATCACAACCGCGTATCTCATTGCCGTCTCGCCTTCCAGTCTAGCCCAGCCTGCCGGTAGATACCCCTCAGAGTACCGGTGGGAACTTCACTACCCTCGGCGCCTGCGACAGTGACGATGCCCGGTTTCGTCGAATGCGCAAAATGTCGGTGACTTCGTGATTGTCTGAGCTGCTCCCAACCATCGTCCCTCAGCACTCGGAGTACGTCGCGGACTTTCACGACCCCAGCAAGTGCAACGAGGATGCCGACTCACCGCAAGAAAAGGCCGTATCGTCGCGAAGGTCCTGCGGCCCGTATCATTCGTCAGCCGGATTGGAGGCTAAATGCAGATCGAGGTCAAGTTCGAGGTGTTCAAGAGTTCGATGAAATCGTGGGAGAAACTTTGCGCGGAAGCGGCCGCGTTCGCAACCGCGAAAGGGCCTGACCGAATCATCAACATATCGATGTCGGAAGACCACTCCAAGGGCGTGATTGTCGTCTGGTATCGCGAGTAGCCAACGCGGGGATCTGTTTCTTCGGAATCTGGGCCAATGACCCCTGTGCAACTAGGCCATTGGCCCGGCAAATGCCGATCGCGACATCCCGCGGGGCTCCTGGGGGCCCCACGGCCGCCAGTCGCGCGCGCCCAAGCGCTACTTCGCCGGGTGCGCCTGCCAGAGGATGTTGATGATCTTCCAGCGGCCCTCGTACTTGGCGAGCTGCAGATAGTCGATGCCCCACATCGCGGTCACCTTCGCGCTGGCGGTCTGATCAGCAACGTCCAGGATTTCCACCTTCTTGATCGAGAGGTCGCGATTCTTCTTGGCGTTCCAGGTCTTCGCGAGCGCGACGAGCTGGTCGTAGGTCATCGTTTCCTGCGCGCCCCAGGGCGCGGTGGGAGAATCACGCCAGAAGCCGCGCTTGGTGAGCTGCGGATGGACACTGCGCTCGATGCGCGACGGGTCGGCGTTATACAGACCCTCGACGTAGTCCAGCGCCGCCGCTTCGACGCCAGCGCGATCGAATCCCTTCGCGATCGGGCTCGTCCCTCTACTGGCCTGGTCCGCAGCGATCGGCATCGCCGCCGCCACACCAAGCGCCACAACGAACGACGCGAGTAGTGCTGTCTTCATCAGTGCCTCCTGCCTGTCGTTACCCGTCATCACTTGTCGTCACCCGTCGTTACCTGAGTCCTTTGACGAGAAATAAGTCCGAGTTTGTTGCCGTGAAGTTGCACGTGTACGAGCTGCCGTCGGCCGAAACCAGCACTGTGCAGCCCGTGGTGAGCGCCTCCTGTGGCGGGATGATCGTTCTGACCGGCGTCCGTGTGCCTGTGGCCAGATCCAGCCGGCTAACCAGAATGGTGCCATTCGGCCCCTGACGACGAACGAACACGGTGTGCGCGTCGATGATGCGGAGTACGCCCTCGGCAGCTTCGAGAAACTTGATCGGCTCCGGCGCGCCACCGGGCGGATCGATGGGAAAGAGTTTGCGCTGGCCGTCCGCGTCGCGCGCCATCACCTTGGTGCCGTCCGGAACCAGTTGTCCGGTCACGACGCCCTCGGGTGTGACTGGTAGGGCCGCGCCACCAGAGAGCGGCTGAATCCACGTGCGAGGCGGCTTCCCGGGCTTGTATCCATTGAAGATGAAGCGTTTGCCGTCGGGAAGGAATCGCGCACTGACGTGCGTGATGTCGTCCTGCGTGAGCGCGCGTGCTTCGCCGGCGCCCGTCGGCATCAGCACGAGCTGCTCGGGCGACGTGTCGATGTTCTGTGCGATCACCCATTTGCCGTCGGCCGACATCGCGAGCCCGAGTCCCTTCCCCAGGCGGACCGCCGGCGATCCGTCGGTCTTCCGAATGAATGTGCTGTACCCTTTGCCGCCGCCCTCGCCCGCTTCGGTGATCAGCAGCGTGCGGCCGTCTTCGGAGAGCATGCTGGCCTGCGTCCAGTCGAGCCACGAAATATCACGCTCGCGCGTTTCGCCGGGCGGCAGCCCGACCACCGCCATGCGTTCGTTGTCGTGCGAGACGAGCACCGAGCCGTCGGCGCCGACGTCTCCGAGATACAGGCTGCCTGGCACGCGAAGCACCGTGCGCACGGTGCCGTCCATCGCGCCGGCCATCACCGCGCGCGACAGGCCATTCGCAGCGCAGCTGAACCAGACTTCCTTCCCCGACGGCAGCCACGCCATTCCCTGCGTGCTCTCGCAGTTGATGGACATCGAAAACTTCTTGCCCGCGCCATCGACGATCGACAGCGTGCCGCGGTCGTCTCCGATGATCGGCTGATCCAGAAACGCGATCTTCTGACCGTCCGGCGACACGCGCACGTGGCTGATCCAGCCGTCGGTCTTGTAGAGGACCTTGCCGATCGGAAACTCGAGCTGGTATTTGCCGTCTACGACGCGGGAAACGGCGAGGTTGGAGCCGTCGGGCAGCCAGTCCGCATCCTGCACGTCTTCAAGGACATCCCGCGACGCGCCGCCGGTCATCGTCGCGCGTGCCAGCGTCCCCGGTCGTGAGTAGCCGGTGATGTTGCGCCGCTTCTGGATGATGGCGAGGTCGCCCTTGGCTGAAACCGACACGACATCGGCATCCAGATACGGGAGCGATAGCGATTCCGTCGTGTCGCTGCGTGCTGCGTAGACCTGGCGCGGAGTGCCCTCCCACGCCGCCGAGTACACGAAGGTGGTGCCGTCTTTCGACATGCGGGCCGACATCACGGGTCCGCGGCGGTACGTCAGGCGCCTCATGTCCGGCTGGCTGGGCGGCTCCGGCTGCGACGTGAAGCGGCCGGCGAAGAAGGCCGCGGCGCTGGCCGCGATGACGACGCCTGCGATCACGAGCGGCATTGTCTTGCTGCGCGCAGGAACGTCGTGGAGCGCCTGGTGGGCCGCTGACCCCTGTAGGTGGGCCATTGACCCCGTGTGGACTCCGCTCGACGTCGACGCGCCCGAAAACGCCTCGAGCGAGATCGCGAGGTCGTGGGCCGAGTGGAACCGATCGGACGGCAGCTTCTCGAGACACCGCCGGATCACGCGCTCCAGCGCGCCCGGCACGTTCGCCGTGACCGCGCTGAACTCCGGCGGATCTTCTTTCAGGATCGCATTCATCGTCTCCACGTGCGAGTCGCCGCGGAACGCGCGCTGCCCGGTCAGCATCTCGTAGAAGATCGCGCCGAACGAGAAGATGTCCGTGCGGTGATCGAGTGCGAGGCCGCGGACTTGTTCGGGAGACATGTAGCCGACAGTCCCGAGGACCATGCCGGGCGTCGTGTCCGCCATCTGCGTCTGCATCGCAGTTGGCGCGGCGCCGGCCTGGCTTTCAGGTCCGGCGCTCTTGGCAAGGCCAAAGTCGAGGATCTTCACCGCGCCATCATTGGTAATGAAGATGTTCTCGGGCTTGAGATCCCGATGGACGATGCCACGCTCGTGGGCAGCGGCGATACCGCGGACGATGTGGACCGCGAAGTCTATGGCCTTGCGGACGGGCAGCGCTCCGTCGGACAAACGCTGGCGGAGCGTCGTACCCTCGAGCAGCTCGGTGACCGCGTAGGTGATCGCCGGCGTGCCCTGCACTGAGCGACTCTGAGAGTCACCAGGAGTCGAAGTGCCGAAATCAAAGATCGCCAGGATGTTCGGATGCGAAAGCGCCGCAACCGCATGCGCCTCGCGCTCGAATCGCGCCAGCGCCGCCGGATCCTGCGCCAGCCGCTCGGGCAGGACCTTGATGGCGACCTCGCGATTCAGCTTCGCGTCGCGGGCGCGATAAACCTCGCCCATGCCGCCAGCGCCGAGAGCCGAGATGATTTCGAAAGAACCGAGACGTGTACCTGCGGCTAGCG
Organism: Vicinamibacterales bacterium; assembly: GCA_035606665.1. GTDB lineage: Bacteria > Acidobacteriota > Vicinamibacteria > Vicinamibacterales > SCN-69-37 > DASUGC01. The sequence goes on along the minus strand of DATNEY010000026.1, from coordinate 259,304 downwards.
GCATGGGCTCGGCCGTCCTCTTCTAGAAGTTGCGTGGGGCCCCACCCCCACGCCTGGAGGGCTCGACGCGCTTCGCGCGCTCGCCCGGCCGCAGGCGCTCATGCCGCCTGCGCCGAGAGGAGAAATAATTTCGTACGTGCCGAGTTTGGTGCCCGCGGGGAGTGACATGCGGAGCAAGTGTATGCGGTTTGGAGGGCGCCGCTCGAAGCGCCCGGTTACTACGATCGTTGTCGGCCGCCGGCCGACGCGCTTGTGGAGCGATCGAGGCGCCGCCGCGGGATCTGATTCTGTGCGTTTCTGGGCCAATGACCCCTCACTCCTGGGGTCATTGACCCATTGATTCGGAATCGTGGAATCACATGGGGCGTTTCCCGCGAAAACCAATCTCCCGGCGTGGCGCCGCAGGCGGCGCCATCAGCTGCCTGATGGCCTCGAAGACGACGCTGAACTTGCCGTCGTACTTCCGCTCCAGATCTGCGAGCTTGCGGGCGAGTTCGGCGTTGGAGTCGAGCATACGGCGCAGCTGGACAAAGGCACGCATGATCTCGATGTTCACCGCGATGGCGCGAGGGCTCCGGAGAACGGACGAGAGCATGGCGACGCCTTGCTCGGTGAAGGCGTAGGGAGCATATTTTCGATGCGACCCACGGCCAGCGTTTAAGGTCACAAATTGTGACCTTAAACCCTCCGCCGCCTCGGTTGGAGCGAGCTGGAACATGAAGTCAGACGGGAAGCGCTTGATATTGCGCCTGACGGCCTGATTCAGCACCTTTGTCTCAACTCCGTACAACCCAGCCAACTCAGTGTCGAGAATCACATTGAGCCCGCGGATGCGAAGAATGGCATGTTCGATCTGGCCCGGCACGATGGATGGTCGATTGGCCATGATGCGTTGCCGTGGCCGATCTACTGCAAGCGCGGTGCCGAACTCGCGCGGCTGCAAACCGAAGTGCGGGTCTTGCGACGATGGAGTTTCTCCAAAGCTTTCGAGGAATCGCATTGGAGAATCGTCAAACCGGGTGCTGACAGGACTGTTCAGCCCGCCTCGTCACCTGTCGTTACCTGTCGTCACCCGTCGTTACCCGTCGTTACCTGCCTGCCTTTCGAAGCACCATGTACGGATCGATCGGCGTGCCCTGCCACCATTGCTTCTTGTCGTTGAGCCTGTAGATCGCGAAGTGCAGGTGCGGGGTGTCGGGTGGAGCGTTGCCGGACGTTCCGACAAACCCGAGCAGCTGGCCACGCCGGACCTCGGCGCCGCCGGTCAGTCCTGGAGCGTATCGCTCCAGATGCGCGTAGTAGTAGGCATAGCGGGACGCGGGATCGAACTGATAGACAGTCAGGCCGCCCGCCTTGCTCGTGAAGAGCCGCGCGATGGTGCCGTCCTCGACGGCGAGCACGGGCGTGTTGCGCGGGGCCAGGATGTCGATCGCCTCGTGCCGCCGGCCCTCGCCGCGCTTGTCGTCGAATGACTCCTGCAGGTCATCGACCTTCATGCCCTTCACGGGCAGCATGAGCGCACGCGAGTGGAGATCAGCGAGCGAGTCCGCGCCAATCACCGGCATCACAGCAGTGCTGCGGCTCGTTCGGATCGGCTCATCGTCTCGTCCTTTTGCGGACGGCTGCTCGCGCGGAACGCCCCCGCGTGCCTCGGCCTCGGTCGCGAGGGGACCGCAGTCGTCCGCGAGCCGCGCCTGCAGACGCGCCGGAGCGTTCTGGATGCTCCAGATCAGCGCACTCGTCACGCCGGCACCGGCAAGGAATGCCAGCGCGTGCGACCACGACCGCCTGACTCTTTTCATGTTGATCCTGACCGCCGAAGCGGAAGCCCAGGCCTATTGTTCGAACAGCACGACGGTCCCCTTGCGTACGAGGCTTGCGACGTGGAGCGCGTCCCAGTTCGTCAGGCGCACGCATCCATGCGATTCGGTGTGCCCGATTTTTCCGGGCTCCGGAGTGCCGTGGATGCCGTAGTGCTCGCGCGTCAGGTCGATCCACACCAGGCCGACGGGATTGTTCGGGCCGGCCGGAATCTTCGCCTTCGCGTGGGTGGGATTCGCGTCCCAGAACAGTTCCGGGTTGTAGTGAAACGCCGGCCGCCGGCTCACGGTCGTCACGGCCCACTTCCCGATCGGCAGTGGATCGTGCTCGCTGCCGCTCGTCACGGGCGCGTGAAAGACGACCGTCCCCTTCTCGTCCACGAGCGTCAGCGACGACGTGCTCTTGGAGACGACGATGGTGAGAGCGGGACCGGGCGGCACGCTGCCACGCGCGGGCGCCGGCTCTTCGCCTCCTCGGGGCATCACATTGGGCACGGTGATTGATTCACCGGCGGCGAACTTCGCGCCGGGATTCAGTTTCCGCAGCAGCGCCGGCGAGCAATGAAAGCGCTCGCCCAGCGCTTCGAGCGCGGACGAGTAGTTCAGTGCCTCGAGCTTCGACTGCTCCATCAGGTCGCGCGGGATCGGTTGCGTGAAGGGCCCGGCGACTTCTTCTGGCGCGATCTTGTGCGCGACCGTCGTTTCAGCGGAATCGGACTCCAGGTCCCGGCCCGCCTTCTTCGCCGCCGCCAACGCGCGATCGGTGTTCGCGCCCGGCACGCCGTCAATTTCGCCCGGCGAGAAGCCGGCCCGATCGAGACGGATCTGCTGATCGAGCACTGAGATTGCCCCGGCCGCCTGCGCCTGCGGCGCTGATGCGGGCTTCTGCTGCGCCGCTCCACCGATCGGGACGGCGACGGCCGTCATCGCTCCGAAGAATGCCGCGATTGTCCACCGCGCGCGCTTAATTACCGACTTCTGGTCGCCGTTCTGCCGAGATATGCCGCTGGACGTCATAAACCCAACCTCAGCCAGTACATGAGCAATGGCTGTGCCGTCGCCGGGATTGCGAGCGGTAAACTGACGCATGCTCTCTCGAACCGTCGCTGTTCTGATCTGCGTCGTCTGCCTCAGCGGCTGGAGCCTTGCCTCGCCGAAGCTCGAAGAGCGAAGGCAGGCACAGACTGCGCCCCTCAAGCCGCGCACTCTCACTGCGGCGGATCTGCAGAAGCTTCACTGGATCGAGGGTTGCTGGAGGGGTACCGGCGGTGGCGTGCCGACGTTCTACGAGCGGTATCGCTTCGAGGGAACCACGCTCCTCGTGGACACCATTGAGGACGACAAGGTCAAGGACACCAGCCGGTTCGAGCTCAAGAACGGCGAGTTCGGATCCGGCGCCGATCCCACACGCTCGGTCGCAACAGCGTTCGACGAGAAGTCCATCACGTTCGCGAACGTCGGACGTGCCGGCAGCGGCTGGAAGTGGGAGCGCGTCGACGCCAATCAGTGGCGCGCGGTGATCTTCCTGCCCGCGACGGCGAATCGAGCCGCGGGCGAGCGGATCTACACGATGGATAGGATCGGGAAGTAGAACCTCGAACCGGCTTTCGTTCACGTTCGTTCCCGTCGTTCCCGCTCGTTCGCGTCGTTGCCCGCATCACTTTTGGTACGATGCCAGCGTGCGCAAGCTTCTCGTCGCTGTCGTTGTCCTCGTCCTGGTTGCCCTCGGCGTATATGTCGCAGCCGGATTCCGGCCAGGCCCGTCAATAACCATCGTCAAGCCCGGTGACTTTGCCGGCGCGACGATTCCGATCGAATTGCAGATCGCCTCGCCCTCGCCCGCCGAGGTGCAGGTTTTCTTCGAGCAGAACGGCACGCGCACTCCGCTGCCCGGTTTCGAAGCGCCCGAGGGTTCCACAATGACCAATGTGGTTGCGGGCGCCAAGGAGGTGCCCGGCTTTGCCCCCAAGGCTGGGCCGGCGAACCTTATCGTCTCTGCGTCACGAAAGGTGTGGTGGATTCGCCGGGTCACGGCTGAGGTGTCGAAGCCCCTCACCATTCGGCTCGAGAAGCCTCGCGTGTCGGTCGTCTCGACCAAGCACTACATCAATCTTGGCGGGTCGGAGATGATCGTGTACCGAGCCACACCGGCCGATGCGGCCTCCGGCGTGCGCGTCGGCGACATCGAGTATCCCGGCTTCCCCATCGCCGGCGTCAAGCTCAACGGGCTCGTGACCGATGGCGATCCGTCGACACTGCGGGTGGCCTTCTTCGCCCTCCGTTACGACCAGCCTGTGAACGTGCCGATGAAGCTGTTCGCGCGCGATCCCACCGGCGAGGAGGCGACGAGCGACTTCGATCACCTCACGTTCCCGAAGCCGTTCAAGAAGAGCACCATCCCGCTCGAGGACAAGTTTCTCGAGCGCGTCGTCCCCGCGGTTCTCGCCGGCGACGGCGCCAAGGACTTCAAGCCGACGGGGACGATGATCGAGCAGTACGTTGCGATCAATCGCGAGCTGCGTCTCAAGAACAACGCGACGATCAAGGCGATGGCTTCGCAGACATCACCGGAGATGCTCTGGAACGGCGTCGTCTTTCATCCGTTCACGAACACCAAGGCCGAGGCCGCGTTCGCCGACTTCCGGACTTACGTGTATCAGGGCCGCGAGGTCGACAAGCAGGTCCACCTCGGCTTCGATCTCGCATCGTTTGCCAACACGCCCATCATCGCCGCCAACCGCGGCAAGGTCCTCTTCGCCGGCGATCTCGGCATCTACGGCAACTGCGTCGTCATCGATCACGGCCTCGGCGTGCAGTCGCTCTATGGCCATCTCTCATCGATCGCCGTCAAGGTCGGCGACATGGTCGCGAAACAACAGGAACTCGGCAAGAGCGGCATGACCGGCCTCGCGGGCGGTGACCATCTGCACTTCACCATGCTCGTGAACGGACAGATGGTGAATCCGATCGAGTGGTGGGACGAGCATTGGATCAACGACAGGGTGTTGAGGAAGTTGAGGGGGAAGTGAGCCACCCGAGCCGCTTGCCAACCCTCCGGTTAACAGGAGAAAACGAAAGAAATGATGGCATGCGATGGAATGGTGCCAAGTGATAGAGCGCGAGAGACTTGGCGGCGATTCATCGATCTCGGTAACAAGCCGTAAACCTCGGTAGCAACCAGTATTTCGTCGGGGTTGGATCACAGTTCGGATCACAGCTTTCGGCCGGCAACCCTCCCGGTTGGATGCCGGCGGTTCGATTAGCGGACAGGATGCCCAGAGATGATCAGCGGCCCAGCTGCGAGTCTCCAACGATAGTGGAGACCTTACACTTCAAAGTCAGAACTGATTGTCAGAGGGCGGACGATGGCCAAGCCGTTGCGCACGATGCCGCGGAAAGAGACGCGGCAAGATGCCAGTCGTTACCAAAAGGCCTTCTAGGATCGCATAGTCAGAAATGCCTCAAAACACACACCGGGGCGCAGACCCTCGCGGCCGGTTTCCATGCACCGATGTCCTTGAGACTCACAGAGAACTGGCTCACACAGTCTCCAACTAGCCGCCGCCTGGCATGGTCACGTGATCGAACGCCACATTGTGGAGCGAGTAGGTCTTCTCCCGGTCTGAAGTAACCACGCCCACGACCATCTCGCTCACAAGCTGGAAGAACTGCGGTCGGGGGCTGCGCGAGTCGCGGTCAGGCTGCGCGAAGTTCATGGTCACCGTCAGGCTCTGTCCTGGGGTGAGTGGAGTCGTTGTGCCAAATACAAACGTGTAGGGGACTCTGTCGAAAGGGTTACCGCCGGTGGGGGAAGTCGAAGGAGGGGCAGTCGCCGTGTTTGCACCCGTCAGGTCCTGACGCCGGAGGGCAGTCCCGATGTCTGTCGGATCGTACCTAGTCCGAGGGTCACGCAACCCAACAGACACGATACTCAGCCCACTGACGTCCGGTGCGAAAAGATACCAGGTACTGCCGTGATCGTCGATCAGCGTCGTGCGAAGAACCCTGCCCTCAACCGGCGGCCGATCATCCGGTACGGCATTTAGTCCGACAACAATTGACCGTTGCGTTTCCCGACTGGTGAACTCGAAAGTGCAGCGGATTCCACTTACGCTGTTCACGCTGCGGCCGGAAACGTCCCTGGTCTGGAGCGGCGATACCGATTTGAGAGTCACTCGAAGAGGGCCAAAATCTTTGGTCACAATGGTACCCATCTCGGAGTTAGTCGAAGCGCCGGCCAAGCCCCCAGCACCGGTCGAACCGGAGAGTATCCGGCGATTGAGAAGCTGCTGGATGTCAGGAGTCATGGAAAATGTGATGGTTCCAGCCGCAGCGACTTTCGCCGACCCCGTGGAGATGGCCTTGATTGTCAGCCCAACTCCTTCGAGGACAGTGATCGTACCGGTAACAACCGCGTCCGCCCCAGCGAATTCCCCCAGTTTCTTGGCATCTGCCGGGTTCACGAGGCCCGCTGCTGTGAGCTTGTGCTCCGCGAGAACGGTTTTGAGGTTGGCTCGATCGACCACCGATACCTGGCCGAGTGACACAACCTCAGCTGTAAGCCTGTCCGCCAGGACCCGCCCGAGTTCGGTCGGCTGGTCCTGAATATCTGTGAAGTCCACGATGGCGAGGTTCTTGATGCCTTGTCCTTGAACGGCCTTGCTCAGTCTTTCGGCCAGGCCTCGCATCTCAAGATTCAACGCCTGAGCCCGCAGTGGGCCGGTGCTGACAAGCCAACACCCCAGGAACACCAGAATGAACTTTCGCGCCATCGCTACCTTCTTTTCTCGGGATTCCATCCCGATCGACTGAGAACCAGGAATCAGAGTCGGCTTACGTTGGCTATGCCGAACTTGCGAACCGTAGGGTCGGAACCGCAACGTCCGACTGCAGGCGACACGCGACCCTGTGAGAATGAATCTCAAGGATCATATCCTCGGTCCCAACGTGATATCGCAGTTCGCGGCCATCCGGCTTGCCAACGATGTGCAGTCGAGCAGCCTTCGGGCGCTGACGCAGCCAAAGAAACCCGCACCGCCGCCAGTCGATCTGCTGTACGGCAATCGTCCAGAGCGTCTCGCCGTCGAACACCCGCCATCTGGTCCCGGGCTTGACCGAGTGCACGCCATCGAGGCGGCGGAATGGATCGACGAGGATGGACGACAGCGGGCCGCCATTCTGGATCGCCGCCAGCACATCCTCAGGCGATCGAGCGGCCAGCGCAGCGTTTGCAAGGGCGGACCGCACCCATTCGAGTTCGTGCGCGGTGAAACGGCCAGCGCCGAGCGATCCAACCGCGGCCGTGAGCGCCGATGCGAGGCGGCTCCCCGACTCAAAAACGGCCGCATGGGTCTTGTCCACCGCCGCGACAAGATCAGCGACAAGGTCTGCGCTTCTGCGCGCCGCCGCGACTCGCTCCGCGGCGGCATCGAGATCCTCCCGTTGCAGTTCTTTTCGCAGTGCCCTCGCACGCAGCTCGGCGTCCTGACCAAGCGTCGTCGCGACCGCCTCGAATTCGGCGTCGCGCTGCAAGTTGATCAGCCGTTCCTGATGCACGAGCACCCGTACGGCGCCGCGAATCCGACTGTCTTCCTCGAGCAGGGCGAGTTCGCCTCGGCGGGTGGACCGGTCGGTGTGCTGCTCACGCTGGGACTCGAAGAACGGGTTACGGAGGCCGATCTCCGCCGGGCCGACGGTCGACAGAACTCCATCGCCGGTGGCTTGCGCCGCCTGACACACAAGTTCCGACACAACCGTGTCCGTCGGCCATCGCGAAAACAGTGCCTCGCCATCGACATCACGCGCGGCGGCGCGCAGCGCCGCGGCGATTGGCGACCACAGCTGATTTGACACATCCGCGAGTGAAGCCGGCAACGTTCGGAATCGATCGCCGGCGTGCGCGCGCTCGGCGAATCGAACTGACAGACCGAGGGAGATCAGAAAACTGTGACCGTCGCGCGAAACGACTCCGACCGGGTCAAGAGCCAGGCAGACGGGTCGGAACAACCACACGCATACGAACGCGTCCGCGGATTTCGACGCTCCGGTTCGCAATCGGTCCAGTGGCTCTGGGCGAGCGTGAGCCATCACGACGTCCTGAATCGTGTCCTTCTCGACGAGGGCGGCGCCATGGCCGACAGCGAGATAGCCGCAGCGCGGGAGTTCGTGCGCAGCGAACGTCGCCGACGCCTGCTGGGCAGGAACCGCTACCTGAACACGGCGTGAAAGGAAGCGTGGAAGCCGCAAGGAGACGCTCATGGTCTGACTTCAGCGATCGATACGCCAGTCGAATGCCTGTTCGGCGCACCGGATTTGCTCGGCGGCGCCGAGTTGCCGAACATCCCCGGCCTCCAACGCGTGGCCTGAGATGACCAGCGCCGGCTTCGAGGCTAGCGCCTCCATGAAGAAGCGCCCGTTCACGAAAAAGAGACGCGCCTGCCGGGGAGCCGCCGGTGGCGACAGCCGCCATCCGCATTCCGACGTGGTCCCGAGCGTCACTGAACGGTGGAGCCAGCAATACTCCACGCCGGGGTGGTTGCCGACGCGTCGCAGGCGAACCATCGTCGGAGCCGACGGCGCATGAGCGACGGGCTGTCGATCGTGTTCGGCGTGGATCAGAGCGAGCGTCTCCACCGCAGCCGCATCGTCGTCGTGCCGGATGTCCGCCATCAACTCGAGCCCCATCAGTCCCGCCATCAACCTCGTCCCGGTCACAATCAGAGCTCGGCTTCCCTGCGTGAGCCTGTTGCCGTCGATGAAGGTCGGGCTGGTACCCGAGACTTCAGCAAGCACTTGGCCTGCATCGACCACCAAGGCGAACTGTTCACGGCTGATGACCGCGCTGCGCTGGTCGTTTTCTGAATTCTCGGGAAGGAATCGTAGGACCACGTCGTTCTGCGAGTGACGCCCGCACGCGATGCGCGCGCCTGTCACGACAACCCATTCGACGCCGGTTTCTACAGCCCTTAGAACGGCCCTACGGCTTGCAGAAGGGCCGTCCAGAACATGAATTGGCCGGGCCGGCGTCCAATCCAGACCCAGCGACTCCCACCTCGGCGCGCCGGCCGGGATCTCCTCGTGACGCTGCTCCCGTACCACGGTGCTCAGGTCGACGCCCTTGAAGTCGATCGTCTGGCCCTGGATCACGTAGGACACGCTCGGCCCGGCCTGCGCCCGTTCAACGACGACTGAAAATGCCGCGTCAAACTGCCCCACTCGGCGCCGCCCATCCCCGACGGTACCCGACACCGCCAGCAGCGATTCGCCGGCGTGAGGCGGAACCCACGGCAGTAGTGCGGCCAGGAGCGGGTCCGACGTTCGCTCGCACGCAAGATCGCGCTGGGAATCGAGCCCAGGGCCGGCTACTCGAACATGGATTGATCGCGCGGCGGCCGCCAGGCCGGTCACGCGAAGCGCAATCACTCCGCTCTCCCCAACGCGGTACCGCTTGGAGCGGTCGATTTCGATCGCTATAGGCGTGCCCACAGACATCACAGGAGCGGCGGAACCGGCTTGATGCCTGCCTGGCGCGCGGCTGTAATGTCGACGGCGGCTTCGAGTCGAACGTCGCCAGAGAGAAAACTCACCGCTTCATTGCGGCACTGTTCCATCGGGCGCATGGGGTTAGCCGTGAATGTCGTGGAGTTGAGCGGCAACCACCGTCGATCGTTCACCAGAGCTCGAACCGCCGCGCCATCACGCGTCCAAGGCTCGCGCAAATACGATGGTTCGAGCCACACGCCGAAGAAGGCGTGGCCTGGAACCAGAAAGAAGATCGGATTCAGGCCCATGCGCTCAAGGCACGACGCCCCGAGGAATGCCAGATCGAGGCAGGTCCCGCGCTGTTCTTTGAGAATCTGCTCCGGAAGGAACACCTTCTGCGAAATCGTCATGTCGCCATCATCGAGAAGCTCAGGATGCTCAAAGCTCGGCGGGGGGTTGATGTACGACAATTTCAGGTCCTGCTGCAGCGTCTCGTACAAGGCCTTTGCCAATGCCATCACTCGGCCTGCTCCGCCCTCCTGGTAACCGGACATGGACGGGTCGGCTCCCACGCGACGCAGCCGATCCCTCACGAGCGAAGTTATCGTCTCCACTGCAGACGAATTCGGCTGCACGAAGCATGCGGCCGTATGCGGAATGGCGGGGTGGAAATACCACTCGTTGTAGGCCAGCACCTGCAGGGGTTGTGTGACCGACTGCACGATCTTTCCTTCGCTGAAGACATCGACCCTGAGGCTTGCCCGCTCGGCTTCACGAACCTCTTGCAGGCGCGCCTTCCGCAGCGGCACTTCGACGTCTTTCACTTCAAGGCTCGACCGGCCGGGAATGCTCGATATGCTCGTCTGCCAAGCCTCCCCGTAGTCGGGCGCAACCCATGCCCTAAGGAGGAGATCCTCGGCTGACTGTGTGTCTGCATTCGAAAGCTCGATCGCGCTGATCAGCGGCAACCCTGCGTGTAGCAGAGCGTAGTTGAGCTTCGGGAGCGCACGCACTCGCACTGCAAGTGTCCGTGTCGTGGCGCGCTCGATGGGCCGTCGCCGGCTGGGCGTCGACAGGGGAAGACTTGCGGCGGTTCGCGCAGGGGGAGCCCCTATCAGGCCGGCAACCTGGCTCCGAATGTCCCCGAGCAGATCCTCATTCATCTTGCGGAGGTTGGACATGATGTCCTTGCCGACGGCCTGCTCGCTCGATGAACTCGCCACACGGGAGATCGAATCAGCCCCGGGCAGATAGCCACACTGCTGGCAGTGCTCGTCGCTGTTCGAGTTCTCGTTGCCGCACCTCGGACACTCCCAGCTGCCGTCGATCCACCCGGACGGGCGCGGCGTCCTGCACGCCCGACACTCACCGTCATTCGGTAGGTTCGCGACCCCGCAATTCGGACATTCCCACGCAGGCATACAGCAATCCCGTCCGCCAATGCCTATGGCAGGAACTTATGGCCGCAGTTCTGGCAGAAGTTCTGCGACGGCGGCACGTCGTGGTGGCATTTCGGACACTTCATCGCGCCCACCCCACCGCCTGCGCCCGTCTGAACGACGCCCGAACTCATGCCAGGCGTGATGACTGTCATGCCCGGCTGACCGGCGCGTGTCGCGGCGGTTGCCGTGTCGCGCATCGTGTCCATGGCCCGCGTTGCCAGACGTTCGAGTTGCTCGGCATTGGCGCGCATCACTTCGTGGCTCTGCCCCGCGTGCCGATCCTTCTCGAGAATCAGCCGTTCCATAACTTCGCGCCCTGCCTCGCCCTTGAACTTCTCCTTCAGGGCGTCAGCGACGGCGCCGCTCTTCTCTGCGGCCATCGCCAGGATCTGGCTATCCGTCATGCCCTTCAGCATTTCGGTCTTACGCAGTTCGGCAAGGATGGGAGCCCGGTCGGCGGGGGCGAAGCTGATGAGAGCGTCCGGACCCAGTTCGGCGAGCTTCTGGTACCGTTCGAGGTCCCGAGCATGACGGTCTCTCTCGGCGCGCAATTCGCGCTCCTGATCGCGATCGGCCTCTTCGGCTTTCTGTTTTCGCATCACTGCCAGCAGTTCGAGGCCGTCTTTTGCCTTCTTAATGTCTTGGTCGTGCTCAGCCATGCGCGCCTCGCGCTTCCGGGCGGCATCTCGCCGTTCCTTCTCTTGCTGAAGCTCGAAATTCTTCAGTTCCTCCCCCCGCATCGCCTCGGCGAGTGTCGTCTGCAGCGACAACTTGCTGATGAGCTCCAGGCGCTGCAATTCAGCGGCATGGTTCACCCCAAGTGTCGCGAGCAGGTGTTTGCGCGCCACTTCCCGATCCACAGTGCGGTCGGCGAAGTCCGCCTTCAGTTCCTCCATTTCCTTCGCACGAATCAGCCCGCCTTTGTCGATGCCATGCACGAATCGCTCGAGATCGTCGGCGCTGCTGATCTTGTTGAATTCCTCCGAATTGGCGGCGGCACGCATACGCTGATAGACGCGCGCCCGATCTTCGTAGACTTCGACCTGCATGAGCGCGCGTTGCGTCTCCTGATCGAGCACCTTGCGCTCGACGCCGGCGAGCATGTCGCCGCCCTTGAGCCGCGTTCGGAGTTCTTCGGCGTTCAGCCAGTACTCCTCAAGCTTGCCGGTCAGCGCGTTGAGTTTCGCGTGGCGGAAATCGAACACGCGCACCTGGACCAGCGTCAGGCCTTTGCGCTCGAGCGTACGGGCCAAGTGGGCGGCAATACCCTGCTCAAGCGCCTGTTTCACCGCGAGATTGCCAGAGAGGTCGGCCACTGTCCTACCCGATAGGAACTCCTGTCCGGCATTGCGTAACTCATCGGCGATGAAGGCACGCATCGCCGTTAGCGAATAGCTCTGTTGTCCTTTCAGGAGATTTTCGAAAAACGGGACCGGGTTATCGAGTCGCAGTACCACGCGGCAATCCGCCGAGAGATGCAGCGGGTCCGCCGTTCGCAGGCCATCCAACGAGAAGGAGACCTCGACATCGCCTGCATCAATCAGTACGGCTGTCGTTTTCTTCGAGCTGAAGACGTTCAGGATCGCGCGCTTGAGCCCGCCCAGATCGTGGCGGCCAGCGTCAACGATACCGGAGAATGCGCCATTCGTAATGAAGAGGGCCTTCGTGCCTTCCTCGACGACGAGTCCTTTCGTGAAGAAGCCTTCGACGTCGTTCACGTCAACCCGCGTGGCGAAGTCATCCGCGCGTCTGGCCCAACGATTTCCCACTACCGCGGGCGCTGTACTCTCTGCAAGCGAAGCCCCGCACTGGCCGCAGAACGTCGCGGTAGCAGACACCGCCGCGTTGCAGCGGCCGCAGCGCACTTCGCTGCCGGGCATCGGCTTGCCGCACTCGCCGCAGAACTTGCCCGGACGCGTCCCCTTATGACAGGACGGACACTCAACCTGGCCATCGAACCACGCGCTCATCGGTTGCCTCCCACACTGACGCTAACGTCCACGGCCGATTTCCGGCAGCTTGCGACACATACACATGGAACCATGTACATGAATCTAGTATATCCTGATACCCTAAATTTCCTCAAAGCTCACTGTCCACCGGCCTCGCACGGCTCTAGCTGGTCGGCCCATGAGCGGGCACGTTCAGATGCGCCGCAGCCGGCACCGCGGGGACTGTGGAATCAACGGACCCCACCAAGCCCAATTCCTGGTGGAGGTGGTCGGCGATCTGCTGCATGACCGTTTCCGAGCCGACGCCAGGCATAGCCGGGTGTTCCGCTATCTGGGCCAGTCGGGGCTGCACGACCTCCTCCACGAACGCAAACACATCATCCTTGGTCAGCACCCCATTGCGCAGGCGCGACGACCTCGCCAGCTTCCCGAAACCGTGCGGATCGACGTTCAGCCCTAACCTCACGCCCCCAGCCATCGCGTCAGCCCTGCCCTCCAGCTCGGCGCCAAGTGTCCGTTCAAACTGAATACCTCCATCCGGCACCTGGACCGCCATCGCGCCAGCCCCCACCGCATGACGGGCCAGTCGGCGTCCGAGATCGCTGCCGGCGTACTTCCCCGGCTCCAGTTCGAACTGGACAACGTCCCGGTCAATGACGAGGAGACGAGTGCGCGGCGCAATGACGACGCCCTGACGGAGCCGGTCGAGCGGCCACAGGCGCACCGCGTAACCTTCCTGCCAATCCGGCTGTTGCGCCTGCGTTGGCGGAGCCGGCGTGCGTCCCAGCAGGCGCAGAATCGCCCGGCGAATTCGTTCCCAGAACCACCACATGAGCGTCACGACGAGCGTCGTGATCAGCGCCCGGATCAACCAAACGGCCAGGTCCTGGGTGGCCGCGTCCCACGCGTGTTTCAGCCCATCCATGCGAGCTACCGCTCCTGCACCGGCACGTTGCGGAATTGGACGGCGCTCCAACCAACCCTGCCACCTCCTGCCCCAGCGGCACCAGCACCAACGCCACCAAGAGCGGACCTCCCGAACGCAAAGGCAATGTCCAGGCGAGATAGCGTTCGTGAATCCTGTGTCGCGCCCTCAAACACCAGGACCAGGGGCGCGCCGACATTCGAAACAAGGGTGACTTCATTTCCCCACGCCGAACCGGTCCGCTGGCCAACGAGCGTCACGCGACCGCAGCGCAGGGGTTGTCCCTTGGTGTCGAAGGCTTTCGTTCCAGTGGAGTTGTCGCATCCAACACGGACCTCCTGGTCCTGTCTCGTCACCACAGTGATCAGGCACTCGATCGAATTGGCCGATCGTGTGCAACCGACCATTGTGAACTGGAGCCCAGCTGCACTCACCGATGGCCCGCGCGGCGTTGCGTTTGGCAAGCCGGTGCCGGTCGCACCAGCATTTTCCTCGCCGCCGGCCGGACCCTGCGACCGATTCATCACAGCTTTGATGTCATCGTCTTTCACGATTCTCGTCTGCGCGGCACCGAAGACCCGGCCAGTCAGAACATCGATCAGCCGGCAGTTCAGCGCGATCGACGATTGAAGATCCGTGATCGTGCCCGTCACAATCGCGTCAACGCCGGCCAGCTTCCCGATCTGCTTGGCCTGATCGGCATCGATGGCGCCGGATGCATTCAATTTCAGTTGAGCCATGACCTTGCCCAACAGAGTCCGCTCGACGATCTCAAAACCTCCGGCAGTGAACAATTTCGTCGTCAATTCCTCGGAAAGGAATGCGCCCAGCATCGTCGGACGCCCATCCAATTCGACGAACGGAAGCACGCCGATCTTCTGCTTGCGTTCTTTGGTAACCCCGGCGGTGATCTGATTCGCGAGATCCTGAAGACCCTCGCCGGACAGCTTCTGCTGTCCGCTGACCCCTGTCGGAAGGATGGCCGCCACGAGGAGTACGGCACTGAAGGTTGCGGTTCGGAATCTTGCCGACCTCGTCATCATCTCTCTCACCTTCCCATCTGCTTCAACAAGACCTTGAGGGCATTCTCAGTGGCAAGCGCCAATGCTGATGCCTCATCGAATCCGGCACCGACCCCCGGGGCGGCTTGCATATTCGACACGAAGCCCGCCGACGGCCGCGTGATGCGCACACTCAACGTGACGCTCGCGCGCGTCATCGGCGTCCCAGACACATCGATCCCCGAAAACGTCGCCGCCCGCGTGCCGAGTGCAATCTCCGCGACGTCTGTACCGATGCCAAGCTCCCTGAGCAGATCGATGTCGCCGCGATGAACGCGCGAGAACAGGCCATCGCCGACGAACGCCGGTTTGAAGAGATCGTCGTTCCCCCCAAGCGCTGCCGCCATCTGCTGGGTAAGCAGGGCGTCGGCGCCGCGGCGCTCATCGACCATCAGAACGGCGACGAGGCCGGGGCGAATCGACCCGATGTTCAGATACTTCGTGCGATCCAGCTTGGGCGGCGTGGCCACAGGCGGCGGAGCCGCTCCGGCGACCGGAGGCTGCGGGGCTGGAGCCTGCTGCACGATGGGCGTTGGCGGGACCCCAGTGGGGCTCGAAACTGGCGTCGAAACCACCGGCGTAGCCACGAGCTGGTTCGGCGAGGGCGAAAGCGTGATTGCCGACGGCTGAGCCTGCCGATTGATGACCCACATGGCGAATCCCAAGGCAGCGATCATCGCGAAGAAGACGAGGACGCCACCGCCGATATTCACGCGCGAATGCTTGACGCGGTTGTCGATATTCGTCCTGATCGTCGTCGCCCTCGACGAGTGATCGTCTTTCGTGACGTTCCTGACCGAGCGACTATCTCGAACCGAATGGTCGTCTCGAATGGAATGGTCGTCGCGGGTCGAGCTGGTCTGCGCGGAACTGTGGATACTGGTCACGCTCTTGTCGAGACCCGTGTCACCGCGCGAAATTGAAATCGGCCCCGGTAGCGGGGCGGCCCTCAGTGCGCCGCCACACCCGGGGCAGACTCGCACCGAATCAGAAGGCTCACTCCGCCCGCACCTGGCGCATTCCAACATTCGACGATTCCCTCGCGATCAGTTCGCTGCCTCGAACTCCCGATACCGCTGGCCCTGCTCTTTCTGCCGGACGACGTCCACCCGGATACGGTCGAAGGCGCGATCGAAGTCCGGCCGGCCGAGCGGCCGGACCTTGATTTCGTACCCCTCGATCTGCGCTCGGCCGCGATCGACCAGATCCGGAACGGATCCGTTCAAGTCGGCCACCATGACATTGATCGCCTGATGCGCGAGCCGTTCGAGATCGCGCCCGCTGAACCACTCGGTCCGCGCAACCAAATCGTCCACGGGCACGTCAAGCTGATGACCGGCCTTCTCTAGCAGGATCCCGAGGATCTGCTTTCTCGCGGCAGCGTCGGGAAGCGGGATGAACACGCGCTTCTGAAACCGGCTCAGAATCGCGTCGTCGAGGTCCCAGGGCGCGTTCGTCGCCGCGATGGTCAGCACGGACCGATCCTCGCCTTTGTCGGCCAGGCCGTCCAGTTCGGACAGCAGTGTGGACAGCACGCGCCGCTCTGCGCCGCTTTCGGAACCTTCGCCGCGCGGCAGGCACAACGATTCGATCTCGTCGACGAACACGACTGAAAACCCCTCGTCAGCACGATCCCGCGCCACGTCAAAGAGAGTCGAGATCAGTCGAGACGACTCCCCGAAGTACTTGGACAACAGGCTCCCCACCTTCACGTTGAAGAAGGTGGCGCTTAGGCCGTTGCTCGTGGCCGCGGCCAGGAGCGTCTTGCCCGTGCCCGGCGGGCCATAGAACAAGATGCGGCGCCACCCTGGCAAAGCCACGCCCTCCGGCTTGGCGGCCAGCGCGAGGCCATAAGCGAACTTGATTTCGCGCTTCGTCTCGTCCAGGCCGCCGATCTGATCCCAGGTTGCCGGGCTGCGGTAGATCAGGGCTTCGATGGCCGATGTCTGCTCCTCCTGCTCGGCGTCGGGCTGGCTCTCGTGCTGACCTGCCCCGCTGGAGCCAGTTGGTCCGGACGGAGCCGGCGCGGGCCGCCGCGGCTTTGTGCCGCCCCCTCCCGCACGCAACTGTTCGGCGACCTGCAAATACGTGCGGGCCTTGAGGCGGCGCCGTACTTCGTCGCTCCGGGTGAGCGCGTATTCACCGTAGCTGTTCATCAATCCCGCCGCCTTGATGAACGCGGCCGCGGCTTCGTTGAGCCGGCCCGCCTGCTGGTGCGCGCGCGCCTCCGCGACAGCCTTGTCCAGGCTCGCCTTGATGGGTCCGCTGAGATCGATCTTCACCGCTCGGAGTCCGTGTCGCGGTCGGCGCGAACCGCGCGGTCGATCTCGGCCTGGATCTTGGCTACGTCATCCTCGGACCCCGACTCCTCGGCCCTCACCATCTGCTCGAGCGCGCGATCGAACTCAGCGAACCCCGAGTCCTCCTTCAGCTTGCCGCCCGTCACCTCGAGTTCTTCGTCGCCGAGGATCTCTTCGAGCACGTCGTTGAACGTGTCGTCGTCCACTTCAGCCTTGCTGATGATGGCTTGCAGGTCGCTCTCCTTGAATCGGAGGATGATGCTCTGCAGGCTCTTTCGATCCTTGCGCTTCTCGAGCCGTTCGATCTGGCGTATGAACCGCGTCAGCGCCGTCTTCGACAGCGACAATTGGCGCAATTCGGTGTCCATGTGGCCGCGGTTGATTTCCATCTGCCGCAATTCGCGGAAGATATCGCGCTGCAGCTCGCTCTTGCCGTCCTTCTTGGCTTTCACGGCCTCGCGGAGTTTCGCAGTCTTGGCCACCTCAGCCATTTCTAGATCGCGGCGCTTCTTCTTCTGCTCGCGCTCGATTTCCTTGAACTGCACGCGCAAGTCCGACACGTTCGGCGTCTTCTTAAACAGCTTGTTCCAGATGTCCATGACCATCAGCGTCATCTCCCTCATCAATGAGATCTATTCGGGTTCCTGAGATCGGTCAGCCTTCGTCTGCCGCGGCACAGCGGCAGGCTCCGCGGCGGCAACGGGATCCTCGCCGAGGAGCTTCCGGCGTCGTTCGACGCGCCGCGCCGCTTCGGCTGCCTCATCCTCGACCGGCGACGCCTCGGCCGCCTCGCCCGCTTTCATGTCGCGCTCGTATGACGCAACTGCATCCTGCGCGGCTTCGACAATGGCATCAACGTCTTCCTCGCTGATGCCGCGCATTTCACGGACCTGGGCGTCCTGGACGGTGCCGATCAGGCGCTGGTGCAGGAGCAGGTTGCCCTTCAGCACGGACAAGCGGCCTCTCAGCCTTGCCTGGTGTTCCTGTCGAATCTCAATGTCATCCAGAGTCACGTCTTCCTCGATCGCGCTCAAGCCGCCCGACCTGACTTTGTCCTTCTGCGCGGCGATGGCCTTCGACACGGCGGCCAATTCGGTATACAGCCGGTCGTATTCCATGCGGTTGGTGCCGAATAGGCGCTCGAGCCCGGCGACCAGCTCCTCCGTTGACCGAGACTCGGCGTAGACGCGCCGCGCGTCCTCGGGAACCGACGCGCGCTGAAAGATCTTTTTGAGCCGATCGAGCAGCTTCATGGCATCCCCTCAGCGATGGCGGCGCTGGATCACCGAGCGCCCCTTTTGTGAAATTACCTGGTAGCCGAGATCCTGGACCGCCAGTGTCTTCGAGACCAACTCGGGCGCGATCCCGTGCGCCGCAGAGAACTCGTCCAGGCTCACCTGATCGCCGGGGATCACGAGACGCGCCTCGCCCTGCAGCGCCGACATCAACCCGGCCAGAAGTTCCTTGTCAGACCGCGGATCAAACAGGGTGCGAAACTCCGTGTCCGATCCATGCACCTGCCACCGTCCGTCGCGGCATTCAACCAGGTGCACCTCGAAGTTCGCGCTGACGTGGTCGAAATTGGTCCACGTCGCTGGCCATCCGACCGGGCTGAACACACCCACCACGTAGTAGCCGCCATCCTTGAAGTCCAGTTCCTGGGGCAAGCTACGCAGCAACTCCGTGCTCGGCTCGCACCGACCGTCTTTCGCCTGCAATCCGCCTTCGCCGACCCGCACCGCGATCAGCGACAGACTGGAATGCGTCAGATCGAGGCGCGAGACTCTGATGCCTCCAGTGAAGTTGTAGCGGCTAACAGCCCCGAATTTTCGTAGCGGCGTCTGATGGAAAGGATCGGATTTCCGGACGGCCTTCGCCGTCACTGGATTCACCAGTTCCTCCACGCGCGCGGCCCGCTGATCAAAGCGATCGAAGAATCGCTGCCCCGCTATCACGGCGTCGTCGGCAATCGCACATGGATTCGACAGTTCCTTGGACATCGGTCGGTCTCCTGATAACGCTCGCGCCGGCTGGGCGATGCCGGGCGGGACAACCGCCGCCAGCGGCGGTGGCCCCGGCGCAACGCCTGGCGCCTCATGCGGCTCGCAGGCCCGCCGCCCAATCGCCCAACACACGCCGCAGATCGGCGCCCCGCACGTCCGGCACTTCCAAGCCTCCGAGAAGGTCCCGACCTCGGTCAGGTAGCGGCGGCCGCAAGCGTAGCAGGTGTTTTGCGCGTAGGCTTCGCGCACAACATCCTGGTGGCGTGGTGCCACTTGCCCAGTCGTGGAAGCCGTCGGAACTGCGGTCGGCGGCGTTTGCCCACCCTCGATTTCAATTCTGTCTCTGGTCGATGTCACGGGTGGCCTGCCCATTCCCACCGCTGCCGCCGCGTACTGCTCCAATTTTTCCATCGCGGGCGTCATGTCAACCAGCCCGCGTCCAACCTCAAAGTTGGGGCTGTAGGGTTCACCACTCTCAGAGTCGAGCGGCCGGCACGTTGAATAGAAGATGTCGAGCAATTCCGCGGGAGGAATCTCCCAGCCAAGAAATCGCGCGCGCGACTTGAGCAAAGCGAGACAACCTGCAACGGCCGGTGCCGCCATGCTCGTGCCCGAGTAGCTCACGAGGAGGCCGGCGCCTTCCTGGCTCGCCGTGGAGCGCGCCGCCGTTATGTTCACGCCGGGCGCGACGCAAGTTGGCCGCCGGTACAAAGGCGAGTGCGGGTCGTCGCTTCCCTGCGCCGAGAACGGGGCCAGCCGGCCGGCCTTGTCAACGGCACCGACCGTCACGGCCGTGGCAGCGTCGCCCGGCACCACCACAGTGCCGGGGTACGCGGGCGTCTGCCGCAGATTGCCCGCCGCCACGCACACGATCGTGCCCTGGTGAAACGCTTCGTCACAGGCACGGCTCCAGATCGACTGACCGTTGGCAGGAGTGCGCTCCTCGGCGATAGACAGCGACAGCACGTCCGCCCGCTCATCGAACACGGCCCACGCCATGCCGTCCAGAATCTGTTCGAGCGAGCCGACGCCGTGGCCATGCACGACTTTGCCGGCGATGAGCCGGCACTTCGGCGCGACGCCGCTGTACTCATGGCCGGCGAACGCACCGTCGCCAGCGGCGATGGAGGCCACGTGCGTACCGTGCCCTTCCTCGTCGGCCGGGGGCCACGAGGTGAAATTGCGGTAGTCGGAGCGCGCCAGTCGAGCGAACGCCGGATGGCTGACGTCGAGGCCGGTGTCGAGCACAGCAATGGTGGCCAGACCCTGATCGGCATCCTGCATTTCGCGCGTCAGGCCAATTGCGGCGCGCATTTCCACCATTTCGGAAACAGTCGGCACCGGTTCCGGGGACAGGACTGGCGACGCGCCGTCCGCCAGGCAGGCGACCCGGCCCATTTCGGCGATGCGCGTGGCCGCCGCGACTTCGGGCGGACATGCCACATGCAGAATGCCGAAGCCCGTTAAGCGCGACCGGCGCACGTCGAGCCCACGGCTCTTCAGTTCCGACTCGAGCACCTCGATATCGCCGCGTGACGACGCCATGCAGAGGAGATTGGGCCAGTTGTCCTTAGGAAGAACCGCGGCGTAGTCTCGGACCAGGTCATCGAGCGAGACGGTGTCTCGCGCGGCGATCCCCGAAGCGTCCTCGTCCAGAAGTTGGCTGAGGCGGATCGTCGCGGCCGCTCGGTCCGTGGCGCCATCGGCGACGGCACCGAGCACGGCGGCGTACCTCTCGCGCAGCGAACCGCGCTGGACCTGACGCTCGATGACGCGGTGCAGCCGGAGCCGCTGCGCCTCGTCATAGTGGTGTTCCTCGACGCGTTCGTTCGTCAACTCGAACGTCACCAGGCGCTCGGCGTACTGCCGCAGCAGCGCCGTTCGGCGTTCTGGCAGTGACGTCAGGAGAAACGGATGGAGCTTCGCGCTCGCCTTCATCGGGACTCCGCTGGCGTGCTGAGCGCGATCTCGCCCGGCACCTGCCACGCCTGAACTTCCGGCCGCGCCAGGGCCCGGCGGGCGGCGTTAAAGGACGCCACCAGCGCCAGACCTCCGCCGATGGCCATCGGCCGAATCGACTCGACCTCAGACGGCGGCAGTTCCGCGCGAATCGCGTCGCTGAACTGCTGCGGCGCGTCTGTGCGAACGTAGAACCGCAGCACCGGCTGGCGCAGGAGAGCCTCGACGTCGATGGTGATCGTCGTGTCCGGCAGAGCGAGTCTCGGCGCGGTGGCGAGCGTCGCTGGCCCGCTCAAACCGTCAAGGAGGATCAGCGGCGCGTCGTCCAATCGTTCGATCGCAACAGGTCGGGCTGGCATCGCGCACGTCGCCACCACATCGCGATAAGACAACTTCGGCCCGTCGCCCTCCGCCCGCCGCAACAGCCGCAGGTCGAACAGTCGGCCGATTTCGCCGGCCAGCGCGCCGGGGACGCCGATGAACACGGCCGGATCATCGGCGCCACAAAGCAGGTGTGCGAGGCGGCCCGCCACGGCGGTCAGATGTCGATCGCGCAAAGCGGTCACGATGACGTCTCCGCAAAGCGCCGGTATCGGGCAATCATCGCCGGTGTGACCGAGGGCTTGGTTGCTTTGCGTGCGCGGTCTAGATCTTCCTGCAGCAGCACCGTTTCGGCACCGGATCGAATCTGCCTCTGGAAGGGATAATCCGTCGCCGTGCGGCAAACGCCGACGATGTCCGCACCGCTGAAGCCGTCCGTGGCGGCGGCGAGCATTTTGAAATCGATGCCACCGCCCATCGGGATCTCATCGAGATTGAAGTGCAGGATCTGCTCGCGCGCCGCAGCGTTCGGCAGATCGACGTAGAATTTCTCCCCGAATCGGCCTGTGCGCAACGCGGCTTCATCCATGTCCCAGGGGCGGTTCGTGGCGCCGAGGAGCAGGATGGCGTTCTTCGCCGCATCCACACCATCGATCTGGGAAAGAAACTCCGGAATGACGCGGTTCATCACAGTCGAATGGCCGCCGCGCTTGCCCACGAGCGCTTCGGTTTCATCGAGGAACACGACTGACAGGGGGTAGCGCCGGGCGACGTCGAACAGCTTCGCGATGTTGCGTTCGGCGACGCCCACCCACTGCGACATGATGCTCGAGCACTTCACGCTCAGGAACTGCGCGTCCAATTCAGCGGCCACGGCCTTGCCGATCATTGTCTTGCCCGTGCCGGGCGGGCCATACAGGAGCAACCCGCCGCCCGCCCGCTTCTTGAAACGCTCGGCGACTTCCGGATGGCGGAATGGGTAGACCAGGCGCAGGTCGATTGCCTGCTTCACGTCATCGAGTCCAGCGATCTGCGAGAAACGGATATTGGGCTTCTCCGATAGAAGCCATTTGGCCTCGTCGGTCAGTCCTTCCTCGTTGGCTTTGGCCCCAGGGGCCGGCGGGTCGGCAAGCGCGCCGGGCTGACGGACGGGCGCGGGTTGCGTATGAGGCTTCTCAGGGACACTCAGCGCGAGTTCTCGCAGTTCAACGGCCTTATCTCGCCGGACCCTCGCCAGCGCGGGCTCCGATCGCTTGGCCGATTCGAGGAGGAATCGGGCCGCTTGGAGGAGGTGGTACCGGGCCTGGGTGCCGTCACCAACCTTCAGGTAGTCAACGCCCTGGTCGCGGTTGCGCATGTATTGATCGAGAAAGAAGTGCACCTGGTAAGCCCTTATCTGTGGGTATTCTATTGGACTCTATTACCCTGTCAAGTATTTACATTCTGAGCCGATTCGCTAACGGTTCGACGGCCGGGGCGGGGCCAAGTCCGAGGGAGCGGATTCAATTGGCGCGCCGGTATCGTGAGGCCTGAACACTATTGCCCTCTGACGACACCTAATTCCGTCCCACTTCCATCCCCAGCATTTCCCTAAAATAGGCCTCAAGTTCGGCATCCGTCGGCATCCCGATCGCCGGCGCGACCTGCGGCATCCGCTGTTGGGCGCGCTGGGGCAGCGTGTACTCCAGTTCGCTCGCCAACAGTTGACGTCCGTAGAACCAGTAGAGGGAGCCGCCTGCGATAGCGAGCGCCAGCGCTGCGATTAGGGCGCGGCGAATACGCCGGGCGCGCCGCGATTCGCCGTCCGACAGCGATGGAACTGCGACATCCGTGGTCACGTGAAGATCGCCACGCTCATCCGGCCTACTCGTGGTCGGCATGCCAAGACTCTTAGCCGGAAGACCTCCCGATCGCGTGGATTCGGGCACCTTCAGGCTCGTGGGCCCCGCCGTATCAACGGTGCGGTCCTGGCGACCCTCATGCGGAATCAGGACGCGACGGATTGTTCCTGTGAATGCATCTTCGAGCGTGAGGTCAATGGGATGCTCGATGACAACATCAGGGCCGCGCCCCGATTGCGAATCCTGGGCTTCTCGATTCTGCCGGCGCCCGAACGTCCCACTGAGCGTCTCGCGGATCTCGGTCGCCGCCGGCCGCGCGGCCGGGTTCTTCGCCAGCAGCGTCGCCACCAGTGCCCCAAAAACGGCGCTAACGCCCTCGAGCGGCGTCGGTGTCTTGTGCAGGATCTGATAGGTCAGGTCGCCGGAATGGAACGGCGGCATACCAGTCACGAGTTCATACAATGTCGCCCCCAGTGAATACCAGTCCGCCGCGGGCAGGGGCGGTTCGCCTTCGACGACCTCCGGCGCCATATAGAGCAGTGTCCCCGACGTCTGCAACCCCGTCAGTCGCGACAGCGAATCCGTAGCAGCACGAGCAATCCCGAAGTCCGCGAGCTTGACCGCTCCATCTACGCCGAGCAGTACGTTCGCCGGCTTGATGTCCCGATGCAACACACGGTGTTCGTGCGCGTAAGCCAACGCTTCGGTCACCGCCAGTCCGATCCGACGGGCGTCAACTTCGGGCAGTTGCCTTTCTCGCGCCAGCCGTTGGGCGAGCGTCTCGCCCTCGATGTACTCCATCACCAGGAACGTCACCGGCCCCTGGTTTTCAAAGTGATTGACCCGGACAATGCGGGGGTGGTGGAGGGGAATGGTTGTCCGCGCCTCGACGCGCAGCCGCGCCATCGCCTGCGCATCGCGCGCGAGCAGTTCGCTCACGACTTTGATCGCGACCGGCAGGTCCAACGTCCGGTCACGCGCGAGCCACACCTCGCCCATTCCGCCTCGGCCGAGCAGTCGCTCCAGCACGTGGCGATCGCTCAGTATCTGGCCCGCGCGCAGGCCCATGACGGTCGCGCGAGCGTCGAGCGCGTCGGCCGGGGCTGCGGCGAAATCAGCGGCGAGGGAACGGCCGCAGCTCCGACAGAATCTGTTCGTGTCGGGATTGGCGGTACCGCAGGACCCGCAGAACATCGGCACCTAGCTTTCCGCCGCCGAGAGGCCGCAGAAGTCCAAGGCGATCAGGAAGTTCTCGCCACTGACTTGCACGCCGTGGCCGGCAAAGTAGAAAGAGCGCGAAAGGGCGGCCCGGCGGATCCGGAAGGCGGTGGTCCTCTGGCGAGGCGAACGCCCAGCCACGCCAACGACGGTCAAGGCCATTGCGAGTCTCATGAACGGCAGTCGCTTCGACATGCCTAACCTCCCTCAGGGCTCCGCCTGACGCGCGCATAATAGCCCGACCGAGTGGCCCGCCCTAGGCAGATGCGGCACACTTGACGGAATTAAATGGTATCAAAGTATACTAAAGGCCAATAGGAAGAAGTAGATTGCGTGCGTCATCGCGCAGGTTGGAGGTTCACTTTGAAGATCCTGGCGGCAGTGAAACTGATGGTTGTCCTTGCGCTCAGCCTCGCGATCAACACGGAGGTACGGGCACAATCGACGGAGGTACAGGCACAATCGCTGGACAAGGAACTGTCCACGCTCGCGGCCAACCTGGGCAAGGCGCTGGCGAGCCAAGGCATCAAGAACGTAGCCGCGGTCGATTTCACGGACATCCAGGGACAGCCGACCGAACTGGGGCGCCACCTGTCGGAGCTCCTGACCGTCGAGATGGTGCTCGCCGGCGGCATCTCGATGCTGGACCGCGCCAACACCAATCGCATCCTGGCGGAAAACAAGCTGACGGTGCAAGGCCTGGTCAATCCAGCGAACGCCAAGAAACTGGGCGAGTTCGCGGGGGTTGATGTCTTCCTGATGGGGACAGTAACTTCCCTTGATGCGAAGATCACTCTTACAGTCAAAGCCATTGCTACGGAGTCATCGCGGATCGTCACCGCCGGCAGGATCACCTTCCCGACGACCAGCGACATCCAGCAACTGCTCAATCGAGGGCTGTTCGCCGGTTCGACGACGGCAACGGCACCCGCGGGTGACTCCGCAAGCGGTGGCGGTGGGACTCCGAGTTATCGCGAAGGCAATGCCATTGCTTCGAAGGACGTCGGGGCTCTTCGTGTGGTTCTCAAATCGGCCGTCCCGATGCGCCTCCAGGGACAGGACGGTCGAAGCAGAAGCGGGTTCAGGCTTTCGATCGAGCTCTTGAACCGCGATCTTCAGAGGCCCATGGTTGTGGCGATGAATGCTGATGCTGCACCAGAGCGACAAGGTACGGAGATGGGTGCGTCCCTGCGGACCAGCCTCATCGACGAGCGAGGCACGGTCTGGCGCCTATCACCTTCTGCGGTTACTGGCGTGAGTGTTGTCGGAGTGGGACGAAGTGCGGACAGCTGTGCGCCGGGTCGCGCCGAGTACAATCCTGCCGAGATCGTGCTGGTTCTTCAAAGGTGGGAAGGCACTGGTTCACAAACTGCGACGGACATCCGGGAAGGCGCGACTTGCGGTCCCTACCAGTTCGTGTACGGGTCCACAACGCCCATCCCCGCTGGGCAGAACATTGCAGTTACCATGAGCTTCGTTCAGGATGCGAGCGAAACGAATTCCGGTGCCGCTCCGAAGTCGTTTCAACTCAGTGCCGAATTCGTGGTCGGCGTTGTCACGACGGGCACAAGAAGATCCTATTCACTTCACAACTTGATCTTTGATGGCCTCACGTTGCCGAGGATCGCCGAACCCGTTCCGCCGCGGCGGAATCTGGTGAAATGACTGGCGGCTCGCGGCTGTGGCCGTTGCGACAAGAACCGGGCCTATAAGCACAGACTCTGGAATGGTCTGATCACTTCCGTAGCGGATGCCATAGATTGGCGCTGCCGCCGGGCAGCTGCTCGTTGAGCCTCTTGAGGCGGTAAGCACGTGCCCGCGCGGTGGAAACCCAAATCCAGCCACGAATCGACGCCGCGGACCTCGGCATTAGTCGAACGGCGGTCGAGACGATGACGAAGGAGGTGTGTGGGCTCGTGTCAGTTCCTAGATCCCGGATCGGGTCACTACTTCTTTGCCCGATCCAGTTCCCGTTCGACGGATGCGATGTCCGCGTCGAGGTCGAGACCCGTGTCGGTCCTCTCTTCGCGTGTGACCTCGTCGACCAGCATTCTGTCGATGTCGGCGTCGCTCACCAGTTCGCCTTCCGGGCTGCCCTCGTAGCCGAACATCGTTTCCGACGTCATGTCCAGGAACGTGTCCATGCGCTCTTCGAGGTTCGAGGCTTGCGCCATGGCCTTCTCGAAGTTCACCTGAGTCTTGGCGAGATCGGTGATGCCAAAAGCCTCGGAGATACTCTTCGAGAGCGCGGACATTGCCGACGCGAACTGCGCGTGGCTTTCGGTCTGTTCCTTGATTTGGGAAGCCGACTCGAGCGCAAGAAGCTGTCGTTCGAGCTGGACCTTTACGGTGGCGGTCTTCTTGATCGCCTTCTTGAGGAACTCGTACTGGTTGTTCCAGCCGAGCTTGCGGGACCGCTTGGCCTTCTGGACATAGGCCGTTTCGTGCTTTTCGCTGTCCTTGATCTGGCGCCTGAGCTGCGCGACAGCCTGGCGGACTTTCATCGTCCGCTCGAGCCGTCGCTCCTCTTTAGACTTGAAAAGGCCCATGGACCAGTTGCCAGAAGCTCAGTAGCTCCGCTTCGCCGCGCGCTGGACCTTCAGTTTGGATTTCTGGACGAAGTCCTCGATGTCCTTCATCTCGAATCGGTACACCCGCCCCACGAGGAATGCCTTGATTTCCTTGTCGTTGATCAACCGGTAGACCGTCTTGGGATCGACTTTGAGGTAGGCCGCAGCCTCCTCCACCGTCATGAGATTCGTTGGTGTCTTCGTCATTCGCATTTTCACCACGAACGGAGCACTCGACTCCATTCTAAAGTAATCTTTTACCCTGTCAAGAACTAAGATGGACTCTCCACCTACCACGGCGTTGATACTTCCTGCTCACTGGGCCAAATCGTCAATTATCGACGCTACCTTGTAGTTGTACGCCAGGCTGGCGGCCGCTGCCAAGGCGATCGCGGCAGCGGTCCCCCAGGACGCGATCCAGAATCCCGTGAGTCCCCAGGCCAGAAGCACGTCAATGCCTGTCATCGCAACTAGCAGCACGCCATTTCGGAGATTCGATTCCTCAGCCGTCACCCGTCGGATGAGGCCAGCGCCGACGAGCGGCGCGAGCAGCACGATGCAGGTCCACGCCAGAATACGCTGCGGCGTGGAACTGTCTGCCAGTCTTGCGCGCCAATAGGCGACCGACGTCGAGTTGCCACCGGCACGGTCCTCATATTGGCGGGCAAAGACGGCTTGGCCCGACTCACGTTCGGCCATTCGCAGATTCAACGCGAGATCTGCTTGCCCGGGCTCGCGTGTCAACCGCGACACCTCCCCGAACACGACCGCGTCAACGCCAATTCGGCGGGCGGCAGCCACGGCCTCTTTCAGGTCCGCGATCGGCGCAGCGCCGCCCCTGGCTTCGTTCAGCAACCGCCTGAAGAAAGACTCGTCCAACACCTCATAGCGGCCTCGTTCGAGGATCGCATCCTTCACCTGGCCGGCGACGACCGCATTGAAGTCATTGACGAACGGGAGCACCGCAAGGGTCGTCAGTCCCTTCCTATCAGGCAGATCCGCTGCCACGGCGGCGGCGGTCTGAGTCACCACAGAATGGCCCGCGAAGCCCAGCGGATCTTGCGGGCGGAACAGCAAATAACCTTGGAGGACAACAACGGCACCCAGCAGCATTTTACCGACGGGCCGAGCAAGGATGCCGAGCAGGAAGCCGAACACTTGCCATCAATTATATAGACGGTTCCAGAACTTCAGGGTAATACCTTCCTATGACCTGCCAGCTTGCCCTGCCACGGGCCGCCCAGGCGCCGTGCCAAGTCACCAGTTGAACCCGGCCGGGCGGCGGGAGTATACTCCTCGGATAATTAGAGTCCATTAAAGTCATCTTGGGGGTACTTATTCAGTGCAATGCACGGTCTGCGCTGAACCCGTCGAGATCGGCTGGCTGAGCCGAGGAGTAGTCGATGTTGGAATGCGCTCAGTGCGGGCGACAGGAGGCTTCGGGGAAGTTCTGTCTCGCCTGTGGCGGCGCGCTGCGCGTGGTACGGCCGCCGGCTACGCCAGCGACGATCTCACAGTCGAAGGGCGACACGGGCGCCGACTACAGCGAGACGAACATCCACAGTTCGGCGCAGTCGAGTTCGACCCGCGACGACCATTCCACTCGAGACGACCATTCGGTCCGGGACAGTCGCTCGGTCACGACCGTCACGAACGACGATCACTCGTCACGGGCCACGACGATTACCAGCAACGTCGACAGTAGCGTCAAGCACTCGCGGGTGAATATCGCTGGCGGCCTGTTGATGGGTGTGGTTTCGATCATCGCGGTTGTGGTGCTTGCGATGTGGGTGACCCGCAGTTCCGCCGACGGCCGGGGAGTCGAGCAAGCGAACGCGAATACCGTGCAGAACTCCGACGGGGGCGCTCCGCCGCTGGTGACACTCGAGGCCGCAATCGCGCTGGCTGCTGACGGACGCACGACGGAGGCGCTCCGAGCGTTCACGGAACTCGCCGTGCGAGAGCCGTCCAATGCAGCCGTCCTTGCAAACCTCTGCGGCGCGGAATTGCAGGCAGGCCAGGTGGCCAGCGCGGAAGCATCGTGCAGGGCCGCCATCAGGGTTGCGCCGGCGAATTGGCTGGCGCACTACAACCTCGCCTGCGCCCTGGCGTTGAGCGGGCGAGCGGACGGGGCGCTCGAGTCATTGGGTACCGCCTTGATGGCGGTCGCCAACGCTCCGGGCATGACCAGGGCGGCACTCGCCGAACACGCCCGATCGGACGCCATGTTGCAGCCGCTGCACGGACGGGTACGTTTCGAGAACTTGACGAAGGTCGAGGAGGAATGATGAGAAGCGTCCACACGGTTCTTGCTGCAGGCGTTGCCAGTGTCGTTGTCGCGGTAGCGTTGGGGAATCCGCCCCGGGCCGAAGCCCAATTCCGCAAGGGACTTACGCAGCAAAAAACTGAGGTCACGCTGAATCGAAAGCACCCTCCGACAGTGCTGATTACCGGTACCGCAATCAAAGTCGAGGTCGTTTCCCAGACAAATGGGCGCGAGAACATCGCACAGCGGTTCAAATCCACGGTCGAGACGCGCCTCCTGGCCGGTGACGCACGGCTACGGGTTGAAACGGCTCAACCAGATACGCTCATCATGTGCACGATCAGCAGGCTCGACACCAAGCAGTCGGCGGGCCAGCGTCAAGTGCAGGTCAGCAAGAAGACGGGCACGAAGCAGGTGTGGAACGCCAAGAAGAAAGCATACGAAACTCAGGATGTGTACTCGACCGTGAACGAGACGCAACACTTCACCGCGGTGCAGGGTGATTTGGCGGTCGCCGTCCAGGTCCAGGATCGCGTCAGCGGGGCCTCCATTGATTCGCAGTCGTTCACGCCCACCTACACGCGCGAGTTCCTGGCTGGCACGACGCCACCCGACCAAAGCCGCGTGGAACAACTGTTGATCGATTCAGCCGTCGAGCAGGTGATGCGTCGGCTGACGCCCACGACCGAGCCGGTAACCGTAATGCTCGCCCGACCGGACGCCATCGACGAGATCAACAAGCTCGGTCAAGCGGGACTGTGGAATCGCATGCTGGAGCAACTGGAACAGATACCACCGCTGAAGGATCCAAAGAAGGAAGCGTATCGGCTGTTCAATCTCGGCGTCGCCAGGGAAGCCATGGCCTACAGCTCTGAGGACATCCCGACGTCGAAGAAATTGCTCGAGCAAGCCTCGAGCCTCTACGGAAGAGCCATCGAAATGAAGGTCGACGAAAAGTACTTCCAGACCCCCCAGATCAGAATCCAGGAGGGCATCGCGGCCTACGCCCAACTCGAACGTCAACAGGCCATTATCGCGGCGGCGGCCGCCGCCAAACAGGCGGCTGATTCCGCAAGCAGCAAGTCTGGCGCCAGGGCACTCACGACGACTCCGCCGGCTACGACGAAGCCAGCAGCGTTCGGCAATAAGGATGTGGTTGAACTCGTCGCGGGCGGCCTGGACGAAGCCAGCCTCCTCGATGCCATCAAGAACGCCAAGACCGTCGCGTTCGACCTGTCACCTGAGGGTTACAAGCAGCTCCTGGCCGGGAAGGTCTCAGCCAAGGTCATGGCAGCCATACGTGCGAGACAGGCGACCAAGAAAGCTCCACTTGTGTCTACACCAAGTGGAGGTCCAGGAAACTGGAACTGGTCGGCGCAATGACTTCTCTGAAATGGTTGGTCGTCGGGGTTTGCGCGCTCGCGTTTCCGTATGGGTCCACGTCCGGTTCTGCCGAGCAGGGTACCAGGTGCGATACCGCGGCAGAGCTCGTCCGGAGCACGCGTGAGAGTCTCAAGCCGAACGCCGAGCGGGCAAGTCTTGAAGATGCTCTGCAGAATCTGAAGCGCGCGACAGACTTCTGCGCAGGCCTTGGGGATGCATGGTATTTCCTGAGCCTTGTTGGCGCAGAACTGAAGGACTCCAAAGCGCAGTACTGGCGCAAACAGGCCGAGACCTGGAACTCTGCCGCGATGCGCAACGGCGAGTCGCTGTATGCGCCGGTGCCCCTGGCCAGCACATCCACCTCGGCCGCAGGAGCCGTCCGCTCCCCAGGCGTAGCTTCACCGCCACCGGCAGTGCCCGCCATCCACGTTTCCTCGGTCGTGCGCAAGAGGTGGGCACTGGTAGTGGGAATCAGCCGTTTTCAGGACCCGAGAATCAACGCGCTCAAGTACACCGCACGTGATGCGGAGGCGGTCTCCGCGGCACTCAAGCAATGCTGCGAGTTCGACTCCGTCAAGACACTCCTGGACGAAGCGGCGACGCGCAAGAACATTACGATGGAGATCGACTACCTCGCGAAGAATGCCGAACCAGAGGACCTCGTGGTGGTCTACATGAGCAGCCATGGGTCTCCTGAGAATCTCGACACGGCCGGTGTGAATTACATCGTCACGTACGACACCGAGGTCAGCGGCCTGTACTCGACTGCTTACGCGATGGACGACCTGCTCAGAGCGCTCGGCAGTCGAATCAAGTCGGAACGCGTCATCGCGTTCCTCGACACGTGCTATAGCGGCGGCACCTACAAAGAGTTGCCGTCGGGATGGACCGCCAGCAGTCGCGCCCTGACGACCGAGACTGGCGTGTCGATGGCCCGGTTGGAAGAGGGTCTGGCGGGGTCGCGATCACTGGTGGTTGATACCGGATCAGAAATCGGCAGAGGCCGGGTCCCCCAGGGCGTGGGCCGCATCATCATAACGTCGAGCAGTCAGGCCGAGCGGTCCTGGGAGGACGACAAGATTCAACACGGCTACTTCACCTATTTCTTGCTCGATGCGCTCACGAAACCAGGCCCGTTGTCCGTCGACGATGTCTTCGGCCATGTGAGGCTCCGAGTCACGGATGCCGTAATGAGCGAAAAGCGCGAGTCGCAGCATCCGATGATCGTACGGAGCCGCGATTCGGTGAACCTGTATCTGAAGGATCGGATCGCCAGGAAGCCTGGCGGCTAGCTGACCAGATGGAAGGGCACGACCAATGCGATCAGGCATGACGCGGCTCTCGACGACATTCGCCGCGGTTGCGCTGGCAGCCGGCATGGGTGTCCAGGAGCCGACCGGCGCGCGGTCACTGTTCTACAACCCCGCAACAGGATCGACGGCGAAGGCTGCTCCGTCGCCGCCCCGCGTGCCGGCGACCCCACCGGCGTCGAGCACGGGAGCGCCTCGCCCAGTGGCGCCGGTTCCCACGGGTACGCGATCCGTTGGAGTGCATTACTGGATTGACTTGACAGGCCGCGGGCCTGTGGCGGACACGCATTCCTTCGCGTCCGGCGATCGGATCCGCATTCATGTCCGAACCAATGTCGACGGATTCCTTTCTGTCTGGGCGCTGAACACATCGGGACGGGCGTCCCTGTTGCTGCCTGTAGACGGCGATACGGCGGGCACGCCCGTCAAGGCGACCCAGGACTACGTGAGTCCTCTGATTCGCTTCCAGCCTCCGGCACAGGACGAGCGTCTGCTCCTTTGCTTCGCTCGACTGAGAAGTGAGTTGCCGTCGCTCGACCTCGTTGAAGGCGATGAGGCCCGGGCGGCGTTCCTGGCCCGCGGGGCAAGGAACCTGATTGTGGAAACCGTGGAAGTTACGGCCGGCGAGGTCGGGACCTATGTCGTTAATCGACAAGGCGGTCCGATTGTGCGCCCGATTCTCTTGCGCCACCTCGGCCCGGAGTCGCGGCGGTGATCATCGGCCGATTGATGTGGAGGTTCGCGGCCTCTGCCCAGGCAATGCCACGAGCCGCGGGCCGGCGCAGGATCTAAAGTCCGGCACGGCCGGTTGGTTAGGTATTAAGACGAACCTAGTTGACTTAATTACCCTAAATTACCTATAGTGAGCGCTCGATGTGCGGGTTCGCGGCTGCCCGCTCCAGCGCGCCGTGACCTTTCATCCCGGAGACCACGATGGCGGACCCGACGGCGGACGTGGCTGAATCGCAGGAACGAGCGGATGTGTCCGTCGCACCGCCATTGCGGTGCGCTGGCTGCAACCGCGAGTTTTCGGCGGGCGTGAAGTTCTGCGGCGAGTGCGGTAGCGCTCTAGTGGAGAAGCGTCCACCGCCCGTGCCAGAGCCGGCGATGTCAGCGCCGCAGGCCTCCACCGTCATCGACGGTGATTTGGCTGATCAGCGCGACGCGCTCGCCGCTAAGACAGACACTGTGTTTCCGTCTGGCGTGGCTGTGGCACGTACTCAGGTAGTGGGGGGCAACATCACCAGCACCTCCAACACGACCACCATCATCAACAACATCACGCAAGCATTCCAGGAGGACCGGGAGAATCCACAGCAGTACCTGGAGGCCCTGCATTCAAACACGGTCGGGCTCGTCCCGCTTGACTCGTCCGCTGTTGAGCGATGGGCAAGGTGCCTACATGAACGCCGCGTCCTGTTTCTGACATGCGTCGATAGGGATGTGTTGAATTCGGCCGCTCGGCTGGTGCCGTTCCAGTCCCAGTTTGTCTCATGCCGCAAGCTTCAGGTCGTTCGCGGCGAAATGCCTGTCGTGTGGGACCTCCTGGAGTCAAGAACAGGAGACCCAGCAGTTGTTGTTGTCTACGCTGCGGACAGGTCTGCCGAAAGATTCCTGACCAGCCTGTGCATTGATCCGTACCGGCGGACCGACCTCGAACGCGTTCTTGAAGACACGGCCACTTGGGTCCTGGTTCTCACGACTCCAAGCTTGATGAAGGCGGCCGGACTACAGGGTGGGCTGCCGAGAGAATGGGTGGAAACCGAAGTCGATTTCGTTGGTCCCCGTCTGCGTGCCGCCTTTGGTGGCGCCGCCGCCGTTCTTGAACAGGAGTTCATGCGACAACGAAAGGCTGGACTGTGGGGCGGCACGGACGAACGTGTCGCAGAATTGCTCACTCAAGGTGCCGCGGATGGAAGCCTCAAACAGCGAATCGACCGAGCACACGGGATCGAAGGTGGCCCGGCATGCCGTGACGACAACCCTCCCACGTGGAACGCACTACTGAACGTAGAACCCCCCGAAGAGCGCGCTCTCAACGAACTAATTCTTTTCGTGATCGCGTTCTTCCGGGAGAATCCCGAAGAGCCACTGCCGGGCTTGCCCCTCGACCGCTTCGATGTCATCGTCCGAACACTTATCCCGTTCGCCGCACCTGACGCCTGTCTTGCGGCCGGCGCAACTCCTGACGATAGCCCAGCGTTCCGCCTCGAGCGAATGTGGCGGCGCCAGGCAACTCAGTTGATGTCTGCCTGCGGCATTCGCATTCTGAAGTCGAGCTCCGGGGCTGTGATTGCGGCGCTGGGCGATCGGTCCTGGCGGGGCGAGCTGACCGCGCTGTTTGGGGAGTCTCAATTCCAGTGGGTGTTCGGCCGGCTCGCTGGTTACGTTCGCGACCCACAGTTCATCCTCGGGCAGGAGGATATGTCGCGGGGCGCATCGCAGGTGGCGGCGGTTCAGGCTATCGCCAGCCCAACGTACGACAACCAGGTACTGGCGCAGTGGATTCTGGCGTGCGCACCGGCCGCCGGAGGAGCCGTCGGCGAGAACGAACGCCTGGCACTTCTGTGGCAGAGCTTGACGAGGGAGCGGCGTGCCGCGTTACTCGTCTGGACCGGGGACGTTATTCGCGAGTGGCACCAGCCCGATCGCGCAGTTTCTGCCGTGGGCCGTTTCATCGACTTGGGCGCTCATTGGCTCGCGGCAGGGCTTCTTCGACGACTTTGGGGCGTCGGTGGTCTTCTCCAGGGTTCGCTGACTCTGGCAAAACGGCTCCTAAGTGAGGCGCCTTCAGACGTCAGGGATCAGGTCGTTCGGCAGATGCGCGGAGCCATCCGGCAAGGCAGTTTGCCAATCTCGACGCTATGGGGACCGGACTGGATTCCCATCGACGCGTCAGGTTCCAACCTGAGAGAAGAGGTCGCAGCGCGTCTCCTGGTGGAGATCTGTGAGTCGTCCCTCGCCGGACTTCAAGTCCACTCTCCTCTTGGGGGAGTGCTTCAAGATGGCGAACAGGGTCAGGTTCAGAGTCTTGTCTCGTGGCTGTGGCATCCGCTTGCAACGAGGACCATCGAGGCACGCGCTATTCGCGTGGCCGCATTGCCCGGCTTGTGGATGTTCCCTCTCTCCCTGCGCCGGCGCGTGATGAGCGACGCGTTGGAAGCGGCGCCGATTCTGCTGATGGCCTGGTGGGAGGCCTTCTCGGCAGCCAGTCGGGACACGGTGAGCGCCGTTGGTCCTTCACCAGTGCTGTTTCGCGCGATGACCCTGACAGACTGGTTGACTTGCTTTCCTGGCGACAAGACGGAGCTTGCGGTGGGTGCCTCGCTTCGCACCGTCGTACCGAAAGCCGGTCTGGCCTCGTTGCGGCAATGCCTTGGAGCAATTGACGACGGCTTCGGACGCGTAGTGGCGACACTGCTCGCCGGTCCAGTTCTTCCGGCAAATGACCGGCGCGCGATCGAAGCCCACCTGAAGGGACTGCGAAGTCAGTTGAGACGGCTTCGTCGGATGGCTTCGACATCGACGACCCATTCACTTGATCTGTAAGGAGCGCGAGCGCCATGTCGACCAATTTCCAAATGGACCCGATTATTCGAAGAATCGACCGGTCCGAGAAACACGAGGCGGCGATTGACGGAATCGTCGTCGAAGCCTCCGTTGCTGGTGGCTGGTTCTCGGAAAAGTGGTTCTATTGTGTGACCCGGCCGCAGGCTCATTCCGGGTGGGCCAACATCAGAATCGACCGCGACATCGACGCTCCAGAGCGCGACTGGCGGCTCCCGCTCCAGATATCCCTGGCGCTGCAGTTTGCCGGCCACACGGAAGCCGACGCGCGCAGGCTCGTCGATCTGGTGAGGGAGGCGCCCAATCCGGACCGGGCTGTCGAGATACTCATCAATCGATGGATTGGCGGGTTCATGGGTGACCGCAACGTAACACCCGCTCAGTTTATCGAGAGCTTCGGCCGATTCAGGGAGCCCCTCAAAGCCCACATCGTCAAGGTTGCCAAGGATGAAGCACTCCTTCAAGTTATGAGCGCTGAGATCCTGATTCGCGGCGAAGCCGAGGCCAAGGAGGTACTCGAGATTCGGGCTCCGAAAATGCCGGTGGTGCTCCGGGATTACAAACCGGACCTGGAGCTGTCGCTTGATCTCGATCTTCGCCTGGCGCCCGGCTCGGTTCTCGCGTTCATGCCTACCGGCCGTCGTGACATCGTCGAAGACACGCTCAGGCGAGAGATGCGGGACCTATTCCGAACACAGGTCGGCCTCCATCTCTGGCAGTTCGAGAGCCAGGGTCGGCTGAAAGCGATGGTCGAAGCCGTCGCTACCGCTGTGGCGGCACCTGCGGGACGCGAGGTCGCTCGCCTCATGATCGACGTGAAGCCGCCAGTCGCCGGCGTGCAGCGCTCGTTCGAGATCGATATCACCAAGGAGCAGTTTCGGCAGTTGGACTATCCCGATCCAGTCGAAGTTGATGTCGCATTGCGAATCGAGCTCGTGGATCTCGGTTTGTTGATGAGCAGCGGTGTCGATCACGACGACCTCGATTCGTGGGCTCGCAGGACGGTGCGGGAGGCTATTACTCATCATCTTCTCGACGTCTACTATGTCGATCTCTTTGATTGCTTTGACGACAAGATTCATGACACGGAAGAGGCCATTCGAGCTGCGGCTCGAAACATCGGCTACGCGCCAGCGACACGGCTCGTGTTGCAGACGAATCTTGATTTCGACGTTCTCCAGCGCGGCTTCGAATGCACGATTGAAAACGCAACGTTCCCACTCGCGTCACGCGAGTGCGAAGTAGTACTGGATATCGAGACGCGGCTGCGCATTGGCGACCGGTCAGTGCTCGGCACGCTATTCAAGAAGAACACCGGGATCCGCCAGACGGTCGAAGAACGCATTCGCTCGACCGTGGCGGCGGAGCTTCGGAAGACGAGCCCCGAGGAATTCTACCTGCGCCTATTCGGCGACGGGAGCTCGTCCGAAGTGTCAGTGGCGACGCGGCTCGAGTCAGCGATTAGAGCGGCCTGTGAGCCATTCAAGCCGGACAGTGAACCGCTTGTTCACTTTACGCCTCGTCAGGACGAATTGATGAAAGCTTACCAGCTCCTGGTCGAGACGCCCTTGGCCCTGAAAGGAGTTGAAGACCCTAATACGAAGATCATCGTCGATGTGCGCGCATCTGTGAATAGCATTTCCGGTACGCATTTTTCGCAATTCCGGAAGAAGAGACCGACGCCCGAACGCGTGGCCGAAACGGTTCGCGAGCATGTTGCCTCGTTCATCAACGAGTACTCCAGCTTGAACCTACGCACCTTTGTCTCTGCGTCAAGCAGAGATGTGGTTGTTCACGCCGAACGCTGGGTCAATGAGCGACTCGCGCGGGACCTTGGACTTGGCATCGCGATCGTTCATTGGTTCCGCCACGACGAGTCTGTCGGCCGGCCTTTGCGGAACTGGGAGAACGAGACGAGGGATTTTGAGTTGATCCTGAATGACCTTTCGAGCCAACTGCGCAATGCGTATGTGGAGGGCGATACCGAGAGGGTGGCCGAGATCGACGCCAGGAAGAAGCTGGTCAAAGCGGATCTGGAGGCGCTCTACCGCGAGCGCGGCACAGGTTCAATCATGACGCCGATGGATCCGACATTCCAGATCGGCCCTGCCCCCACGACTCGAGCGCTTGGAACGCCGGCGGCGCCTGACACGGAAGACGAGAACTAGCATGGAACAGACCGATCAGCCACCAGCGTCGTCTCCGAGCGAAGACCAGACGTCGCACCAGAACCCGACGACGCGCCGCGCACGAATGACGGTGCGGGACTATCGACGCAGTGCCTTCTTCGGTGAGGATAACCCTCGGTTCGGGAGCCTCGTCGCCGTCGGCGTGCTGCTGCTCGCGGTCTGTGGTGTCATCGCAGTCCCCTGGACGCTGACACGAGCACGGCCGACGTTTGCCGGACCAGTTGATGTCGTCCATTTCATCGTGGCCTGGGGAGCAGTCCCGATATTTCTGTTGGCGTTTCGCGCAGTTTCGCATGCCCGTTCTGCGCTGGCTGATCTGGGAGTGAATCTGGCGATCGCTCAGCACGTTGAGAAGAGTGCGGCGCAGGCCCTGCAGCAGATTCGACGCGATCCCAGAACTCGGGTGAATGTGGCACATCTCGAGAGCCTCCACCTTCCCGACAACCCGGACAATCCCAAACCTGCCAGTCTGCGTCTTTTTCAGAGAATCTGCGCCGAGGCCATGGACCGGCGTTTCGAATCGACCATTAACCTGATCGAACCGTACCAGCGCGAAAGCATGGAGTCCACGCTGAGACTGGAGGCCGTTCAACGCACCGCCTTGCGGCTTGGAATCCTCTGTCACTTTATTGGACTTGTGCTCGTCATCAACGCAGTCCCGGCCATGATCGCATCCAGCGAAGCGCCGCAGCACGTCGCTGCTCAAGCCATCGCGGAACCCGGAATGCCGGCTGAGGCGATTGACGACACCGCTTCCGACGAGGGCGCGATTCGAAAGGTCCTAGATGGCCTGCTTCTCGCGTTCGGTGCCAGCGTCGGCGGATTATCGGTGTCCGTGTTTGGCGCGATGCTGCTCTCGTCGGTTCGAAAGAAGCAATTCGCATATTTTCGGAAGCTGGACGAAGCGACGGCGACCATGATTGCGTTGGCGAGTAACTCGCTGAACAATGACGAACTGCTCGCTTCGCTGCAGCATGTCAGTGCCCGGTTGCAGGAGCAGACCCTGACGGTGAAGGAAGGCATCGTGACCTTGGCAAGCGCCATCGCTGAGCAGGCGAAGACCATTGAAGCAGGTCTGGAAAGCCTAGGCGGCGCCAAGGCAAAGCTCGATGGCTTCCTGGACGGGATCTCGCAGTCGCATGACGAGTTCTTGAAAAAGCTCAATACCTATTACGACGTCGGGACTATCGCTGGAATGGCCAGGCAGATTTCGAAACAGATCGACATGTCGCAGGATCACGCCGTGTTCGCACTGAAGTCCGAGATCGCAAGCGTCCATCGCGATGTTACCGGCGTCAGAGACATGACGTCATTACACCTGGGAAGCGGTGTGTTTCGTTTTGTCCCGCACGCACTCGTCGCTCTAGCGTGCGCGTCTGGTCTCACGCTGCTCTTTCTGTTACTGGGATCTCGGTGAGCCTCCCGCCGCAAGTCGGAACGCATGAGGATGATGACTTTGGACCGGGCGCGGCCCTCGTGCTCTCGCTATTTGCGATGTTCCTGCTCGTCGCAGCTTTGGGTTGGCGGGATGTGAGCAAGGCACGCTCGACTCTGCCGACTACGCTGATTGACATTTCGGAGAAGAACACCGGTCAGGGGTTCTTCGAAGCCGGACAATCTGCTCTGACGCCTGACACCGCACAGGCGGTGGCCCGCGTAGCTCAGCAGGTTGTGCAGAGTGCCAGGGCCCGCGCACAGAGCCGAGAAAGAGGAGCGAATCATCTTCAGGTCATTGGATACGCGTCGCCCGAGGGGAAACGAAACCAGCAACTCGCCGAAGACCGGGCCATGGCTGTCCGGAACTACCTGGTGAACGAGCTCCGCATGCCGGACGATTGCGTCGTGGTCGCCAGCTACTCAGATTCGCATTCACCCTTGCTGCAAGGGTGGCTTAGGCGAGGAAACACGCTCACCGCCTTCCGGCAACTGGGAACTTCCGACGCGCAGAAGCGTGCACTCGGAGTTTCGAACGCCGACCTCGCGAAGGAGCGGCGTGTGAGCATCCTCGCTGTCTTCCACACCGATTCCACGTGTCAATTGAGCCGGATTGATCTGAGCCGGTAGTGTCGAGGCAAAATGGGCCACGATGTTGTGTCGTAGATGCGGCGCGCCGAGTCCTGACGATACTTCATTTTGCGGACGCTGTGGGCACAAGCTTGCATCGGCCAGCGCGGCGCCGATGGATCCACTCGACGCGCATCCGACGCAACTTGGACTGGCGACCGGCGCGCTCCTCAGTGGGCGGTATCGCATCGAGCGGCTGATCGGCGCTGGGGCGACAGGTGAAGTCTACCTCGCTGAGGATGTTGAGCTGAAGAAGCCGCGCGCGATTAAGCGCCTGCGGGATGTCCTGAGCCAGGATACCGGCGCAGTCGATCGGCTCAAGATTGAGGCTCGGACGTCGATGGAACTGGCGCACGAGGATATCGTGCGCATGTTCCACTTCGAGGCGCAGGGGCCGATCAAGTTTCTGGTGATGGAGTATGTCGAGGGCGTCTCGCTCGCCGCCCTGCTTCTGCGTCACCGCCGACTCGACGACCGAGACGCGCGACGGGTCGGCGCGCAAATAGCCGCAGCGCTTGCCTATGCTCACGCAAAAGGCGTGCTCCATCGCGATGTGAAGCCCGCCAACGTGCTCCTGGGACCAGAAGGCACGGTCAAGCTCGCGGACTTCGGGCTCGCGCGTGAGGTTCGAGACTCATTGAGTCGGGTGTCACGACTCGACACGTCGGGCACGCTGGCCTACATGGCACCCGAAGCGGTGATGGGCAAAGCTGGGCCAACCAGCGACTGGTACGCCCTCGGCGCGACGCTCTACGAAATGGTCAGCGGCGCACCTCCCTTTTCGACGGGCGACATAGCGACGCAGATCCTGCATCGAGTACCAGACAGGTTGGTTGGTGCGTCAGAAGAACTGGCCCAGCTAGTAGCGCTACTCCTTGCCAAGAACCCGGCTGAGCGCCCTGGAGCAACGCAAGTGCGCGAGTTACTCGATGGCGCGGCGATCAAGAGCGAAGCGTCGCCTCCGAGCGGCGAGACTGCAACGAGAGCACGGATTGAAGCGAGAATTGCAGCGAATAGAAAAACGGAAACTGCAACAAGAGCACGGATCAAGGCGAGAATTGAAGCGAATAGAAAGACGGGGAAGAATTCGACGGAATCCATAGGTCCAGTGACCTTTGACCAGCTTCGTGGCGGGCTCGGTGTCGAGCAGGTCATCGCAGCGTTTTTTGACGGATGCAACAAGGGGCCCGATCGGCTCTTCGTCACCGAGTCCTGGATGGCTTCGCGGCTTCCCGTAATGCGAGACCGACTTTCAAGCCCCGTCACCTCCGAGGAGGGCGAGTTACTCCGAGAGGTCGTGCTGAAGCACATCGATTTGGATCGGTACTTGGACTGGCTGAAACTTGACCCGCGGACAACGTGGGGTGATTACCAACTCCTGCTGGAGGCGCAGCACCGAGCGGCAGAGGCCGAGGACGTGTTGCGACGTGAAGCCGAAGAAAGACAGGCCAAGCATGATGAACGCGAGTTTGTTGCCGTTTCCCTTGCGCCGTTACGGCTAGTGTCTGGCCACGACGTGCTGGATGCTTGCTGTAGCGCGTGGGCTCGTTGCGAATTCCCACCGATGGCCAACCTTCCTGGCGGTGGGATGGGCGACACGGTTCTCGATGAGGTCCGTACGAAGTTCGCGAGTTGTTTTTGCGCCGGCCTGCAGGCCGAGTTACCGGCCAATCGGGATGTCCAGTCTCTGTCATCCACGGTGAGTGAGCTGGGACGCCGGTTCGACGCAGTGTGGCAACAGCTCCCCTGCGAGCATCGGCGTGACCTGGCCAAGAGACTGTGGCGCAAATACCTGTGGCCGCAGGTCTCGCTAGATCACGGCGAAATACCCGGTGACGCAATCGGGTTACTGGACCTGCGAGAGTTCCTGAAGGCGCGCTCGATAAGACCCGATGGAGCGTACCGTTACGAATGGCTTGCTAGAAAGCGAGACGAGGCTATCCGCGCCGCGACGGGTACGGCGCTTGTGAAGTTGAGTCTGGGCCGCTCGACAGTGTTGGAGGGCGCAAAACGCCCGCGCGGCCCGATCTTGGAGGGCCTCTACGACACGAATGAGGACGGGTCGCCACGCGTCGACGCCGGCTTCGACGGCGTCGCATCGCGCGCGGCGAAGGAGAAGGAAGACCGTCTATTCAAGAGTCAGCGTGATGGCTCCGTTCCTCAGGGTTCTGTTCTCCGCCTAATCTACAAGGCGCACAGTGGGCTGCCATTCGGTTTCGATGGGTGGCTTGGTGCCGACTTGTCGAGGGGCGACCGCTATTTCTACGATGCCACCGAGGACCAAGAAGCGACGATCGCCGTTGGCGCAAGCACCGTCGAACGGATCTTGACTCTAAAGTCGCAGTGGCCGAAGGGTCAGATGCTGCTCAGTGTGGCGATCTGGTACGGTCCCATTTCAGACACGCGCCGCTCAGTCCGTCTTGCACTGGCACAAGAGCCGATCACGATTGAATAGCGGCTTGCTGTCGTCGTCTATTCAAGCGCGTCACTGGTCAGGTCGAAGGCTCTCGACAATGAACTGCGAATCGACGCTGCTCGACTTCCGGACGACTCTCTGGCACCCGAAGCGAGACCGACGATGGTGGCGGCGGAGGCCAGCTCAGACGTGGCAGACAGCGGCGCACCGCAAAACGCGCACGAACGTAACCTATCTAGATTCGATTGGCCGCAAGCACCACAGAACACCACCGGTCGGCCCGGAGCGGTCCCGCCGATGGGTATCCTCGAGATCGTGATCGAAAACGGTTCGTCGACGTTCCCGCGCCTTCGGTAACACTTCATCGACAGGTCCACGGTCGCAGGACGCGATTGTGAGCGATCACCATTGAACCGCATGAACACGGTCTCGCGGACACCTGGCGGCAGCCTAGTGTGAGCTGCCAGGTCGAATGTGTTGCCGCCGCTTGAACTGTACGTAACGTTGTACCCTTCAGCTAATGCGGCAAGGCTGGTGCCTTTGACTAGGGTCCAGTCGGTCCCCCGGTCATCAACGAGGTTTTTTTCCACGCAGAGAAGAAGCTCTTCGGCGGATGTCCTGCTTTCGATCACGAATGACAAATTGACGGATGCCTCCGCTGGCCCGGAAGACGCTGAGAAAGTTGCGGAATCCGCAGTCATCGTCAGAAAGGCATTCTGAAACGGCCGAACATTCGGCGCGGCATTCGACACCCGCGGCGGGTCAAGGAGGTCTCTGTCCAGTCGCGAAGCCATTGAGATCGGCATGGTGAGCGCTGCGGCTGCGAGAGTCTCCGCCGTTTGAGTATCAACGGCCTTCAGCGTTACTCGGGCCGTGTCAGAGGTCTCAGTTCTGACTATTCCGGTGATCACAACCCTCAGACCCGCGATCTTACCCAGTTGGGCCGCAGTCCTTTCATCAATGACTCCTTGTTGTGCCAGTTTCTGCTCGGCGAGCAACTCACGGATGTTGGCGCGATCGATGATCCGAAGGCCTTTGGAAGTATTGACTAGAGCAACGGACAACTCCTCTGAGAGGGAGCGCCCCAGTTCCGTCTTCCGACCCTGCAGATCCGTGAAATCGACCACGCCGACGGTGGTGCCAGGAGCGAGGGCTGCAATGCGCGCCGCGAGGTCCGAAGCTGCCCGGACTAGTTCACCATTCTGCGTGGATGTCTGGCCAACGGTGACTGCGACAAGCAGGATCGAGATCGCTAACGGTCCAAGACCCGTCATGTCACACCTCTATAGGCTCTCAGCAAAACCAGCTGAGTAGTTGGATGATTGTAATACCCCTAAGTTCCCGCCGTCACATACCTTGTATGCGGCTTGGGCCGGAACCAACCCGCCGAACTCCTCTATGGCGAAGGCGGCAAGAGACCGGCTTAGGCGATTCTTTTCGTGTTGCTCCGGAGTCCAGTTGTTCGAAAGCGCGGACATGATAGGAAAATATCGCTGCCTCAGGACCTCGGTTACCTGGACGGACGCGGCGCTCGGCATTACAGCGCCGCCTCCGGGCGACCGAGGTCGACGACCGACGTCCAGTCGGAGACATTTGCGGCCACCTCCCGGACTCGATCCAGACGGCCGGCCACCTGCAACGCGGTGGTCGTCACATGATGGCTAAAAGCCGCCTGCAGCCATTTCTGGGCGGTGCCTGGGTTGCTCCAGTCTCTGGCTCGCTCGACGACGTATCGATCTCCCGCGCTAAACGTCGCACCGAAGAACTCCGGCATTTCTGCCAACAGGGCCGCCCAGGCGCTCCACTGGCCACGCCCGGGCCCGCTCGGATTCAGGACTCCCTCCCC
Source organism: Vicinamibacterales bacterium (assembly GCA_035606665.1). Taxonomy (GTDB): domain Bacteria; phylum Acidobacteriota; class Vicinamibacteria; order Vicinamibacterales; family SCN-69-37; genus DASUGC01. The sequence goes on along the minus strand of DATNEY010000026.1, from coordinate 215,369 downwards.
GCGCAAGACGAGGAAGTCGTCCTCGATCGTGTACCTGATACTGGCGCTGAGATTCGGCACGCTCACGGGTTCTCTGAAGACCACGTGTTGGACCGTATAGTCCCCAAAGGCTGGACGACGCCCAGACCACGAGCCGAGATCGCGCCACTGCCGAAACTCGAACCGCCGAAGGCGATGAGTTTCGTTGCGGGCGAGATCGGCCAAGTCCTTTGGAAAACTGCCAGCGAGCACCGTCAGCGTTCGCCACGCCTCAATAGATGGAATGCGGTACGCGAATTCTTGATAAGTGACTGAGCCCGCATCGACGCCACCACGATCGATCAGCAGGTCCACCTGAGACGGTGACGCACCAAAGCGGGCCAGGCGGGCCTGGACCATTTCGCCAATCGACTCACTTCTCAGCACTTCTGGACTGACTCTCAAACCCAACGACGATCCATGTCGCGACAAGACCACCTGAATCGACCGATCGTATTCCGCCGGCTGAGGGACCTTCACAGACACCACCGGCACCGGCCGAATTCCAAGAAGGGCGGCCCGGTCGGCGATAACTTCGATCGAGTGGGGTTTCTCCTCTCGCACCATGGAGAAATCAAGGAACACCGTCCGGCGCGACCATCCAGAAAGGTGACGCACGATTGCGTCGAACTTGGCCTCAAAGTCGCGGCGCGATTGACAATCGCTGACGACTCGAAGCGGACATTCGAGCAAGGGAGTCGTCCAGGGCCGCAAGGCTGGCGCCAGATCTCGAAGTGCCCTGAGCTCAGCGGGCTTGGCTCGCATCACCGACACGTAGTGCTTGTGTCCAAACATCGCTTACCCCTCGAACTCTGGAAAGTGCCGGCGCACTTCTCCCTGACCGACCATGCCCGACAAGACTCTGTAGTCCTTGTACGCTTTCCTAATTCTGCCAGCGACAATCGCTTCATGAATCTTCAGTCGCTGGGCCAGATGTCTTGCCGCGTCGGCGCTTCGCAACTTACTCGCCGGGCTCGCCTGCCACTCACTCGACGGAATCAGAGCCTCGGCCGCTAGGTGGTCGGCCTCGATTTCTTTTGGATCGGCCTGATCGTCTGAGTCGAGGTCGTCATAGAACGACTCGGCCTCGGGGCCCAGGTGCTTGAACAGGTGCACCAGCTCGTGCATGAGGACAAACCAAAAATTGTCGAGCCGGTTATGGCGGAGCGTCAATGCAATCACCGGCACGTTTCGGCACATCATCGCCGCACCATCCAACCAAGGCGACAGTGTCGGCACGACAAGCATCAGAATCCCGTGCTGGCCGAGAAACTCCTTCACCAAGGACGGGCCGTCCTTAAAGGCGCTGATTCGAGCAACTTCACGCATGAAATCCAAAGACCATGTAGGGTCGAACTTCCCAACTGGCGGATGTTCCAGCGCCATCTTCGCAACTTGGATCGTCCAGATATACAACCTCTCTTGGTCCACCGACTTAGCCGAGCGCACATGGCGCCGATACAACGGCGAGAACTCGAGCATTCGAATCGAGCTCATCCACGAATCGAGAATTCGCTGCTTCCCCGATGCATCTCGTGGCAAATGATCGATCCATCCCAGCTTGCGCATCTCCGCGAAGGGCACGCGCATCAAGTCAAGTTCCAGGCTCGCGCTCGAGTCGCCCCGATCGCTCAACAGGCTGGCCGCCGGAATGCCAAGGCCTCGATGTAGGCTTCGAATCATCGAAAGGGTGAGTGGCCGTTTCTTTGCGAGCACTTCGGAGACGCGGCTTCTGCTGCCCAGGTATGGAATCAGGTCCTTCGGGGCCAGTCCCTGCTGCTCCATCCGAAACTTTATGGCCTCGATGGGATCCGGAGGGACAACGGGATAGCGGGCCGACTCATAGTCACGCACCAGCACGGCCAGCGTCTTCAACAGGCGCTCCGCATCCGAGTTGGGAGCGGGCTCGCTTGCCATCAACTCAGCCATCTGCTCCAAGGCGGTCGAGTAGTCCACCTCAGACTCGATCACCCTGACTGGCACGTCAATATTCAGAATGTCCATGAGTCGTACTCCGCATGTGTGCCGATCCTCCGCACTAGGACAATCTGCGCGGAGTAGTTGATTTGAGCATCCAGGCGAAAGCGATTCCCCTTCAGATTGAAAACAACACGGTCGTTCGCGACGATGCTCGCAGAGGCGTACCTGGCCTTCAGGTCTGCCGGCGACCGCCACGCGGCAGCCTCCACTTCGGCCGCCCAGGCGGCTATCGTGTCGCGGGCCGCCGCGTGACGCTGGGCGAACTCAGTCAAGAGGCGCTTGCCGACGAGGGTCATCTGGTGAAGGCAGTCTCTCCAAACATGCGGTGTTCCCAAACTGGGAACACTATACCACTGAGTGTTACCTAACTGTCAATCGTTAGGTCAACCTCCACGTCAAGTCGAGAACCGGCATCAGAACGACGATCGGTGTCATTCTGGCCTCAATCCCCCGGATGATCTCCTCCCGCCTGGCATCGATCTGATCCTGCGCCTCAAACAGGCTTTTCCGTTTCGCGTTCCGCTGCCCCTCCAAGATCCTGATCTGCTTCTGTGCCGCCAGCTTCCCCTCCAAAGACCCCGCCTGCGACGCCGCCCGGCGAGCCTCGCGGATCTGGCGGTCCATGTCCTTGATCTCGCGCTCCAACGCCACCTTGAGATCGTCGGCCCACTCATCCAGCTTCCGCGTCTCATCGTCGAAGAACCTGCCGTTGCGCGCGGATATAGCCCCGAGGATCGCGGCCTGCTGTGTCGCAAGCTCTTCGTCCAGGTTGGCCGCGACGCAGCTCTGCGAGGGCCCGCCAATCGCGGCGGGCAAGGAAAAGAGCCGGGCCGCTGTCTCAGGCGGAATCAGGTCGCCAGCATCGACACGGGCCGCCAGCAGCAGATGGTCCTCGGCCCTGTCGAGCGCTTCAACCGTGAGCCGCGACACAACGAGTTGCCCCGACCGTCCCCGTAGTGGCTCCAGCGTGCTGACCCGTGCGTCGCGGCCGTCGTAATCAAAGACAATCTCGACCGGATCGAGCGACCGCGCCTTGGCTCGTTGCAGCACCCACTCCGCCAATGGATGACCGAGCCGGTAGAAGTGGGCCTCGCCGGACCGGCGCGGCAATTCATAGAGACCGAGCGGCACATCGGATCACACGCCGTCGGGCAGGCTCAGCAACCGGAACGCCGAGCGGCCCTCGATGAACTCGGCGTTGTGCGCCAGCTCGTGTCGCGACAAATCCATTAGCAGTCGCTCGTACCGATTCAGGTGCTCCTGGCTGTCTCGAAGGTTGACCTTGAGCTTTTCCCGAACCTCTTCATCAAAGTGCTCGAAGAGCTGCTGCCGCGTGCGTGAAAGCGCCTGGTCGATTTCGCTGCTGAGGTCCTCCTGCAGCTCGTCAAACGAGAGCTGGATTTGCTGCGGGGTCCGGCACTGCTGGTAGATCCTGGCGATCCGCTTCTCGAAGTCGATTCCCGACTCGATGGCGCCTAAGACTTCGTCGCTGGCACCAAACACACCTTCGAAGAGCGCGAACTTCTCCGACAACAGCCGGAACACGCGCTGGTCCGCCTCGTTCTTCTGATTGAGGAAGTTGACAACGACGACGTCGTGTTTCTGACCGTAGCGGTGGCACCGGCCGATTCGCTGCTCGATGCGCTGTGGATTCCAAGGCAGGTCGTAGTTGACGACCAGCGAACAGAACTGGAGGTTGATGCCCTCGGCACCCGCCTCCGTCGCGATCATGACCTGGCCTTCCTCGCGGAAGTAGTCGACCAGAGCCGACCGCATATCAGCGCTGCGCGAGCCGGTGACGCGGTCTGAGCCTTCGTGCCGCTCCAGCCATTGGGCGTAGATCTGCCGCGAGCGCTGATCGCTGTTCGAACCGTTGAAAAGTACGATGCCGTCCGAGAATGGGCTCTCAGCCAGCACTCGTAGCAGATAGTCCTGCGTCTTGCGCGACTCGGTAAAGATGATCGCCTTGCGGGCCGCGCCGAGGCGAGCCGCATCGGAAAAGGCGCGGTCGAGCGCCGCCAGGAGCGCCCGGCCCTTAGCGTTTGTCGTGATGGATACGGCCAAGTCGCGAAATGACTCGAGATCCTGGATTTCAGCCGCAAGCGCGACCCGGTCCTCATCGGTCAGCGGCGGCGCTGCATCTTCGTCTTCTTCCCACTCGTCGGCCAGTTCATCAAGACCGTCGACGTCGTCCGCGAGCGCTTCCATCGGATCCACCGTGGGTTCGGCTTTCTTCAAACGGCGACCAAGGCGCGCGATCAGCGTGTCCAGTGCTCCAGCAATTGCGAAGGTAGAAGATGCGAGGAGTTTGCGGAGGACCAGCGTCATCAAGGAGCGCTGGCTGTTTGGGAGCGCCTGCAGGTTGTCTCGTCGCAAGTACTCCGAGACCAGGTTGTAGAGCCGATCTTCACCCTCCTCCGGACTGAACGGCTGCACGAGCGGATGCCGCTTGGTGTAGGAGACGTAGGCCGTGACCTGCCGGCGGAGCGTTCGATGACAGTGCGGACGGAGACGCGCTTTCAGGGTCTCGAACACTTCGGTCGCGCTGAGGTTCAAGAACTGCGCCCGAAAGCTCGCAAGGTCGCCGAAGGCGTATTCGTCAACAAAGCTCATCAGTCCGAAGAGCTCGAGCAATGAGTTTTGCAGCGGTGTCGCTGTCAGAAGCAGCTTCGGGCTGCCTTGTAGGGCGCCCTTCAATGTGTTCGCGATGATGTTGGACGGTTTGTAAACGTTGCGGAGCCGATGCGCCTCGTCTATGACGACGAGGTCCCACGCTCCTGCGTTAACGTCGGCCGCCTTCGACCGCGCGAACTGGTAGGAACAAATCACAATCTGCCCGTCGTGACAGAACGGCTTAAAGTTTCCCTGCTTGATGGCTTCGTTGTAGGACTTGGCTTCCAGAATCCGGCACGGCAGAAAGAACTTTTCCGCCATCTCCTGATGCCACTGCTTCCGCAGGTTTGACGGCGTGATGATTAGGATCCGGCGCTTTCGCTCGGCCCAACGCTGAGCAATCACCAAGCCGGCCTCAATCGTCTTGCCGAGGCCGACCTCGTCCGCGAGCAGCGCGCCTTTCGATAGGGGAGACCGAAATGCGAAGAGCGCCGCTTCGACCTGATGAGGGTTCAAGTCGACCTGCGCATCGACCAAGGTGCCGGCCAGGCGCTCCGCGCCGTCGGAGGGATTCCGCCGGGTCAGTCCATGGGCGAAGTACTTCGCGTGGTAGTCGGTGAGGCGCATGTCGTGCTGAAAGCGTAGTCGAAGTGTGGGGCTCAGGAAGAGCGCTTGCGGGCGGTTGGCCGCCCAATTTCACCAAACCCGCCGACGCCCCGCCGCCGGATGACACCGGCCGCTGCTCGCCCAGCGTCGCCTTCGCGCCGTCGTCCTGAAGCTCCGCAAGCATGGCCTCCGCATGGCGGAACAGCTCGGGTTGAGCGCGAGGCAGCAGCTATTGACCTCGTGGGCAGATTGCGGGGTTATCTTGAGCGGAGGATCCGCTTGGATCGGCGCGCTTTTCACAGCTGTTCGCCGTTATCTACGCGCCCGATGGGTAACGACGAACACGAACCGGGGCTGACCGGTCGCCGGGACTCATACGCTCGACGACGGAAGGGCTGCTTCCCACGTCAGAATTCGACGGGCCGGCGTGTGCCACGTCGCAGCGGTAAGGTTTGCCGGAAAAGTGGCGTCAGATCAGTTAGGTGGTCCATCGGCCAACCCTCGGCAGCTGGCATGCCGACGAGAGCGCTCCGTCCTCGTGGGCGCCTAGGGATTCCTGTATCCAGTGGCCGTGCAGGACCACCGCGTCAGCTCTCCCTGAGTGCCCTGAATCACGGAGTCCATGACCTCATGTCTCACGGAAACGTGCAAACTCTGACCGAACACGAAGTCGCGGCACGCCTTCGACTGTCTGTCGCAACGCTCCGCGCGTGGCGGATCAAGAACAAGGGCCCGCGCTTCGTGCGTTTCGGCCGTGCTGTGCGGTACCCTGAGGAGGACGTTGTGCGCTTCGTCGAAGCCTGTCGCTCGGACAGCGCGAATCGCGCGCCCGCGTCGTAAGGAACCACGGCGATTGGTCTGTGGAAGCGGGGCCGGAAATATTGGATAAATGTGGTCGTGAATGGCCAGCGGCATCGCGAGCCGCTGGGTGTGTCCGACCTGCGCGAGGCCCGCAAACTCGAGAAGGAACGGATAGCTGAGTTCGGAAACCGTCGGCCCGACCCAGCCCGGCGTCGGCAGAAGTTCGGCTCGCAGTCCATCACAGGCGCCATTACCGCGTACGTCCACGAGCGCCGGGCCCAAGTGTCGCCGCGGATGCAGCAGTACTGGATCGAGAACGGCCGACGACTTGTCGCGGTGCTCGGCGACGTCAAGCTGAAGACGCTGACAATCGATCACTTGACGATGTATCAGGCACAGCGTACGGATGAGGGAAGGGCACCGAAGACGATCAATGGCGAGCTCTCAGTTCTCAGGCAACTCCTTCGTCATGCCCGCCTCTGGTACCGCTTTGAAGAGGATTATCGCGCCCTCAAGAACACAAAACCGCCAGTCGGCCAGGCTCTGACGGATGAGGAACAACAGCGCTTGTTCCTGGCGGCGCAGTCGCGCGTCGACTGGATCTTCGCCTACGTTGCTGCGGCGCTGTCGTTCTACTGCGGTCTCCGCGCCTGCGAAATCAAGGGCTTGCAATGGAGGCACGTGGACTTCCTCCGTGCCCGCATCCAGGTTAGGCGCTCAAAGACGCCAGCTGGTTGGCGGGATCCGAGCCTCAACGACGCGTGCGTGACTGCCCTTCGGGAGCTTTGGAGTCGAGCAAATCAGCTGGGATTCACAGAAAACGATCATTTCGTCTTCCCTTGGCAGGGTCGAGCTCATCAGATCGATCCCACGCAGCCCATCACATCGTGGCGCGGTTCGTGGCGATCCCTCCGCGCATCTGCAGGATTGCCACACGTCCGCTTTCACGATGGCCGCCATACGGCGTTGACGCGACTCTGCGAGGCAGGGCAACCGGATTGGGTGATTCAGGCGCAGATGGGCCACGTCTCCCCGTCGATGATGAAGACGTACAGCCACATCCGCCGGAAGGCTCTGGACGAAGCCGCGAAGGCGCTCGAGCCCACGTTCTCGATGCAACTGCCGAAGTTCACCGAGCGGCCGCGCAAGAAGGGGCGCTTCATCGCGCACGACGCCGCGTGCGACGCGAGTCGGATCACAATCGGATCACAGTCGGACGATCTCGACCGCGAGTTTCGCGAAATTGTTGAGTTTGGCTCCTCGGGCTGGATTCGAACCAGCAACCCTCCGGTTAACAGCCGAATGGCACTCGGTAACGTGCCTGGGCGCCCCCTACCCGCCCTTTCTCTTCGCGTAATACGCCGCGCGTAGCGCGGCGATGAAGCGTTCGTCCACCAGCCCCGGCGGATTCCCCTGATAGTTGAGTCCCTTCTCCGTCCGGAACTTGTCCACCGCGGCAATCGCCTCATCGTCGTACCGGTTGAGTCCCTGCGGCGCCTGCTGACCTTGACCTTCCGGAAACGCGGCGAGCTCGGGCTTCCAGTAGCCGAGCGCGTGGAGCATGCGCTTGAGCTCTATGACGTCGGGGCCCTCGATGCGCGAGAACGCGCGATAGCCGAGACGGCGCGCGGTGGTGTAGTAGATGCGCTTCATTTCGGCGACGGGCTCGGGGTGCTCGCCGACCTCGATCGCGAGCGCGATGTAGTCGCCGCCGCGGCCGGGATTCTTGGGATCCGCAATCTTGATCGCGGCCGACTGCAGACTGCCCCATCGGCGGTCGCCACCCTTCGCGTGGCCAGCCTCGAGCGCGAGAATCATGCGCTCGGCGAGCGGCATGCCGGTGCCTTGCGTGGACTCGAAGCTCGCCGCGACCGCGTCCACGACCTCGGGCCCGACCATGATGTTCGCCTGCACGGTGTAGTTCAGGCCCTGCTTGCTGCCGGCCCAGTTGCCGTTGCTCTTGCCGGTGTGCGCCGCGCCCACACCTTTCATATTGATGACGCCGACCTGGCGCGACTCGCGCTGCTGGTCGCTCGCAAGTAATTGCTCGAGAACGGCTTTCGGCTCGACGCCCTTCGCGAGTAGATCCAATCCCTGCGGCCCGTACTCGACACGCGTCGATGCCTGCGTGCACACGGCGCCAACACCGGCACGGACGTGCGGCACGGCGCGGCCGACAAACGGCACGCGCGTGGTGACGGCGGCGCCCGACTGCTGTGTTTCGGGATCGATCGCGCACAAAGAAAATGTTGAGTACTGCGGGTCGCCGGCAGCGTTGACGGGGACGCCGTCGGCTGCGGGCTTCTGCTGGGCGATCAGTTGTGCCGAGACGAGGAGGATGGCTGCGGCAAGCGGGATGGTTCGAGGCATGCGCAGAAGTCTACGCTCACTTAGGAATCCCCCGCCGACCACAGTAAACTCCCGCGCAGTGTCCTCTACACCATGCCTCTGACCCCCGGCACCCGCCTCGAGGGGTACGAGATCGTCAGCCTCATCGGCGAAGGCGGCATGGGACAGGTCTATCGCGCGCGCGATACGAGGTTGCAGCGCGAGGTCGCACTGAAAGTCCTGCCGGACGCCTTCGCGGCGGATCCTGAGCGTGCGGCGCGGTTCGACCGCGAGGCGCAGGCGCTCGCGGCGCTGAATCACCCGAACATCGCGCAGATCTACGACTCGGGAACGGTGGCGAACGCTTCGGCGCCGTCCGCACCAGGCATCGTCTTTCTGGTGATGGAGTTCGTCGCCGGGGAGGATCTGTCGGCGACGATCGCGCGCGCTAACACGGGGGCTCCTAACCCGGGGGCTAAGGACCCCGGGCTCCATCAAGGCCATCAAGGCCCCGGGCTCCATCTCGCAGACGCGCTGCCCATCGCGCGCCAGATCGCGCTCGCGCTGGAAGCAGCGCACGCGGCGGGAATCATCCACCGCGATCTGAAACCGGCGAACGTCAAGGTCAGGCTGGACGGCACAGTAAAAGTCCTCGACTTCGGCCTTGCGAAAGCGAGTGACCCGACTGGATTCCCGGGGTCTAAAGACCCCGGGCTCCATAGCGCCGCCACGATGACGTCGCCGGCGATGACGCAGCAGGGTCTGATCCTCGGTACTGCGGCCTACATGTCGCCGGAACAGGCGCGAGGGCGCGCGGTCGACAAGCGCGCGGACATCTGGGCGTTCGGATGCGTGCTCTACGAGATGCTCACCGGCAGACGTCCCTTCGAAGGCCCCTCGACCGGCTCAGGACAGGGCGACAACGTCACCGACGTGATTGCCGCCGTTGTCACGAAAGATCCGGACTGGTCGCGGCTGCCGGCCGACACACCGCGCGCGATTCGCAAGCTGCTGGTGCGCTGTCTGCAGAAAGACCCAAGGCAACGGCTGCACGACATCGCGGACGCGCGCCTTGAGATTGATGAACTCGATGCGCCAATGGCGGACAGCGACTCCGCCATTGGCGGAGTCGCGGCGACGGACGCAGGGGTTGCCAATGGCCCAAGAGCACGGGGTCAATGGCCCACGCGCGTGCTCATCGGATTCACGGCAGTCGCCCTGGCCGCCGGCGCCATCCTCGGCTTCGCATATCGCGCATCGCGCGTGCCTCCCCCGCCGGTCGAATGGACGAGCGCCCGCCTCGGTGGTCCGAGCATCTCGTATCGTCCGCGACTGTCGCCCGACGGCCACCTGCTCGCGTTCATGTCCGTCACCGACGGCCTGTCGCAGGTGTCGGTGATGAAGCCCGGCACCGGGGTCTGGACGCAGCTCACGCGCGATCGCACCCATGGCCTTACATTCACGATGGCCTGGTCGACGGACGGCTCTCACATCTATTACGACCGGGGCATCGACTCGCCGAACGGGATCTACAGCGTGCCCGCGCTGGGCGGCGAGGAGCGCCTGCTCATCGAGAACGCACAGAATCCGGCGTCGGTGCCCGACGGCAGCATCCTGTTCGGCCGGCCGAATGCCAATCGCGTGATCCAGCTGCACCGCTTCTGGCCTGCGTCGGGCAAGGTGGAGGCGCTTCCGGTCGTGATCCAGAGCGACTCGATCGCACCCATCCATGCGATTGACGCGAATCGCGCCCTCATTGTGGGCCGCGCACTCAAGACGCCGCTCGAACGCGACTCGGTGCAGATCCTGGACCTGGCGTCGCAAGAGATGAAGCCGATTGGCGCCACGCTGCCTCCGGATATCGTGTCGATGTCCGTGGACCCGAGCGATCGCAGCGCCGTGATTTCAGTGCGCGTGGGGAGCTCGTATCGGGTCCTGCGCGTGACGACCGATGGGAAGGGCACCACAACTCCGCTTCTGACCCTCCTCGAACAACCGGATCTCGACGTGGCGCCGGACGGCTCGCTCTACATTGGACTGCTGGCGCGTGCGGCGGAGGTGTTGAGATTCGCGGAGTCGGGCGCCGACCCCGAGCGGATCGCTCTCGACGACACTTTCACGCGCGGCCTCGCTCCGCTGCCGGAAGGCCGCGCGCTGGCCGTCTCGCGCATTGGCAGCGGTCCGCGCGTGGTGGTCATCGCGCCGGGCAAGGATCCCGTGAAGCTCGTCGAATCCAGCGAGGACACTCGGAACCCGATGTCGATGGTCGGCAACGACCGCGCGGCGTTGCTGATCGGCGCCGAAGACGCGCCCGATATCGGTATCGTCGCGCTGAACACGGGAAGGATTCTGCAACGGTTCAAGACCAAGGGCCTTCCGACGAGCCTGGGCGCCTCACCGGACGGTACGACGTTGTACGTGGCGGCAGCCGGATCAATTTCCGCCGTGACGATCGCGACCGGAGAGACGCGTCCGGTCGGCGCCGGCGATTCGTTCGCCGTCGATCCCGACAACGGCGACCTCATCGTGAAACTCGACGAGGGCACGGGATACCGGCTGGTGCGTCTGTCGTCCAAGGGCGGTACGCCGCAGCCGATCGCGATTAAGGGCGATCTCCGGATGATCGTCTACGGGCTCGCGCCCGGCTCGGTCCGGCGCGGCAAGCTGGTGATGCCCGTGGGGGCCGCGGATTCCTGGTACTGGTACGTCGGCGTGCTCGACCTTGCGACCGGCGATCTGAAGCGCGTGAACATCGCCACCGGCCTGGACTTCCACGCTGCGACATGGGCGCCGGACGGAAAGATCGTCGCGTTCGGACTGGGCACGAACATGGCGCTGTGGAAGTTCAGTCGATAGCTACTTCAAACCCTTCACTAGAAACAAATCCGAGTGCGTGACGCCGTAGCCGTATACGTAGGCGCTCGCGTCGGCCGTCATAAGAACCTGGCCGACGCCGCCATTGGCGACTGATTCGGGGAGGGGCGCGATCAGACGGACGAGCGTGCGCGCGCCGCTCGCGAGATCCAGGCGGAAGATCTGCTGCGAGCCGTCGTTCGGCACCTTCCTCCGGCGAAGCAACAGACTGCGTCCGTCAGGCGTGAAGCGAATGATGTTGTCCGGAGGCTCGAGGCCTTTGAGGGGAACCGCGGCGCCCGTCGATGGAGGGAATGGCATCAGCGATCGCGATCCATCCGTCGCGCGCACGACAAGCTGCGTGCCGTCGGGTGTGACAAGAACCCCGGTCGTACCCTCGGGCGTGACCGGCGTGGGCTCGCCGCCTTCGAGCGGCTGCACCCACGTGCGCGGTGGCCGGCCGGGCTTGAATCCAATGAAAACAAACCGCTTGCCGTCCGGCAGAAACCGCGCGTCGGTGTGGGTGATGTCGTCCTTCGTCAGTGCGCGCGCGGCGCCTGCACCCGTCGGCATCAGCACAAGCTGGCTCGGTGGATCCTGCTTCTGCGCGATCACCCAGCGGCCATCGGCCGAGAGCGCAAGGCCCTCACCCGCGCCCAGCCGGATCGCCGGCGATCCGTCGGTCTTCCTGAGGAACGTCGCGTAGCCGGGACCGCCACCCTCGCCCTCTTCTCCGATGACGAGCGTCCGTCCATCGTCCGACAGCGCCATCGGCTGCGTCCAGTCGAGCCAGGAGACGTCGCGTTCCTTTGTGTCGCCGGGCGCGAGCGCAATGACGCCGCGCCGCGAACTGTCGTGCGTGAGCAGCACGGTACCGTCCGCGCCGATGTCTCCGAGAATCATGGTGCCCGGCACGCGCAACACCGTCCGCACGACGCCCTCCGGTGTGGCGGCGAGCAGCGAGCGCCACAGACCCTTGGATGCGCACGTGAACCACACCTCGTGGCCGGACGCCGTCCACGCAATGCCCTGCGCGCTTTCGCACTCCACGGGAATCTGCTTCCGCGCGCCGGACCCATCGATGATCGACACGCCGCCGCGGTCGTCGCCGACGTTGGGTTGATCGAGAATCGCCACGCGTGTCCCGTCGGGCGACACGCTCACGTGGCTCACCCAGCCCGTCGTTTCGTATACGACCTTGCCGATCGGAAATTCCACGCGGTACTTGCCATCGACGACGTGCGAGACGGCGAGGTCGGATCCGTCGGGAAGCCAGTCCGCGTGCTGGACGCCTTCGAGGACGTCACGGCCGGCGCCTCCTGAAACCGGCGCACGCGCCAGCGTGCCGATGTTGGCATAGCCGGTGATGTTGACGCGGTCGCGGATGAGCGCGAGCTCGCCTTTGGTGGAAATCGACGCGACATTGGCGTTGAGGTACGGCAACGCGAGTGACTCAGGGCTTTCCGCCCGAGTCGAGTAGATCTGCAGGGGCGTGCCTTCCCACCGCGCTGAGTAATAGAACGTGGCGCCGTCAGGCGCCATCGCTGCCGAAAAAATGGGACCGCGCCGGTACGTCAGCCGCTGGAACTCGGTGACGGTTGACGGTGGCGGCGCCCAGATCGCGCGGCCCGCCCAGAGGCCGGCGGCGGCCACGACGACGAGCGCGGCGATGGCGAGCAATGGACTCAGGCGAAATCCCGAACGCCCGATTCCCGGGGTCTGAAGACCCCGGGCTCCTTCGAGTGCCGACTGAAGACCCCGGCCTTCGGATACCGCGCTCGAATTCGATGAACCCGAAAGCGCTTCGAGCGAAATCGCCAGATCGTGCGCCGAGTGGAAGCGGTCTGACGGCTGTTTTTCGAGGCAGCGCCGGATGGTCCGCTCGACCGACCCCGGCACGTTCGCCGTCACGTCGGTGAACTCCGCCGGGTCCTCCTTCAGAATCGCGTTCATCGTCTCGACGTGCGAATCGCCGCGAAACGGCCGCCGGCCGGTCAGCATCTCGTAGAAGACGGCGCCGAAAGAGAAGATGTCCGTGCGGTGGTCGGTCGCGAGGCCGCGCACCTGCTCGGGTGACATGTAGCCCACGGTGCCGAGGACGGTACCGGGCGTGGTGTCAGCAGCGAGTTGTGTCTGCGCCGCCGTCGCGCCGTCCGATTCGCCGGGGCTGAAGCCCCGGCCTCCATCGGGACCCGCGCTCTTGGCGAGACCAAAGTCGAGCAGCTTCACCACGCCGTCATTGGTGATGAAGATGTTCTCGGGCTTGAGATCGCGATGGACGATGCCGCGTTCGTGAGCGGCGGCGATGCCACGGACGACGTGGACGGCGAAATCGATGGCCTTGCGGACGGGCAGCGCGCCATCACCCATACGAACTCGCAGCGTCGAGCCCTCGAGCAGCTCGGTGACCGCATAGGTGACACCGGACTCAGTCCCGAAATCGTGGATGGCGAGGATGTTTGGGTGCGACAGCGCCGCGACCGCCCGCGCCTCGCGTTCGAATCGCGCGAGCGCGGCCGGATCCTGCGACAGCCGCTCAGGCAGGACCTTGATGGCGACGTCACGACCAAGCTTCGAGTCGCGGGCGCGATAGACCTCGCCCATTCCACCGGCGCCGAGACTTCCCAGGATTTCGTACGAACCGAGTTTTGTTCCCGCGGTGAGTGGCATGCGCGCCTCAGTGTATGCGGTTTGGACCCGACGACTGGCGCTGGACTAGAATCTCGGTTTCCAACGCCGTGACCACTCGTCGCCTCGTCAGCCACAGCCTGGTTCTCGCGCTCGTGACGGCACTTGCCGGCTGCGGCAAGGACAATCCCGCCGGCCCGAGTTCGTCTTCGTCCTCCAGTGGAAGTGGCAACGCGAACTGCAGCTACACCGTCGGCAACGAGCCCGTCATCGCGGTGACCGCGTCTGGCGGCGAACTCGCCGTCGCCGTCACGGCGGCAGCCGGATGCGGCTGGACGGCGAGCAGCAACTCGTCATTCATCACGGTGATGGGATCGGCGACAGGTTCGGGAAACGGGACCGCGCGGTTTTCGATTCAGGCCAATACGGGGACCGGGCGCCTGGGATCGATACGCGTCGCCGATCGACCGATCGACATCGTGCAGGCCTCCGGAATCCCGCAGGTCTGCAACTTCGCCGTCTCGCCCACGGATGTGACGACGGGCTCGTCCGGCGGTGACGTCTCGATCGCCGTCACGAACGACACCAGTTGCGTGTGGAGCGCGACGAGCAACGACGGATTCATCACCGTGAAATCCGGCGCGACCGGCACCGGCAATGGAACTGTCGTACTGACGATTGCGGCGGGCACGACTGCGAGGACCGGTACTGCGACGATCGCCGGAAAGACCGTCACGATCAACCAGCAAGCGCCTGCCCCAGCGCCGCCGCCACCACCGCCGCCGGGCTGTGCGTTCACTGTGAGTCCGCTGCAGTCATCGCCGAGCGCCTCGGGCGCCACCATCAACATCACGGTGACGCAGACTCAGGGCACGTCGTGCGCGTGGGCCGCGCAGTCGCAATCCGGGTTCCTGACCGTTACGAGCGGATCGTCCGGCACCGGAAGCGGAACGGTGACGATCTCCGTCGCCGTCAACTCCGGAACTGCTCGAACCGGAACGGTCGCCGTCGCCGGACAAACCGTCACCATCAATCAGCAGGCTGCATCGTCTGCCCAATGCTCCTTCAATGTCAGCCCGACGCAGATCCCCGCCAGCGACGCCGGCGGTAACTTCGTCCTGACCATCACTCAGACTCAGGGCGGAACGTGTAACTGGACTGCGCAAGCGAACGACGCGTTCCTCACGTTCCCGAACGGCGCCTCGGGCACCGGAAGCGGCAGCACGACCTTGTCGGTGGCGGCAAATACCGGCAATGCTCGAACGGGCTTTGCGACCGTCGCCGGAACTCTCGTCGCGGTTTCGCAGACCGCTTCGGGCAGCAGCGGCACGCAGGCGGCGATCCTGTCTTTCCAAAGCGACTCGGGCGATTACATCGGCGCCGGACAGTCCGCGAGCTACACGGTGACAGGGCTCCAGTTCACGGCGAGCTACAACGCCGGAAGCGGCGAGCTGCAATTCAACATTCCACCGTCCTTCGGCAACTGGTGGAGCCTCAGCCTCGCGGCGGCACCCGGCCAGCAGCTGACGCCGGGCCTGTACACGCGCGCCGCGCGCTCTGCGTTCCGCGGAAGCCAGCCCGGACTTGATTTCAACGGAAGCGGTCGCGGATGCAACCAGGTGACCGGACGATTCCTGGTCGCAGAAGCGGTGTACGTGGGCAACACGATCCAGCGATTCCACGCGCGGTTCGAGCAGCACTGTGAAGGCGTGTCGACGCCACTGCGCGGGCAGATTTGGATCGATGCAGCGGGGTCCACTTCACCTCCGCCTCTCGCGCAGTTCCCCTCGAGCCCGACGCCGCCGTCGACGTTCCTCACATTTCAGAGCGATGCGGGCGACTACATCGGTGGAGGCACGTCGCAGAGTTTTTCATTGGCGACGACGCAGTTCTCGGGCTGGTCACAGTCCACATCCGCCGTGCAGATATCGCTGCGGGGTCTCGCCCCGGCCGCCCCGGGGTGGTCGCTCGCCTTGAGCGCACCCTCAGGACAGCCTCTGGTGCCTGGGACGTACGCCAACGCCATGCGCTACCCATTTCAATCGCCCGGTTCCTCCGGACTGAGTTTCTCGGGTAATGGCCGCGGGTGCAACACATCAACCGGATCGTTCGTCGTGCTCGAGGTTGTCTACGGGCCGCAGGGAGAACTCGAACGCTTCCATGCGACGTTCGAGCAGCATTGTGAAGGCGCGGTCGCTGCCCTTCGCGGAGAGATCTACATCGTCGCCGATCCTTGGCGGTGAACGGTTACCGCACACTCACCACCGTCCACCCCGCGCCGTTCTCTACCCGGCACCAATACCCAATGGTGGTCATGAAGTAGCGCTTGTCGGTGCGCACGGTACGTACACACATTCCACATGCCGCGTCGCCAAAAAGGAGGACGACGCTCGGCCGTGGCACCTCGATTGCACCTTGCGCGGGCAATTCCACGAGGGAACCACATGGACGATGCGGCAGTGATCACGGTGATCGTGGGTCTGATCCTGGTCGGTGGTGTGGCCCTGTACGTCCTGCGGCACACGAGGCTGCAACCGGCATTCGGCCCGGACGACAAGCGTCCCGCTCGGCGCGCAGTCCGGGCACACCGGGCGGATCGCTGGTTCGATGCAGGGACCAGGTGGGCCAGCAGTTTCCACATCAGACCTCTATCCGAGGACGAGAACGCCAAGTACCTCTTCGCCTGGCGCCAGGTCCAGTCGCTGTTCGCGAGTGATCCGGCCGCGGCCGTCCGTGAGGCCGATGTGCTCGCCACCAATCTGATGGCGAGCCGTGGCTATCCGATGACGGACTTCGAACGCCGGGCGAGAGATCTTTCGGTCGAGCACCCCGCCGTGGTGAGCCACTATCGCAACGCACATCAGGTCGTGGGCCGTTACCTGACGGCAACGACAGATGAGATTCGGCAGGCGCTGATGGATTTTCGCGCCCTATTCGACGACCTGCTCGAGGCCTAGCCAACACGACCTCCCCATTCAGGTGATGCGGCATGCCGGCGGCGCCGCTAGCCTGAATCATGTTCCTCCCTGCTCACGCCTCATCCGAACCCGCCCTCCTCGACGCCTACTCTGACGCTGTCGTCCGCGCGGTCGAGATGGTCGGGCCGGCGGTCGTGAAGCTCGAAGTCGCCAATCAAGGATCCGGTTCCGGCTTCCTGTTCGCGTCCGACGGTCTGCTCGTAACCAACAGTCACGTCGTGCATGGCGCAAGGCACGCGTCGATCACGTTCGCGGACGGACGCAAAGCGCGTGGCGAAGTCCTGGGTGACGACCCGGACACGGACCTTGCCGTCGTCCGCGTCGCCGGTAACCGTCTGCCATTCGCGGCGCTGGCGGACTCGAGTGTCGTCCGCGTCGGGCAAATCGCCATCGCGATCGGCAATCCATATGGATTCGACTGCACGGTGACGACGGGTGTCGTGAGCGCGCTCGGACGATCGCTGCGCGCGAAGTCCGGCCGGCTGATGGACGACGTGCTGCAGACGGACGCGGCGCTGAATCCAGGCAACTCCGGCGGGCCGCTCGTGACATCGCGCGGTGAAGTGATTGGCGTGAACACGGCGATGATCATGCCGGCGCAGGGACTGTCGTTCGCCATCGCGAGCAACACCGTCCGCTTCGTCGTGTCCCGGCTGCTTCGCGACGGCCGGATACGGCGCAGCTACATCGGCGTCGCGGGGTCGAAGGCGCCCGTGCCGCGGCAGCTCGCGCGGCACCTCGCGCTCGCGGTGACGTCGGCCGTGCGGGTGGAATCGGTCGAGCCGAGCACGCCGGCGGCCGCCGCGGGCCTGCGCGAGCGCGACCTCATCATCGCGCTCGGCGATCGCGCGGTCACGGGCATCGACGATCTGCAGCGGCTGCTGACGGAGGAACTGATCGGCCGCGCAACACCGGTGACGGTGCTGCGCGGCAGCGAACGGCGGGTGTTCGTGCTGATTCCCTGGGAGAAGCTGGCGCTAGATCGCGACTAGACCGCGGCGGATCGCACGGCGCACGGCGTCCGTGCGATTCGCCGCGCTCAGCTTGCCGATGATGGCGGCGACATGAAACTTCACGGTCTGGTCGCTGATACCGAGCGAATGCGCGATCCCTTTGTTCGGCAGGCCTTCCGCGAGCAGTGCAAGGACTTCGAGCTCTCGCGGCGTCAGCCCTTCGCCGCGACCTGCGGCGACATCGCGACTCTCTGCGAGTGACCCAGACGCTGGATCGTATGGAGGCCGGGTCTTCAGACCCGGCCCCGTTCGTGGCGTGGCGGTGACGATGGCGTCGATGTAGTGGGGCGTCGCCGAGTCGGGCGGAACGGCCGACTCGGCGACGATCTCGATACCGGCGTCGACGAGCCCGTTGCGGAGGCGAGCGCGAGCGGCCGGCGGGCCTGTCAGAAGTACGCGCATCTAAACGAATGTAGCGTGTCCGCCGACTACTTTTCTCCCACCTCAATGACGATGTCTGACGCGGAACCGCCGCGAAGTACTCGAAGTACGGAGGTTGGGCCGGTGCCTGAGGCGAGCGCGTCGAGCAGCCGATCCGGCGACTCCAGCTCCTGGCCGTCAATGGCGATGAGGATGTCGCCGACGAGCAGCCCGGCCTTTTCGGCCGGGCTGCCGTCCATGACGCGGACGATGAGCACGCCGCTCGCCTGGCCGGTGGCGGGCCGCTGGCCCACGGCCAGCGGTACGCCCTGGCCGGCGACTCCGAGGTACCGCCGCTTTGCGCGTCCGTGTTTCACGAGCGAATCGATGGTCTTTGTGACGATCGCGGCGGGAATCACGACGCCAAGGCCGCGAATCTCAGTGGCGGTCGCGATGCCGAGCAGCTGACCGTCCGTGTTCACGAACGCGCCGCCGGCGAAGCCCCGGTGCATGGGCGCCGTCGTGCGGATGATCTCCTCAATCCTCATCGCGCGGCCTCGGCCGGTCGGCAGCGGTCCGCCCATGACGGACACGGTCCCCGTGCTGGCGGTCAGCGAGTTGCTCCACGACCGGCCGATCGCGATGCCGATGTGACCGACGCGCGCCGCGGCGCCGATCGGCGCCGCGGCGAGACTCAGTTCAGGCACGCGCAGTGCGACCAGATGAGTCGCCGGGTCCCAGCCGATGAGCTCCGCTTGTATTTCCCGGGCGTCGGGCGTCCGCACCGAGAGTCCGTCTTCCTGACCGATCGCGCGCGTCGTCGTGACAACGAGATCGGATCCAAGGACGACGCCGCTCGCGGGCTGACGCCGGCCATGGACTTGGATAACCGAGGGCGCGACGGCCGCGACTGCGTCGGCGAGCTGGTTCGAGATGTCAGTAAGTGTCGATGCCATGACGCGATTCTGGCAGCCATGGCGAGAGCGCACATCACCCAGTCGGGCGGGTTGGCTTGCTGACTTTCCACGGGACGCACGCTCACGGACTCCGTCGTGGGATCTTGCTTTTCAGCGTTTCTGGGCCAATGACCCTGTAATCAGGGGGTCAGTGGCCCAGAAAATGACACGAGCAGTATCCCAAGGGGTATCGCGGGACACGCGACGCGCGGGAGCCCGGTCCCCGCCTCAATCCGCTCGCAACAACTCCGACGGATCGACTCTTCCCGCACTTCGCGCCGGCCACCAGCACGCAAACAGCGCGGTGAGCCCGACGAGCAGCGTCGCCCCCGCGATCGAAGCGGGATCGATCGGACTCATCTCATACAGCAGCGCCCTCATCGTCCCGGCAAGCGACACGGTACCGATGAGGCCGAGCGTGACGCCGGCGAGCGCGATCGCGAGGCCACGCGCGAGAACGGACCGCCGCACCTGCGACGCGCTCGCGCCGAGCGCGAGACGGACTCCGAATTCGCGGCGCCGTTGTGAGACAAGATGCGACAGGACGGTGTAAAGGCCGGCTGTTGAGAGCAGGAGGCCGATTCCGGCGAAGACACTCATCAATAAGAAGATGGCGCGGGGACGAGCGATCGCTTCCGCGAGGATGTCCTCGACCATCGCGGACTTCCAGACGACAAGCGATGGGTCGAACGCCTGCACGACGGCGGTGAGCGCGGGGATGGCGGCGCGACCCTGTGGTGCGCGAATAAGGAAGGTCCGGAAATCAACGACGCTCGATGAACGCAGCGTCGGCCGGTACGCATCGGAGACGGCGCCAAGTGGATAGAACGCCTCGATCCGGCGGTCGCCGCCGGCAGTGGCCGCCGACGTGTCCGCGACGATGCCCACGATAGTACGCCAGACGCCGTCGCCGACTCGGTAGCGATGCCCAAGCGCGTCGCCTTCGGGAAAGAACTTCTTTGCAAATCGCTCATTGACGACAACAGGAGATTCGTCGGCCGCGGTGAACGCGCGCCCCCGGACGAGGCGGAGACCGACAACGTCAAAGTAGTCCGGCGGTACCTCATGGACCGGGACCGGCAACGGCTCGGTTCGGACACCGAGACGACTGTCGACTTCGAACTGACCAAAGCTGAGCAGGCCGGTGTCCGACGGTAGGCCGCCGACGGTGCTCGAGGCGCCGCCTGTTCCCTGAAGGCGCGCAACGAGATCCAAGGCCGCGCGATCGCGCGAGGCCAAGTCACCATAGCGGCCGGGAAAACCAACGCGAAGCGACACGAGATTCGCGGTGTCAAAACCCGGATCCTCGAGGGCCCGATGGAGAAACGTCCGCGTCATGAGCGCCGACCCGACGAGAAGCAGAACGGACACGGAAACCTCGACAATCGCGAGCGCGGTGCGAAAGCGATTGGCGGCGGTTGACGACCCGGCGCGGCCGCCACTGTTGAGGATGCTGACGACCGAGGTTCTCGTCGCGACAAACGCGGGAGCAAGGCCGGACAAAAGCGCCGCGACGACGCCGCCGGCCATCAAGAAGAGCAGCGTCCGGGAATCCAGATCGATGACGTTGAGGGTGTTCGAGGTCATCGCCTCCGGCAGCATCACCGCGGCGGCCGCAACACCGGCCCAGGCCAGCACGGCGCCGCCGATGACGCCGCCTGCGGCCAGCAGCCCTTGTTCAAACAACGCGAGCCGGCCGAGATCCGCCGGCGCGGCGCCGAGCGCCGAGCACGTCGCAAGATCGCGCGCGCGCGCGGACGACCGCGACAACGTGATATTCGCGACGTTGGCGCACACGATCAGAAACAGAAAGCACACGGCCCCGGTCAGGACCTGTAGCGACCGCTCGCTCGCCTCGTCTACGCCGCCGGTACCCATCAGGGCCGCGGTCGTGCCCTGCCGCCCGCCGGCCGCAACGTTCAACCCTTCGCCACGCGCCCGCACCTGGCGCTCGGCATCGTCCCGTCTCATCCCACTCGCGAGCCGCGCCACGGCGGTCATTCCTCGCGGCTGCGGCACTTCGGTGGGCGGCCGGTCAATGTCGAAGGGAGTCCAGATCTGTTCCAGGCCGCTGGGGAATCTGAATGTCGCCGGCATCACGCCAACCACGCCATAGCGCCTGCCGTCGAGCGTGAGTTCCCGGCCGATGGCCGGGCCTGCCCCGCCCAGGAACTCGCGTGCGAACTCGGTCGAGACGATTGCAATCTGTGCCGTGCCGCCTCGCCCATCTACCGGCCCGAACGGGCGGCCGGTGGCCGGCGCCACACCAAGCATGCGAAACAGCTCGGGCGTAATGACCGCGCCCGGAATCATCTGCGTGCCCCGATCGCCGGTGAACACGAACGATGCGTGCTCGAACGCCTCGAGCGACGGAAAGAGGTCGGTCTGCTTGCGCCACTCGAGAATCAGCTCGCGGCGGAAGCCACCATAGGTCATCTTCTGCGCGACGTTGAAGTTGGCGAGCTCGACGATGCTCGACGGATCGCGGAATGGCACCTGACGCCAGAGAATGGAGTCGAGGACGCTGAAGATGGCGGCGGTGGTGCCGATGCCGATGGCGAGCGTCAGCGCCGCGGTCAGGGTCGTCAGGCCGCCGGTGCGCAGCGACCGGGCCGCGAGCCGAACATCGCGCCAGAGACGCACGCCCCAAATCCGTGGGCTCGCGATGTGAGCTCGTGGGCGCGTCTCGAGACGGACAGTCAGTACGGCTCGAATAACATCCGCCCACTCGGCCAGTGCGCAGCGAACCAGTCCCGGCCAGCCGCGACTCTGAAACGCGCGCTCGCAGGCCGCGATGTATGTGGCTCTTGCATCGACGCCAAAGTCCCGCCGCGCCGTTTTCGGCGCGAAGCGGACGATCAGTTTGAACACCGACGTCAGCAACCGCTCTGCCTTCACGATTTGCCCCAGAACAGGCCCTGCCTTCGGACGACTGCGACGACCGTGCGCAGTCGCTGGACTTCGGCCTCGACGACCGCGCGACCCAGATCCGTGAGCACGTAATACACGCGCCGGTCATCGTCCTCGTCTGCATGCGGACGATCGTCCGACTCTTCGATCAGACTCTGATCGCGCAGCCGCCGCAGCAGCAGATACAGCGTGCCGGTGCGCAGCGTGATGACACCTTCGGTGAGGCGAGAGACCTCCTGAATGATCGCGTAGCCGTGGAGCGGCTTCGGTGCCAGCGCGAGCATGACTTGAAATACCCGCGGCGTAAGCGGCAGAAAACTGCGCGGATCTCTGACTCGACGGGCGTTCTTCATTTCCTGGGTGCCCAATCCTGCTTGCCCGTCGTGACTTTGCCGTCCGTTGCGACGTGCTTCGTCTCGACGATCATGTGCCCGCGCGCGTCGAGCGATCTGGTCTCGGTGAACGCCCATTCCTCGAAGCCGGCGCTCGTGTTCTGCGCGATTGTGCCGGTCGTCACCAGTGCCCTGCCGTCCCAGCGCGTCTTCGTTGTCCACGCCTGCGCACCGGTGCGGTTCGTGTCGTCCTTCGAGCCGTCGATGGTGAACGTCATCGTGAACTTCTGACCAAATGCCGTGCGGTCGATGGAAATCGACCCGGCGGTGTGACGGATCGTGATCGGTTCTGGCAGCAAAGCCAGCGTCCCGCCGCCGCCAGACCCGGGCTGGGGTGCGGGCCCTGCAAAGGTCCACACTCCCGTAAAGCTCGGCTTCGCGGACTGCCCGGATACGGCGGCGACGGCGGCCAGCGCCAGGGCGGATCCTACTACGTATGTTTTAAATGCATTGCTCACGAGCGTATAGACGCGGGCGTGACCTCGATGGTTTGCCCGGGGGTGCCGGGGCTACCCACTTTGCGGCGCGTTGACGCGCTCGGGCTCCCCTCCTCCGGTCACAGTCAGCGCACGTGGCGCCCACGCGCCGGGCTGGCGGGCGATCAGGCGGGTCGGGTGAGATTGGAATTACTCCAATGTAGCTGCGCGGCCGGCGTGCGTTCGCCAAGCGGTTCGCGCGTGGATGGCTGGCATATGGCTTGCGGATCGAGCCGGCTATGAATCGAAAGACGATCCTGCGATTGCTTCGTCAACGCGCGCGCATCATCGAACGGCCGGTCAACCCGCTCGAAGATCCGATCGCGCACATCAAGCGGCCGCTGAAGCCGCTCTATCGCGACCAGCGCGGCCAGGGCGTCGTCCGGCCCGGGCAACCGGTGATCGAGTTCAGCCAGTACGACGTGCAGCAGATCAGGTTGAAGTTCCTCGCAACGCAGAATCAGTTCGCGCGGATCATCGGGATCAGTCGCGAGACGCTGCGCAACTGGGAGCGGGGCCGCCGCCGCCCGCACGGACCGGCGCGTGCGTTGCTGCGTGCGATTGATGCGGACCCCGTCGCCCTTGCGCGCGCGCTGAACTGGCACGCGCGGCATCCGCAGGACGAACCCGATGAGTGGATGGAGATGGACTGAGAGCGGCCGGTGCTCGAGCCGCAAGGCCCGGGCGCTATGGCTCGGCTTTCGAGCCTTGCGCGGCCCTGCACTTCCCTCGTGGGATCTTGGTTTTCCGAGTTTCTGGGCCAATGACCCTGTGATGACGGGGTCATTGGCCCGCGCGACCGGGGCGGGCCGGCTCTGACGCGAAGGTCCAGCACGCCGATCCCACTTCCGGCTGACTCAGGGCCAGTGACCCCGTTGGCGAAGGGTCAGTGGCCCTGGAACGGCCGGCGGGCCGCCTCGATGCCGACCGGAGTTGGACTCCTCGCTTGCGACATTGCGCTTGCGACATTGCGCTCGCGACATTGTGCTCGCGGCATTGTGCTCGCGACATTCCGCTTGCGACATTCCCCGTCCCACGCTTTCAGGGCCAATGACCTCTTGGCAACGGGGTCATTGGCCCAGAAAACGCGGGGAGCAATATCCCGAGAGGAATCTCTGGCGATTGTTCGGGTGCCGCCGGCGACAGTCGAGGCTGCGGGCGCCGCGCGCGCGCGCGGTGCTAGCGCAGCGCCCACGCCACTAGCGCTGCATTGGCGCCGCTGCCGGTGGCCATGACGATGAACTGACGCCCGGACTTGGACCGGTACGTCATCGGTGTCGCGCTCGCCCGGCGCGAGAGCTCATGGCGCGCGAGCTCGCGGCCGGTCTTGGCGTCGAACGCATACAACGCAGTGTCGCCGCCGCCACCGAGCACGAGGCCGCTCCTGGTGACGATGACACCGGGTGCGCCGGCGACGCCGAGACGCGCGGGCAACGTGACGCCGGCGAGCGCGGGGTGATTCCGTACCGACGGCGTGTCGCCGAACGGCACGCGCCACGCGATCTCACCGCGGCCGAGATCGATCGCGACGAGCTCGCCGTAGGGTGGCTTCACGAGTGGAAGCCCACCGCCGCGCGCGCCACTGGCCAGGGCATCAATTCCGCCAGCTGCGGGCGGCCGCGGCACGAACGTCGCGCCTCCCACGCTGCCGGCAAAGGCCGCATCCAACTCGCCCACACGTGAGTTGGTCTCCGCGCCGGGACGAATACGCGCGAGCGCGGGCTGATTGCTCGTCTTCACGTAGAGCATCCCGCTCGCCGGATCGAACGCCGACCCGCCCCAGTTTGCGCCGCCGATAATCCCCGGATTCATCAGCGTTCCCATCACTGATGGCGGCGTGTAGACGGGGCCGGTGCGGTACTTCTTCATCTCCTCCTGCGCCTGCGCCTTCAGTTCCGGCGTGAAGTCGATCGTATCGCCCGTCGTTATGCCCTGCGGCGCGAACGCGGCGGGCTTCGTCGGGAACGGCTGCGTTGGCCACGCCTGCTCGCCGGCGACGTCGCTCGCCGGTACGGGACGTTCTTCGATCGGCCAAATCGGACGGCCGGTGACGCGATCGAACACGAACGCGAATCCCTGTTTCGTGAGTTGGACCACCGCGTCTACACGCTTGCCATCAACCGTCATCGTCACGAGCGACGGCGCAGACGCCGGATCGTAGTCCCAGAGGCCGTGATGCACGATCTGGAAATGCCACTTGCGCTTGCCGGTCGCGGCATCGAGACAGACGAGTGACTCTCCATAGAGATTCGCGCCCGGGCGATCGCCACCGTAGAAATCGTTCGACGGAGTGCTGACCGGCAGATACAGAAGTCCCCGTGCGTCGTCGAGCGACATGGGCGCCCAGACGTTCGTGTGGCCCGCGGTCTTCCACGAATCGGCGCCCCACGTTTCGTTGCCGGGCTCGCCCTCGCCGGGCACGGTATTGAAGCGCCAGACCTGCTTGCCCGTGATCGCGTCGAACGCACGCACATCGCCGGGCGGATCGCCCTTGTACGCGAGCCGATCGCCGACGCCATTTCCAAGAATCACAAGGTTGCGATACACGACGGGCGGCGACGTGTTGGTGTAGTGCTTGCGATTCACCTCGCGTCGCAGGCCCTTGGTGAGATCGACGATGCCCTTCTCACCGAAGGAGGTGACGGGCTCGCCAGTCTTCGCGTCGAGCGCGATCAGCCGCCAGCGGCTATTGAGAAAGATGCGCGCCTTGGCCTGACCCGAGGCGCCTGAGCCCGCCGAAGGGATCCACGCCGCGACTCCGCGATGGACGAAGCCGGTGCCGTTCGGCGGCTGCCCGTCCTCGTACGCCTTCGGGTCGAACGACCAGAGCTCCTTACCCGTGTCCGCATCGAGCGCGGCGACGCGGTTGTACATCGTGCTCACGTAAAGCACGTTGTCGATCATGAGCGGTGTGTTCTGAAAATTGCCGGGCTGGGTGCTGAATTCCGCGTTCGGCTTGTCAGTGGGATACCACTCCCACGCGACGGCAAGCTGGCCGACATTCGCCGGCGTGACGTCCGCGAGCGGCGAATAATGCGTCGCGGCGTTGTCCGCAGCGTACGACGGCCAGGCTTGAGGCGCGCGCCCGCTCTGAGCGGCCCCGCCGGCCACGATGCCTGCGATCAGGATTGCCGTCATCGAGTTGATGCGCATGCTCGGACCTTACCACTACAATGCCGCCGCATGCGCTATCGCTTTGGCGACTTCGAGGCGGACCGGGTCGCGTACCGTGCCACGCGCGGTGGCGCCGCACTCGACCTGACACCAAAGCTGCTGGATCTGCTCTTCCATCTGCTCGATCGGCCGGGCCAGCTCGTGACCAAGGAAGAGCTGCTCGATGCCGTCTGGCCGAACGCCAACGTCACCGAAAACGCGATGGCGCAGGCCATGTCGGACCTGCGCGAAGCACTTGGCGATGAAGCGGCGTCGCCGACCTTCATCCGCACGATTGCGAGGCGCGGGTATCGCTTCATCGCGCCGGTCACCCAGGTCGCTCCAGGACAGAGCACGCCCGCGGCACCGGCCGCGACGCCGGCCGCCATGCAGGCTGGCGCGACAGCCACGACCAGCGATCTTCCGGCGCTCGCCGTCATGGACTTCGCGAATCTCTCCGCCGATCCGGAAGTCGCGTGGCTCGGCGCGGGCATCGCCGAGACGGTGACGAGCGATCTCGCCTCACTCGATCGCTTCCGCGTCGTCGATCGCTGGCGAGTGACGGAAGCCGTCCGTCGTACGGGCGGGACACTGCATGAAGTCGGTGCCGCTCTGCATGCGAAAGTCATGGTGACCGGCGGATTCCAGCGCGGCGGCCCGAATCTTCGCATCACGGCAAGGCTCGTTGACCTCGAACGCGGCGACGTACTCGCGGACGCAAAGGTCGACGGCCCCATCGCAAACGTCTTCGCGCTTCAGGACGACATCGTCCGTACGTTCGCGCGGGAGCTGGGCGTGGCCACGGCGCCGGATCTCGCGCGCGTGGGGCTGCGAGAAACGGGGAGCCTCGATGCCTACCGGGCGTTCATGGAGGGCTGGCTCAAGATCGAAAGCCTCGATCTCGATCTGAACGCGCCGGCGATCCGCGACTTCGAGCGTGCGATCGCGATCGACCCGAAGTACGCGATTGCCTATACCGGCCTCGCCAATGCGGAGTTCGTGGCCTATGAGATGAGCCGCGCCACGCGCGCGCCCAACTTCCGCGCGCTCGAGTCCGGCGTCGAGCACGCGCGCCACGCCATCCATCTGGACCCGGGTCTCGCCGAGGCGCATGCCACTCTGTCATTCCTGCTCACGAGCGCGCTGAGGTTCGATGAGTCCCGGCGTGCCGCCCAGCAGGCCGTCTCACTCGAGCCCGATAGCTGGCGGCATCAGTATCGCCACGGGCATGCCCTCTGGGGTGACGCGCGACTGCGCGCGTTCGAACGCGCGCTGTCGCTCTATCCGCAGTTCGCGTACGCGCGGTTCGAGGTCGCGATGGTCCACGTCGCGCGCGGTGACTTCGCCACCGCGCGCGACTTCGTGCACCAGGGCGCCGCCGAGCAGGACCGGCAGACGCGCACGGCCGATCGCTTCCCCGCCGTCGGCTTTCACTATCTGCTCGGTGCGCTGCGAGGCGCACGTGGAGACTTCGAGGGCGCCATCACCGAGTTCGATCATGAAGTCGAGCAGGCCGGCCAGCGGCGCCTGTACCGCGCGGAGTACGGCGCGTCCGCACTCACCTGGCGGGGTCACGCCTCCCTCGGACTCGACCGCGTCAACGACGCGGTCGAGTCCTTCCATGCCGCGCTGAGCTACGTGGACGGGCATCCACGGGCGCTGCTGGGACTGGCGATCGCGCGCGGGCGTCAGGCCAAGCCTGACGCCGCGCGCTATCGCGAGGAAGCACGCATCAACATCGCGGCCCTGAAGCGTCCGGATCGCACCGTCGAGTGGCAGTACGGATCCGCGTACGAGGCCGCATCGGACGGCCGCCCCGCCGAGGCGATAGCGACGCTTTCAAAACTGCTCGACAGCGTGCCGCCTTCGTGGGTCGGCTGGACCATCCCGCTCGAGCCCCTGTTCATGGGGCTCCGCGGTGAGCCTGGGTTCGAGCAACTTCTTGGGCGTCTGGCCGAACGGGCCAGATGAAACTCGAAGCCGGGACTACTTTCCTCAGAAAAGTAGTCTCGGCTTCGCATTCACGGGTTCTCAGGGTTCCTCAGGCGGCTTTCACGACTTGGCGACGCCGGCCAGCGTAACTTCGCCATGGAGGATCGACATGGCTGGTGGTACCTACGGTGAGACGCTCCGACGGCCAGGCGTCCAGCCCTTCCTGTGGACCCAGTTCCTCGGCGCCTTCAACGACAACGTCTGCAAGATCGTCGTCACCTTCCTGACGATCGAGCTGTTCAAGACGTCGCCGCCCGCGTGGCTCGGCGTGACCGACGCCACCGCCACTGGCGCCGCTGTTGTCGGCGCGGTCTTCATCCTGCCGTTCCTGCTTTTCTCCGGCTACGCGGGATACGTCGCGGACGCGTTCAGCAAGCGCCAGGTCCTCATCTGGATGAAGTGGCTCGAGGTCGTGGCGATGGTGCTGATGGTGCCGGCGCTGATCTTCGCCGGACGCGGCAATGCGTGGCCGATGCTCGGCGTGCTGTTCCTCATGGCTGTTCAGGCGACGTTCTTCAGTCCCGCCAAGTACGGCATCGTGCCCGAGGCGCTGCCCGCTGAAGATCTTTCCCGCGCCAACGGCCTGCTCGAGATGAGCACGTTCGTGGCGATCGTCCTCGGCACGGTGCTCGGCGGCGAGTTGTTCGTCGCCTGGCGCGGCGATCCGTGGCTCACGGGCAGTCTGCTGATCGCGATCGCAATTGCCGGAACCATCACGAGTTACGGCATTCCCGCGACGGCCGCGTCGAAACACGGCGCGCGGCTCTCGTTCAATCCCGTGAGCGAGGTGTTTCAAGGCACGCGCCGTCTCTTCGCCGATCGCAACCTGGCGATGACGGTGGTCGGCATCTCGTTCTTCTGGTTCGTCGGAGCCTTGGTGCAACTCGCCGTTGTGCCGCTGGGCCTGCACGAGCTCGGCGTCGGCGAAGCCGAGTCCACGCGACTCTTCACGGCACTCGCGATCGGCATTGGTCTCGGCAGTCTCGCGGCCGGCCGCCTCTCCGGCGACAAGATCGAGCTCGGCCTCGTCCCAATCGGCGCCCTCGGCATGGGCGCGTTCAGCCTGATGCTCGTGTGGGCCGTCCCGAACTACTGGCTCTGCGCGGTCGCGCTCGCTTGCACGGGATTCTTCGGCGGCTGGTTCGCCGTCCCGCTGAACGCACTCCTCCAACAGAAGCCGAGCGACGATGAGAAGGGCCGCGTCCTGGCGACGAACAACGTCGTCAACACCGTCGGCATCCTGATCGCTTCGTTCGTCCTGTACGTGCTGGGCGATCGGATGGCGCTGTCGGCCAGCACGATCCTGGCGATCGCCGGCGGCTTCACGCTGCTTTCGACGATCTACATCCTGGCGATACTTCCGGACTTCGCAGTGCGGTTCGTGCTGTGGATGATTGCGCACACGTCCTACCGCATCAAGATCGTCGGCAAGCCGAACATCCCGCTCAACGGTCCGGCGCTCATTATCTGCAACCACATTTCGATGGTCGACGGCGCGCTCGTCGGCGCGTGCGTGCAGAGGTTCGTCCGATTCCTCGTCTACGGCCCGCACTTCCGGCAGCCCGGCATCCACTGGATCCTGAAGCGGCTGCATGCCATCCCGGTTACCGCCGGCAGCAAGTCCGAAGTCACCGCGGCGCTCGATCGCGCCCGCGCGGAGCTCGCCGCCGGTCACGTTGTCTGCATCTTCGTCGAGGGCGCCGTGAGCCGCACGGGCAACCTTCTGCCCTTCAAGCGCGGCTTTGAGCGCATCGTCGCCGGCCTCGACGTGCCGATCATCCCGGTGTATCTCGATCGCGTCTGGGGCAGCGTGTTCAGCTTCAAGCGCGGCAAGTTCTTCTGGAAAATGCCGGAGCGGTTCCCGCGCCCGGTCACGGTCGCATTCGGCAAGCCGTTGCCGTCGACCACCACGGCGCCCCTGGCGCGGCTGGCCATCATGGAGCTCGGCGCCGAGGCGATGAAACATCGCCGGGCGTCGTCTCATCTGCTGCACACGGAGTTCATCCGCGTGGCCCGGCGACGGTGGAGCCATCGGGCGATCGCGGACAGCACGGGTCAAAAGCTGACATTCGGCCGCACGCTTGTCGGCGCGCGGCTACTCGCGGGCGCGATCGATCGCCGTACGCGCAGTCAGGAGCATGTTGGGCTGCTGTTGCCGGCGTCGGTCGGCGGTGCGCTGGCGAACATCGCCACGCTCCTGGCAGGCCGCGTGCCCGTCAATCTCAACTTCACGATCGGCGCGGAAGCGATGCGGGCGGCGATCAATCAGGCCGGCATCGCGACCATCATCACGTCGAAGCGGTTCCTGGCCAAGGCGGGCATCGAGGAAATGCCGGGCATGGTGTTCCTCGAGGACCTGCGGGACGAATTCAGCGGTCTGGACAAGGCGATCGCGCTCGTGTCCTCGCGCCTGTTGCCGGTCTGGCTGCTGCAGTGGCTTCACAGGTTCGCCAAGACGACGGACTCGACGGCGACGGTCATTTTCTCGAGCGGCAGCACGGGCATTCCGAAGGGCGTCGTGCTGTCGCATGCGAACGTCCTCGCAAACGTGGACAGCCTGGACCAGATCTTCCCCATGGAGCCGTCGGACTGCTTCATCGGCGTGCTGCCGTTCTTCCATTCATTCGGCTTTACGGGCACGATGTGGTTCCCACTGCTTCAAGGTGCGAGCGCCGCGTATCACCCGAATCCGATGGACGCGAAGACTGTCGGCGAGCTCGCGGGTGAGTACCGCGCCAGCATGCTCATCAGCACGCCGACGTTCTGCAACTCGTACCTGCGCCGCTGCACGCCGGAGCAGTTCTCGAACCTCAAGTACGCGATCGTCGGTGCGGAAAAACTGCGCGAGCCGCTGGCGACGACGTTCGAGCAGCAGTTTGGATTGCCGCTGCTCGAGGGCTACGGCTGCACGGAGATGTCGCCGGTCGTCGCGGTGAACCGGCCCAACGTGCAGTACGGCAAGGACAAGCAGACCGGCACCAAGTTCGGATCGGTCGGCCATCCGATTCCTGGCGTCGCGGCCAAGATCGTGGACCAGGAAACAGGTGAAGGTCCAATCTTCGACAAGCCTGGATTGCTGCTCGTAAAGGGCCCGAACATGATGCAGGGTTACCTCGCGCAGCCGGAGAAGACAGCGGAAGTCATGCGCGACGGCTGGTACGTCACCGGCGACATCGCGATGATGGACGAAGAGGGCTTCATCTTCATCACCGATCGGCTGTCGCGCTTCAGCAAGATCGGCGGCGAGATGGTGCCGCATCTGAGGATCGAAGAAGCGATCAACGGCACGCTCGGCGATCTCTGCAGCGCCGTGACGGCCGTTCCCGACGCCGCCCGCGGCGAGCGCCTGGTCGCGTTCTACACACGGGCCGACGTGACGGCCGACGACCTCTGGGAGAAGCTCTGCGCGACCGACCTGCCGCGGCTCTGGCTGCCCAAACGCGAACATCTGGTGCAGATCCCTGAAATCCCCACGCTCGGCACCGGCAAGGTCGATCTGCGCCGGTTGAAGCAGATGGCGCTCGACCGCGCCGCCGAAGCAGTCGCTCGTCAGTAGTTCTGGAGGACTCCATGGAACTCGTGGTCCTTGTGCTCGTTGTGTTCGTGATCTGGCTGTGGATGCGCATCTCGAGCCTGTCGGAGCGCGTCGAGCACCTGCATCGGATTGTCGTGAACGCCGCCGACGCGGCGACAGCGGCGGCACCCGCCGGTGGAGGCCGGGGCTTCAGCCCCGGCGCACCCGCCGGCCCTAAAGGGCCGGCCTACGAGGAACCGGTGTCCGCGCCAGTGTCGCGTCCCACACCACCGCCGGCGCCGCCAAGACCCGCGCCGGCGCCACGCCCTGTCCCGACTCCATTGCCGCTGGCGACACCCGTCCCAGTACCGATCGTCGTGCCTGCGGCACCCAAGGAACCCGCAGAATCCAGGGAATCCTGGGAGATCACCGTCGGTACGTCGTGGCTGAACAAGATCGGCGTGCTGACGCTGGTGATCGGCATCGCGCTGCTTGTCGCCTACTCGTTCCCGCTCATGGGACCGGCCGGGCGCATTGCAATCGGGTACGTGCTCAGCGGCGCGATCCTTGGAGTCGGCGTTTGGCTCGAGCGGGGGGACAGGTTCCGCAACTACGCCTACGGTCTCATCGCCGGCGGCTGGGCCGGCATCTATTTCACGACCTTCGCGATGCACGACGTGCCCGCCGCGAAGCTCATCGAGAGCGATCTCGTGGCCGGCGCGCTGCTCCTGTCGGTTGCGGCCGGCATGATCGCCCATTCACTTCGCTACCGGTCGCAGGTCGTGACCTCGCTCGCGTTCGTGGTCGCGTACTCGACGCTGGCGCTGTCACCGCTCTCGGGCTTCTCGTTGGCAGCGTCCGTGCCGCTTGCGATGGCGGTCCTCGTCGTGTCGCAGCGCCTCGGCTGGCCGGCGATTTCCGTGCTCGGAATCGCGGCGACGTACGGCGTCTTCATCCTGCGCAGCCAGGTGTTCCCTGGCGGCGCGATGGCCCCCTCATCCACGCTGCCCTACGCGACGCTCGCGACGTATTGGTTGACGTTCGAGATTGCCGATCTCATCGGCCTGCGGTTACGCAGACTCGAGAATCCCGACGGCGCACCCTTCCAGGTGTCGATGCTCGCGCTGAATGCGGCGGGGTTCCTGGGATCGATCGTCGTCATCTCACCCGGGACGCACCCCGAACTGCGATCCACCCTGATGTTCGGAACCGGGGCCGCGTACATCGTCAGCGCCATCGTTCGCGCGTGGCTTCTGCCTGAACGTCGCGCGCTCGCCGAGACTGAGCGTCCCTTCGACGTGTCGCATGCCGCGACAGCGATGGCCTCGCTACTCTTCGGCATCGGAATCCTGCTGCGCTTCAAAGGCGTTCGCATTCCACTCGGCTGGCTGCTCGAGACTCAGCTGCTCTTCGTTGCAGCGCTGACGCTGTCGGATCGCTGGCTTCGGCGCATGGCGTCGCTCGTCGCCCCGCTGGTAACGGTCGCCACCGCGCTGTGCATTATCGGACGCGGCCGACTCATTGGAATGGGACTGCCGACCGAGGCCGTCGCGACGATTCTCGTCGCATTGATCTGGTACGCGAATCGTGAGTCGATCCGGATCAAGAACCGGCCTGCGCTGTGGCTGGAGCCGGGCTACACGTGGGCGGCCACCGCCATGCTCGCGCTCGTTGCGTGGACGGTGTTCGTGCCCGCGCACTTCGTCCTGGCCTGCTGGATCCTCACGCTCGTACTTCTCGAAACCGGCCTGCGGCGCGATCACGAGTACACGCTGCAGTCGTACACGCTCGGCGCGGTCGCCGGCTACGCGACGCTGGCGGCCTTCCTCACGGCTGGCGCCGACGGCACCCTCGGCCCATGGGGACCGGCGCCGTCGGCGACTGACGACTGGCTCGTGCTTCCACCGGCGATCGCGATCTGCGCGTTCAGCGCGATCCGCCTGCTCCGGTTCAGCGGCCCACGCCCTGTGCCGGCGGCCCACGTGGCGGCGGGTGTCGCCGGTGCGCTGGCGGCCGCACTGACGATGGTGTTCGAGTGGCGGGTGTTGTCGCCGAATGTCGTCGGACCTGCGTGGGCGATGACCGGCATCGCGTTCGTGGCGCTTGGCGCCTGGAAACGTTACGCCGCACCGCGATGGCTGGGCTACGTCATCGCAGTGTTTGCGGCGTTCAGGCAGATCAGTCCGCTGTTCGATCGTGCGCCCGAGTCGACGACCGAGATAGCGGCCGGCGCAATCGTGATTGCCGCGATGTACGCCGCGAGCTATGTGGGCGGAAGGGACGCCAACAAAGAATCAGGCGAAGAAGCCGTCACCACGCTCTTGACGGTGGCGGCGACGGCGTCATTCGCGCTCTGGAAGTACCGCGTACTCCCGCTGGACCTGGTCGCGCCTGCGTGGGTGGCAACAGGAATAGTCCTCGCAGCGCTCGGCTTCTACAGACACCGACTCGGCCAGCGCTGGCAGGGCTACGCCATGCTCGTGCTCGGTGTCGTTCACGCGAGCGAGCCGGTGTTTGGCGAAGCGGATGCAACCTCAACGACCATCGCGTGGCTCGTCGCGTGCCTGATCGCGGTCTACGCTGCGGCCCTGACATCGCGACGCCTCTTGAAAGGGATCCACCTGTCGGATCAGGCTCGCGACGCCGAGAACAACGCGATCACCGGCCTGCTGGCGGCCACTTCCGCTACGCTTGCGGCCGTCATCGTCACCCAGGCCCGCCCGTCACTCGCGACCCTGATGCTTGCGATGCAGGGACTTGGCGTGATGACCGTCGGCCTCGGAGCGCGCGAGCGCGTCATGCGCCTGTCGGGCATGACGCTATTGCTGGGCTGTCTCCTGAAGGTGTTCTTCTACGACCTGCGAGAGCTGGAGCCGCTGCCGCGGATCTTCTCGTTCGTGGTGCTGGGGCTTGTGCTGCTGGGGATCTCGTGGATCTACACGAGGTACAAGGAGCACATACGGAAGCTGCTATGAAACGCCGGCCTACAGCTCCGGCCTACGTCTTCTTCACACTCGCGATCGTGAAGGCCAGCGCGATCGCGGCGAAGGTGGCGCTCGGGATCACGAAGAAGTGCATCAGGGAGATCACGAACGCGACGAGGTAGGCGGCGGCGAACGTGCGAGCGGAGGCCTTCATGAACATCGGATCGCCGACGCCGCGGCGCGCGATGAGGATGCCGATGCCGCCTGTCAGCGCGAGATGCAGGCTCATCAGCAGGCTGAAGCCGTTGAGCATCTCGAACATCGTGCGATTCGGAGCGCCAGGCAAACCGAGATGAACGGTCGACATCATGTCGAGCAATTGGCGCTCGGCGTCGCTGGACGGAACGGGCGGACTCACCGCCGGAACGATGTGCGCGCCGACCATGTGCAGCGCGGCGGTGAAGAACGCCAGGTAGCAGCCGAGCTTGAACGCTTTCATCGCCATCTATGCACCTCGCCGGGTCTCAAGCACCGGCCTCCTATTGCGCTTTTCGTGGCAGCAACGTGTCGCGATTCGCCGACTGCCAGACGAACACGGCCGCGACGGTCGCGATCTGCTTCATGTCCGCGGCCTGGACGCGGTCGTAGACGTCCATGTTCGAGTGGTGCGTGCGCGAGTTGTACTCGTACCGCTCCTGGACGAACTGGAACGCCGGGACACCGACCGTGTCGAACCGCGTGTGATCCGTCTGCGAGACCGATCGCGGCCCGAGAATCTCGACACCGAGATCCTTCAACGGCCGCACCCACGCGTCGAAGATGGGCTTCACGGCCGGGTTGCTCTGCATCCAGATGCCCCGGATCTTGCCCGTGCCGTTATCCAGATTGAAGTACGCCGTCGTCTTAGCGAGCTCCGGCTTCGGCGCTTCGCGCGTACCGAGATGCTCGCGGACGTAGGCCTGCGAGCCGAGCAGGCCGCCTTCTTCGGCGCCCCAGAGGCCGATGCGCACGGTGCGGCGTGGCTGCAGTTTCGCCGCCTTGAGGATGCGAAGCACTTCCATCATCGCGGCGGAGCCGGCCGCGTTGTCGGTGGCGCCGGTGCCGCCGTGCCACGAGTCGAAGTGCGCGCCGATGACGACGATCTCATCTTTCTTGTCCGTACCGGGGATTTCACCGACGACGTTGAAGCCGTTGGGCTGCGTTTCAGGCTCAGGGCGCGTCGCGACTTCGATGTTGAGCTCCACCTTCACCGGCGTGTTGTGTTCGAGCAGGCGGATCATGCGGTTGTAGTGCTCGACCGCGAGCGTGACCTGCGGGAGGATGCCTGCGGGATCGGCCGTCGGCGAACCGCCGGACTGCACGAAGATCGTGCCGCCGTCCACGCGCTGCGTCTGCCACGACAGATCGCTGCCGCCGGCGGACATGTCACTGTTCCCGCCGCGATCGAAGAGCGCGAGCACGCCCTCTTCTCTATAGAAGGTGTTGACGTTGAACGCCGGCGCGCCTGCGGCGCCACCGCCACCAGCGGCCCCACCGCGCCCGCCGCCACGGACACCAGCACCGGCGGCCCCCGCGGCACCCGCACCTGCCGCGCCGGCTCCACCGGCTCGCGGCGCCGGCATCGACAATGCTTCTTCCATCCACTTCGGGTTGTCGGCGTAGCGAAGGACGACGGGCCCCTCGAGCATGCGTACTTCACGGGCGGGCTGCGTCAACACGATCTTGCCGCGCAGCTTGCCCTTCCACTGTTCGGCTTCCTTAGCATTCGTGACGTTCGGACGGACGACGTCGGCGTTGAATGTGCCGTTCGTGCCCGGCGTCCACGATTTCGGGAGGCCGATGATCGGCATCACGCGCGGATCGGTCATCGTCGCGTGGAACTTCACGAGGGACCAGCCGCGGCCGAACGTGAACCGCTCCTTGCGCACGTTGGCGACGCCCCATGTCTCGAGCTGCTTCACGGCCCAGTCGCCTGCCTCTTCGAACTCTTTGGATCCCGTCAGCCGCGGCCCGTACCGGTCCGTCAGCCAGAACATCGTCTCCATGACCTGAGATCTATTAAGACCCTCGTCACGAATCTTTGCGATGGCGGCTGAGTCGACGGGTTCGGGCGCCTGAGCGGCGGCAACGCCAATGACGATGAGGAGCAGGGCGGAGAAGATGAGGACGGAAGAGCGCTTCATGGGCGCTCATGTTAGACCAGCGGAGCACCGAGTGCGGAGTGCGGGGTGCGGAGTGCCGGCTGCGGAGTGCGAGGTACGCCGGGCGGTGCCGACGTTACGGCGTAGGGGTTGGCAGGGCCGTTCACCCCTCGTGGGATATCGCTTTCAAGAGAATCTGGGCCAATGACCCCGTGCTCGAGGGGTCAATGGCACCTCAGGCCGGCAGGCAGGCGCTCGGTGATCCGGCCGCGGATGAGCTCGGCCAGGTCCCGAACGCGCACGCCGGAATCGTCGATGAGCGCGCACACTTCGGCTTCGTAGCGCTCGCGCCACGCGGGCGGATAGTGTTGAAGCAGTCGAAGTGCGAACGTGCGCGTCATCGGAATCGTTGGCCGTCAGATCTTCGTCGAGAGATACGCGATCGCGATGAGGATCGCAAGCGGGACCGCCACGAAAAACGCCTGTACCCTGGCGGACTGGCCCTTCAGGTACATGAACGGCATGGACACGATGAGCGATGCCGGAAATGCCACACCGAGAGTCGCCTTCGCGAGTTCGTCGTAGCCCGCGCGTCGCGCGAGTATCCCGGCGCCCATCACGATCACCGTCGTCAGCAACAACACGCCCGCAGAAATCAATGCGTCCCTGGTCGTATACCTCGGGGCCGACGTCGCGCACTTCATCTTCAGTTCCTGAATCATTGATACTCCTCCTCTACCGCCATTACGGCCTTCTGCCGCCGACCCGCGCACGCTCGCGCGCACGCTGGGCGAAGTCCACGCATCCACGGCCCCGGCCATGATGTCGATGGCCTGCTGCGCCGACAGATGCCTTTCGCCGATTACCGCTACGAATTCCTCGCCGTATCGATTCCGCCAGCGGGACGGATACAAGCGCACCAGTTGCCGCACCGTCATCAGTTCTCCGCCAGACGCGTCTGTCCGATGCGCGTGACGGCGCGCAACGCCTGCAGCCGCGCGCGCAGGACCTTCTGTCCGGTGTTCGTGAGTTTGTAGGGACGCCGGCGATCCTCGGCCGGCAGCGGCTCGATCCAGCCGCACTCCTCGAGCCGCGCGATGGCGCCGTACAGCGTGCCGGGCCCAAGCTTCAGGCCGGCCATCGCCTCGATGTCCTGCGTCATCGCGTAGCCGTGCTTCGGGCCCTCGGCCAGCGAAATCATGATCATCAGCGCCGGCTCCGAGAAGCGGCCGAGATCGTCGAGCGAGTCGATGAGCTTCTTCGACATGACTACTACGCTATACGTAATACTACGCCAAACGTAATATTGTCAAGAACAGATCGGTTCAGGGTGACCCTGAACCGACTAGTATCTCCACATGAATCACCGTCTGTTTGGCCGCCTGAACTGGTCTGTGTCCGACATCGGTTACGGCCTGTGGGGAATGGGTGGGTGGTCGGGATCGAATGACGATGAGTCGATCGCGTCGCTCGAGCGATCGATCGAGCTCGGGTGCACGTTCTTCGACACGGCGCTCGCGTACGGCAACGGCAAGAGCGAGCAGTTGCTCGGGCGGGTGCTCGCGAAGCCACGCGACACAAAGCTGCGCATCGCGACGAAGATCCCGCCGAAGAATCTGCGCTGGCCGGCGAAGGCGGACTACGCGCTCGACGAGGTGTTCCCCGCCGATCACATCAGGCACTCGACCGAGACCAGCCTGACCAACATGGGCCTGCAGTCCGTCGATCTGCAGCAGTTCCACGTCTGGACTGACGCGTGGGCCGATGACGATCGCTGGAAGCGGGCGGTTGACGATCTCAAGCGCGAAGGGCTCATCCGCGGCTTCGGCATCAGCATCAATCGTTGGCAGCCCGAGTCGGTGCTGAAGGCGATTTCGACCGGCGTCGTAGACAGCGTGCAGGTCGTCTACAACATCTTCGATCAGGGTCCGGAGGACGAGCTGTTCCCGATGTGCCGGGAGAAGGGTGTCGCCGTCATCGCACGCGTACCGTTCGATGAAGGCAGCCTCGCCGGCGCGATCGAGCGCGGCATGAGCTGGCCCGAGGGCGACTGGCGCAACATCTATTTCACGCCCGAGAAGATCGACGAAACGCTCGACCGCGTCGAAGCGCTCCGGCAGGACCTACCTCAGCAGCTCTCGCTCCCCGACGCCGCCCTGCGCTTCATCCTCTCCTGCCCGGACGTGACGACGACGATCCCGGGCATGCGCCGGATCCCCCACGTGGAGGCGAATCTGGTGGCCTCGGACGCGGGGCCGCTCAGTCCTCCGCTCATCGAAAAGCTCAGAAAGCACCGCTGGTCAAGGACTTACACGGTGCCGTAGACCGGCTGCCTGGACCCTGAGGACTTCGGACCCAAGGGACCTTTGGACCGTTGGACTCTTGGACCGTATACTTAGAGTTTGTTTGTGACGCTACGAGGTGCACTGTGAAGCCGGGGATTCATCCGAAGTACCACGAAGTCGAAGTTCGTTGCGCCTGCGGCAACACCTTCAAAACGAAGTCGACCAAACCCGAGCTGCACCTCGAAATCTGCAGCAACTGCCACCCGTTCTTCACGGGCCGTCAGAAGCTGATCGACACCGAGGGCCGCGTCGAGCGGTTCACGAAGCGCTTCGGCGCGCAGTCCGCGTCGGCGAACAAGGCGCGAGTCACGGCAGCCAAGGCCGCGAAAGCAACGCCGGCCAAGGGCGCCAAGAAGCCCGCGACGAAGGCAGCCAGCAAGAGCGCGAACGCGTAAGGCGAACGACGCCAACGAGCGCCAACGACGCTAACGACGCCAAGTTAGGGCGCCGTCACGACAGAAGGTTCTCGCCCTTCCCGTTCAGTTTTCGTTCAATTCGACCGAGCCGGTGCGCGGCATCTTGCCGCGCCCGGCCGGAGGCCTGCCGGCTGAGGCGCTCGGCGTAGCGGTGCGCTTCGGCGAGATCGCGCGCGCGGTGCTCGTGATGAATCGCAAGTGCCTGAACCGCGCGCTGCTCCACTGTCTGCGGCGCGCCGAATCGCCGCGCGTGATCGAGCACGCCCTGCCACGCTGACGCCGCATCCTGATGCCGGCCCAGGCGGCCGAGGAGCGCCGCGAGCCGCGACAGCGCCTGCAGCCGCACCTCGCGTTCGCCTCGCTCACTCCCTGAAACAGCAAGTTCATACGCGACGAGCGCCTGAACCGGTTGGCCCGCGCGCTCGTACATCCGTCCCAACGCCACCTGCTCGCACGACTCACGGCACGCCGACGGACCGTCCGTCGCAAGCGATAGCGCGTGTGCCGTGACGCCGGCGAGCGAGATCAGATCGTGGCGGTTGTGCTCGAGCACGCCTGACACTGCCGCACCGTCGCCCGTCCGCAGGAAGTGAAAATACCTCGCCGGAATCTCGAAGCCCGGGACGTCGCCGACTCGATGGAATCCGAGAATCGACCGCTCGAGCTCGGACAGCCGGCAACCCGCATCCCCGGCGTCCTCACGCTGGCCCCAGAGCCGCCGCGAGACCGGCAGCATGTCGAAGTGCGGCAGTCCGTCGCTCGCGGCATCGGATCGATGAAACGCCCATCGCGTCTCCATCAGCGGCACGTCGAACGACCGGCCGTTGAACGTTATGAGCAGGCTTGCGTTGTCGAAGATCTCGGTGATGGCGGCCAGCATCGCCTGCTCGCCCGCGGGCGATCCCAGAAAGAACTGCCGCACTCGAAACGCGTCGCCCTCGAACCAGCCGCAGCCCGCGAGAAACGCGAGCGTGCCCGCGCCGCCGCTGAGACCCGTTGTTTCGAGGTCGAAAAAGACGACGCGCTGGGCCCAGTCCGCAACGCGGCCCGTGCGGGGATCAAAAAGGCCGATTGGCGCAGTCCCGTTCGGAACGAAAGTGCCCACGCGACGCCGGCCGTGCCAGTCGTCCGCGTCCCAGAGCCGATCGATGACGATGCAGCCGCCGTGCGATTCGAGCGGTTGTCCACCGAGCGCTTCCGCCGCCGCTGCCGGATCGACTGCGATTGCCGCCGGATCGAACACGTCCGGCACGTACGTGAAGTCACGCCGCGCCGGCGAGCTTCCGCCGTGATCCTGGCGGACGATGCTGCGAAGCCTGTCGGCCAGGTTCTTCATGAGGCGAGCTCGCCGGGCCTGAAGGCCCGGCCTACGGCTGCCAGTAGCCGCGACGCCACGGCTTTTGCCAGCGGACCGGTCGCGCCCTCCGGCCCCACGCACGA
The DNA here is from genome assembly GCA_035606665.1 of Vicinamibacterales bacterium. GTDB lineage: Bacteria > Acidobacteriota > Vicinamibacteria > Vicinamibacterales > SCN-69-37 > DASUGC01. The sequence goes on along the minus strand of DATNEY010000026.1, from coordinate 174,532 downwards.
CGGGCAGCCGGACTTGCACGGACAGCCATCGATCAACTCGCGCGTGCGCTCGATCAACTGGTGGTGCATGCCGTAAAGCGGCTCGCTGAAGCCGATGCCGCCGGGAAAGTTGTCGTAGATGAAGACCGTCGGCGACGCGGACAACTCCGCCGGTGTTCCGCCACGCGCGGCCGCCGACGATCCACCGAGCCGCGACGCGCCGTCCATCGCGAGGCCGTCGATCGACAGACCGAGGTCGTGGCCGTCGCACATGAGCAGCAGCGGCGCGACGTTCCGCATCGCAAACGCCATCCCGACGACTCCATCACGCCGATCCGCCATCCCAAACGGCAACGCCGCCATCGTCTCAGCAGGAATCGTGAGCCAGTACGACGTCGTGTGCATCTGCTGCTCGGGCAAGTCGAGCTCACCGGAGCCGACGTTCTCATTCGTATAGAACTTGATCTTCTTGAAGCCGACGACACGGGAGACGACGCGGACTTCGCCATGGGAACCTGGCGAAGTCGGTTCCGAGGTTCCGAGGTTCCGGGATTCCAGGGTGCGCGCGTCTGGTTCCAATCCCGCAGCCAGGCGCGCCACGTCCGAACCTTCGGAACCAGACGCGTGCACCTCGGAATCTGGCAACCCTGAACCCTCTGAACCCACGAAGGTTTCGAGAATCGTGACCTTCGTGTAAGTAATCGCATCCGTGTAGTAGTCACACTCAACCGTCCGCACGAACGCCTTGCGATTGTCGTAGTCGAACCTCTCCACCTGGAACAGCTGGCCTTCCACGATGTAGATGGCCTTCTCGTGAAGTGTGGATGGACCGCTCGTGAAATCTGTTTCGCCGATGACGCGCTCGCCGTTCGTCAGATCCACGACGACGAAGTTGTCCGACGTCACCGATCGGAGACTCACGGCGTCAGCCGGATACGACTCCTGCGTCCACTGCCACCGGCCATCGACGAGATGAACGAATCCCTCCTCAGCGAGCACGGAGAGAACCTCCTGCACATTGATCGATCCGAACTGCTCGTCGTCTCCAAACGGGAGCTCGAATGCCGCGCACTTCACGTGATCGAGCAGGATGTGCAGGTTGTCCGGATTGATCAGCGCGTGTTCGGGCGACGCGTCGAAGAAGTAGTCAGGATGCCGCGCGACGAATTGATCGATGGGAGCGCTCGAAGCGACGAGCACCGCTGCCGAGCGGCCGCTGCGGCGCCCGGCCCGTCCCGCGCGCTGCCAGGTGCCGGCGATCGTGCCCGGATAGCCGGCCATCACCGCCACGTCGAGCGCGCCGATGTCGATGCCGAGCTCGAGCGCGTTGGTGGACACGACGCAACGCACTTCCCCGTTTCGAAGTCCGCGCTCGATCTCGCGACGGCGAAGGGGCAGGTAGCCACCGCGATACCCGCGGATCACGTCGTCTGCTCCGGGCGGTCCCTGGAACGCGTCCTTCATGTAGGTGGTGAGGATCTCCGTCGAAAGGCGGCTTTGTGCGAACACGATCATCTGCAGGCCGCGCTTGAGGAATTCGATCGCGACCCGCCTGGTCTCAGCGAGGTACGACCGACGAATCCCGAGTTGCGCGTTCACGACCGGCGGATTCACGAACAGAAAGAACTTCTCACCGCGAGGCGCTCCGCTCTTGTCCACGATCTCGAACGGCTGGCCCGTCAGTCGTTCCGCGAGCTCCTTCGGATTCGCGATGGTCGCCGACGAACAGATGAACGCGGGATCCGATCCGTAGTGCCGGCACACCCGCCGGAGTCTTCTCAGAATGTTCGCGAGGTGGCTTCCGAAGACCCCGCGATATGAGTGCAGCTCGTCGACAACGATGAACTGCAGATTCTCGAAGAGCTTCGCCCATCGCGGATGGTGCGGCAGGATGCCGGAGTGCACCATGTCGGGATTGCTCAGGACGACGTGCGCGCGGCCGCGGATCGCGCGACGCGCGTCCTGCGGCGTGTCACCGTCATAAGTGAACACCCCAATGTCGATCGGTAGCGGCGGGGACCCCTGCACCCCGCCTAGCTCACTCGCTTGCGGGGACCCCGTTAGCCCCGCGCCGCTCGTTCGCCCACCCTGCTCGCGCAGAATCTCCACCATCTGATGGAGCGCTGCGAGCTGGTCCTGCGCGAGGGCCTTCGTCGGAAACAGATACAACGCGCGCGTCGATGCGTTCTCGAGAATGCGCTGCAGAACCGGCGCGTTGTAGCAGAGCGTCTTGCCGGACGCCGTCGGCGTCACAATCACGACGTTGCGGCCGGCGAGCGAGTGGGCGATCACCTCGGCCTGGTGGATGTAGAGGCGATCGATCCCGCGCGCGCCAAGCGCGGCGGTAAGCCGCGGGTCCAGCGATTCAGGAAACGGCGCGTACTGCGCTTCGACGGGCGCGAGCCGGCGCGCCGCAGTCACATGCGGGTCATCATCCGCCGTGAGGACGCCGGTGCGGGCGCCGGACTCGAACTCGGCGAGCATCCGCGAGAGGGCCGCCTGCAGGGACTGGTCTTTGTCGCCGGTGATCGCAGGAAGCGACTGCATCCGGTTGCGATATTAGCTGGATCGACAGGGGCGATTAAAGAGCGAATCTTGTATTGACATCGATATGTATCGATATCAATACTTACGTATGACTCGAAGAATCACCGCTAACCTTCCTGAGCAGTTGCTGGAGGAAGCGACGAAGGTGACCGGGAAGGGCATCACAGAGACGCTCGTGGCCGGCCTGGAACTTGTGAAGCGGTCACGTGTGCACGCGAAGGCCATGGCGCTGCGCGGCAAGATCACGCTCGATATCGATCTCGAGGAGTCCCGTGAGCGGAATCGTCGTTGATACCTCAGAGTGGATCGAGTTTCTCGCCGGCCGTTCGGCTAGCGTGCTCGAACACGCACTTGCGGCGGGCCTGGTCGTGGTTCCACCTTTGGTGGTTGCAGAGCTTGTCAGCGGCGCCAGAACAGTCGCTGATCGAGGCGCCCTCGCGGACCTCCTCGACGACCTCATGCTCCATCACACGACATTCGACCACTGGGTCAGGGTCGGTTCGCTGCGTCATTCAATGCGGGCTACCGGAGTCATCGTCTCGACGCCGGATGCGCACGTCGCTCAGTGTGCACTCGATCGCGATGTGCCCCTGCTCACCCGCGACGGAATCTTCCTGAGAATTGCGGAGAGAACTGAGTTACGACTTGCTGGCACGGCGTGAGGCGTAAGCGGCCACCAGGCCGCTCAAACCGATGACGCCAATCAGATTCGGGAAAACCTGAAGCGCGTTCATCAGGTCGCCCCAGTTCCACACGAGATCGGGCCTCGCGATGGCGCCAAAGGGAATCAGCAGGCAGTAGATCCATCGATACGGCATCCGGACGCTTCGGCCGAGGATGTATTCGAGAAACTGCTCGCCGTAGAACGCCCAGCCGATGAGCGTCGTGTAGCCGAACAGGAACGCGCAGAACGCGACCACCCAGCCGCCGAACGTCGGAATCGCGAGATTGAACGCCGTCGCCACGGCCGCCGTGCTCGTCACGAATGCCGGGTCGTTCCTCCCCAGGGCGATTGACGTTTCGGCGACGCCACTGACGAGGATGGTCATCGCGCTGATCGTCGCTGTCACGAACGAGACGATGAACACTTCCATGACGGCCTGCAGGCCCTGTTGCGACGGGTCGTCGGTCTTCGCCGTGCCGTAGGCGACCGCTGCCGTGCCGTAGCCCGCTTCATTTGCATAGATGCCGCGCGCGATTCCGTAGCGCATCGCGGTGAACATGCCGAAGCCCATCAGGGAGCGCAGCGACAGCGCTTCGGTAAACACCAGCGAGAAGACGTGAGGCAGGCGATTGGCAAACGTCACGATGACGATGAGGCCGCCCGCGAGATACAAACCGACCTTGAGCGGCGCGAGTTTCTCCGCGGCGCGGCCGATCGACTTGATGCCGCCAATGATGACGGCGATCGTCAGCACCGCGACGATGACCCCCACGATCAGCGCGGTCCGCTGAATCGTCCCCAGACCAGGCAGCTCCATCGTCCCAGACGGCCACACGTGGTTCACGGCCACGGCGATCGAGTTCGGCTGCGTGAACGGCGTGGTCGTCAGCGCGGCGACACCGGCAACGAGTGCGTAGATCCATGCGAGCGCCGGTGATTTGAGCCCATCGCGCAGGTAGTACATCGGGCCGACTTTGATGTCGTCACCAGCGCGGGTCTCGCGGAACTTCACGCCGAGGACGGCTTCAGAGAACTTGATCGCGGTCGCGACGAAGCCGTAGACCCAGATCCAGAACAGCGCGCCCGGGCCGCCCGTGATGATTGCGACGGCCACCCCGGCGATGTTGCCCGTGCCGATCGACGCGCCGAGCGCCGTCATGAACGCCTGGAACGGCGACAATACTCCGCCGGTGGCGCCCTTCGACTGCTGCGCGACCATCGCACGGAATGCCTCGGGCAGCCGGCGGATCTGCACGACGCCGAAACGGAGCGTCAGGAACAGGCCCGTCCCGAGCAGGAGCCACATGACGACGTTGCGGAACAGCCACGTCGCGACGACATCGAAGAAATTGGCTAGATCAGGCATGTTTACGTCGTCTCAGATATTTGAGCGTGACTGACAGCCGTCAACAGTGATACTTGCGCCCGAGACCCAGCTGGCTCTCGGCGACGCAACGAAGGCGACGACGTTGCCGACTTCCTCGGCCGAACCGAAGCGGCCGAACGGCAGATCGCGCTTGATGAACTCCGCGATGCCCTGCGGATCTTCCTGCTGCCGCTTCCACCACGTGCCGCCTTCGAAACTGATGGATCCGGGAGCGATGCTGTTGACGCGAATGTTGTCTTTTGCGAGCTGCTGCGCCATCGCCTTCGCGAGGCTCACTTCGGCGGCTTTCACGGCGTTGTAGGTCATGCGGCCGCCGGACTCACGGCCCCAGATCGACGCAATCATGAGGATCACCCCGCCGCCGGTCTTCCGCATTTCAGGCACGACGAGCCGCGACATGCGCACCGCGGGAAACAGCGTCTGGTCGATCGCGCTCTGCCAGTCCTCGTCAGACGTTGCCACGATGTCGCCACCGCCGGCCTTGCCGACGTTGTTCACGAGGATGTCGATGCGACCGAACTTCCCTACCGCCTCCTGAACCACGCGCGTGCAACCCGCGGCCGTTGAGACGTCCGACTCGACCTCGAGTACCGATCCAGCGTTGAGGTTCCGCAGAGACGCCGCCGCCTGCTTGAGCGCATCGCCACCACGCGCGCACATTGTGACATTCGCGCCTTCGGCAACCAGCGCCCGCGCCGACGCCAGGCCCAATCCTTTGCTCGAGCCCGTGACGATGGCGACTTTTCCCGACAACTGCAGATCCATGCGCAGCAGAGTATAGGTCGGTACGTCGGGTACGTGAGGTACATCCGGTACGTCAGGTACAAGGAACGAACTATCGCGTATCCACTATTAAGAAGAATGCAGGCCAGCGTCAGCTCGTTCCTCGTACCCGACGTACGTGACGTACCAGACGTACCCGACGTACTGCTCTATCGGAACGCCCAGATCCCCGTCAGCCACTGATCCAGCGCAGTCCTCCACGCATTGGGTTGTTCGAGATTCCCCAGGTGTCCGGTGCGTGGAAGGACGACGAGGTGAGATCCAGGAATGGCGGCGTGCATCGTTTCCGCCTCGCTGACGTTGATGATCGAGTCCTCGTCGCCGGCGATGATGAGCGTCGGGCAGTTGACGGATGCGAGCAGCGGAGTCGAGTCCGGTCGATCGCGCAACGCGCCGAGCCCGGCAACGATCCCGTCCGGCGAGTTCATGATGATGAGGCGCCGAACGGCGTCCACCAGATCCGGCTGCTGGGCCTTCGTTGTTTCGCCGAGCAGCTTCGGCACCATCTGCGCGGCTGTCGCGGCCGCACCTTCCTCGCGTGCGAGCGCGATCATCTTTTCACGACCAGCCCGCCCCTCAGCGGTGTCCGGCGTCGCGCGCGTGTTCGACAGCAACAGGCCGGAGACGCGGTGGGGCGCGCGGCGAAGCAGACCGAACGCCACGTATCCGCCCATCGACACGCCGCCAATCACGGCGCGCTCGATTTCGAGATGCGTGAGGAGCGCCGCAACATCGTCTGCGTAATCGTCGATTGACAGGTCGCGAAGGCCTGGGTCTTCGAACGCCGCTCCAGCACCACGAAAACCACGCAGATCGGGCGCGATGAACCGCCATCCCTGCGGCACGCGGTGGAGCTGCGGCAGCCACTGGTCGGCGCTGAGCGGAAATGCGTGGAGCAGCACGAGCGCCCGGCCTTCGCCGGACTCGAGGTACCGGAGCGATCGGTGCGGCAGGTGTGCAATCTGACTTTTCACGAAGAGAATTGTACGATTCCACCCATGAAGGTTCCGAAACTCGCCGTCGCCACGCTGGCCGCCTCCCTGGCACTCACCGCCTGCACACTCAAAGAGGATGCACCACCAGCGGGCAGCGGCCCGCCGCCGATCCCCGCACCCGCCGATGTCGCGGCACCGCCCGCAAATGCACTGCGCACGCCTTCGGGGCTCGCATCAAAGGTGCTGATCGTCGGGCTCGGATCGATTCATCCGGAGCCGAAGTCGGTCGTGCGTGTCCACTACACAGGCTGGACGGCGGACGGAAGGATGTTCGAGAGTTCACGCCTGCGCGGCGAGCCTGCCCAGTTCCCGGTGACTCAGGTCATTCCCGGCTGGCAGGAAGCATTGCAGCTCATGGTCGTCGGTGAGACTCGCCGATTCTGGATTCCCGGGAGACTCGCCTACGACGGCCAGCCGGGCAGCCCGCAGGGGCAGCTGTGCTTTGAGATCGAGTTACTCGATATTCGTTAAGTTCGAAGTTCAAAGGTCGAAGTTCAGCCTCGGAACTTCGCCAGCGCGGCCAGGAATCCTGCTGCCGCCGGTGGCGCTGCTATCTTCCCCATCACGATTTCCTTGTTCGTGATCTCGCGCCCATAGAGCTCTTTGTTTTCGTCGGAGTCCTGGCGGATCGTCGAGCCCTGCAGGGCGATCCCGGCGTAGGCGCCGCGCGATCGCGACCACGCCAGCATCTCTGCACGCATCGAGATGTCCGTCTGAGCGCTGGCTTCACGGCCGATCGGTCCCGCGGCCACCGCGGCGTCCGCGCCGACCTTGAACTGATTCGACAACAGGCGATCGATGCCCTTCTGGTTCATCACGAGCAGAATCACGTCCGTTGACGATGCGCCGATCTGCAGGCCGAAGCTGCCGCCTTCGACCTTCAGCGCCCCGGGCGCGCTCCAGCTGCCGTCGCGGCGGCACGATACGTAGCCCTTGCCGTACTGCCCACCGATGCCGAGCGCGACTTTCTTGAGCCCGGGCACCACCACGACGCACTCGGCCTTTTGAATCAGACTCTTCGGAATACCGGCATCGTCCGTGCCGGCCATCTCGGTGAGAACTTCTTCCGCGTCCTTCAGCCGGTCATCATTGGAAACGACGGGAACGACGGGAACGACGAGAACTGAAGACAAGGAGAGGGCAAGAACGAGCATGAGGTTTGTCATGGGAGGACTCCAGTCGTCACCAGAGTGCAAACATTACGCCGCGGAAAGAACCCGGAACCAGACGCCCGAACCCGGAACCCTGCACCCGGAACCCGGAACCGGCTTGCCTATGTTGCCCGTAAGGCCGACTCAAAGTCCTCGGGGTGACTCACCCGGACGACCGCTTCGCTCCGCTCGACGGTCCCCTTCGCAACGAGCTTTGCGAGGCACTCCTCGACCGTGAACGATCCGTACTTGCGGGTGATCGTGATCTCCTGATGCAGGTGTTGCAGGGCGTTGCGCCGGATGTGCTGCCGGGCGCCGTACTGAATCATGAGGAGCTCGGCCGCGGGCACACGGCCGCCGGTGGCCGGCACCAGCGTCTGGACGAACACCGCAGCGAGCGCGGCGGCAACTTCCTGGCGAATCGTCGGCTGCCGCTCGGCGGGAAACGAATCCGTGATGCGCGCGATGGTCGAGGCGACGTCGGTCGTGTGCAGCGTGGACAGCACGAGGTGCCCCGTCTCCCCTGCCGCCAGCGCGATTCTCATCGTTTCCGGATCGCGCATCTCGCCAATCACAAGAACATCAGGCGCCTGGCGGAGCGCCGATCTCAGCGCCGTCGGAAAGTCAGGCGCGTCGATCCCGACCTCGACGTGCTGGATGACGCACTTCTTGTTCGTGTGCTCGTACTCGATCGGGTCTTCGATACAGATGATGTGCTTCTCGTCGCGACGGTTGATCTCGTCCACCACCGCCGCCATCGTCGTTGTCTTGCCGGATCCCGTGGCGCCGCCGATGATGACGAGGCCGCGTGGAATGCGCGAGAGCATCGCGGCGCCCGGCGGGAGATTGAGCGACCCAAGTCCAGGCACCGTGGCGGGAAGCCGGCGGATCGCCGCCGCGGGCCGGCCGCGCTCGTGGTGCAGATTGATGCGGAACCGGCCGAGGCCTGCGACCTTGAGCGCCGCATCGGCGATGCCGTGCTCGCGGAACTGGCGCAGGGCGTGCGGCCCGAGCTCGGGCATCACCAGGCCCGTGATGTCATCGCCATCGAGAACGGACGCATTTGTCCGGACTACTCGGCCTTCGATCCGGAGCGTGGGCGGCTCTCCGGCGAACAGCAGGAGGTCACTGGCCCCCCGGTCGGCCATGACCTCGAGCCACCCGGCGAGCGACGACGCCGAGACGGCGGGCCCGATCCGAACGCCACCAAGGGCAGCAGCCAGCTTGTCGAGATCATCGGTCGGCTTCATGACGGCGGCGTAACCTCGGCGACCCTGGCCCGGTCAAAGCAAGCAGGATGGGGCCGGGGCGCGTGAAAGGACGAGTGATCAGATGAGGAAACATCTTACATGGCTGCTTGCGGCAGGCTTCATCCTGACAGGATCCGCCGCTTACGCGCAGGCAACCCCACCCCAGAAACCCGCGAAGGCGGCGCCTGCCCAGCGGCTTCACGTCAAGCAGCGGATTCGCCAGGGCGTCCAGCGACACCAGCTCACGAAGCCCGAGGTTCAGCAGCTGCGCCAGCGGTTCGCTGAGATCCGGAAGCAGGGCAAGGCGCTGCGCGCCGACGGGAAGTTCTCGCCCAGGGACCGGATGAAGATGCACCACGAATGGCGCAAGGCTTCACGCGGGCTGTTCCTGAAGCGGCACAACCGAATCAAGCGTTGATCACGCCGAGGAGGGCTTCGCCAAGATCATCGGCTTTCTTCGCGCCGATGCCGTAAATGTGGCGGAGCGCCTCCAGCGTCGTTGGTTTCACGCGCGCGAGCTCGCGCAACGTCGTGTCGTGGAAGATGACGTACGGCGGAACGCCGCGCTCGCGCGCCAGACGCAACCGCAGCGACCGAAGCGCATCGAACAGGTCGCGGTCCACACCCTCCCACGACGCGGCCTCGACTCCGGATCGTCTCTGCGACTTGCCTTTCTCCGGTTTGCGCTGACGCGCCAGCACCAGATCGGGAATGGCGCCGGCATCGCGCATGAGATCGACGCCGCGCTGGGTCAGTTTCAAGACGGGGAACTGATCGTCCGTCTGCGCGAGCAGATCTTCCGCGACGAGCTGGTCGATGTAGCCGCGCACCTCGTCCACCGGCGCCTCGCGAAACAGCCCGAAGACACTCAACTGATCGTGGCGCCGGGCGGCCACGGCCTCGGCGGCGCTGCCACGCAGAACATTCGTCACGTGCGCGGCACCGAAGCGCTGGCCGACGCGCGCGACCGCCGACAGAATCTTCCGGGCCAGCGTCACCGGATCCGCCACCGACTCGAGCTCGCCCAGGCAGTAGTCGCAGGCACCGCACTCCGGCTTCGCGTACTCCTCACCGAAGTAGCCCACCAACCGCCTGTGGCGGCAGCCGACACTCGACGCGTACCGCTCGATGTCGCGCATCAGCGTTTGGCGCGCCGGTGACCACTCGCCGTTCGCCTCCATCACCGCGCGCCAACGGGCAAAGTCGCCGCCCGAATAGATCAGGACACACTCTGCCTCCAGACCATCTCGGCCCGCACGGCCGGCCTCCTGCTGGTAGTGTTCGAGGGACTGCGGCGCGCCCGCGTGCACGACGAAGCGCACATCCGATCGATCGATCCCCATCCCGAACGCCACCGTCGCGACGACGACGTCGATGTCCTCGTTGAGGAACGCGTCCTGATTGCGATGGCGCGTCTCATCGTCCAGTCCCGCGTGATACGGCCGCGCGCGCACGCCGCTCTCCACGAGCCACGCCGCTAGCGCATCGACTTCCTTGCGCGATTGGCAATAGACGATGCCGGACTGGCCGCGATGGCGGCCGAGGATGTCCTGCAACTGCTTCTTGAGGGTCGAACGCGCGAGCACGCGGTACACGAGATTCGGGCGATCGAAAGATCCGACCAGCTCGACGGCGTCCGTGAGCCCGAGCTGCGACACGATGTCCCGGCGCACGCGATGAGTGGCCGTCGCGGTGAACGCATGGACGCTGATGCCGGGCCAGCGATCGCGAAGCGTCGCGAGCTGCCGGTACTCCGGCCGGAAGTCGTGTCCCCACTGGCTGATGCAATGCGCCTCGTCGATCGCGACGAAGGCCACGCGGTTGCCGACGAGGGACGCAAAGCTGCCGGCTCCGTCGCCCACCAGCCGCTCGGGAGCGACGTAGAGCAGGCGGTATCGACCTTCGCGCAGGCCCGCTGCCACGCGTGACTTCTCCGCCGAGTCGAGCGCGCTGTGGTAGCAGGCCGCCTGCACGCCGTTGCCGACGAGCGTGTCGACCTGATCCTTCATCAACGAGATCAGCGGCGAAACGACGATGGCGAGACCGTCGCGGATGAGGGCCGGTGCCTGAAAGCAGAGCGACTTGCCGCCGCCGGTCGGCAGCACCACGAGCGAGTCGCGGCGCGCGAGCACCGCGTCCATCGCCTCGCGTTGAAGCGGCCGGAACGACGTGTAGCCCCAGTAGCGTTCGAGGATGTCGACGAGTTCGTTCAGCGGGCTTTGTCCTTGAGCAGGCGTGAGAGGCGTTCGCGTTCCGCAGCCGCACGGTCGGCCTGTCGCTTCCTCTCGTCCAAATCGATCGCCGCCTGGTCCCGGCGGCTGGTAATCGAGTCGATGCGGTCCTGAAGTTCCTTGCGCTCGCGCTGCAGGCGCGCGAGTGCCATTTCGGCGCGCGAGAACTCCGCACGAGCGGCGCGTTCGTCGACTTCGGCCTTATGCAGCTGCCGTTCGAGGGCGGCGGTCTCTTTGGCGCGCGCCTGAGCTTCGCGCTTCTGGTCCGGTTTGGCGGCTGCGGCCGATGGCTTCGGTTCCGAGAGCCGCGCGATCGTGGCGCTGCTCTTTGTGACGAGTCCCGCAAGCGCTTCAAACCCTTGAGGCTTGAGCGGTCTGACCAGGCGGCCGGGCACGTCGGCCGCGGACAGGCCATGCAGTGTCTCGGAGACCGCGATCATCGTCGCTTGCGTGTCCTGTTCGCCGGCGTCCTTGAGCAGCGCGCGAATTTCGTCGGAGGCCGCCTTCATCGCCTCGCGATGCCGCGCCTCGGCAAGTTCGACCTCGGCTGCCTTACCGGTGAGCTGGCGCCCATGCTCAACGCGCAGTTTTCGCGCGGCTTCGACGACCTTGTCGAAGATCTTCCGGCGGCGCCAGTACAGCTGGTTGACCGCCCACGCGGGCACGGTGGGCTTCTGCAGAGCGCGCAGCTCTTCCTTCGCCGCGCCGGTTGCTTTCTTCAAGAGCTCGTTGCGCTTCGCGGTGAACTCGCCAAGCGTCGCCTGGTACAAACGATCTACTTCATCACCCGTCGTCACCAGTCGTTACCCGTCGTCACCTGTCGTTACCCGGCTAATCTTTGACTCTGCGCGCATCGACGAAGATCGTGTTCACCATCGAGCCGCCACGAACGACGTAGTCCTGGGCGGTGAGGTAAGTCGCGAGGTCGCTGAGGCGACCCTTCTCGAACATCGGGACGCCTTCGGCGCAAATAACGCCCGGGCGGTATTTCGAGATGTCCAGCGACTTGATCACGGCATAGTCGAGACCCTCGATGTCAGTCGAGAGCAGATCGGGCGCGCGATCGCCGAGTTGCTCTTTGATGACGCGATTGATGTTGACGAGCGGCATCTTCGACACGCGCTCGACTTCTTTGCCGGTCTTCTTCAGGTATTCGGCCTGTTCAGACGAGAACGTGTTGAGCATCGGCGCGCCCTTGATCTCGTAGTAATCCGCCGCCTGGGTCTCGTCGATGCCGATGCCGACCGGCAGCACCGTATCGCGCGGGCGCATTTCGCGGAGCAGCTTCACGTACATGGGATTCGGCTCGACCAGCACGCCGGCCGCGCCCGTGCCGTAGAGCAGGTACGTGTTATTGCTGCGCACCGGATGCGCGGCGCCCACATCAATGAAGGTCGGCTTCTCGATCTTCAGAGTGTCGTGCAGGGCGTGGAACATCACGATGTCCTCGCCCTGCTGCGAAAAGCTCAACCGCGATTCCGGCGGACGACGCGTGTCGTCGTTGCGTTCCTTGTCAAAGACGGCCTTCTGCCGGACATTCCACGCCACTCCGGCCGCGGCGGCCGGGAGAAACCCGACGGCGGCCCCACGAAAGAAATCTCGTCTGTTCACGCTATTTGCCCTTGTTCGCAATGACTTTCTTGATCGCGTCCGCCGTGTACGTCGCACGGAAGTCCACGATGGCCTTGCCCATGACCTGGTTCTGTTTCGCGTCGGCGATGGAGACGCCGTTGATGCTGGCCTTGCCGGCTTTGACACGCTCGGCGAAGCGGACGGACTTGGGATCGGCCATGTACATGTTGAGCGTGATGATCGGGTCGTCGTGCAGACCGTCGCCGGTTCCTTCCTTGATCAGGCCGCGCGACGCCATTTCCTTCGCGACCACGTTGTAGGTGTAGTGCTCGGGCACGTGGGCGACGAGCGGCTCGCCCTTCCAGAGCTCCGTGTACTTGGTGGCCACGGCGGTCATGCCGCGGGGATTCCCGCCGCTATCGCCGATCATGATGATGTTCTTGAAGCCGTGCACCTTGTAGCTCAACACGATGTCCGAGAGCAGCGCGGCGAACGTTTCCTCGGTGAGGCTGATGGTGCCCGGCGTCGTCATATGGCTTGTCGGCGGTTCGTGGCGGCCTTCAGGCACGAACGGCACGATGGGCGCGCACACGGCGTCGCCAAGCTTCCTCGCGATCGCGTCGCAGTTCGCGCGCAGCACGTAGTTGTGCTTGCCCAGCGCGAGCCAGGGCCCGTTCGGCTCCATCCCGCCCGTTGAAATGATGACCGTCGTCTTGCCGGCCTTCATCGCGTCGCGAACGTCCATCCAGGTCATCTCCTCGAGCCACACCGTATCGACCTTTGGAAGCGGATTCGGTGTGTCCGGGCAGTTGTACGGATTGTTGGCGCACTGGCCGCCGCCCATGCTCGGGGGTCCGGCCTGACGTCCGCCTGTGCCCTGCTGTGGCTGCTGCGCCGCGCCCGCCTGCCGACCGGCCTGCTGCCCGGCGGCGCCCTGCGCCTGGCCCGTCGACTGCGCGTGAAACGCCGACGAGAGCGACAACAACCCGGCGAAAACGAATGCGTATGGCTTCATAGATCGACTCCTGGGGGAGAAGACAGAAACAGACGAAGAACTCTACCTCATGCGGCGCGATTCGCAGTGCAGATTTCGTTACCCGCAGACAAGTCCGTCATCACTGGCCCACTGAAAACGGCGTGAGCCCCGGGAACAAGCGGGTACGTTCTTTGCCATTGCCAGCGGATTCGGCGGAACTCATTCCGTCGTCGGGAAGGCCGTCGTAACGATATGAAGAGAATACTGATCGTCGAAGACAACGAACTGAACCGCGACGTCCTGTCGCGGCGCCTTTCGGCGCGAAATTTCCACGTCCTGATCGCAACGCACGGCCGCGAAGGCCTCCGTTTCGCGGAAACAGAACGTCCCGATCTGATCCTGATGGATCTGGGGATGCCCGAGATCGACGGCTGGGAGTGTGCCCGGCGGCTCAAGGCCAGTCCCACGACCCGGCAGATCCCGATCATCGCGCTGACGGCTCACGCCATGCGCGGTGAGCGCGAGCGCGCGCTCGAAGCCGGTTGCGACGAGTTCGACACCAAGCCCATCGATTTCACCGGGCTCCTGGCCAAGATGGAACGTCTCCTTCGGGTCGCCGCTTAAGAGTTCAGTCATGAGCCAACCACACGCGACGCTGCTCCTCGTCGACGATGACGCGATGAATCGCGATGCGCTATCGCGGCGCCTGACCCGTACCGGATACAACGTCCTGACAGCCGAGAGCGGCGCGGACGCGCTGGGCATGATCAACTCGCATCGCATTGATGCCGTGCTGCTCGACGTGATGATGCCCGGCATGAGTGGTCTCGACACACTGCGGTCGCTCCGGCAATCACGATCCGTGTCCGATCTACCCGTCATCATGGTCACGGCCAAGGACGGCAGCGACGACATGGTCGAAGCGCTGGACCTCGGGGCCAACGATTACGTGACCAAGCCGATCGACTACGCGGTGGCGCTCGCGCGCATCCGGGCCCAGGTGACCGCCCGTCGTGCCGACCCGCTGACGGGCCTGCCGAACCGTCTGCTCTTCAGCGAGCGCATCAACAACCTCCTGAAGGCGGATCCCCGACAGCCGTTCGCCGTCCTCTTCATGGACGTCGATCGCTTCAAGGTCATCAATGACAGCCTGGGACACGCGGCCGGTGACGAGCTCCTGTCAGCGCTCGCGACCCGCCTGCAGCACGCACTTCGCGCGACGGATTGCCTCGCACGGCTCGAGGGAGAGCCGACGCTGGCACGGATTGGCGGAGACGAGTTCACCGTCCTGCTCCACGGGATCGCCGATGTCGTGGCGGCCAGCGCCGTCGCCGAGCGCCTGCGCGCGGCAGCGGCCGCGCCGTTCCAGGTGCACGGCCGAGAGATCGTCACCTCTCTGAGCATCGGCGTCGTCATGAGCGCCGATCGCTATCAGCGGGCCGACGACATGATTCGCGACGCCGACACCGCGATGTATCGCGCCAAGAAGCTCGGCAAGGCCAGATGCGAGGTGTTCGACACGTCGATGCTCGCTGCCGCCGAGGAGCGGCTCGAGCTCGAGACCGATCTGCGCCGCGCCATCGCGCACTCGGAATTCGAGGTGTTCTACCAGCCAATCGTTTCACTCGCGGCGGAGAAAGTGACCGGATTCGAGGCGTTGATCCGCTGGCGCCACCCCACGCGCGGTCTCGTCTCGCCGGCGGACTTCATTCCCATCGCCGAGGACACCGGCCTGATCGTGCCGATCGGCAGCTGGGTGCTGCGCGAGGCGTGCCTCCAGATCAAGAAGTGGGAACGGGAGTGTCCGGAATCCGCCGATCTCGTGGTGAACGTGAATCTGTCTGCGCGGCAGTGCATGCACCCGGATCTCCTCCAGGACGTGGCACGCATCCTCGCGGAAACCGGCTGCCCGGCCGAGCGGGTCAAGCTGGAAATCACCGAGGGCGTCGTCCTCGAGAACTCCGATGCGGTCAGCGAGATTCTGCACAAGCTGCGCAATCTCGGCGTCCAGCTCGGTCTCGATGACTTCGGCATGGGTTACTCCGCGCTGAGCTACCTGCAGCGCTTCCCGTTCCAGACCATCAAGATCGACCGGACGTTCGTCAGCGGAATGAAGGAGACCGGCAACACGGAAATCATCCGTGCGATCGTCTCGATGGCGGCCGGACTCGACATGAACGTGACAGCCGAGGGCGTCGAGACCGCCGACCAGGTCAGCCGTCTTCAGGACCTCGCCTGTGAATTTGGGCAGGGTTACTACTTCCAGAGACCGCTGACTGCGGCGGATGCGACCAAGATGCTCGCCTCGGGACTTCCAAAGCTGCTGCGCCAGCCATGAAGCGGACAAGGATCGTTGGCGCGGTGGCCGCAGCCGGCGTGCTCTGGCTCGGAGTCGTTGCGGTTGGCCTCGCGGCCTTGATGGACTACGACAACCGGCCCGGAAATCCTGCGCACGCACCGCTGCAGTGGCCCGCCGGAAGCCGGCTTTCCCGGACCAACGAAGCCCCAACGCTCGTGATGCTTGCGCATCCCCGCTGCGACTGCACGCGGGCGAGTCTCGGCGAGCTGGCCGAGCTGCTCGCCCAAGCCCAACGGAAGCCGCGCGTGCTCGTCGTCTTCATCAAGCCAGGCCGGGTCGGCCCCGCGTGGGAGCAGTCGGAGCTCTGGCGGATCGCGTCCGGGATTCCCGGCGTGACGGTCGTCCGAGACGACGAGGGAATTGAAGCAAGACGGTTCGGCGTCGAGACGTCTGGACAGACGCTGTTGTACGACGTGGGTGGCCGCCTGTTGTTCAGTGGCGGCGCGACGGGTTCGCGCGGGAAACCGGGAAACAACGTCGGCCGCGCCACGCTGCTGGCGCTCCTGAACGGCGAACCGCCTCCGACAAACTCAACACCGGTGTTCGGTTGCCCGTTGTTCGGGCCTGCCGATGCGCCCGAACCCGAGGGAGCCCACGCACATGGCGACTAAGTCAATGAACATGGATTCGAGCTCCGCGATCCCCGCCGAACAGGATCCCGCAGCCGAAGCGCTGTTCCTCGCCCACCAGCAGGAGATTTACCGGCGGACGGACCGGGTGTTTGGCCATCTGATGTGGATTCAGTGGCTTGCCGGCATCGTGTTCTCGCTTGTGGTCGCTCCGAGAACCTGGGTCGGCTCGACGAGCGAGGTCCACCTCCACGTCTGGGCCGCGGTGCTCCTCGGGGGTGCGATCAGCATCTTCCCGGCCGTGCTTGCATTCACGCGCCCGGGAAAGACGTCGACGCGATACATCATCGCAATGGCACAGATGATGATGAGCGCACTCCTCATCCATCTGACTGGCGGGCGAATCGAAACCCACTTCCATGTCTTCGGATCGCTGGCGTTCCTGGCGTTCTATCGCGATTGGGGCGTCCTGATCCCTGCCACGGTCGTCGTGGCGCTGGACCACATGCTGCGCGGCCTGTTCTGGCCGCAGTCGGTGTACGGCGTGCTCGTCGCGAGCGAGTGGCGCTTCCTCGAGCACGCCGCGTGGGTGGTGTTCGAAGACGTCGTGCTCGTGATGTCGTGCCTCCGCGGCACCGCGGAGCTGCGGCAAATCGCCAGCCGGACGGCGGCGATCGAGCGCGTCAACAAGGAACAGGCGCGGCAGGCCATCGAGCAGGCGGACCTGGTGGCCCGTCTGCGGCTGAGCCAGCAGCAGGTCGAGGCCGCCACGCGCGCGCAGAGCGAATTCGTGGCGAACATGAGCCACGAACTTCGAACGCCACTGAACGCCATCACGCTCTACAGCGAAATGCTCCAGGAGAACGCCGTCACGGACGGGCGCGAAGCGGACGCCGCCGATCTTGGAAAGGTACAGGTCGCGAGCAAGCACCTCCTCGGTCTCATAAACGGCATTCTTGACCTGTCGAAAATCCAGGCCGGAAAGATGGATGTCCATCTCGAGCGATTCGAGGTCCGGGCGATGGTCGACGAGCTGGTGAGCACGATGACGGCCGTGGTGCGTCAGAACGGAAACGCTCTCGAAGTGCTGGTCGATGACGGCGTCGGGGACATGCACGCCGACCTCACCAAGACACGCCAGATCCTGTTCAACCTGCTGAGCAACGCCGCGAAGTTCACGAGCAACGGCAACATCTCACTCCACGTGAGCCGCCGGAATGTCAACAGGGCTGAATTCATCGAGTTTTCAGTGACCGACACCGGTATCGGCCTCAGCGAACAGCAGCAATCGCGCCTGTTCCGGCCGTTCGCGCAGGCTGACTCGTCGATCAGCAGGAAGTACGGCGGCACGGGCCTCGGACTCTTCCTGGTGTCGCGCTTCTGCCAGTTGATGCACGGCGAGATCAGCGTCGTGAGCGCCGAAGGACACGGCGCGCAGTTCACGGTCAGGATCCCGGTCGATGTACCGGTGGAAACGCCTGGAACGTCCGCCAGACAGGCAGCCGCGCAAACGCCGAGTCTGGTCGAAATGACCGCCTAGGATCGCTCTCCGATTCCACACATCCTGTAGCTCGCCGCCCTCGGCATCACGTGCGGCCATGCGCCCGCGTGGCCGGGGTCTTGCTACCCGTACCCAACGGGAGAACTATCCATGGCGAATACCTCTGTGTTTGCAATCTACGCGACGAAGGACCAGGTGGAACGAACCGTCGACGCCCTTCGCAATCTGGGCTTCCGCGCAACGGACATCTCTGTCCTCTGGCCGGAGAACGAGGGATCGAAGGACCTCGGGCACGAGCTCCACTCCAAAGCGCCGGAAGGCGCGACCGCGGGCGCCGGCACTGGCGCCCTCATCGGCGGGACACTCGGCTGGCTCGCCGGCATCGGAGCGCTCGCGATTCCGGGCATCGGACCACTCGTCGCGGCGGGACCGATTGTGGCCGCGCTGGCGGGCGCAGGCGCGGCTGGGGCGCTCGGTGGCATCACCGGCGCACTCATCGGCTACGGCTTGCCCGAGTACGAAGCCAAGCGTTACGAAGGCCGGGTCCGCAAGGGCGGAATCCTGCTCTCGGTCCACGCGGACAACAAAGAGTGGGCCAACAAGGCGAAGCAGGTTCTCACGCAGTCGGGCGGCGAATTCATTTCGTCCGCGGACGAACCGAAGGGCGATTTCGCCAACGCCGACCGTCCGACGGCGAGGATCTAGCCGGGTCTCGACGATTCAGCCGGGTCTAAAGACCCGGCGTCCGACAGCAGCCATAGGAGCCCGGGGTCTTCAGACCCCGGGTCCAAAGACCGTCATAAACTCTGGGCATGAAGCTCAGAGTGCTGTTCGTTGCGCTGCCGTTGCTGCTGTCGGGGCCCACGCTGGCTGCCCCGCAGTCGCTCTCCGCCGATGTCGACCGGCTCGTCGCCGCCGTTGAACCCGAGTTGATTCAGTGGCGGCGGCACCTGCACGAGAATCCCGAGCTGTCGAACCGCGAGACCGAGACTGCGAAGTACGTCGTCGAGCGGCTGAAGAGCTTCGGGCTCGCTCCGAAGTCCGGTATCGCGAAGACCGGCGTCGTGGCGGTCCTCACGGGCGGCCGGCCTGGACCGGTCGTCGCCCTTCGCGCGGATATGGATGGCCTCCCCGTCCGCGAAGAGACGGGACTGCCCTTCGCCAGCAAGGCCAGCGGCGAGTACGAAGGCAACAAAGTCGGCGTCATGCACGCCTGCGGGCACGACACGCACGTGGCGATGCTGCTCGCCGTCGCCAAAGTGCTGACGCAGATGAAGGACCGGCTGCCCGGCACGGTCAAGTTCGTGTTTCAACCCGCCGAGGAGGGCGCGCCGCCCGCGGAAGGCACGGCAGGCGCCGAGCTGATGGTGAACGAGGGTGTGATGCAGAACCCGAAGGTCGATGCGATCTTCGGGCTTCACGTCTTCGCGAACGTTCCGACCGGCACGATCAGCTACCGCAGCGGCCCCTTCATGGCGGCAGCCGACCGCTTCGACATCACGATCACAGGCAAACAGACGCACGGGTCCTCGCCATGGAAGGGCGTCGATCCCATCGTCGTCGGCGCGCAGATCGTGTCGTCGCTTCAGACGATCGTCAGCCGCAGCGTGGACATCACGTCACTGCCGGCCGTCGTGACCGTCGGTCAGTTCCAGTCGGGCATTCGCAACAACATCATTCCGGACACAGCGCGCCTCGTGGGCACGATCAGGACTTTTGATCCGCTGGTGCAGGAGGACATCCACGTGCGCGTGAAGCGGATTGCGGAGGGCATCGCCTCGGGCGCGGGCGCGAAGGTGGACGTGATCATCCGCAAGGGCCCGCCGGTGACCGCGAACGATCCCGCGCTCACGGCGAAGATGCTGCCGACGCTCGAGCGGATCGCGCCCGGCAAGGTCAAGGTCTCTGAATTCATCACGGGCGCCGAGGACTTCACGTTCTTCCAGAAGCAGGCGCCGGGACTGTTCTTCTTCCTCGGAATCACGCCGCCCGATCAGGTTGGCAAGGCGCCGGCGAATCACTCGCCGCTGTTCATCGTGGACGAGAAGGCGCTACCGACGGGCGTGCGTGCGCTCGCGAATCTCGCAGTGGACTACCTCTCAGGAGCCGGCAAATGAAGACTCGACTGATCCCTCCGCGCTCGCTGCCATCAGCGTCGCGGCGAGTGTGATGCTGACCGCAGAGCGCTCGAAGTAGCTCGCCGCCTGCCCATTCTCGGCAGCGCATAACCGCTCGTCTCCGCTCCACCGCAGCCGGAACCGGCTCGCGCCGTGGCACGCGCCCTGCACTTTCGAACACTCCAGGGGGCAGATATGGCTGTGGGAACGACGAAGACGCCGAAAAAGCCGAATCCACGCGAAGTCGCAAAGATCGTTCGCGACCTGACGCGCGAGAATCGGGAACAGAGTCCGGTCGTGCAGCTGCTACGGCGCCAGGTCGCGAACAGCTTCGTGGTCTATGTGAACCACAAGCACTGTCATTGGCAGACGTTCGGACCGCACTTCCGGGACCTGCACAAGCTCTTCGATGAGTTCGCCGCGGAGGTCCTCGAAAGCATCGATCCCATCGCGGAACGGGTCCGCATGATCGGTCCGGATCCGCCGGCGTCGCTCCAGGAATTCGCGAAGCTGGCGAGCGTCGGCGAGGGTGTGGGAGCGTCGATGAACGAGATGATCGAAGCCTCTCGGAAGAACTCACTGATCATGATCGAGGAATTCCGCCGCGGCGCCAAGATCGCTGAAGAACACGACGATCCGGGAACCGTCGACCTGTGCTCGCGCCTCGTTCAGATCCATGAAAAGCAGGAGTGGTGGCTTCGCGACATGCTGTCCGACGGCGACGGACTCTAGCGAACTGACGCTTACCTACCTGCCCGCAGGTCCAAGGTCTTCCTGTCGCCGACGGCAATCGTGACGCCAACCGACTGGGCCGCCAGCCGGTCGAGTGTGCTCATGTCACGCAGGTCTGATGTCACGAGGTCCGTCGTCAGCGCAATCCGGTACTCGCCTGGGGGCAACGCCCGGAACTGGTAGCGCCCACTGCCGTCCGGACGGGTGCTGGCGATTCGCCTCGATTGCGGCAGCCAGTACGCCCGATCCGCGGGAATCGCGATGACGAAGTAGTCGGTCGCCGCACTGCCCGATGCGGTGGTGATCGCGCCCGCCAGTTCTGTCGTGACGTCTGTGAACGTTACGGTCAGATCCGAGACACTGGACGATGGGATTTCGAAACGGCGGTCGGTCACGTCACGACCGCCGGCTAGAACGGATTTGACTGTCCAGACCGTGCCGCCGGCAATGCCTGCCGGCACGGACGCCCTCACCGAATAGTTTCCGGGAATCACGCCCGTAATCGACAACGCGCCGCTCGCGTCAATCGACCTCGCCGTTTCAAGATCGTTGACGTCCGCGTTGCTGAGGAGGACGCTGACCCGCGAGAGATCTGCCGGCGGCTTGGCGGTCGCGGATTCGAACCGGACGGCGCCGGTGACGACGAGCGCCGGCTGCAGAAACAGCGACAGAGTCAGCGCCTGTCCGCCGGAGACCGTGAAATCAGAAATCGCCCAGAGCGCGGGCTTTCCGTCGGCGGCCGCCAACTGTGCGGAAAGCCGGTAGTCGCCCGGGCTCAGGCTGGTCGAACGATACCGGCCGCCGTTCGAAGACGAGACCGTCATCGTGTTGAGCGCATCCGCGATGTTCCGGCGGCCGAGCGTCATGCGGGCAGAGGGCTGGGTCCCATCCGGCGCGGACACCGTTGCTTCGACCGTCGACATCGGCTGGAACTGCATCCGCAGATCCACTCCCGTTCGCATCTCGCCGGCCTCGAGCCTCATGACGCCGGCCGCGAGTGGATCGACCACGCCGGGCGAGAACACCGGCGAATAGTCGAAGCGGGCGCTGTCGGGCGCCGGGACACCGGCACCGGGAGCCGCTGACTGGCCCTGCGGCTGAAACGCCGCGCGAAGCTCGCTATCGGTGAGGATTCGCACTGCGAACGACTGGCCGTGAAAGAACCAGGCCGTCCCCATCACGTAGTCGCCCGGCGCAAGGCCGTAGATGCGGTATCGGCCCTGCTCATCTGTTGTGTACAGCGTTTCGACACCTGCGCTCGGAGAGTCGACCGTGCGTTCGCCGCTGAGCGACGTCCGGATTTCCCAAGCCTGCACCGGAACGCCGGGGCGCGGTTCGCCGAACTGGTCGTACACGACGCCGGTGAATCCAGCGCCGGGCGCCAGCGTCAGGACGATGTCCTTCGCCTGCTGTCCTGCCTGAAGGAAGATGCCCGAGCCGGCCCGGAACGGCCGGCTGGCGCCGTATGACACTCGCGGATAGCCGGTCTTCTCCGCCGAGACCGTGAACCGGCCCACGGGTAGATCGCTGACAGCAAAGTGTCCGGCCTCGTCGGTGATCGTGGTTCGGTTGAGCCGGACGTCGCCGGTGCCCTCGATCGTGACGTGGGCACGCCGCACCGGCTTTTTTTCGAGATCGATGACGGTGCCTTCGATCGCGCCCGATCCGGTTGGTGACGCGATCTCTTTCTCGGAAAAATCCCGGGCCGGCCGGCTCGCAGGCGGCGGCCCGGCAGCGGCGACGACTTGATCCGCCGTCTGGCCCAAGCGGATCTCCGCGGCATCTGAAGCGACCGTGAACACACTCGCAGCCGCGAGCGCGAGACGCAGCGCCGTCTTCTTGTCTCTTGTCATCGAAGCCGCCGTAGCTGAAGGGACTGGCCGGTGATCGACTCCCCCTGCACGCGGATACGCACGGCCATCGCAGACAAGCGCTTGAGCGTAGCGGGATTCTGCCAGTCGTCGGAATCCTCGTCCGCAAGCGGTACCACGAAGTACTCGCCATCGGGTGGCAGGAGCAGACTGAACTCGCCCGATGAGCCCACAGGCGTGCTGCTCGTATAGGGAATCGACCGCCCGTTGTCCACCCACGCCGAGGAGTCAGCGGCAAAAACCACGACCTGGGCGCCAACCAGATCGGCCGCCACGGCGCTCGTGACATTGCCGCGAATACTTGGCGGCTGATCGGTGAAGGTCAGTACTACGCCATCGATGTCCGCGCTCAGATCGAACACCGTGTTCGCAATATCTCGTCCCTGATACATCGCGGACTTCAGCACCCAGCCGGGTGGGTTCACGCGCAACAGGTAACGCCCCGGGAGCACGCTCGCAGTCGCGAAGCGCCTGTCATTCGTCATCGTGCCCGGCATGACATTGCGGTCCATGCCCCGGTTGGCCGGCTGGAGGAACACGAACACCCTCGACAAATCCGTGGGCTCTTCCGCCTTGCCCTCGAACCGCACGAGTCCCGTCATACGCGCACCAGGTTGCATCACCAGCGTCAACCCGCGCACGTGGCGATTGCCCACGGCCACGTTCTCGCTGACATGCATCAGGGGCTCAGTCAATGGCGCACCAGGACCGGACATCATTGAAATCTGCGGGATGGCGCCTGTACCGCCCGTGATCCCGAAACCACCGCCGCCAGGCCATGGACTGCGCACGGATCGTGCGATGTATTGTCCCGGCGGCACTCCAAAAAAAGTGAAGGCGCCTTTGGCATCGGTCACCGCCGTCGCGGTATCAACGACCGGCACGTCGCCGCCGTCGGCGGGTACGAGGTGCACCGCGTGCCACTGCAGCGGACCATCGGCGTCGCGCAGAGTGCCCGACACCTGCCACGTTGGCGCCATGCGCACGACGACATCCACGTTCTCCTGCGGCTCACCGGCGACCACACGCACGGACTTCGCGGTGGCCATCGAGGTAGATGAGGGATGAAACGTCGTCGCGTAGGCGAGGAGCGGTTTTCCGTCGATCGGTGCAGTAAGCGACTGCGACAGTGAGCTCGTCAGCGGCTGGTCTGCCCCCATCACGCCGGTGGCTCGATCGAACAGCATTGGCGCGGTGGCGATCCCTGTCATCGTCTGCAGGTAGGCGCGCGGCGTCTCGCCGCCCGCACGAATGGCGCCGGCGAATGTCGGTGGTTCGGACAGGACGCTCATCAGCACGACCACCAGATAGTCGCCGGGTTGGAGCGTGGAGAATCGGTACTCGCCACGGTCGTCTGTGCGCGCGCGGATGGGCGCGTCGTAACGGGGCCGGCCGGCGACGTGCGTGCGCCGCATTGCACGGACTTCCGCGCCGATGAGCGGGTCGCCGTTGTCGGCGGTGACGCGGCCTCCCAGCACGCCTACCCGCCACATCGTGAGGGCCAGATCGTTCCGCCGCTCGCCGTCCTTCAAGTTGAGCGGTATCGAGCCGCCGCCGGGACGGCGGCGGCCGTAGGCCCCGGTCAACCATCCTGGCTTCGACACTTCGATGCGGTAGCTGCCGGCTGCGAGGCCCAGAAAGGCAAAGCGGCCTTCGGCATTCGTGACGACGCGGTCGCCCTGAGACCCGCGTCCCGGCGCGGGCGCGGCCTGACCAAAGGCTAGTGACCAGACAACGGCATTGACAATGGGCGCACCAGCGGCGTCTGCGACCCGTCCCGCGATGATGGCGGTCGGCGGCGGTGGCGGGGCCTGTTGCGACACCGGCTGCTGCCAGCCGGCAAGCGCCAGCAGCACGCTCGCTGCAGCGACGAGTCGTGTCATGACGTCATCCTAAAACGACAAGGGACGTGAAGAGGTGGTCCCCTTCACGTCCCTTAGACACCGGGCTTCCTGGACTTGTTGGGTATCGCTAGGCGCAGCCTGACGTCGTGCCGCAGTTCGCGCACTTGTAGCACGCGCCCGAGCGCACCATGATCGAGCCGCACGTCGAGCACGGCGGCGCGTCCTCCTGATTCTGGATGGCCGCAAACTTCGATCCACGGAGCTCCGGAGCGGACGGAGGCACGGAGACGGAGGGAACGGAGAGTTCGGAGGCCTTCCCCATCTGCTTCACTTCCAGCACCAGCTGTTCCGGCGTCGTCGCGACTTCGGGCACGTTGACGCCGGCGTTGTACTGCGCTTCGTGCGACAGGAACTTCGCCGCGAGCCACCGGAAGATGTAGTCGACGATCGACTTCGCGAAACGGATGTCCGCGTTGCGCGTCATGCCCGACGGCTCGAAGCGCACGTGGCTGAACTTGTCGACGAGATCCTGGAGCGGCACGCCGTACTGGAGCGCGTAGCTCACGGCCTGCGCGAACGCGTCCGCGAATCCTGAAATCGTCGAGCCCTCCTTCGCCATCGTGAGGAACAGCTCGCCCGGCTGGCCGTCCTCGTAGAGGCCGACGGTGATGTAGCCCTCGTGGCCCGCGATGTCGAACTTGTGCGTGATGGACTGCCGCTCGTCCGGCAGGCGCCGGCGGCGCGGCACGTCGGCGGCGGCCACGCCGTCCGCGGTGGCGGCGGCCTTTTCCTTGTCCCGCGAGGTATTCAGGGGCTGCGTGCGCTTGCTACCGTCGCGGTAGATCGATACGGCCTTCGCGCCGATGCGCCACGAGTCGATGTAGGCCTGTTCGATTTCCTCGACCGTCGCGGCCTTCGGCACGTTGACGGTCTTGCTGATGGCGCCGGAGATGAACGGCTGCACGGCGCCCATCATCTTGATGTGGCCCATGTAGTGGATCGACCGCACGCCCTTCGTCGGCTTGAACGCGCAGTCGAACACCGCGAGGTCCTTGTCCTTGAGGTGCGGCGCGCCTTCGATCGTCTCGTGCTCGTCGATGTGGCCGATGATGTCCTTGACCTGCGCCGGCGTGTAACCCAGCTTGGCCAGCGCGCTCGGGACGGTGTTGTTGACGATCTTCATCAGGCCGCCGCCGACGAGCTTCTTGTACTTGACGAGCGCGATGTCGGGCTCGACGCCCGTCGTGTCGCAATCCATCATGAAGCCGATGGTGCCGGTGGGCGCGAGTACGGTGGCCTGCGCGTTGCGGTAGCCGTGCTGCTCGCCGAGTTCGACGCACTCGTCCCAGATCTTCTTCGCGCCCTCGTAGAGATCCTTCGGGACGTGCGTGCGGTCGACGTCCTTGAGCGCCGCGCGGTGCTTGCGCATGACGCGCAGCATCGAGTCGCGGTTCTTCGCGTAGCCGGGGAACGGGCCGCCGTGGTCGCGCGCCACGCGTGACGACTGCGCGTACGCCGCGCCGTGCATCACGGCCGTGATCGCCGCCGAGTAGTCGCGGCCGGCGTCGCTGTCGTACGGCAGGCCGCGCGACATCAGCAGCGCGCCGAGGTTCGCGTAGCCGAGGCCCAACGGACGGTAGTCGTGGCTGTTGCGGCCGATGGCCGGCGTCGGATAGCTCGCGTTGTCGACCAGGATTTCTTGCGCGGTGATGAACACTTCGCAGGCCTTCTGGAACGCCTCGACGTTGAACTCGCCGTCTTCCTTGACGAACTTCATCAGGTTGATCGACGCGAGGTTGCACGCCGAGTCGTCCAGGAACATGTACTCGGAGCAGGGGTTCGACGCGTTGATGCGCGCCGTTTCCGGGCACGTGTGCCAGTCGTTGACGGTCGTGTCGAACTGCATGCCCGGATCGCCGCACACCCACGTGCCTTCGGCAATCATGCGCATCAGATCGCGGGCCTTGTAGGTGTCCATCACCTCGCCGGTCGTCACCGACCGCGTCTGCCAGTCGGCATCGTCGAGCACCGCGCGCATGAACTCGTCGGTCACGCGCACCGAATTGTTCGAGTTCTGGAAGAACACGGACGCGTAGGCCGGGCCCGTGAACGAGCCGTCGTAGCCGGCGTCGATGAGCGCCCACGCCTTCTTCTCTTCCTCGACCTTGCAGTTGATGAAGTCGACGACGTCGGGATGCTCGGCGTTGAGGATGACCATCTTCGCCGCGCGCCGCGTCTTGCCGCCGGACTTGATGACGCCGGCGAAGGCGTCAAAGCCCTTCATGAATGAGACAGGGCCGGAGGCCGTGCCGCCGCCCGCGAGCACCTCGCGCGACGAACGGATCGCCGAGAGGTTCGAGCCCGTGCCGGATCCGAACTTGAAGAGCATGCCCTCGGTCTTGGCGAGGGTGAGGATCGAGGACATCGTGTCCTGGACCGAATTGATGAAGCAGGCGGAGCACTGCGGGTATTTCTCGAATCCGCAGTTGAACCAGACGGGGCTGTTGAACGACCCCTTCTGGTAGACGAGCAGGTGCTTGAGCTCGTCGCTGAACGCCTGGAGATCGTCATCAGAGGCGAAATAGGCCTGTTCGCCGGCCCAGCGCGTGATCGTATCCACCACGCGGCCGACGAGCTGCTTCACCGAGCGTTCCCGCTCGGGCATGCCGATCTGCCCGCGGAAGTACTTGGAGACGACGATGTTGGTGGCCTGCTGCGACCAAAACTTGGGGAATTCGACGTCGCGCTGCTCGAACACGACCTCGCCGCGTTCGTTGCCGATGACGGCCGACCGCAGCTCCCAGCCAATCTCATCAAACGGATCCACACCATCTTGTGTGAAATATCGTTCGAACTCGAGACCCGTGACGTTATCGCCTGGACCAAAGGTCCGTGCCGTCACTTCCGCTGCCGAATCAACCCCAACTTCAACGCGCTGCGCCTGCTGCATCCCAACCCCCGCATTTCGTACACGCCACGGCGACGGCCCGGACGGCCGCCCCTTACCCACAAACTAAATTAGTGTCGATCCCGCAACTCACTACCGTGCAAGGCGTCGGGCAATCTCTGGGAGGGATCGCCTTCTGTCG
The DNA here is from genome assembly GCA_035606665.1 of Vicinamibacterales bacterium. Taxonomy (GTDB): domain Bacteria; phylum Acidobacteriota; class Vicinamibacteria; order Vicinamibacterales; family SCN-69-37; genus DASUGC01. The sequence goes on along the minus strand of DATNEY010000026.1, from coordinate 146,915 downwards.
TGTCGCGGTACCGGACGGAGACTATGCGCCTGTAACGAAACGATGTCAAGACTGATCCTACGACATATTGTGGGTGCCCTGTGGCTCTGACGCCACATGTTGGATTTTTGCTCGACCTGTACTGCAGTTCCTGTAGGTGACCTATTTTCGTAACGAGCCCGGGCGTCGTTTTCTTCCGAAAACGACGCCCGGGCTCATAATCACGCAGATGCTGAACCGCCGGGAGATCGTTCTGCTCTGCCTGGCGTTTCTGATCTCGCTGCCCGCCGTCACGACTCGCTTGTACGCCTCCGACGAGATTGAACACTTCGCGTGGCTGCGATCGCTCGCGTTCGATCGCGACGTGAGCTTTGAAAACGAATACCAGTATTTCTATGACGCGGGCGTGGCGCGCGGTGAGGGATTCCACGAGACATTCCTCGAGCTCACGAACGAAACGGGCCGCCGCATCAACTACGCGCCCATCGGTGCAGCCGTAATGTGGGCGCCTTTCTACGCCGCCGGACACGTCTGGGCCCTCGTCACAGGCGCGCCCGCGGACGGCTTTTCGAAACCGTATATCGCCGCGATCGCCTACGGTTCGGCCTTCTACGGTTTTGCCGCAGTGCTCATGTGCGTGGCCATCGCCAGACGCGTGTTTGGCGCTCAAAACGGCACCCTAGGCGCGAGTCTCGCGGCCTGGATAGGCACACCGCTCGTGTTCTACGCGTACGTCGCACCGGGATTCGGTCACGCCGCGTCGGCCTTCTGCGTGTCGCTTTTCGTGTGGATCTGGCTTCGGGCCCGGGATCGCTGGTCGACCGCGGATGCCATCGCCTTGGGACTCGCCGGCGGACTGATGTCGCTCGTGCGCGAGCAGGACGTGTTGCTCGTGATTGGGCCCGGCATCGACTTCCTCCTGCACGCCTCGCGCGCGATGCGCGAACCCGGTGGCGCGCGCCGAACCATCACCTCCGCGACAGCCGGGGTCGTATCGTTCGTCGCCGGCGTAACGCCTCAGCTGATGGCGTACCAGGCGCTCAACGGCCACATCGGCCAGACGTCTACCGCCGCCAACAAGATGTCCTGGTCGTCGCCACACGGACTCCAGGTGCTTTTCAGCCCGGCGCACGGACTGTTCGCTTGGACGCCGCTGGCGCTCCTGGCCTTGGCTGGCCTGGTGCTGATCGCAATTCGTAATGACGTCGGGCGTCGTTTCGTCCTCGGAAACGACGCCCGACGTCGTTTTGCCCTCCTGGCGCTCCTCATGGTCGCCGCGCAGGCCTACACCTCGGGTGTCGTCGAATCGTGGACGGTGGCCGGATCGTTCGGACAGCGGCGTTTCATCGCGCTCACACCGCTTCTCGTGATTGGCCTGGCGGGGCTGCTGACTGCCATGCGCTCGACTGCCGCCAGGCGTATGACGATCGCCGCGATCGGACTCTGCATCTGGTGGAACCTCGGACTCATGGTCCAGTTCGGCATGCACCGCATGGATCGCAAGACCCTGACGCTCGCCGAGAACGCCCGCGTCACATTCATCGAACTCCCGCTCGAAGCGCCGGGCATCGTGTGGCGCTACCTGACCGATCGCCAGTCCTTCTACAGGCAGCCGCGCCAGTAGCCGCCGTGCGCCGAATCGCGTACCATTCCACGCATGTCCAGGTCATTCCGGCGTTTGCTGATGGCGGTCGCCCTTGTCGCGGGCACCGGTCTCCATGCGGCCCAGTCTCCGCAGACTCAGGCGCTCTCGATGCCGGGCTACCCGGCACCGGGTAGTCCGGCCACCGTCACCGTGTCTTCACCCGGGAGCGAGCCGCGCATGCCGCTGCGGCTGAAGCTCGCGGCGGGCCAGAAAGAAACGCTGCTGATGACGATGAACATGGGCGTCAGCATGAGCGCGGAACAAATGTCGCTGCCCGCCATGGAAATGCCGACGATGAAGATGTGGGCCGACTCCGTGGTTACCGCTGTCGCGCCGAACGGCGACATCTCCTACGACATCGGCTTCACGAAACTCCTCGTCGAGGCCGGTCCCGGCGGGGATCCAAACGTCGCGCAAATGATCCAGGCCGGCGCCAGCGAAATCACGTCGCTCAAGGGCTCGATGGTGATGACCAACCGCGCGATCACCAAGTCGGCGAAGCTGGACCTGGACAAGATCACCGATCCGACCATGCGCCAGACGTTCGGCGCGATGTCGAGCCAGTTCGAAGGCCTGTCGATGCCGCTGCCGGACGAGGCGGTCGGCGTGGGCGCCAAATGGGAAGTGCGCCAGTCGATCTCCTCCGCCGGCGCGCAGCTCTTCCAGCGCGTCCAATGCGAGCTCACCGCGCTCGACGCCAGCGGCGCGACGATCAAGGTCACCACGGAACAGAGCGCGCCGCCTCAGACCATCACCAATCCCGCGATGGCCGGAATGCAGATGAACATCGAGAAGGTATCGGGCGGCGGCACGGGCACGATCACCGTGAAGTTCGGCAGCCTGACGCCGCGAAGCCAGATGACCAGCTCGACTACCATGAACGTCGCGGTGGACCTCGGTGGACAGATGCAACGGATGGCCGTGAAGACCGACATCAAGATGTCAGTCGCGCCAGAGAACAAGTAGGAACACACTCGAACGAAGGAGCCGGAGATGCGGAACCGAGGAAAGATGCTGGTCGTCGTCGCGCTCGCCGCCGCGGTCACGGGACTGTCCGCGCAGTCGAGCACTCAGAAACCCAAACCATTCGAGCCGTCAGTGGGCCAGGCGGGCAAGGACGTCGTCTGGGTGCCGACGCCGCAGGAACTCGTCGAAAAGATGCTCGATCTCGCCAAACTGACGCCCAAAGACTTCCTCATGGACCTGGGCTCGGGTGACGGACGCACGGTCATCACGGCAGCGAAGCGCGGCGCGCGTGCGCAGGGCGTCGAGTACAACCCGGACATGGTCGAGTTGTCGCGGCGCAACGCTCAAGCCGCCGGCGTTGCGAGCACCGCCACGTTCGTCCAGGCGGACCTCTTCGAGACCGACTTCTCGAAGGCTGACGTCGTGACGATGTTCCTGCTGCCGAGCATCAACATGCGCCTGCGGCCGACCATCCTCAAGATGAAGCCCGGCACACGGATCGTGGCCAACACGTTCACGATGGAGGACTGGGAGGCCGACGAGACCGCGCAGGCCGTCAAGGACTGCGTGAGCTGGTGCACGGCGCTGCTGTGGGTCGTCCCGGCCAACGTCGAGGGCACCTGGTCGCTCGGCACGCAGAACCTCACCCTCACACAGAAGTTCCAGATGCTCAGCGGGACGCTGGGCTCGCAGGCGATCAGCGGCCCACCGCCCGCGGCCGGCGCCAAGCCGGCGGCCGACGCCCCAGCGTCACACGCCCGGATGCGCGGCACTGGAATCACCTTCGCGGTCGGCAACGTCGTGTACACGGGCCAAGTGACCGGTAACACGATGTCCGGCACGATGTCGGGCGGACGCACCGGCGCCTGGACAGCGACCAAGACGAAATAGCGTGAGTTCCCGTTTGATGCGCGTGGCGGTATGGTTCGCCGCCACGCGCCTCATCATCTTCGCGATCGGCGTCATCGGCGCCGCGAACTTCGTCGACCTCCGCACAGAGAAAGTCCTCAACAGCACCGCCGCGCTCAATCCTGAAGTCGTCTGGCAGAAATGGGACGCCGTCTGGTACGAGGAGATCTCGCGCCTGGGCTACGGCAACGCTCTGGACACGGCGCACGGGCAGGCGCTGGCCGGCTACTTCCCGCTGTATCCGATCGTCGTTCGCGGGGCGATGATGGTTTGGCCGGGCTCGCCGCCCGAAGAGGCTGCCAAGCCTGACTCGAGGTTTTTCTGGGCAGGTTCCCTCCTCTCCAACCTGTTCACTCTCGGTGCGCTGTGGCTGCTCGCGTGGGGTTTCATTGAACAAAATGCGCAGAACGAAACCTTGCGGAACGTCCTCGCGGTCACGCTGACGTCGGCTGGCTCCTTCTATCTCTCGATTCCTTACACCGAAGGACTGTTCCTGCTGCTGGTCGTCGGAGCGCTGGTGCTGACAAAGCGGCGGCAATACGAACTCGCAGGACTCGTCGCCGGACTCTCAGCGACCACGCGCGTCCATGGGCTCGCGCTCGTGGCAGTTCCCGCGATTGCGTGCTGGATCGATCGGTCGCCGGGTCACCGGCGGTGGTTGCGTGCCGCCGCCACGGTCGCGCTCTTCGCCCTGCCCTTCCTTGTCTACATGGCGCACCTCAAGAGCGCCTTCGGCTCGGCGTTCGCCTTCGTGAATTCTCAGGCACTCTGGGACAACCCTTCTCCGTACCCGTTCGCGGCGCTCACGAGCTTTCTGCGCTTTCCCACGCGACTCACGGTGTGGCTGCACGGCGGCTTCTGGCTGCTTTATCTCGGCCTGCTCGTGCGCTACTGGCGCCGGATGGCGCCCGGTGAGGCGCTGTTCTGCCTCGGTGTCTTCCTGATCTCGACGCAGCAGCCACAGTTTCAAGGCACGTACCGATACATGGTGCCGCTCGTGCCGCTCTCGATCGCCATCGCGAACGATCGCCGGGAGATCCGCGATCCGCTGATCGCATTCAACATTGCGTTCGGCGTGCTGATGATCGTGGCGTTCGTGACCTGGAATCGACTCGTGGTGTAGCAAGGGCAAAGGGCAGAGGGCAAAGGTTCGGCAAGAGGTCAGCGCGCGGTTGTAATCGTGCCCACAAGTGGCCGGCAGGCCGGGCTCGTCACCTCGAACACCACCGTAGGTTTCTCCTGCCCCCGTTTGTCATCTCCCTGAGGGACGGCAAGGCGCACGACTATCCATCGGTCCGGCATGAGCGACACCACGTCGTCCGGCCGGCCCGCGACCTTGATGCGCACGTAGCAGTCCCAGGCCGCGGCTTTGTCCCAGCGCATCGGCGCCCACACCACGCGCGTCCGCGCCGGCAACGTCCAGGTGAATCGCTGTTCGGCGACGCGGTACGGCTCGTCGTCCAGAGCCGGCTGCAACGCGCCGAGCCCAGTGACCTGCGGAGGCGGGGGCATGAGCGCGGCCCACGCGCGCACGGACGCTGCGACAAGGATGCTTGCGCACAGGACCCGGAGAATCCAGCGGCCCTCGCCCGTCCCGCCCGGCGAGGAAGGCCTGGGTGCCATCGCCGCGGTGAGTCCTATCGCGACGAAAGCCCCAACGGCAGGGAGATACGCCACGGGCCGGCGGTCCAGGACAACTTCCAATAACAGAAGAAGAGTCGCCGCGAGCAAGGCCAGGCGCGCCGTACGGTCCGGCGTTTGAGTCGAAAAGGCAGGCGCGCGGAGGCCCGCCCACAAGAGCCAACCCAACCCTGCGAGTCCCGCGAGCCGCAGCTCCAGGAGCTCGCCCGCCGCCTGAGCCAAGCGAACAGAGACGACGTCCCGAATATCAATGTTCACGAACGGGGAAGCAGAGTAGCAAGCCAGCGCTATACCAACGACCAGGAGCGCCCATCCACTGGCGCGCACCATCGGCCGGCGGCGACGCATCGTGATCTCGACGAGCGGCGCCAGCGCCGCCAGCTCGAGCCCCCAGAGCGTCGGCTGGAGCAGGTCCGCTGAGCTGGGGATTACGAAGTAGCTCGTCGTTGAGGCGAGAAGACGTTCGGCGGCAGCACGGGCGCTGGGAAACTGGAAGAGCAGATCGCAAATCCCCACGGCCAGTACCGCGGCGCCGAAAACAAGCGCGGGCCTGAACAGCCGCGACGCCACGAAGAGGCTGCTGTCGAGAATGCCGAGAGCGCCGGCGACAACGATGAACACCAGGACGACAATTTCGACGATCTCGGCGACGGAGAGGCGCGAGACATCGGACGCGGCGCCCGAGAGCGACCACAGCGGGAGCGACAGCAGGACAAGACCAACGAGCAGCAGCACTCGGCGGATCAAATCCAGTGGAAAGGTCATTTCGCAGAGCTTACCCCGGCCCTGATAAAGTTCCGGGTGTGGAAGAAACCGGGGACGTAATTCCCCTGCAGCCGGATCAGGTTCAGGCCGCTCCCGTACGCGCGCTCGCGATTCCCAAGTGGCTCGCCGCGATACAAGTCGTTCTCGTTTCAGGCGTCCCCACGCAACTTCTGATGACCGCCGTACTCGTGATCGGGTTGCGTGTCGATCCCTTCGGTCCTCCCGATTCCGGTGCGCCGTTTTCGCTCGAGTTTCTGTCGATGATGCTGCTATTCGACGCCGCCCTCACAGCGCTGCTGATCCGAATCTTCCTGGAGATGAGCGGCGAGAACTCCAAGACGGTCATCGTTGGTGAGCGCCGCGTCTGGCGCGAAGTGTTGCTCGGCGTGGCGTGGGTGCCGGTGATCCTCCTGAGCGTGTCGCTGCTCACGAACGCCGTCAGGGCGATCCTGCCGTGGATGCACACCGTCAAGGAAAGCCCGTTCCTTCCTTTCATGAACACGCCAGCGGAGGCTGCGGCATTCCTGGTTGTGGTGATGCTCGGCGCAGGCATCAAGGAGGAGCTGGCACGCGCGTTCATCCTCCATCGCTTCGAGCATTATCTGGGCGGGCGCCGCTGGGGCCTGGCCGTGTTCAGCGGGTGGTTCGGCATCCTCCACGTGGATCAGGGTCTCGACGCCGCCCTTTCCATCATGTTGCTGGGCTTGTTCTGGGGCGTGCTCTACTACCGGCGACGATCCGCAGTCATAACCATGGTGAACCACGCCGTCTTCAACGGGTCCCAGGTGCTCATCGTCCTCGCGACTTCTCTCGGTAGCTGATCGATCTCGCCCGTGCGGGTCCTCTGCTTCGCCGACACACGATTCCCCATCGAGCGCGCCAATGGCGTGCAGACGTTCCAGACGTGCCACGCGCTGGCGCGGCGGGGACACGACGTGACGCTCGCCGTGCGAACAGACACCGCAAAGCCGCCTCGCGATCCATTCAACTTCTATGGGCTCGCTGCCGAGCCTCGGCTGCATGTGCGCACGCTGCCGGCTCCGGGGCCGCCGAAAGCACGGCGGGTCGCTTACCTCGCGGGAGCGCTTCGACTCGCGACGTCCGCTCCAACGGCAACGGTCGTCTTCACCCGCGACCTCGGTCTGGCTGCGTGGCTGCTGCAATGGCCAAAGTCCCGGCGGCCGCGAGTGGTGTACGAATCGCACGGCATCTCGGCAGCGGTCGCACGCGAGATGCCTGTGCTGCTCGGCAAACCGGAGCTCCTGCCTTCTGCATCGAAGCTCCGGCGCCTTGAACGCCGCGAGGAACGGGTGTGGAAGCACGCCTCCGCCTACGTCGGCATCACGCACGCGCTCGTCGGCGACCTCAGGAGTCTCTTTGGCGAGCGCGAGCACGTGTTCGTCGCGCCGGACGGTGCCTCACCTGCAGGACTGTTGCCGGGGCCGGCTGCCGATCGATTCATCGCCGGCTACGCAGGGCATCTCTATCCGTGGAAGGGCGTCGACGTGTTCGTGCGATCGCTCGCCCACGCGCCAGGCGTCCACGGGCTCATCGTTGGCGGCCATCCAGGCGAGGCCGATCTCGAGCGCGTCATGCGGCTTGCCGGCGAACTCGGCCTTCGCGACCGCCTCACGATCACCGGACTCGTCGCACCAACCGAAGTCAGGCGAGCGGTCGCGCCCGCCACGGTCCTCGTGTTGCCGAACCCGGCGTCAACGATCTCCGAGCGATACACCTCGCCTCTGAAGCTGTTTGAATACCTGACGATGGGACGCGCGATTGTGGCGTCGGATCTGACCTCGGTGCGGGAAGTCGTCGAGGACGGCCGGACGGCCCTGCTCGTTCCGCCGGGCGATGAGCGCGCGCTCGGCGCGGCGCTAGGGCGACTGCGCGACAATCCTGCGATGGCGACCTCGCTCGGGCAGGCCGCACTGGCGCTGGCAGCCGCCTACAGCTGGGATGCACGCGCCAGCCGGATTGAAGCGGCGCTGGAGGCCGCGCTGGCATCGTGACGTCGCCCGGTCTCTTCGCGCTCGTGCAATGTCCAGACTGTGGATCCGGCATCACGGCGTCCGGTGACAGCTCGTCGTGCGGCGGATGCGGTCGCGTCTTCGCGACTTCTGCCGGATATCTGGACCTGCGGCCGACGCAGACCTTCACCGAACAGACCAAGTACCTCGACGAGGCGCTCCACACGGATGCGCGCCACGAGACTGTTGCGCCGCCACTCCTGGGATCGAAGATCAGGAACGACATGCTCCGGCAGTTTCTGCAGCTGCGGCCCGGCGACCGCGTCCTGGATCTCGGATGCGGCAGCGGACGCACGCTTGCGTGGAATGCCGCGAGCGGCGCGGCGCTGACGGGCATCGACATCGCGCCGTTCTTTGCGCGCGAAGCCGTGGCGGACTGCGATCTCGTGCTGGGCGACCTCAGGCGGCTCCCGTTGCGTAACGATGCGTTCGGCAAGGCGTGGTCGCTGGACGTGCTCGAACACCTGTCCAAGCCGGCGCTTCTCGAGATGCTCAAGGAGGCGAACCGCATTCTGGCACCGGGCGGCGCGCTGTTCGTCTACACGCACGTCCGCAAGAACGGATGGATTGCGATCGGTGTCCGGCTGGTCAACAGACTCGCGCGCGTGCTCGAACGCGTTGGCCTGCTCGACCTGCGGCAGGAGCGCCTGCGGAAGTCCGATCACCTGAATCCGCTCGTCGACCATGACGACCTCGCGCGCGTCGCCGCGGAATGCGGGTTCTCGATCGAGCGGATCACGTACTACACGCCCGTCATCGGATCTTTCGTCGAGAACATCCTCGCGCGCATCGCGGAACGTTTTCTGGCGCGCCGATCATCGACCGGCCCTGCGGATACGCCGGAAGCCCAGGCCGAAGCTGTGCGGCGGGCGCGCACATCGGCGCAGGCGCGGGTGCGCAAGGGTGGTTTCACTTACGGCGTCCTCGTCGTGTTCTCGGCGCTCATGAAGCTCGACGTGGTGCTCTTCGGCCGGTTGCGGTCCGGTCCCTTCTTCGCGCTCCTCAGAAAACCAGGAGCCGCTTCCTAGTGCGCGCGCTCCGCATCCTGTATGTCGCGCTGGATCAATCGGTTCCGGGCACGCTCGGCGGATCCGTGCATGTGCAGTCGGTGGCCGAGGGTCTGGCCGAGCGCGGGCATGACGTCCACGTCGCTGTCCAGGCCGGCGGTGAGTGGCCCGCGGGCAAGGTGCATTGGCATGCGATGGCGCCGCCACTCGGGCGGCCCGAACTGCGCTGGATGCGCCGCGCGGGCGTCCGCGCCCTCGGACGCGAGTGCCGTGCGGACGTCGTCATCGAGCGCTACTACAACTTCGGCGGCGAGGGTGTGATGGCGGCGCGCGACCTCGGCGTGCCCGCGGTGCTGGAGGTGAACGCGCCCGTGATCGACTTCCCAGGATCGAGGAAGGAGCGCCTCGATCGCGCGCTGATCGTAAGGCCCCTGCAGCGATGGCGCGAGCGGCTGTGCAGACTGACGTCGCTCTTCGTCACGCCTGCCGCCGACATCCTGCCGTCATGGATCGACCCGCAGAGGATTCTGGAAGCGGAATGGGGTGCGGACGTGCATCACTTTCGGCCGGGCATAGACGCTCCCGCGCCGTTTCCGGCGAACGAAGGCCGCATTCTCTGCGTCTTCGCCGGCGCGTTCCGTTCGTGGCACGGCGCCGTGCATCTCGCAGCCTCGCTTGCACGTCTGCACGCCGCTGGTGACACGCGTTTCGGCGGCGTGTTCATCGGTGACGGGCCCGAACGTGCCGCGGCGGAGCGATGCGCCCGCGGCGTGCCTGGCGTGCATTTCACCGGCGCGCTGCCCCACAGCCAGCTTCCCGCCGCGCTCGCACACACACACATCGGCGTGGCCCCCTTCGAGCCCGCGCGTCATGCGCCGCTTCGCCTCGGGTTCTACTGGTCGCCGTTGAAGATCTTCGAGTACATGGCCGTGGGGCTCCCAGTCGTGGCACCGGCGCTGCCGCGTCTCACGCGGCTCGTCGAGAATGAACGCGAGGGTGTGCTCTACGATCCGCAGGACCCGCGCGGTCTCGATCACGCGCTTGTCGCGCTGGCCGACGCCGGCGTGCGCGCGCGGATGGGCGCCGCTGCCCGGACGCGTGTCGTGAGGGATTTCAGCTGGGACGCGCACTGCGCCGCGCTCGATGCGCGCCTGCGACAACTGGTGACGGCATGAGCACACCGCTCCGCATACTCATCGCCACCGATTCGTTTCCGCCGGTGTGCGGCGGCAGCGGCTGGAGCACGTGGGAGCTCACGCGCGGCCTGATCAAGCGCGGCCATCATGTGGAAGTGGTGAAGGTCGACGCCGGCGGCAGGCGCGGCGTGTTCCAGACACACTACGACGGCATTCCGGTCGCGGAGTTCTGCCGGCCGGCCACGAAGGTGCCGGTCGTTCGCAACCTGCAGAAGAACGAGCGGTTATGGCCGGCGCTCGAGAAGTACTTGCATCAGCGCCTGAGGGACGGCGCGTTCGATCTCGTGCACGGCCAGCACGCGATGACGACGGTGCCCTCCATCAATGCCGCCGCAGCCGCGGGCGTGCCCGCCGTCGCGACGGTCCGTGACTACTGGCCGGTCTGCTACTGGTCGGACCTGATCTACGACCCGCAGCAGTCGCAGCTATGTCCGGAGTGCACGGCATCGATGATGACGAAGTGCATCAGGCCGCGCGCGCGTGCGGCGACGCCGGCGGCGTGGACGCTGATTCCGTACATGCGGCTCAATCTGCAGACGAAGCGCCGCACCATCGCCCGCGCGGGAGCGATCATCGCGCCGAGTCATGCGATCACGAGAGATCTGCGCGAGAGAGCGCCCGAGATCGCCGAAACACCCATCTACACGATCCCGAATCCCGTGGACATGGTCCCGCTCGACGAGATTCATGCCACGGCGAAGCGGCCGAAAGATCAACCGTACCTGCTCTACGCCGGCAAGCTGGCCCCGAACAAGGGCGTGCAATTCCTGCTCGGCGCGTACGCGGCGGCCGGTGTCACGTGGCCGCTCGTCGTTGCCGGCGACGGTCCGATGCGCGCGCAGTTGGAGGCGGAGGCACGCCAGCGCGGCATCCCGATGGAAGTCCTGGGATGGATTTCGCGCAACGAGACGTTGGCGTGGATGCGGCACGCGGAGGTGCTGGCGTTCCCTTCCTACGGACCGGAGTCCCTGAGCCGCGTGCTCATCGAGGCCTCGGCACTCGGCGTGCCGATCGCCGCGATGGACACCGGCGGCACGCGTGACATCATCCACCACGGCCTCACGGGCCTGCTCTCGAAGGATCCTCAAGGATTTGCGGCCGACCTCCGCACGCTCGCGAACGACGATCGGCTGCGGGCGGCGCTGGGTTCGCAGGCGCGTATCGAAGCGAAGTCGGCGTTCTCCGCCGCGTCGGTGGTGGAACGAATCGAGCAGGTCTACCGGTCGCTCCTGGAGCCCCGCGCCGCATGAGACGCGCGCGTCCATTGCGCGTCGTGGTGGTCGCCCGCGCCGTGCTGCCGTTGCACGGCTTCGGCGGGCTCGAACGATCCGTGCGCGATCTCGTTCGTCATCTCGCTGCCAGCGACGTCGAGGTGACGCTCATCGTGCCGCCGCCGTCGCGCGTGTTCCGGCAGACGGGCGTCGATCCCTTCGCGTCGCCGCGCATTCACCTCACGCACGTGAACTACGTGACGTTCGGCTTTGCCAACCGCCGCGGCACCACGATCCTCGACAGGAGCACCGCCTATCTCGTGTATGGAGAGCGGGCTGGACGACTCGCCGGCGCACTCGCCCGGAACGGCGGCGCCGACATCGTGCATGGGTTCGGTGCGAGCGTCCTGGGCTACGCGCGCATGGGCGCCGGCAAGGCGGCGCCGCTGGTGCTCAATCCGCAGGGCCTCGAGGAGTTCGGCGCGACCGCGGAGACACAGCCCCTATTCAAGAAGATAGGCTACGCGCCGCTTCGCTGGGCCGTTCGCCGCTGCGCGCGCGCCGCAGATTGCATTCTCGCCACGGACGTCTCACTCGAAGCGACGGTTGCGCGCCACCTACGGCCGCAGGCCGGTCAAATGCGGACGGTTCCCAACGGGATCGATCTCGCCGAGGTCGTTGCAACCGCGGGACCGGCCGAGGGCGGCATCATGCGCCAGCGCCACGGCATCGGCGCCCATGAGTTCGTGATCCTCAGCGTCGGCCGTCTCGAGCAGAACAAGGGCTTCGCCGATCTGGCGCTCGCGCTCGGAGAGGCCCAGCGCGACGGAACGCTTTCATCGACACAAACTCCGTGGCGCTGGGTCATCGCGGGCATGGGCCCCGAACGGCAGGCTCTGGAAGACGCCGCGAACCGCGCCGGCATCGCGGACCGCACGGTCTTCGCAGGCCGGATGCCGGATGCGGATCTCCACGCGTGGTACGAAGCCGCGTCGCTCTTCGCGCATCCGACGCGCTACGAGGGCAGCTCTCTTGTGACCCTCGAAGCGATGGCGCACCGGCGCGCGGTCGTCGCGACGCGCGCCGGCGGCCTGCCTGACAAGATCAAACCCGGCGTGAATGGCTGGCTCGTGGAGCCAGGAGACATCAAAGCGCTCGCGCGCGCGATCGGCGAGGCCGCGAGTGCGGGACCGCGCCTCACCGCGATGGGCGCCGAGGGCCGGCGCATCGTCGAAACAGGCTTCGCCTGGACGGCCCTGGTGAAGCGGCAGATTGAAATCTATGAAGACCTGCTCAGCGCGCGGGCAGGTTCGCGCGTGACCGTAAGTCCTTGATCCACGCGGCAATGCGCTCATCCCGTTTCGGATCCGGCGGGAATCGCTGCTCGAGGTACGCGTCGATGCGCATGTCGTCTCGGAACCAGCCATCCAGCGCGCGATCGCTCATGCCCGCGCGCTCCATTTCTTTCGCGAGGTCGGCCGGAGAGGCCCAGGTGGCGGTCCACGCCCGGCGTCGCGCCGCGATCTGCTCCGCCGCCGGCTCAGAAACGATCGCGCGTGAGGCTTCATTCAGCATCAACAGCCGGTTCTCGAGCGCGGTCAGGATGGCGACGTCGTTCGGCGGCGGGGGCGCCAGCAGGCGAAGCAGCCGCGCCTGGCGCACATCGGACGTCATGATCGCCGTGCTGTTCACCTTCGAGAGCGTGCGATCGATTTCGATGGCCGTCTGCGCGGCCGCCGGGCCGGCAGCGAGGCTGATGCTGAGACTGACGGCGGCGGCAACAAAGATCGTGCGCATCAGAACACCTCGAAGAGACTCAGATGCAGTTCCCAGCGGCGTTCTTTCGCCTTCGGGAACGTGAACCTGTCGAGCTTGAATCCCACGTCGAGCCGGATGGGCCCGAAGAACGAGTCGTAGCGAACACCGACGCCGACGGCGGCGCGAAGGCGCGAAAGATCGAAGTCGCCCACGCGATCGAAGACATTGCCCGCGTCGAGGAACGCGACCGTCGTGAGCGCTCGCTTGGAGATCCGGCCGGACGCGATACGCACTTCATTGTTCAGCACGAACATGGCATTACCGCCGTCCGACAGACCCTTGTCGTTCAGAATCTCACGGACGCCGAGCTGCTCGAACTTGAAGCCGCGTACGGTATTGCTGCCCCCTGCATAGAAGCGTTGAGTGGCAGGCAGGTCGGCCACGATGTCCACGCCACCGTCCTCGCGAGGCACGGTGCGCTCGAAGCCACGGGCGAGCCCGATGATCGCTCGTCCCGCGAAAACCGCCCGTCTGGATGACACGAGACTTCTGTAGATGGAAGCCTCGAACTGGCTCTTGACGAACCCGACCTCGGACCCAATCCAGCGCGGAGCGAAATCGATGCTGCCGGTCAGCACGTTGCCCCGCGTTGGTGCGGCCTGGCTGTCGCGGCGATCGCGATAGATCGTTGCCGAGAGTATGGACAGGCGGACCTGGGCGAAGCGGCGGTCGATGAGGGACTGTTCGTCTTCGGTCAGCCGAACGTCGAACAACTCGGTCCGCTCGAGCGAGTAACGTCCCGAGAGACTCATCGCCTTCGGGAGCGGACGCACCACGTCCGCATTCAGGCCTTGCCGGCGATAGCTGTACGTCGAGCGCACGATCTGTTCAGACGTCGCGCCGAGGATCACGTCGGAGTTCGATCTGAACGCATAGCGTTCCTGGAACGTCAGGTTGACGCGGTACTCCGCAAAACTGAGTCCTCGGCCGTCCTTGGCCGGATCCTTGGAGCTGGGCGGCTTCAGGCTGACCCGCGAGAAGAGGTTCACCGACCGGTTGCGGCCGCCGATATTGCGACGTCCGATGTCGATCGACGCGCGAGGCGAGAACTCCAGGCGGTCTTCCGTTCCGCCGTCAACCGTATTTCGCGCGTGAGTCTCCCCTTCCAGACCGCCGCCGAAACCGAACGTCACCGAGCCCGTCTCGACCACGGACACGACGATGCGGTTCTCGGTCTCGCCGGGCAGCCGTGGCAGCGCGGTGACGCTGACACTCCGCAGCCCGAGGTTGTAGAGGCGCCGCTGGCTCTCGATGCGTGCCGACTCGCTATAGGGCTGACCCGGGACAAGCGTGATTTCGTTGAGGATCGATTCGCGCGAATACCGGTCGTTGCCGACGACCGTGATCTCTCCCACCAGCACGCGAGCGCCCTCGGTGGCGTTCACGTGCAGCACCACCTCGGTTTCCGCGGTGTTGAACTCGGGAAGAATTTCGACGCGGCGATTGAGGAAGCCCTGGCTCTCGTAGTACGCCGGCAGCGCCTGCCTGTCGAAAATGAGATTGCCGGGTGAGAACGGCGCCGGTGGCGAGCGTTGCTGCGATCGCATGACCCGCAGGAGGTCGGCCGATGTCACGACGGGCCGCTCCCCCAGGTCGAAGGTGATGCCTGTGATGACGGCCCTCGGCCCCTCGGCGATATTGAGCGCGATCACCACGCCGCCCTCCGAGTCGGAACGGCCCGCGACTTCCTGGTACTTGGGATCGAACGAGACCTTGAAGTAGCCGTCCTGCTGATAGACGGCCCCCAGTCTGTATAGAGCCCGGGTAACGGCCTCCTCGCTGAAAATCGCGTTCGCTTTCAGCGCCGGAATGGCCGCGAGGTCGGCCTGTGTCACGTGCAACCCGGCCGGGAGCTCGACCCTGGCGACACGGTATCGCTTGCCCCGGTTGATCGTGAACGTGACGACCCGCTCGCCATCGGCGTCCTGGCGGTCGTACGTGACGCTCGCGTGCCAGAAGCCCTGCCGCTTCCACTCGTTCTCGATGCGGAGGCGCGAGTCGAACAGCAGGTCCTCGTCGGCCGCGCCCTGCCGCTTCATCGGAATGTACTCGTCCTCGCTGCCCGGCAACTCGCCGTTGACGACGAGCCGAATCTTCGGACCCGCGTGGACCGTGAGCACCAGATCGACGTGTACGCCGTCCGGGGTCGCTTCGAAGTCCGCGCTCGCGGAGTAGTACCCGCCGGCCCGCA
The DNA here is from genome assembly GCA_035606665.1 of Vicinamibacterales bacterium. Classification (GTDB taxonomy): domain Bacteria; phylum Acidobacteriota; class Vicinamibacteria; order Vicinamibacterales; family SCN-69-37; genus DASUGC01. Next base: position 131,557 of record DATNEY010000026.1, on the reverse strand, counting down.
GCTCATCACGGAGACGGGCCAGCCCGGCGAGCAGGGCCCGATCCCGGTAGGGCTGACCAACGGCAATCCCGAGCTTCTTCAGGATCGTCTCGGTGGACCATTGCGATTCGCCGATCACCTTGATCGCCCGGATGATCGTGCGTTCGCCGGACTGCACGTGCAGATTCATCGTCGCGCGGTCCGGGTTGTGAGTCCGTTCGATCTCGGCGGTCACGGACGCGGAGCGGAAGCCCTCCTCTTCCAGGATTCGCCGTACAGCCTCCTCAATTTCGCCGGTCCGTGTGAACGCCGGCAGGCCGTTGAAGCGGTCGCGGACCAGCTGCTGGAGCGTGTCCGCGCTGAGTCCAGTGTTTTCGCCAGGAAATTCCAGCCGATCGATGGCGTGTCGTGGCTCCAGGTCGAAAATCAACACCAGTCCTGCCGGCCGCTCGGCGGCCATGACACGCACGTTCTCGAAGCGTGGAACCTGACTGAAGCGGTCGGCGACGCGGCGGTACGTCGCAATCGTGAACCGCTCTCCCGGCTTGATGTCGACCAGGGCGAGCAGCGGCGCGGACGTGTCGGGCTTGCCCTCGACCTGGACCTCGACCGCCGAGATCGGCTGGCCGAGTAGGCGATCGAGGGTGTCCTGAGGCTGCGCCTGCGCGAACGCCGGGGTGCTCGTCGCAGCAACAACCAGCGCCAGCCAGACGGCGATGCGGCAGACGGGCTTCATCGGAAAACGTATTTGATGCGGAAGTCGAGCGCGTACGATCGATCTTCGTTCCGCGACAGAATCCAGGACACCTGATCGCTCTGATTGAATTCGATCAGAATGATTTCGTTCTGCAGCGTCGGTGTCGTCGTGAGCGTGCGCGAGTACGTGAGGTACCAGCGCTCCGACAACCGCTTGCCCAGGGTGATGCGCGCGGCCGGGCTGAGCTGCTGTAGATCCGTGGAGTTGCCGAGCTGCGGCACGATCTGCACGGTGTCGATGGCTGTGACACGCTCCGCCACGCTGCCAATCGTCGATGAAATCGGGCTGGTCAGGAACACGACACCCGCGGTGCGAAGCGCCTGGTTGCGCAACTCCTCGGGCGCGCTGCGGGCGAGGAGCTCGGCCCGCCCGACGTCCGCGGTCTCGCCGAGAAGCAGGGAAATGATCTGGAACTCCGGCAGCCACGGCTCGGAGGAGATCGAAAACTGGAGCTTGTCGAACGTGCCGGTGGCCCTCAGGTTCACGTCGTAGTACTGGCCGGTCACCAGCAGCCGCGTCCGCGCGGCGACATCGAAGAACGGATCGAGGGTAACCGGATTGGTGAATTCGATGAGGCCGCTCTGGAGGAAGAACCGGTTGCTGGCTAGCACCCATTCGCCGCGATCGATCGTGATGCGGCCGGTGTACATCGGCTGCGATGCCGTGCCGTTGATCTCGAAGTCGGCGGTGCCGCTGATCGTGCCGGCGTTGTTCTCGATGAACGGCACGACACCGGACCGGACCTTGATGGCGAGCATCATCGGGGACGTCTCGGCAGCCTTGGGTGCGAGCACAGGCGCGGGCAACGGTTCCGGCTCGGGCTCGGCGGCGCCGCGGAGCAGGTCGAAATATCCGGCACCGGTCTGGATCCGCGGTGAATACGACGCCGTCAGCACGTCCACCGTCCCGGACATGACCGGCGCATTGATCGGTCCGCGTAACTCGAGGTGCGTGTTCACCGTGGACCGCAGGCCGTCGAGCAGCCGCAGGTGCAATGACCGTCCATCGGCGCTCAGGTTGTACTCCGAGGGCTTGTAGCCCTCGAGGACGATGTCGCCGCCGAACGTCACGGGGCCCTCGCCCATCGTCGCGCGCAACTGATCGACCGAGATGCGGCCCTTCTGCATGACGATTGGGCCGTTGATGTTGTCGAAACCGTGAGGAAGCGACGGAAGCCGCAGGCGCCCGTCCTTAATCACCGCGCGGCCGTCCACAATGAGGTCATCGAACGCGCCGATCAGTGAGGCCTCCAGGGACGCATCGCCGCTGGCGACGAGTTCCGGATAGAAGCCGCGCAGCGCCTCCAGGCTGGCCGTTCCAGTCGCGCGGACGTTCGCCTTGCGCGCGCCGGCATCGACGGTGCCCAGGAGTGTCAGCTCGGTCCCGGCGCCCTTGAACTTCACCTGGTCGAGCGAGAAGGTACTGTTCTTCAAGGACATCCGGAGGTCGCCGTCGTTGGCGAGCGCGTACGCGAACAGCGTGAGATCCGCCTTTTCGATCGTCGAGGTCACGTTCAGGCGCGTCCAATCGGCCAGCGGTCCGTTCACAGTAATCGCGCCGGAGGCGATCGCCTTCGAGTAGGGCATCTCCTGGGTGACAAACTTGAGATACGGGTCGATCGACGTGTCGGTGAAGCGCATGTTCAACTTCGCGTCGTACGTATCGTTCAACGCGATCTCGCCGTTGGCGCTTACTTGCAACCGGTTTGCACCGGCCACCTCCGCCTCGATCTTGAGTGTCTCGTTCGCCAGCGAGATGCGGCCCGCGACGGCGCCCACACCCTCACCACCGGCATAGAGGTCGGGGATCTGCCCGTTCATCGTCCACGCCGGAGAGTCGAGGCTGCCCTCGCCATGGGCGTCGAATGTGAGCTGGCCGGTAAGCGGCGCTTGCTCGATCTTGAAGTTCGCCAGCTTGTCCACCGCGAGTCCCGTGCCCTCAGTGTGAGCCGCGAAAGAGTAGGCGTCTTCCTCCCAGCTCACCCACGCGTCACCGGTGATGAGACCCCCCGATTTCTCCATCCGCATGCCGCGCAGGCGCAGGCCACCGTTGCCTTCGAACACGAGCGCGCTCGTCACGGCGTCGAAGGGCTCCTCCCAGGCCGTGCCATCCACGAGGCGCATCGTGCCAGGCCGTGCGGGATTGCCGGGTTGTTCGTATTTTCCGGTGAGATGCATCGATGCCGACGCGACCGTGCCAGTCACGGGCCAGTCCACGAGCTCGAATGCCTTCTTGAGCGGCTCGAGTGGCATGTTCTGCACGTCGATGTCCGCGTTGATCTCCTCGCCGCCATCGGCGCGGGGGTAGCCGAGCGCGTATCTTCCCGACGTCACTACGCGTCCGCCACCTGGATACGTGATCACGCCGTTCTTCAGGTCCAGGTAATTGTTCTCAATCACGACGTCACCGGACGCCGTCCCCCAATCGACGTCCCACGCGTGCATCTGGTCGCCGGAGAACCGGCCCTCGATTCGTGGCGCGTTGAAGAACTTCGTCAGCGAGCCGTCGAAGACTCCGCGGCCGCCGACCGGAATCGCACCGACCTGCGATCCGAAATTGGTCATGATGGCGGTGAAGAGCCGATCGCTGTTCTGCCAGTCGTGACTCGTCACATGGAACGGCACGTTCACGGGACCGCCGCGGGCGTGGCCGCTGAAGCTCACGTACGTCTTCGGCGTGGCGACCCAGCTCGGCTCGAAGTCGAGAGACCCCGGCGTGAACCTGTACTTCAGATCGGCGGAGATCGGAAAGAAGCCGAACGGCTTGAACTTCACGAAGCCTGCTCTGGGCTCGTGCTCGAACTCCGGCGGCTGAGCTGGAAGCGTGGCGGCCGCCACGGCTTCACCTGCGAGGGGTTGGATCGTCGTGTTGCCCGAGCCCTGCATCCCTTCACTGAACTTGCCACGCCAAGTCATGGCCACGCGGCCGCGCATGCGGCCCTGCGGCTCGAGCGCGGTGAAGCTGTACTGCCGCGTGAACCTATAGAGATCGACGTCCTGATAGTCCGCGACGAACGTCGTCATCCCATTGGGCACGCCCATCGGGAAGCCGTAGGTGAGCCGCATCGATCCGCCGAGAAACTCGGACTCGGCATGCGGCACGATGAATTCCTTGGCGGTCCAGCGCAGGTCGCCGTGAAGATGCGGGAAGCGCCACTCGCCCTTGGTGAAATTGAGCGCCGCCTCCTCGCTCGTGAACTGCCCCGCCAGTTCACGTCCCGTCTTCCAGAACTTGAAGATGCCCTGGAACGTCCCGGTGCCGCCAACCCGCCACGTCTCGTTGGCAAAGAAGATCTCCCGCATGCGGGAGAAATCGACTTCCGACGTGATGCCGTATTCCTGCTCGGGCCAGTTGGCGAAGTTGACGTAGCCATTGACGTGCGACCGCGCGCCGTCCGTGACGAGATCGATGTGTTTCAGCAGCACCTTCGCGCCCTGCAGCTGGAAGCGCGTGGTGAAGTCCGTGCTCATGGGCAGGAAGCGGCCTATGCGCGTCGTGCCTTTCGTGAACTGCGCGCTGCCGAGGATGGTGTTGAGGTTGGCCGCGCGCACGAGCGCAAAGTTCAGGTTCGGGCAGACAACGCCCCAATTGCTGACGTGGTCCTCGTAGACGAACTCGCCGTCGTGCGCGTACACCGCCATGCTCTGGGTCTTGAAACTCTGCGGACCGCCACTGCTCTGCCTCTTGAGATTCGGCAGGCGCGCGCCTCCCTCCGCCCAGTTCTCAACGGTCATCCGCCATCCGTAGATGTGCAGATCGACGTACAGCTCGCGGGGCAGCCGCACGAGAGTCCACCATGGAAACTCGACCGTGATCTTCTTTGCTGCGAAGAACGGCCGGTCGCTCGGCGTCGGGCCCTCGATCCTCAGGTCCTCGACCACGAACTTTCCCGGCGTGAGGAGCGCACTGATTCGCCCGATGTGCAGCGGCCGCTTCAGGAACTTCGAACCCTGGCTTTCAGCCAGCGTCCGGATCGACTTGCCGGCGATCGTGATGTTGCCGATGTCGACGCTGAAGATTGTGATGAAAAACGATGCGAGTGCGGCGGAAATGACGATGGCGAGACGCTTCGTCCAGCGGCGCGCGGCCCCGCGCCGGGCGCCTTTCGGTCGCTCGGGCGGTGCGGGGTCTGCACCCGGGACCTCCGTCTGCTCGATCACGCCTCCAGCTTACCTTGCGATCGGCGCGGGTTTTTCGGGACAGGCACTCAGCGTTCCCTCAGCCTTCACTCAGGGGACTACTCGACGACGACGAGCAGGCGGCCGCTCTCCACGGACTGGCCGTCGGTGACGGCGACTTCCTTGATCCGGCCCGCCTTGGGGGCGCCGATTTCGTTTTCCATCTTCATGGCCTCGATCACCACGAGACCCTGGCGCGCGCCGACCTCGTCACCAGGCTTCACCAGGACGCGAAGGACGCGGCCGGGCATCGGCGCCAGGACTCGCACTTCGCCGGCGGCCGCCGCGGGACCGGCGCCGCCGCGCCGGAACCGCCGGGCGTCGACAAGCGCCGTCAGCATGACCCGTGGAAACTGCAGAAGCAGTTCGCCGGGCGCGCGCTCGGTGACGGCGACGTCCGCGCCACGGCCGGTATCCGCATAGACAAGGGACAAGCCAAGATCAGTGACGGTGGCGTCCAACTCGTGGACGACGCCGTCGACGCGGATGCGGAACCGTCCGCCGGACGCGCCAGGCGTGCCGATCGTCTCGATCGACGCCGTCCGCATGGTGCCGTTGACTTCAATTTCAAATGTCATCCGCGCAGTCCGTCCCGTCTTGCAGACTGGCGCCACGCGCTGGCGGCGTCCGATCCCGCGGCGGCGATAGCGCGATGTGTGTGGAACCAGGCGGAGATGGCCGCGGCGACGACCGCATCCTCTTCATCTGATTCCTGCGGCTCGACGAACGGCTGCCCTTTCCTCGCCGCCAGGATGCGATCGAGGTACGTCGTGTCGAAACGGGCTTCCGCGAATTCCGGCTGCTCCACCAGCCACTGAAAGAACGGCACCGTCGTCTTGACACCGACGACGCGGTATTCCGCGAGCACACGGCGCAGGCGTGCGATGGCGTCCGCGCGCGTGTCGGCCCACACGACGAGCTTGGAAATCATCGAGTCATAGAAGACAGGGATTTCGAATCCGGGCGCGACGCCGCGATCGTCGCGGATGCCGGGCCCGCCCGGGACGGACAGCGCGCGCACGAGTCCGGGTGCGGGCATGAAGCCGGCATCGGGATCCTCCGCATAGATGCGGCACTCGATCGCGTGCGCGACCGGCGTGAGCGCGCGATCGGCCGGGATGGTCAGCCGCTCTCCCAGCGCGATTCTCAGCTGCCACTGCACGAGATCGATGCCCGTCACGAGCTCCGTCACGGGATGTTCGACCTGCAGCCGCGTGTTCATCTCCAGGAAATAGAACTGTCCGTCCTCGTCGAGGAGGAACTCGATCGTGCCGGCGTTCGTGTAGCCGACCGACCTCGCCACGCGTGCGGCGCACTCAGCCATCCGGCGGCGCGTTTCCTGCGTGAGCGCGACCGACGGCGACTCCTCGACGACTTTCTGGTGGCGCCGCTGGATCGAGCACTCGCGCTCGACGAACGGCAGCACGGTACCGTGCTGGTCCGCCAGCAGCTGAATCTCGATGTGGCGCGGCTTCATGATCCGGCGCTCGAAGTAGACGGCGGTATCGCCGAACGCAGAGCCGGCCTCGGACTTCGCGGTGCGCACCGCTGCGAGCAGGTCGGCCGCCGAGGCGACCGTGCGCATGCCCTTGCCCCCACCGCCCGCAACGGCTTTCACGACGAGCGGATAGCCGACGCGTTCAGCGGCGGCTGTGATTTCGGCGTCGGTTGCCGTTTCGGCAAACGGCGCTTCGGTGCCCGGCACGACGGAAACACCTGCGGCGATCGCGGCTTGCCGGGCGGCCGTCTTGCTGCCCATCAGCTCGATCGCCCGCGGCGTGGGCCCGACGAACGTCAGCCCCGCATCGACGCACGCCGCTGCAAAGTCCTCGTTCTCGGCGAGAAAGCCGTAGCCAGGATGTACGAGCGTCGCGCCGGACTTCTTTGCGACATCAATAATCTTGTCGATACGCAGATAGCTCTCGCTCGCCGGGCTCGGGCCGATGAAGTACGCCTCGTCGGCCGATCGAACGTGCAGTGCCTGCCGATCGCACTCCGAATAGACGGCGACGGTAGTGAATCCAAGCTCCCGGCAGGCGCGAATGATGCGAACGGCGATCTCGCCGCGATTGGCAATAAGGACTTTCATCCTGTTCTTACCGGGGGACGTGCGTCCCGCGGACCCCCTCGCGCCGTCGCTCGCGGGGACCCCATAGCCCCGCTCCGCTCCTGCGGCGCGCTCGCTGCCGCTCGCTCGCTACTTGTCTCATAGCGGGATGTTGCCGTGCTTCTTCGGCGGGTTGCGGTCCCGCTTGTTGTCGCAGCTGGCGAGCGCCGCGATGAGCTTCGTGCGCGTCATGCGCGGCTGGATGATTTCGTCGACGAACCCGCGGGACGCCGCAATGAACGGATTGGCGAGCTTCTCCCGGAAGTCACCGACCAGCTTCGAACGAAGCGCTGCCGGGTCGTCCGCCGACTGCAGCTCACGCCGGTACAGGATGTTGACGGCGCCCTCGGGCCCCATCACCGCGATTTCCGCCGTCGGATACGCGTAGTTGAAGTCGGTGCGGATGTGCTTGCTCGACATGACGCAATACGCGCCGCCGTAGGCCTTGCGTGTGATGACAGTGATCTTCGGCACGGTCGCTTCCGCGAAGGCATACAGCAGCTTCGCGCCGGCGCGGATGATGCCACCGTGCTCCTGTTGCACACCGGGCAGGAAGCCCGGCACATCCTCGAACGTGATGAGCGGGATGTTGAACGCGTCGCAGAAGCGCACGAACCTCGCCGCCTTCACCGACGCGTCGATGTCGAGGCATCCCGCCAGCACCGACGGCTGATTCGCGACAACGCCGACCGGCCGGCCGCCCAGCCGCGCGAAGCCGACGATGATGTTCTGCGCGTACATCCGGTGCACTTCCAGGAACCCGCCATCGTCGACCACGGCTTGAATCAGGTTGTGCATGTCGTACGGCTGATTCGGCTGCGCGGGCACGAGCGTGTCGAGCGCGCCGTCTTCCCGATCCACCGGATCGGTGGTCGTCCGGCGCGGCGGATCGTCGAGGTTGTTCGACGGGAGATAGCCGAGCAGCTCGCGAATCGTCTGGATGCACTCGCGATCGTCGACCACCGCGAAGTGCGCCACGCCGCTCTTCGCATTGTGCGTGACGGCGCCGCCGAGCTCTTCCTTGGTCACATCCTCGTGCGTGACCGTCTTGATGACCTCCGGCCCGGTCACGAACATGTAGCTCGTGCCCTCGACCATGATGTTGAAGTCGGTGATCGCCGGTGAATAGACGGCGCCGCCGGCGCACGGCCCCATGATCGCGGAAATCTGCGGCACAACGCCCGAGGCGAGCGTGTTCCTGAGGAAGATGTCCGCGTAGCCGCCGAGCGACAGCACGCCTTCCTGGATGCGTGCGCCTCCGGAGTCGTTGAGCCCCACGATGGGCGCACCCATGCGCATCGCGAGATCCATCACCTTCACGATTTTCGCGGCGTTCGTTTCCGAGAGCGACCCGCCAAACACCGTGAAGTCCTGCGCGAACGCGTAGACGGGACGGCCATCCACACGGCCGTGGCCCGCCACGACGCCGTCGCCCGGGACGATCTCATCCTCCATCCCGAAGTCACGGCAGCGGTGCGTGACGAGTTTGTCGAGCTCCTCGAACGTTCCGGAATCAAAGAGGAGATCGACGCGCTCGCGTGCCGTGAGCTTGCCGGCCTGATGCTGGCGCTTGAGGCGTTCCTCGCCGCCGCCCTGCTCGGCAAGACGCTCGAGTTCGGCGAGCCGTTCGGCGGGTGTCATCAGACCTTGGCGACGTCGCTGATCGGCGGGGCCCCTTGCACGCCGCCTCTGGCTTCCTGCGCCTTCTTCCAGTCCGCCAGGAATCTCTCGAGGCCGATGTCGGTCAGCGGATGCTTGAAACACGCCTCGAACACCGACGCCGGACACGTGCAGACGTCGGCGCCCATCCGCGCGGCCTCGACGATGTGCATCGGGCCGCGCACGCTTGCGACAAGCACCTGCGTGCGGAAGGTGTAGTGACGGTAGATTTCGACGATCTGCCGGATGAGCTCCATGCCGTCCGTCGCGATGTCGTCGAGCCGTCCGACGAACGGGCTCACGTACGCCGCACCGACCTTGGCGGCAATCAGCGCCTGGGTCGGCGAGAAGACGAGCGTGACGTTGACGGCGTGGCCCTCGGCGGCAAGCGTGCGCGTCGCCTCGACACCATCGCGGGTGAACGGCACCTTGACGACGACGTGCTTGTCGATCGAGGCGAGCTGACGTCCTTCGGCAATCATGCCGGCCGCATCGGTGGCCACCACTTCGTAGCTCACCGGCCCCTGCACGACCTGGCAGATCTCCTTGATGATCTCGCGCGGATCGCGCGGCTCCTTGGCCAGAAGCGACGGATTGGTCGTGACGCCGTCAACGATGCCCAGCGGCACAAGGCGCTTGATGTCTGCGAGATTTCCTGAATCAACAAAGAATTTCATAGCGATTCCTCTTGCCGGGCCTGAAGGCCCGGCCTACGTACCAACAACCGGGTTGCTGAGCGCGCCAACGCCCTCGACGTGCACCGTCACGTTGTCACCCGGCCTGATTGGCCCGATGCCCGACGGCGTGCCGGTGGAAATGATATCGCCAGGCAGCAGCGTCATGACGCTCGAGATGTACTCGACCAACTCGGGAATCGTGAAGATGAGCTCGCGTGTTCGCGAGTTCTGCCGCACATGCCCGTTGACGAATGCCTGTACCTGCAGATCGCGACCTTCGAGCCCGACGGCAATGCAGGGTCCAATGGGGCCGAACGTATCGAAACCCTTGCAGCGCGTGTACTGGCCGTCCTTGTTCTGTAAATCCCGCGCGGTGACGTCGTTCACGGCGGTAAGGCCGGCGATGTACTCGCTCGCTTTGCCGGCCTTCACGCCTTTCGCCGTCCGGCCTATCACCACCCCAAGCTCGGCCTCGTGATCGATGCGCCCGGCCCACGCCGGCGCCTGGATCAGATCACCCGGTCCAATCACGCTCGTGCTCGGCTTGATGAAAAGGAGCGGTTCCGGCGGAAGCGGTTTGTTCTGTTCGAGCGCGTGGTCCCTGTAATTGAGGCCGACGCAGACGATTTTGGATGGCGAGACGGGTGCCAGCAGCTTGACGCCGTCCTTGTCGATTTCGGCCGTCTCCTTGAACTTGCCGAACGGGTCGCCTTCGATCAACCGCCACTGCCCTGCGCGCTCGGCGACGTACCGCGGAACTCCTGCGTGCTGGATTCGAAATAGACGCAACATTCGGTGTGATGCCTTTCGCGAAGTGTGCCGGGTCTAAAGACCCGGCCTCCTAACAAGACCGGGCCTCACCAAAGACCCAGCCTCCACAACAGGCGGGCGGTAACGACGGCGCGAGTCGAGGGCTCGCTTCGGTTCGGCGGTACGGCCTTGTCGACGGCGACGATTTGATACGAGTACGTCGCGCCCGCCTTGACTGACTGATCCCGGTACTGCGTCGCCGCGATGGGCTCTGTCATGAGCGGCCGCAGTGTGCCATCCGGACCGTCGCCGCGCAAGACGATGTAGCCCGCGACGTCGGGCGACGTCGATGCCGTCCACAGCACATCGACCCCGCTGTCTCCCGGAAATGCGTTCGGGCCGGTTGGCGCCGCGGGCGCAAATCGATCCACCGGCGTCACGCACGTGGTCCGCGACGCCGGACCGATGGAAATCACGCCCGCTCCGGCCTCGACTGCGCGCACCGCAAAGCAACGTTCGCGTCCGATTTCGACGGGGGTCGTGAACTCCGCCACGGCGAGCGGTGCGGGCGTGACGCGGCGGGCCTTGGCGCCGGCCGGATCCACCTCGTCGACAAAGAACTTGTCGTCCGGCGACGACGGCGTCCATTTGAGGGTCAGCGTCTGTTCGGTGTAGTCGGCGACCGGGCTCGTTGGCGGAGTCTTGAACGGCGAGAGCGGCAGCGCCACCACCGGCGACGGGGCGCCGCGCCGGTTTCCGGTCATGCCCGCCACGGCGTAGTACCGCACCATTGGCGACGCGCTCGCAGGTGTGTCGGGTTTGTCCAGGAGCGTGGCCTCGGCTCCAGGTGTGGGACGCGTGTCGCTCGCCCCCTTTGCGGGATCCTCACTGCGGCGGACGTCGAGGCGCGCGATTCGGTACGAGGGCACCGCAAGTTCTGCGATGCGCGGCGCGGGCGCCGCCGCCGGCTGCGTCACCGCGTACATTTCGATCGCGTCAACTCTTGGAGGCGTCAGGCGTTCGGTGTCGGCCGCCGGCACGGTGAAGGCAACCGTCACGCCAGCAGACGTCCGTTCGATCGACATACTGGTCACGGCAACCGGCACCGGCCGCAGCGGGGCCCTGGGATCCCCGATCTTGCCGCACGCGGCGACGAGGAAGACAGACCCGAGCACGACTCCTCGAAACGAGCGAGCGGCAGCGAGCGAGTCGGCGGAGCGGAGCGGGGCTTTCGGAGTCTCCGCGAGCGACGCCGTCAGGGTGCCCGCAGGGGCGAAGCCCCTCGGATGAATCAGGAGCTTCACAGGATGTAGCGCGACAGGTCGTCGCTCTTCGCGATGTCGGCCAGCATTCGGTCCACGTATGGCGCGTCGATTGTAATCGTCTGGCCGTCGAGATCGGGGGCGTGAAACGAGACTTCGTCGAGCAGACGCTCCAGCACGGTATGCAGCCGGCGCGCGCCGATGTTCTCGGTGCGCTCGTTGACGAATGTGGCGAGCTCGGCGATGCGCTGGATGGCGGCAGGCGCGAAGTCCAGGTGCACACCCTCGGTCTCCATGAGCGCGATGTACTGCTTGATCAGGGCGTTGCGTGGCTCGGTGAGGATCCGGACGAACTCATCGCGGCCTAGCGCCTCGAGCTCGACGCGAATCGGAAAGCGGCCCTGCAATTCAGGAATGAGGTCGGACGGCCTCGCCACGTGAAACGCGCCCGCCGCGATGAACAGGATGTGGTCCGTCTTCACCATGCCGTACTTGGTGTTCACGGTCGTACCTTCGACGATCGGCAGGATGTCGCGCTGCACGCCCTCGCGGCTCACGTCCGGTCCCTGTGCGCCCTCGCGCCCGGCAATCTTGTCGATCTCATCAAGGAAGATGATTCCGGCATTCTCCACGCGCTGAAGCGCCTGCCGCGACACGGCGTCCATGTCGATCAGTTTCTGCGCTTCTTCCTGCGTCAGATGCTCGAACGCCTCGGGCACGGGCAGTTTGCGGCTGCGGCTCCGGCCCTGGAACATTCCCGGAATCATGTCGCGGAGGTTCACGCCGATCTCCTCGACCGACGAGCCCTGAATCAGCTCGAACGACGGCGCGTGCCGTTCGCGCACCTCAATCTCCACCACGCGCGTGTCGAGCTTGCCCGTCCGCAGCTGTTCGCGCAGCCGTTCGCGCGTCGTCTGTTGATGATCGCGCATCATGTTCGCGTCGGCGGACTGATCGCCAAGCGGCGACGGCGCACCCGGCGGCAGCAGCAGATCAAGGAGCCGCTCCTCTGCTGCGACACGGGCCTTGTCCTTCACCTCGTCCTGCCGCTCCTCGCGGACCATCTTGATCGCGATCTCAACCAGGTCGCGGACCATCGACTCGACGTCGCGCCCGACGTAGCCGACTTCGGTGAACTTGGACGCTTCGATCTTCAGGAAGGGTGACTGCGCGAGCCGCGCAAGCCGGCGCGCAATTTCAGTCTTGCCGACGCCCGTCGGCCCGATCATCAGGATGTTCTTCGGCGCGACTTCTTCCGCCATGTCGGGCGCGAGCCGTTGCCGCCGGTACCGGTTCCTCAGCGCAATCGCCACCGCGCGCTTGGCTTTCGACTGTCCGACGACGTACTTGTCCAGCTCGCCGACAATTTCGCGCGGCGTCAGTGCATCCATTTTCAGAGTTCTTCCAGGACGATTCTGCTGTTGGTGTAGATGCAGATGCCGGCGGCGATGGCCATGGAATGTTCGACGATAGAACGCGCGTCGAGTTCACTGTGCCGGACGAGCGCCCGCGCCGCGGCCATGGCAAACGGCCCGCCCGATCCGATCCCCATGACGCCGTCATCCGGCTCGATGAGGTCGCCAGTGCCCGACAACAGGTACATGACGCGCGTATCGGCCACGAGCATCATTGCCTCGAGCCGGCGCAGCGCGCGATCGGTACGCCAGTCACGCGCCAATTCCACCGCCGCACGTTCCAGATTTCCCCGGTGCTCGTCGAGCTTGCTTTCGAAGCGGCTGAAAAGGGCGAAGCCATCGGCCGCCGAGCCGGCAAATCCCGCCAGCACCTTGTCGTGATGGATGCGGCGGACCTTCCGTGCCTGGTGCTTGACGATCGTCTGACCGAGGGTGACCTGACCGTCGCTCGCGAACACCACCTTGTCCCGGTGCCGCACTCCGAGCACCGTGGTGGCGTGTGCAGACTGCATCAATTGCATCGTATAGCGAGCGAGCCGTGCGAGCGAGCCAGGCTAGCGGCGAGGGGTCATGGCCCCCACTGGCGAGCGTGTCGGGGGTCCGCGGGGCGAAGCCCCGGACAAAAAGAAGCCGTCCGCCAAGGAGGGCAGGGGGACAGGACAGATCGCCCGTGCCCCATGAAGTTGCGCCCAGAAAAAGGCTATTTGCACGGGCGGGTGGGTGGCCGTAGACTTGCAGCAAAGACAGTCAGGTTTAGGGTCCCAACCCCGGGGGAGCACGCCATGACCAGGTCGATGCGAACACTCACTTTCCTCGTTGCCGTCGGTATCGCGGTTCCATCTGTCGCGGGACAGGCCGTCCCGCGGACGAGCGGCACGAGCGGCACCGCCACTTCGTCCGGCTCATCGTCGGGCGGCGGCGGATCTTCGAGTTCGTCTGGCTCATCTGGATCGTCGAGCAGCTCGAGCGGCTCGTCCGGGCCGGTGGGTGCTTCCGGCTCCAGCATGTTCGGCGGTGAGTTTCGAAGCACGCCGAGCCGCGTCGCGTCGGGCAATAGCTCGCGCACGGGCACGGCGGCGGTCCGCACTGCTCCGGCGCCGGGTGGCGTCGCCGGCGGCGGCGAAGCCACGAGCTCGAGTTCGTCATCGAGCCGTTTCGGCTCGGAACTCTCGCAGGGTTTCGGCGGCAACGCGAGCAACGCACGCTCGCGCGACGGCCGGCCGATCACCGGCAGCGCGGCGGTCCGGCCAATCGGCCAGGGCGGCGGCGGTGGTGGTGAGCTGGTGTCGTTCCCCTTCTACGGGCCCTGGGGCCTTTATTACCCGTGGTACAGCGGCTGGGGCTGGAACACAGGCTTCATGTACTACAACCCGTGGAGCTACGGCGCGACCCGTTGGTACTGGGGACCGTACGGCATGTGGTACGACCCGTACTCCTACTGGGATCCGTTCTGGAGTTCAGGTTCTTACTCGAGCTACTCCGCGCGCGATCGAGAGCCACGCGTCGTGAAGACGACCGGATCGCTGCGCATCAAGGCGAATCCGGGATCCGCCAAGGTTTACATCGACAACGCGCTCGTCGGAACGGTCGAGGAATTCGACGGCCTGAACGACGGCCTCGAGGTCGAAGGCGGGCGTCACACGCTCGAGATTCGGGCCGAGGGATTCGTGACCAAGACGCAGGAAATCAACGTCAAGGTCGGGACGAAGCAGACGGTTCGGATCAATCTGAAGGAAAAGAAGTAGCGCCGACCCGGGCGAGGTTGGGGGCCGCTGGCGGATTCCGCTAGCGGCCCTTTTTACGTGCGGCGAAGACGAAGTAGACGGGCACGCCCGCAGCGATGACGGCCAGTCCGGCAGCCGTGGTTTCAGGAACCCGCATCGCCTCGGCGATGATCGCGCCGGCGCTCGCGATGATGAAGAACCCCGGCGCAAACGGATAGCCGAGCGCCTTGTAAGGCCGCTCTGCGCCGGGCTCACGCTGACGCAGGACGAACAGCGCCATGACGGCGACGCCGGCGAAAAGCACCACGGCGAATCCCGTGTAACTCACCAGCTGTGAGAGATTGCCGCACAGTACCAGGAAGCTCGCCCACACCGCCTGCACGGTAATTGCCAGGATCGGCGTCCGGTGCGTCGGATGCACTCGCGCGGCCGATTCGAGGAACACGTGGTCGCGGGCCATTGCGAAGTAAACGCGCGGGCCCGCCAGCACCATCGCGCTGATACTCGCAGACATGCTGAAGACCGTGAACACGGCCAGCAGGTTGCCGGCAGCGTTGCCGAAGAGCCTCTCGGCTACCACATCCGTCAATGTGCCCTTCCCCAGCAGACCGCCGATCTCGTTGATGGGCATCGCATAGAGATAGAGAACGTTCAGGGCGAGGTAGATGACGACGACGCCGAAGGTTCCCAACGCGAGGGCGAGGGGAACGTTGCGGCTGGGATTCTTGATCTCCTCGGCCACATAGGCCGCCGCGTTCCAGCCGGAGTAGGCGAACATCACCGGCACGAGCGCTCCCATCCATCCCGTCAACGGGCTGGCAACCTCGTGCGTCACCCCAATGTTGGCGAACGAGCCAGCGCCCCAGCCCAGACCGATCGCGATGAATACAAGAAGCAGCGATACCTTCGCCGACGCCAGCAGGTTGTGCACCACGCGTCCGTTCGAATGAAAGTGCACGAAGGAGAGCAGCACGATAGCCAGAATCGCGATGATCGCCTGCTTCGAGACGACGAGCGGCACGAGAGGCAGGGGTACGGTGAGCAGAGGTGTCGTATCCGCCGCGGCTGGCACGAACCGGCCTATGAAGGCTGCAAGGCCGACTGACGTTGCAGCGATGGCGCCGGAGAATCCGGCGACGAACGACGTCCAGCCGGTCATGAACGCGGCGAGCGGCCCGAACGCATCACGGAGGTAGACGTACTCGCCGCCGGCATGCGGCCGCAGCGTGGCCAACTCCGCGTAGGCCATCGCCCCTGCAAACGCCAGGAGACCGCCGAATGCCCACACACCCAGCATCGCCCACCCGGAAGACACCGCGAGCGCCACGAGCATCGGTACAAAGAAGATGCCGCTGCCTATGACGTTCGAGACGACGATGGCCGCGCCGTCGAACGGGCCGAGGCGCCGATGGAGTGTGGCGCCTTCAGGACCGGGGTTGGGTGTCGATGGGGTCCCCGCGCTCACGGACGGCTGCCGTCTTTCTGGACCGCCGGCAGCAACCGCGCCTCAATTGGGAACTCGCCAAGCTTCGTCGTCTTGCCCGACCGCTTGGCGAACACTTTCACGATGAAACCCTTGTACCTGGTGTTGGTGAACATGTCCGCGCGCGGTCCCTCGTGCGTGTACCCGACGCTCGAACGCACCGTGATCGTCTCACTGGTGGCGCCCGGTTCGAGAGCCGCGCCGCTGATTCCGCGAATCTGTTTGGAGTCGATTTCCCCGTCCGCGCCGACTTCCCAGTAGGCCGCCACCAGATCCACGTTCGTGATGGGCAGCTGCCCCTCATTCTTGAGCTGGAACGTGATTGACGGCAGGATCCGGTTCAATCCCGCCTTGACGCCATCGTCGAAGTAGCCTGTGATGCCCGGGAGCAGCTTGAGGTCTTTGGAGAGGTCGGGCTGCGGACCGCAGCCGACGCTGGCGATCAGCCAGAGGCTGATGAAGGTCGAAGCTAACCGCCGGCGCATGGTGGCGGGATTGTAGATCAGTTCGGGTACTTGGATTCCTTGATCCGGGCCTTGGCTTCGTCACGAGTGATGCGATTCTCGCGAAGGGCCGTGAGATCCTCGCCCTTGAGCTGGAGAATCAACATGCGCGACCGCTGCTGAAACGGCGACAGCGGCTGGGTCGGAAGCTCACCGGCAATCACCGTCAGGTACTGCGTTGGCGCGACGGGCAATGCCAGGGCGTGATCGAGCAACGCGTCAATCAACGACTGCCTCGCCAGCGTCGTGTACTCGGCGTCTGGATTCACGATAAGCGCCGGGGCTGGTGCCGATGGTGTCGCGGGGTCATCGGGCACAATGCCGGTCGGCGTCACACGCTGTCCCGACCGCCGCGCGTTCATCGCGTACATCTGCAGACTCAGGCCGTCGATGCCGGGGATGAGCACGTGGAAGGTCGGTCCGGCATCCGGCATGACCCAGCTGGTCACTATTGGCTGCGCCTGGAATTGAAACGCAAAATCAGTTCCCGGAAAGGCCTGACGCACCTTCACGCTCAACTGACCTGCTGCCGCCTCGATTGCGTTGCGGAGACTGCGCTCGAACGCCTCCACCTGGGTTCGCACCGGGTCGGGCTGGGACGACACCGGCGCCTGCTGCGCGCTCAACGCGGGAGAAACAACGGCCAGGAGCACGGCTCCGGCAATCACTCGGACGTGAATGCGTGACACCTTCATGACTTATCGCCCCTGCGACTGCTCGGCAACGGCCGCCGCGAGATTGCCAACGGACCGCTTCAGCAGTTCGTGCCTGGTATCGAACGTCATCTGATAGCTCTTCATGTTCGCGTAGATTCGGTTGATCGTTTCGCGCTGCGTATCGTTCATGGTGCGCAGTTCGGTCAGCTGCCGGTCGAACTCCGTCTGCAACGCAGCCGTAAGACTAGCCGGCAACGGCCGGCTCGACGCGAGCTGCACGCGGCCGTTAAGCGCGCTCACTTCCGTCTGGATCTTCGCTTCGATGCGCTGCTCGAGCGCGCGAAGGTCGTTGGCGGTGAGTCCCACCTGCGTCGCACCAGCCGGCGCGCTCGTCGCGACAAGCGGCGCGGCTTGCACCGGCGGCATCAGCGCGATCGCAGCGGCGCCACCGGCGGCGCCCGACACGATCACGGCGCCGGCCGCGGCGGCCATCGCCCAGCGCGGCACCTGCTGCCACCACGCCGGCGCGGGCGCCGGCATGAACGGCTTCCACACCGACTCGTGATCCGGCACGTCCCACGCTTGCAGATCATCGCGCACCGATCTCAGCGCGGCGATCTCGGTCCGGCACTCTGCGCATGCGTCGAGATGCTGCTGGACGGCGGCCCGCTCGGCTGCACTGCACTCGTCGTAGACATAGCCAATCAGTTGTTCGCGCTGGTTACACATCGCTGGCATCCTCATTCAACCTGCAAACTACAACCTGCAACCTGCAAGTCTTCTTACGTCGAGCTTTCCCACTGCGCTCTCCTGAGACTCGCCTGCTCCGCCTGGCGCCGCTCCAGACGCCGGCGGAGGACGGAGAGCCCCTGGTAGAGCCGAGTTTTTACCGTACTCAGCGGACAATCGAGCTGGTCCGCAATCTCCTGGAACGTCAAGCCGTGGAACTCCTTCAGCAGGATCGCCACCCGCTGTTCCTCGGGCAGTTCCGCCATGGCCCTGGCCACCGCGGCCGACATCAGCTTCCGGCCGACGAGGTCCTCGACCGACTCGGTCGGCGCGACCCGCTCGTCTGCCACCTCTATCGGATCTGTGCCTTCAGGCAACTGGACCACGGGCGCCCGTCTTTCCCGCCGCACCCAGTCGCGGCAGAGATTCAGCGTGATGCGATACAGCCACGACGAAAACTTCGCCTGCCCACGGAAGCCCCGCAGCCCTCGAAAGGCGCGCAGAAAGGCCTCCTGCACCACGTCCCGGGCGTCCTCTTCCCGCCCTAGGGTCCGGTAAGCGAGGGCGTAGATCGGCCGTTCCCAGCGGGAGACCAGCTGGTTGAAACAGTCGAGGTCGCCAGCCGTCGCTAGGGCGACGAGCTCCTCATCGGTCTGAGACGTCCGGGCGGTCGTCAATGGCGCCATTTTCTTAGACGGCTTGGCATTAGTACCGGCCTGTACGGGAGTATAGGGGTCAGACTCCGAACTGCAGGGGTCTGACCCCTCGGACCTGCTTTCACGATGATCCAGCTTTCAGGCCTGACAAAGCGATTCGGCGACCGTATCCTCCTCGACAACGTCACCTGGCAGGTCGATGATGGCGACCGGGTGGGCCTGGCAGGGCCAAACGGCGCGGGCAAGACCACCCTGCTCCGCATTCTGGCAGGTCTCGACGAGGCCGACGCCGGCAACGTCATCAAGCCGGCCGGCCTGACGGTCGGCTACCTTCCCCAGGACGGCCTCGAGCACAGCGGCCGCACCCTCAAGGACGAAGCCTCGCTCGCCTTCGGCGCGTTGCTCGAGGCGCGCGCGGAGATCGATCGCATCGAGCATGACCTCGCCGACCCGTCCTTGCCGGACGGCGAGCACGAGTCTCTGCTCGTGAAGTACCACGACTTGACCGAGCTCTTTCAGCGTGAGGAGGGCCACAGCATCGATCTGCGCGTCACGCAGGTGCTCGAAGGACTCGGGTTTTCCAAGGCCGATTTCGACAAGCCCGCCGAAACCTTCTCCGGCGGCTGGCAGATGCGCATCGCGCTCGCGAAGCTCCTGCTTGGCCGCCCGACACTGCTTCTGCTCGACGAACCCACGAACCATCTCGATCTCGACGCGCGCAACTGGCTCGAGGAGTACCTGACGTCCTATCCACACGCGGTAATCCTCGTCTCTCACGACCGTTTCTTCCTTGATTCCGTCGTCACGCGCATCTCTGAGATTTCGCTCCGGACGATCACCGACTACATCGGCACGTACTCGGCGTTTCTCGTGGAGCGGGATACCCGCCTCGATCAATTGCGCAAGGCGAAGGGCGATCAGGACGATGAGATCGCGAGAATGCGGGCGTTCATCGATCGGTTCCGCTACCAGGCCACGAAGGCCGCGCAGGTGCAGAGCCGCATCAAGATGATGGAGAAGATCGTACCGATTGAGGTGCCGCCGGAACGCAAGCGCGTGCACTTCACGTTCCCATCGTGCCCGAAGAGCGGCCGCGTCGTGCTCGAACTGGCCGGAGTGCGCAAGGCGTACGGCGATCTGGTCGTCCTGAACAAGATCCACCTTCACGTCGAGCGCGGCGATCGGATCGCGCTCGTGGCGCCCAACGGCGCGGGCAAGTCGACGCTGATGCGCCTGCTCTCGGGCGTCGAAGCGCCCGACGCAGGCACGCGCCGCGAGGGCCATCAGGTCGTCATGCAGTACTTCGCCCAGGACGAGGCGAACCGGCTCGATCCCGTCCGTACGGTGTACGAGGCGATGGAATCTGATTCGCCCGTCGGGATGGTGCCGATGATCCGGAACATCCTGGGCGGCTTCCTATTCGCCGGCGACGACATCTACAAGAAGTGCGGAGTTCTTTCGGGTGGCGAGCGCACGCGGCTCGCGGTCGCGCGGATGCTGCTGCGGCCGGCCAACACGCTCCTGCTCGACGAGCCTACGAACCACCTGGACCTCGATTCGAAGGATGTCCTGCTCGAGGCGCTCGAGGACTTCGGCGGAACCCTCATCTTCGTCTCGCACGATCGGTATTTCGTCGACCGGCTCGCCACCAAGATCGTGGCGGTTGGCCAGGGTGGCATCGAGGTCTACCCCGGAACGTACGAGCAGTACCTCTGGAGCCGGAAGGAGCGAGCCTCCGCGGCGGCGCCTCCCCCTCCGCCAGTGAGGAAGGCTGCTACCCCAGCGCCTCCTCTCGCGGGAACGGGGGGACCCCAGGCGGCGCACGCAAGGGCGGCCAAGAGCCCCCAGAATTACGAAGAGAAGAAGAGGGCCGACGCCGACGAGCGGCGCCGGAAGCGGTCAGAAGACGAGCGAAACCGGCGCATTGCCGAACTGGAAGGGCGAATAACCGAACGGGAACAGGCCGTCAAAGACCTCGAATCCCAGATGGCCGCCCCGGGCTTCTATGACAATCGGGAAGCTGCGGAGACGATTGTGTCGAAGCACCACAGCCTCATGTGGGAGGTCGGCGACCTCATGAACCAGTGGGAAGCCCTCCAGGACCCCTCAGAGACCCCCAGAAAGTAGCTTGGGGAATAGGTAGTTGTTGAAACTACCCCAGCAATCCAACAGATTGAACGGATCAGCCGGTCGGCGCCTGTCGGCGTGCTGGCTGGGCAAGCTCTTGTCTGTAACGTGACGCGCCTTATCAGTTGTTTGTCTCGAACCCGGAACCGAAACAGCTTGAGACACGGTTCTGGAATTACACACCGCAGAAGGACTAGCGATGAGCGACCAAATGGAGCAGGCGTATCTAGATCGTCTTCTGGCGAATGACGAAGCGGCGTACGGTCTCGGAGACACGATTGATACCAAGGCTGGACTGGCGCTGGTCGTCGTCGTGTTTCTCGCAGAGCAGACCGGCAGCTTTCTTATGGCGAGAAGTAGCCTGACTCACGATGGGCTAGTCGCGCAGTGGGGCGCTGCGTTCGCGCTGGCTCTGGCTGGCACGTGCTGTATCGCAGCGATGTGGCCGCGTGACTTTGCGGCTGAAGACGCGACGGACTGGGATGAATGGATGCAGCGCCTTCGTCACAACCATCCGGGAGACGATGCCGCTGTGAGCCGAGCGTTCTTTGAAGGTCGCGTTAAGTCGGTCAAGGAACGCATTCGCGACAATCGGGCTATCTGTCGCGAGAAGGCGAACCTGACGCATGCGGCGTTTTGGCTGTCAGCGGTAGCGTGTGGGGATGGCGCTAACTTCCGTGCTTCTTCTTCACCCAGATGTTCTTCGGTGGCGCGTCATCTGGACGATTAGCCCTGTTGTTGTCGAGGTCGTGCCGACGTTTCTGGCTTTCCTGCTCTCTTCGAAGTCGTTCCTGTCGCTCGGCTTCTTGCAGCCGTTTGCGGTCGTCGTTCTCTGACATGGCGCTTGGTCCAGTGGCGGTTAGTGGCGTTTCTTGACTCCGATGTTCGGCGGCGGTGCGTCGTCCGAACTGCGTGGATGTTCGCCGGTGAACCTGTTCCTCTGCGGGACGTCGCCCGGAAAGCAGATGGGGCGACGGCTGGCAGCAGACTTCCTACCGGTCTTTCTGCGTATCGAGCTGCCGTCACGAAACCCAGTCGTATGGATGTTCCGTTTTCGCCTGTCTCTAGACTTCTTCTTCAGCCTCTTCTTCGCCACGGCGCGGGTACCCTAGCATGACCGGCCTAGCCCCCTACGACGGCGCCGGCCGAGGGGAGGGGTCCGATGGTTCCCAAGTCCGTAAGTTCGCCTCAAATCTGTTCCCCACCGCTGACGGCTGGAAAGCCGAAGCGACCGCGAAAGGCTGGTCCTGACGTGTTCTTGACGCCCCAGTTTCAAGAGATACCCACTCCCCAGTAGCTTTTCAGTTACCCTTCTGTAAGTCTGGACGCTTTTTGTAAGTCTCCCGCCGGTTTTCCGACAGGCCGATAAGAGTCCACGCACGGATTTGGTGGGTCACGCAGCTTCAAATTTGGGCATGAGGCTTGCCTTTGAAGATGTGAACCCGCAGGAGCGGGACATGGACATGGGTCGTCAGCCAGGGGCAGTCAGCACAGATCGGGCGGATCGGATGGACCGGGTGGTCAGAAATGGCGCACTCCGTCACCGGACCGCTGAGGCTTCCCGTGGGGAGGAGCTCTTGGGCGACCGCTTCTTCCGGCATCTGGTGTTCAACCTCCGAACGGGCGTCCTGGCCATTACCCGGGACGGCCGGATCGCCGCCATGAACGACATGGCCTACCGGGTGCTCGCGCTCCCCAATGGCGTGGACTTCATCGGCCGGCCTTTCTCGGACGTCCTCATCGACGTGCCCGAGGTGCACCGCGTCCTCGCACAGGCCTTCGATGGCAACGACCTTCCCAACCGCGCCGAAATGCGTCTCCGCAAGACCGGACGCGCGATGGGCTACACGCTCTCCCACATTCACGACGACAACGGCCGGATGGTCGGGGCGACGCTGTTCTTCAAGGACCTGACCAAGGTCGAGCAGATGGAAGAGCGCGAGCGCCTCAAAGACCGGCTCGCCGCGCTCGGCGAGATGGCTGCGGCGATCGCGCACGAAGTCAAGAATCCGCTCGCGAGCATCGAGGTCATGGCCGGCGTCCTCAAACGCCAGATGACCGACCGCGAGGAAGCGCTCGAGACGCTGAACGACATCATCAAAGAAGCGAAGATGGCGAACGCCATCGTCGTCGAAGTGCTGGAGTTCGTGCGGCCGATTCAGCTGCAGGTGGAACGCGCGGCGCTCGACGAAGTCATGAAGGATTCGATCACGCTGGCCGAGGGCAAGATGCGGCGCGGCGCGGTATCGATTGACACGGTCATCGAGCCGGACGTGCCGGAACTTCTGGCCGATTCGCACCAGCTGCGGCAGCTCTTTTCGAACCTCCTCGCCAACGCCTTCGAAGCGCTCGGCGGAGAGGGCCACGTGGACATCCACGTGTGGCTAGTCCCCGGCGAAGAAGAACCGGTGGGCGCGCTCGATCCGCAGCCGCCACAGGTCGTCGTCGAGGTCCGCGACTCCGGTCCCGGCATCTCCGCCGACGACCTCGAAAGGATTTTCAGTCCATTTTTCAGCACCAAGCCGCAGGGCACCGGATTGGGGCTGGCCATCGTGCGCAAAGTCGTCGACGCGCACGACGGTCATATCGATGCGGTGTCCGCACCCGGTCGCGGTGCCACGTTCCGCGTGACGCTTCCGGTCGTTCCGTCTGAGAGAAGTCTGGGGAGATAGATCACATGGGTCGCATTCTTGTTGTTGATGATCATGATTCGCTGCGCAAGGGCCTCGTCCGGGCGCTGAACAACGCCGGGCACGATGTCGAAGAGGCGCCGAACGGCACCGTGGCGATCGAACGGCTCCAGGACAGCCAGTTCGACGTGGTCCTGACGGACCTCCGCATGGGCGGGGCCGACGGCATGGACGTGCTTCGCACGACGCGGTCCATCCAGCCGAGCGCGGCCGTCATCCTGATGACGGCGTTCGGATCCATCCACACGGCGGTCGAGGCGATGAAGATCGGCGCCTTCGACTTCGTGCAGAAGCCGTTCGAGATCGAGGAGATGGAGCTCAAGATCGAGAAGGCGATCGAGCTGCGTCACCTCAAATACCAGGTGGATTACCTGCGCCACGAGCAGCAGGACATCTACGACTTCGATCGGATCGTCGGCGCCAGCGGCGCGCTGCAGAGCGTGCTCGCGATCGTGAAGAAGGTCGCACGCAGCAACTCGACCGTGCTGGTGCGCGGCGAAACGGGCACCGGCAAGGAGCTCATCGCCGGCGCGATTCATCACAACTCGAACCGCGCGAACCGCGCGTTCGTGAAGGTCAACTGCGCGGCGCTCCAGGAGAACCTGCTCGAGTCCGAACTCTTCGGCCACGAGAAGGGCGCGTTCACGAGCGCGGACAAGCAGCGCATCGGCCGCTTCGAGCAGGCGGACGGCGGCACGCTGTTCCTGGACGAAGTCGGCGACATGAGCCCGAGCACGCAGGCCAAGATTCTGCGCGTGCTGCAAGAGCATGAGTTCGAACGCCTCGGCGGCACCCGCACGCTGCGCGTGGACGTCCGCATCATCGCGGCGACCAACCGCAACCTGACGCAGATGGTGCAGGAAGGCCGGTTCCGTGAGGACTTGTTCTACCGCCTGAACGTCGTGTCGGTGGAGACCCCGCCGCTCCGCGACCGCAAGGACGACATCCCGGCGCTGGCCGAGTTCTTCGTGAAGCGTTTCGCGAGCGAGCTCAAGAAGAAGGTCGAGAGCTGCCATCCGGAAGCCCAGAAGCTGCTGATGCGGCACAACTGGCCGGGTAACATCCGCGAGTTGGAGAACGTCATCGAGCGCGCGGTGCTGCTGGCGGACAACGGCCAGGTGACCGTGTCCGACCTCCAGATCGGCGAGCAGGCGTCTCAGTCGTCGGCCAGCGGCGGCGGCGCGACGGTCGTGCGCATTCCGCCGACAGGCATTCCGCTCGAGGAGATCGAGCGGCAGGCGGTCGTCGAGGCGCTCAAGATGTCGAACTGGGTTCAGAAGGACGCGGCAGAGCTGCTCGGCATCAGCCCGCGCGTCATGAACTACAAGATCAAGATCCTTGGCATCGAAATCCCTCGAAGCCGGCGGGTGGTGGTCGCTGAACAACCCGTCGTCAGCTAGCAATCAGCGCTTTTCGCTCGTTCGTCCGGGCCGCCTGGCACTCCCCCAGGCGGCCTTTTTTCATGCGGGGGGCTTCGCCCCCGCGCACCCCCCTACGAGCTCACTCGCGGGGACCCCTTTCTCCCCGCTCCGTTCGCTCGGCTCGCTCGCACGGCTCGCTCGCGCGGCCACGCCCCCGGCGTCGTTCTCGTCGTTCGCGTCGCTGGCGTCGCTTACTTCGCCGGCGTCGAGCCCCACGGACCGACGCCGTGCGTCTGAACAATGGTCTCCGTCGCGGTCGAGAAAAAATGCGGCGTATTCGCGGGCGTGATCACGACCGTACCCACGCCGAACGCCTCCGAGGCGCCCGCAGCATCCGTCCCGTAGCCGAGACGCATCGTGCCTGAGAGCACCGTGGTGTGTTCGACGTTGGGATGCGTGTGCGGCGCCAGCTTGTAGCCTGCGGGGAACTTGACGCGAATCAGGAACGGCCCAGCCTTGCCGAGATCACCCTCGATGACAGCCAGCTTCACACCGGGCCGGTTGGGATAGTCGGTCCACTTCACCTCGGCGGGCTTCACGACGATGACGCCGGTGGGACGGGAGATTTGTTCCAGTCCGCTCGACTGAAGCGGACCGTCAGCAAGGATCAGAACCAGGAAGGCGAACGCGATTCGCAGACGGAGATTCATCACGCGATGGTAGCCGAATCCGAACCGGCTAGCCCTGGCGCTTCGCTCGCGGGTGCGCCTGTTTGTAGACCTCCTGCAGTCGGCCGACATCCAGATGCGTGTAGCGCTGGGTCGTGCTCAGGCGTGCATGTCCGAGGAGCTCTTGAATCGCTCGAAGGTCGGCGCCGTTCTGCAACAAGTGCGTCGCAAACGTATGCCGAAGCGCGTGGGGACTGATGCCGGTGGTAATCGCCGCCTCCCGAACGTATCGCCGCACGATCCGATCCACGCTGCGCGTGGTGAGCCGGGCGCCGCGGAGATTCAGGAAGAGCGGCGTGCGATTCGACCGGCCCGATTTCGAACTTCGACCTTCGAACTTTGAGCTTGATCGATCCGAGAGCATTCGCTTCATGGCCTCGGCGGCCTTCGAATTGAACGGCACCAGCCGCTCCTTTCCGCCCTTGCCGCGCACACGGACGACACGGCCGCTCAGGTTGAGATCCTCCAGATCCATGCCGACGAGCTCGCTCAGTCGCAGGCCCGAAGCATAGAAGAGTTCGAGAATCGCCAGGTCCCGGCGGCCGGCAATCGTGTCCGCGGCCGGCGCCTCGAGCAGCCGCTCCACATCCGCCCTGCCGAGGTGGTTGGGCAGCGTGCGCTCTTTGCGCGGCGCGCCGACGAGCCCTGTCGGATCGTCGGGCAACAACTCCTCTCGCACGAGGTACTTGGCGAATGCCCGCACCGCGGCCAGCCGCCGGGCGCTGGATGCCCGGCTGTTACCGCGATCGTGCAGCTCGCCGAGATAGCCTCGAACGCCGTCCGTGTCGAAGTGCGAGAGAGCCAGCGCGCTGCCGGGACGCTCGTGCCGGCCGGAGAGATGCGCGAGAAACTGCGTCACGTCCGTCTCGTACGCGCGAAGCGTGTGCGGCGACACGTTGCGGTTGAACTTGAGGAATGCCAGGAACTGGCGTGAGAGATCCTTCAGACCGGGTGCGGACGTCCGGCTCATGCGGGGACCGCGTCGCCGTCCCACGCCGCCAGATCCGCGAGCGCCCGGGCACTCGTGGCCTCGGCGCGCACGGCGCGGCTCTTTGGCGGCGCCTCGAGCGGCGGAATGATCCCGAACGTGATGTTCGTCGGCTGGTAGTGCGAGGGATCAGCATGGGAGACGTAGTGCGCAAGGGCGCCAATGGCCGTTGTTCGCGGCGGCGCTACCGGCTCGAGTCCCACCGCAAGCCGTGCCGCATTACGGCCCGCGATCAGGCCGGAAGCGGCGGACTCCACGTATCCCTCGACACCGGACACCTGCCCGGCAAAAAACAGATCGTTGCGTGTGCGGGTCTGCCAGGTATCCCTGAGAACCGTCGGACCGTTGATGTACGTGTTGCGGTGAATCATGCCGAACCGCACGAACTCGGCATGCTCCAGGCCCGGGATCGTGCGCAGGACACGTGCCTGCTCGCCCCACTTCATCTGCGTCTGGAACCCGACGAGACTCCAGTGATCGCCCGCCAGTGTGTCCTGTCTCAGCTGCACCACCGCGTACGGCCATCGTCCGGTTCGGGGATCGGTGAGGCCTGAGCCCTTCATCGGACCGAACCGCAGCGTGTTCACGCCGCGATGCGCCATGACCTCGATCGGCAGACATCCTTCGAAGAAGTTCGTGTTGTCGAAGTCGTGCGCCTCGGCCTTCTCGGCGGCGACGATGGCGGCGTGGAAGGCCTCGTACTCGTCCTTCGTGAAAGGACAGTTGAGGTAGTCGCCTGACATGAGCCCGGGCGTCGTTTCCGGTGGATCGGGTGGAAACGACGCCCGGGCTCTGAAGCTCCGGTCCCACCGTGACTGGCGGAATACCTTGCTCATGTCGATCGTCTCGGCCAGGACGATGGGGCTGATAGCGTCGAAGAAGGCGAGGTGCTCGCGCCCCACGAAGCGCGCGATGTCCGCGGAGAGCGGTGCCGACGTCAACGGTCCCGTCGCAATGATCCACACGTCACCGGCCACGGCCGCGGGAATCGACGTCAGTTCGCCGCGGTCGAGAGTGATGAGCGGATGTGACGTGATGGCGGCCGTGACGCCGTCGGCAAACGCATGGCGATCGACAGCGAGCGCGGCCCCGGCGGGCACGCGCGCCCGATCCGCCTCGCGCATGACGAGCGAACCGAGCCGGCGCATTTCTTCTTTCAGGAGACCGACCGCGTTATCCAGTTTGTCGCCACGGAACGAATTGCTGCAGACCAGCTCGGCGAGGCGATCGGTCTTGTGCACCGCAGTGGGGGTCACTGGCCGCATCTCGTGCAGCACGACGCGGACTCCCATGGACGCGGCCTGCCAGGCAGCCTCACTACCCGCCAGACCGCCACCGATAATGTGGACCGTGCCCATTGCCAGTGCGCTCATCTTAACGCTCGACTGCTAACCGGCCACGACTCGGCGGCGTCTTGTCTCCGGAGACTCTATGAAGAGATTGCACGCCCTTGCCTTCGTCATCGCCTGTCTCACCATCGGTTGGTCCAGTGGCCCGCTGGCTCAGAGCGCAGAGGCCGAGGCCAAACAGGACGCCGCGGACATCGCCCGCCTGGTTGAACTGCTGGAGATCCGTTCCGGCTCGGTCGTCGCGGACGTCGGCACCGCCGGCGGAGCGCTCAGCCTGCTCCTGTCGCCGATCGTGGGGCCTACCGGTCGCGTCTTCGCGACCGACATCAACAAGGACCGCATCACGGAAATCAACGCGGCAGTCGGCAAGGCGGACGCCAGGAACATCACCGTCGTCCTTGGAGACGCCAACCGGACCAACCTGCCCGATGGCTGCTGCGACGCCATCTTCATGCGGCACGTTTACCACCACTTCGGTGACCCGCCGCGGATGAACCAAAGTCTGTTGGATGGACTGAAACCTGGCGGGCGCATCGCGGTCGCCGACTTCCTGCCGACGTCGAAGAAGTCCGCGCCGCCCGGTCAACGCGGAAACGGCGACGACCACGGCATCATGCCGGAAACCGTGATCCAGGAGCTCAAGGCCGCCGGCTTCGACAACCCGCACGAAGAGACCTGGGCCAGGCCACGGGGATTCCTCGTCGTGGCGGAGAAGCGAAGGTAAAGCGCCGGGTCTGACGCCCCGGCCTCCTAGGTCGTTGCGACAGCCTCCGGCATCTCCGTCTGCATCGAGAAGCCGCACTCCTCGTTGCTGCAGATGAGTTCGCGGCCGCGGCGCTTGGTGATCTTCTCGGTGAGGAACGGCCGCTTGCACTTGGGACACGGCTCGAGGATGGGCTTGTTCCAGAGCGTGAAGTCGCACTTCGGATAGTTCGCGCAGCCGTAGAACACCTTGCCGCGTCGTGACTTGCGCACCACGACGTCGCCACCGTCCTTCGGGCAGACCACTCCCGTGGACTCGAGCTTCACGTAGCGGCATTCGGGATATCCGGTGCAGGCGGTGAACTCGCCGAACCGGCCTTGCTTGATGACCAGGTTCTTTCCGCAGTTCGGGCACTTCTCCTCGAGAATCTGATCCGGCTTCGCGGCGCTGACGCCCTGCTTGGTCGAGATGATTTTCCGGGTCGTCTTGCACTCCGGGTATCCGGTGCAGGCCAGGAACATCCCGAAGCGGCCGCGTTTGACCACCATCGGCTTGCCGCAGTTCTCGCACGTCTCGTCGAGCTCGTCCGTCGCAGCTTCCTGCGGCTCGAGTTCCTTCGTGTTGTCGCAGTCCGGGTAGCGGTTGCACGCGAGGAAGATGCCGAACTTGCCGGCCTTCTCGACCATCTCGCCCTGGCCGCACTTGTCGCACGTCTGTCCTGTCGGCTGCCCTTCCTTGAAGTTGGGCATCTCCTTCGCCGCGCGCTTCAGATCCTTCTTGAAGGTCTTGTAGAAGGCCTCGAGCGTTTCCTTGTAGTCGGCCTTGCCCTTCTCGATCTCGTCGAGCTGGTCCTCCATCCGCGCCGTGTATTCCACGTCGAGGATGTCGTCGAAGACCGGATGCAGCAGCTTGTCGACCAGGCGTCGTCCCAGAATCGTCGGCCGGAATTTCCCGTCGCTCTTGACGACGTAGTCACGCGCCTGGAGCACCGAGATGATCGAGGCATAGGTGCTCGGACGACCGATGCCGTTCTCTTCGAGCGCCTTCACGAGCGAACCCTCGTTGAAGCGGGCGGGCGGCTGCGTGAACTTCTGCTCCGGCTTGAGCTCGCTCAAGGTCAGCGTCTCGCCTTCCTTCAGCACCGGAAGCACATCGTCCTGCGCGCCCTCTTCTGCTTCGGCAGCCGTCTGCTCGGGTGTTTTCTTCGCGGACTGCTCCGTCCGCTCGTTTTCCTCGGCCTCGGCGTTTCCGCCCTGGCCGTACGCGGCCAGCCAGCCCGCGAACTTCGGCACCGAGCCCTTGGCGCGGAACAGGTAGTCCGCGGCGGTCACATCGACGGTCGTGTCGTCGAACAACGCCGGCATCATCTGCGACGCGAGAAAACGATTCCAGATGAGGCGATACAGGTAGTACTGATCCTGCGTCAGGAACGCGCGCACGGACTCCGGGTCGTACTTCATCGACGTCGGGCGAATCGCTTCGTGCGCGTCCTGCGCCGACGCCTTCAGCTTGTATCGATTCGCGTGCTCGGGCACGTAGGTCGCGCCGTACTGTTCGCCGATGTGCGTGCGCACTTCCTCGAGGGCTTGGTCGGCGACTCGTACGGAGTCGGTTCGCATGTAGGTAATGAGGCCGACCGGCGCGTCCTCGCCAGGCAGCTCGATGCCTTCATACAACTGTTGCGCCACCATCATCGTCTTCTTGACGGGGAAGCGGGAGGCCTGCTGCAACTTGCTCGTGATGAACGGAGGTAGCGGGTTCTTCTTCCGTTCCTTGGTCGTGACGGACGAGACCGTCCACGTCGCGCGCTCGAGGTCGGAAAGGACTTTCTTCGCTTCGTCTTCGTTCCGGACCTTGGCGGCCGCGTCGCCGTGCCTGACCAGGCGGGCGTCGAACTCCGGCGGCAGCGCCGCCGCTAGACGCGCCGTGATGTGCCAGTACTCCTCAGGGATGAACGCTTCGATCTCGCGCTCGCGATCGCAGATGAGCTTCAACGCGACCGACTGCACGCGGCCGGCGCTCAATCCGCGGCGAACCTTGTCCCAGAGAATCGGGCTGATCTTGTAGCCGACGAGCCGATCCAGCACGCGCCGCGCCTGCTGCGCATCGACCATCTTCATGTCGATCTCGCCCGGGTGCAGGATCGCTTCTTTGATCGCCGACTTCGTGATCTCGTTAAACATCAGGCGCTTTACTTTCTTCCGCGCCTTGCCGGCCAGTTCCTCGGCCAGATGCCAGCCGATCGCCTCGCCCTCGCGATCGGGGTCGGTCGCGACGTAGATGATCTCAGCGATCTTGGCCGCTTCCTTCAGCTCCTTGATGACCTTGACGCGGGTTGCGAGCACCTCGTAGACCGGCTCGAATCCGTTGTCCACATCGACGCCCAGCTTGCTCTTCGGCAGGTCGCGGACGTGGCCCATCGATGCGATGACCTTGTAGTCGCGTCCCAGATATTTGTTAATCGTCTTCGCCTTCGCCGGCGACTCGACGATCACCAGTGCCTTCGCCATTACTCTCTTTCAGTCCGGGGGACTTCGTCCCGCCGGACCCCCTATCGCCGTTCGCTCGTGGGGCCCCTACGCCCCACTCCGCTCCGGCGGCTCACTCGCGCGGCTCGTTCGCTGGCGCCGCGCGTCGGATGCGATCAAGACGAACTGTCCGCCCGTCATTCGTACCACACGGCCGGCCAACTCGAGGTGACTAAGCTCCACCATCGTCTCGGCCGCGGACCGGCCGATTCGATCCGCCAGCTGCTCGACGGTGTAGTGCTCCCCCGCCGCCATCCTGGACTCCAGGATGTTGATTGGCAAGAGGTTAGAGGCTCCGTTCGCCGTAGCCACCTGCGTCCAGCCGATCTCCGCGAGTACGTCGTTCACAGTCTCGACCAGTCGAGCGCCATCCTTTATGAGTGCATTGGATCCGCGGTGACGCCCGGAAAGCACACCGCCCGGTACCGCCAGAACGTCACGGCCCTGCTCCGATGCCAGTCTCGCGGTGATCAGCGAACCGCTGTGCTCTGAAGCTTCGACGACGAGGATGGCTCGCGAGAGTCCGCTGATGATCCTGTTCCTCAGCGGAAAGTGCCTCCCCACTGGTTTGACCCACGGAGGAAGCTCACTGACAACGGCGCCTGTCTGGCTCACCTGCGCAGCCAAGTGCTTGTGCTGCGCAGGGTACACCACGTCGAGCCCGGACCCCATTACCGCGACGGTCTTTCCGGTGCCAGCCAGCGCGCCTGCGTGCGCTGCGCCATCGACACCGCGGGCGAGGCCGCTGACCACGACGAGTCCGGCCTCGCTCAACTCACATCCCAGTCTACGCGCCACGGCAAGCGAGGCGGGGACAGCGTCTCTGGATCCCACGACGCCGATCGCGGGTTTCGACAAGATCGCGGCATCCCCGCTCACCCACAGCACGGGCGGAGGATCCACGATTTCCCTGAGTTGCGGCGGGTAGTCAGGATCGGCCAGGGTGAGCGCACGATCGCCGCGCACGCGCGATTCCCGGAGAGCGCGCTCCGCCGCCTCGTGGGCGCGATCGACCTCACGGCGGCGCTCCCCTGGATCCGGATAGAGACGCGACGCGACGTCGTGCAGCGGCGGTCGAGTGCCATCTGTGCCGAGTTCCCTGACGAGACGCGCCGCGTCGGTGCGGAAGCCCGCGCCGAACAGCGAGAGCGCAATCCACTCTCTGACAATTTCGCCGTCGGCCATCGTCGTCACAGAGCGGTGACACGTTGCACCCGATGTGCCACCTGGAAAGGCCATGAATTTGCCAGGATTCGCGAGAGAGATTGGAAAAACTCCAATGCTCGGCGGCAGCCGAATTGCAGTTCCTCCAATCTGGGCCGGGGGTACCCCCGGCGGGGATCGGCAGTATAGTTGGGTCGTCAGGTACACCTTTATGAGAAGCACCAGATTCTGGCTGGCGGCGGCACTTGTCGCCGCATTCGCGGTGCCGGTTCTGGCCGATCAGCGCTCCGACGCCAAGGCCCAGGTGGAGTTCGGCATTTCCGTCGCGAAGAAGGGTCTCTGGAAGGAAGCCACCGATCGGTGGGAACGCGCCACCAAGACCGATCCCTCCTACGCGGCCGCCTGGAACAACCTGGGGATTGGGTACGAACAGCTTGGCCGGTTCGATGACGCGCGCAAGGCGTACGAAAAAGCCCTCGAGCTCGATCCAGGCAACACGTTCTTCAAGACCAACTACGATCTGTTCAGGGAAATCTATGACCGCCAAAACCGTCGTCGCGGCAAGTAGCCTGGTCATCGGACTGGCTACGGCCGGCTGCGTCAGCTTCACCGAAGTCGCCGTCGAGACGCCGATTCAGGCGAAGCTCGATGTGAGCCCATTTCAGCGCGTGCTTGTGGCCGGATTCCTCGGCGGCGGCACGAAGAACCTCGACGCCGCTTCCGAGACATCGCGCCTCCTGCGCAGCCAGCTCCGAACCAAGTCTGGAATGCGGGTCATCGATGCGGATGCACTCCAACTCGTGCAGGAAGTCGACAAGCGACGCACGAGTCCGGTGGCAGGCGACACCGCGCAGGACGAACCGAGAATCAAGACCGAAAAGGATCTCCTGGAGTACGAGCCGATTCTCTCGGACGTGGAGTACTGGAAGAAGATCGGCCAGGAATACCAGGGGCCGCTCATCGTGACCGGATCGGTGCTCTTCACGGACATCGCGCGAAGCGGCGTGATTTCCAAGCCCAAGCAGTACACCGACCAGATGGGCCGCGTGCAGGTGGAGGAAAGCCGGGAGTTCGCCAATCAGAAGGGCTACTCGCTGACCCCGAAGTTCGTCTTCATCGACGGCCGGACCGGCGTCGTGCTCCACTCTGAGTCGTTCCACGAAGAGGCGCTCTACAACGAGAACCTCAATACTCCGGCCCTTTCGGCGTATTTTGAGCTGATGGACAAGCTGCTGCCGGGGTTCCTGAATACGCTCTCGACCCAGAAGATCAAGGGCACGAGGATCCTCATCAAGTAGCCACCTGTGCTAGCCTTATGTGTTCTGGCCCTCCCCACGGGCTGACCGTGGGGCACGGAGCCGCTATTTCTGGGAGTCCCTCGAGATGTTCGCCATTGTTGAAGCCGGCGGCCGGCAAGAGAAAGTCCAGCCGGGCGTAGTTGTTGTGGTCGATCGGGTCGACGCCGAGCCGGGCGCCGAATACACGTTCGATAAGGTCCTGCTCGTCGAAAACGCCGACGGATCGTTCACGGCCGGCAAGCCATATGTGGCGGGCGCGTCGGTAACGGGCGTCATCGAATCGCAGGGCAAGGCCAAGAAGATCGTCGTGTTCAAGATGAAGCGCCGTAAAGGGTACAAGCGGACCCAGGGCCACCGCACGATGGAGACGCGCGTGCGCGTCTCGAAGATCAACGTCTAGGAATCTCCAATGGCAACTAAAAAGGGGCAAGGCAGTTCACGCAACGGGCGCGACAGCAATTCGCAGCGCCTTGGCGTCAAGCGCCACGACGGCAATCTCGTGCCGGGCGGATCGATTCTCGTTCGGCAACGCGGCCGCCGTTTCAAGCCCGGCCTGAACGTCGGCCGCGGCAAAGATGACACGCTCTTCGCGAAGGTGCCGGGGCGCGTGAAGTTCTCGGATCACGGCGGGCACGGCCGCATGATCAGCATCCAGCCGCTCGACAAGAAGTAGAAAAGACCCCGGGAGTCTTTTCTCCTAGTCGATCCGAGGACTCCCGGGGTCATATCTCCCATGTTCGTCGACGAAGTCGACATCCAGGTCATCGCAGGCAACGGCGGAAACGGCTGTATGAGTTTCCGCCGCGAGATGCGGGTTCCTCGCGGCGGCCCCAACGGCGGGGACGGCGGGAACGGCGGCTCGATCTATCTCGTTGCCAGCGCCCATCAGAACACGCTCGTTCACTACCGTTTCCATCCCGAGTTCAAGGCGGAGCGGGGCCAGCACGGCATGGGCTCCGACTGCACCGGGTATCGCGGCGCGGACATGGAGCTCGAAGTGCCGCCCGGCACTGTCGTCTACGACAAGCACGGCGAAGAACTGATTGCGCTCGCGGATTTGCGGGCTGTCGGCGACCGCGTGCTCGTGGCGCGCGGCGGCGACGGCGGCCGCGGCAATGCGGCGTTCCGCACCGCCACCAATCGAGCGCCGCGCCGTACGGAACCTGGCTTTCCCGGCGAGCAGCGCACGCTCAGGCTGCGCCTGAAGCTGCTCGCGGATGTCGGTCTCGTCGGCTATCCCAACGCCGGCAAGAGCACGCTGATCTCCCGCATCTCCGAGGCCCGGCCGAAGATCGCTGACTACCCTTTCACCACGCTTAGCCCGAACCTCGGCGTCGTCAGCTTGAGCGAGGACCGGAGTTTTGTCGTCGCAGACGTGCCCGGGCTCATCGAAGGCGCGCATCTCGGCCACGGGCTGGGCACGAAGTTCCTCGCCCACCTGGAACGCACGAAGGTGCTCGTCCATGTCATCGACGTGTCCTCGGCGTCCGGACGCGATCCGGTGCATGATTTCGACGTGATTTCCCGGGAGCTCGAGCTCTTCGCCGGCGGAGGCGACGATACGGCGGTCGTCCTGGCCAGCAAGCCGAGGATCGCCGCGGCAAACAAGATTGATGCGATGGACGATCCCGATCGGCTGAAGCGGCTGGCGAAGCACCTGAAAAAGCTCCGTGTACCCCTGTTTCCGGTTTCCGCGGTCACTGGCGAAGGCATGCCGGTGCTGCTCGAAGCCATGTGGAAAGCCGTGGCCGCAGAGGCGCTCCCGACGCCCGCATGACGCGACTCGGACTGCTCGGCG
Source organism: Vicinamibacterales bacterium (assembly GCA_035606665.1). GTDB lineage: Bacteria > Acidobacteriota > Vicinamibacteria > Vicinamibacterales > SCN-69-37 > DASUGC01. Next base: position 96,288 of record DATNEY010000026.1, on the reverse strand, counting down.
GCACGTTCGATCCGATTCACCAGGGACATCTCGATGTTGCGGAGGCGGCGCGGCGGGCGCTCGGCCTGACAACCGTGTGGCTGATGCCCGCCCGCATTCCGCCGCACCGCCGTGCTCCGCGCGCGTCAGCGCCGCACCGCTTTGCGATGGCGGCGCTTGCCGCGCAGACCTGCGAGGACTTCCAGGTCTCTGACGTGGAGATGACCGACCCGGGCGAGCTGTCGCCTTCGTACACTGAGGCCACCCTGGACAGGCTTTCTGGGCGCGGGTTGGATACGCGTGAGATCTTCTTCATCACGGGCGCGGACGCGTTCCGCGACATCCGCACATGGAAGGGCTTCCCCGGCATCCTGGACCGGTGCCATTTCGTCGCGGTCTCGAGACCCGGCCAGCCTGTGAGCGGCTTGCGGTCGATCCTGCCCGAGCTCGCAGAACGAATGCTCGACGCACCAGGACCGCCACCAGCGAGGCCCGCGATTTTCCTCGTGGATGCACCAACGGCGTCTGTTTCCTCGACGTTGATTCGTGAGCGCATCGCCGGCGGTGAGAGTATTGAAGGCATGGTGCCGCGGGAAGTCGCGGCACATATTGAGAAGCATGGACTGTACAAAGATTGACCGATTGACCGATGGCTGATTGACTGATTGACTGATTGGACGACTAAGGACGCTGAATGAAATCCACGCCGAAACGCCCCCGAAAGCGCGCCTCGAAGACTGGCTCATCCGCAAAGACTGGACTCTCCGCCGAACTCACCGCGGGCATCGCCGCCGCGCTCGACAAGAAGGCGGAGGAGACGGTCGTGCTCGACCTGACGAAGGCATCGGCGTTCACGGACTTCTTCGTCATCTGCACCGGCACGAATCGGCGGCAGGTTCAGGCCATCGCCGACGGCGTGCAGGAAGCCATCGCCCGCACCGGCGCGAGACCCGCGCTCGTCGAGGGCTACGAGCGCGGCGACTGGATACTCATCGACTATTTCGACTTCATCTTCCACATCTTCATGCCCGCGACGCGGGAGTTCTACGGACTCGAAAAGCTCTGGGGGGACGCCGAGAAGATTCCCGTGGCCTGACCGATCCGGGATCGCGGTTTGCAAGTCCGCAGACCGTGCCTCGTGTCATACACGCCGCGAATGAGTTCGTTCGCGTGATGTTCGAGCCGGCATGCGTCGCATGCCGGCAGGTACTCCCTACCCCGCTGCGCCGAGCAATTTGCGACTCCTGCTGGCATAGCATCGAAACCAACCAGGTCGCCGAGCCCAGATGCAGGATCTGCGGCGACGAACTCGCGATCGCGTCAGCCGGCGCGGACAACTGCGAGCGTTGTAGCCTGACACCTCCGGCCTACTCGTTCGCGCGGAGCGCGGGCCGATTCGAGGGATCGCTCCGCGAAGTGATCCACGCCTTCAAGTTCGAGGGACGCCGGCTGCTGGCAGAACCGCTGGGTAGTTTGCTACTCGTTGCGGGTAGCGATGTCCTCACCGATACCGACGCGGTGGTACCCGTACCTCTTCATCCACTACGTTCATTCACGCGTGGATTCAATCAGGCCGACGATCTCGCAAGGCAACTGAAGTTGCCGATCTGGCGAGTCCTGCGGCGGTCCAGGCACGGCCCGCCGCAAGCGAGCCTTCCCGCCCGGCAACGGCGGCGCCACCTGACCGGTCACTTCGGCACGGGCCTCCGTTCGCACGTGCGAGTTTGGTTCGGACGTCCCAACACGATCAGTGGCGCACGACTGGTACTGATTGACGACGTGATGACGACCGGCGCGACGTTGGATGCGTGCGCGCGGGTGCTGCGCGACGCTGGCGCCGCGGATGTGCGGGCGCTTACGGTTGCGAGAGCCGTGACAGCACGGCTGTCTCGACCGCTCGCGCCACCTCGTCCTTAGAGGATTCGGCGTCGATGAGGACCCACCCGGAACGCGCGGCCTGCCGTCTGTAGCTCTCGCGAACGCGGGCGAGCAACGCGAGATCCCGTTCGAACTTGTCCCGGCCGGCGGATTTTCGCCGCACGGCCGTCTCAGGGGCAATGTCGAGGAGTACGGTGATTCCCGGCACCGGAAGTCCGCGCTGAATCTCCTCGAGCCAGGCGACATCGAGTCCCTGCGCCTCACCGTAGGCGACCGAAGAGGCCCGGTAGCGGTCGCAGATGACGAAGTCCCCTGCCGTCAGCCACTTCTCCACCTGTGGCCGCCATTCGAGTCGATTCGCGACGTACAGAAGCTGCATCACATCCGGTGCGAAATCCCGCTCTCCGTCGAGGGCCCGACGGATCTCGCGGCCGATCGGCGTCTCGTAGTCGGGGAAGGACGCGGACCGCACGACGCGGCCGTCGCGCTCGAGCCGCGCTCCCAGCGTCCTCGCCTGCGTTTCCTTCCCGCTCTGATCGAGGCCTTCGAACGCAATCAGCATCACTCGTCCCACTGCAGCATGTCGTCGATCGTCTGTCGCCGGCGCACGACGCGCCAGGTGCCGCCGTCAACCATCACCTCGGCCGCCGCCGGCCGCCGATTGTAGTTCGACGCCATTACCGCGCCGTACGCGCCAGTGTCCCTGACGACCATGAGATCGCCAACCTCGACGGGCGGCAGTTCGCGATCGCGGCCGAGGGTATCGCTGGTTTCGCAGATCGGCCCCACGACATCGGCACGAATTGGAGCACCGGCCCGCGGCGCGACCGGCTCGATACCGTGGTACGCGCCGTAGAACGCCGGCCGGATGAGTTCCGTCATTCCCGCATCGACGATGACAAAGAGCCCGGGGGTCATTTCCTCTGTGTCGCCTGGAAACGACCCCCGGGCTCGTGTCTTCAGATCCACGACCTGCGTCAAGAGCGCTCCAGCCGGCCCGACGATCCAGCGGCCAGGTTCGAGGACGAGCTCGAGATCCGTGTCGCCGACTGCGCCGATCACGGCGGCCGCGTATGCCTCGACGTCCAGCACCTTCTCCCCGGGCTGATAGGCGACGCCGAGACCGCCGCCGATATCCAAGTGGCGCATCCGGATGCCCTCGGTGCCCACCACACGCGCGAGATCCGCAATCGCTTGAACTGCGGCTGCAAATGGCCCGGCATCAGTGATTTGCGAGCCGATGTGTACGTGCAGCCCGGCAATACGAAGGACGGGCCGCCGCGCCATGTCACGCAGCATGGCTGCTGCGTCAGGAATCGACATGCCGAACTTCGTCGATGCGGTCCCGGTCGAGATGTGGGGATGGGCGCCGGCGACTACGTCCGGATTCACGCGCACGGCAACGTTGGCGACCGTTCCCTTGGCGTGGGCGATTGCCGCGATGCGATCGACCTCGCCGGGCGACTCTGCGTTGATCGCCGCAAGGCCGAGGTCCACCGCCCGCTCGAGTTCTCCACGTGTCTTGCCCACGCCCGTAAACACGATCTGATCCGGCGTGAAGCCTGCGCGAAGCGCGACCTCGATCTCGCCACCGGAGTTGGCGTCCGCTCTCGCGCCGAGACTCCTCAGCTCCCGTACGACCGCCGTGGTTGAGTTGGCCTTTATGGCGTAGTGCAACCGGTGCGATCGCCCGGCAAAAGCGCTGTCGAGGGCGCGGAAACGTTCCCTGATGAGCGGGGCCGAGTACACATGCACCGGCGTGCCGACCTCGGCCGCAATCTCGGCAAGAGGCACGTCATCACACAGAAGACCTCGCTGGTCAGACCAAAACCCGGCCATCGGACCGCTCATTCTACCTGTTATGATTCGAGCGCTTCTGAACCGCCCGCATGTCGAATGATTTCCAGGCAGCCCCGCCGACCGCGACCGACGCACTGATCGAGCGTTGTCTGGCCGGCGATCAGGTCGCCTGGGAACAGATCGTCCGGACGCACTGGCGCAAGGTGTTCAACCTGGCCTACAAGTTCGTCGGGAGGCACGACGAAGCGGAAGATCTGGCGCAGGACATCTTCCTGAAGATCTTCAAGGCGCTTCACACCTTCGACCGTCGCGCCAATTTCCAGACCTGGCTGATCAGTATCAGCCGCAACCTCTGTATCGATCACTACCGCAGCGTCCGCAAGGAACGCGAAACGATGGCGCGCGAGGTGGACCCGTCCACGCTCATGCCGGTCTCGCGCGAGCGGAGCCCGTACGGCGAGCTCGAGCACCTCGACCTCAAGAAGCGCATCCGGGAAGCGCTGGCCGAGCTTCCTCCGGCCCTCCGTGAGGCCGTCGTCCTCCGTGACCTCCAGGAGTTCTCGTACCAGGAGATTGCCGACAAATTGCGGCTGCCCGAGGGCACCGTGAAATCCAGAATCAACCGCGGGCGACTCGAACTCGCCCGCCAGCTCCGTCGTCTCCAGTCTCAGGGGCCGGCGGGGAATTCGTCACCGCCGGGAGGATCCGAATGAACGTCGTGACTTCGCACGTGGGCAATGTCGCTGTGTTGCGCGTCCAGGAGCAGCGCCTCACCTACCCCATCCTCGCGGACTTCGCGACGGTCGCGGCCGACCTGATCTCCGCCGGCGAGAAACGCATCGTCGTGGACCTGAGTCCGGTGAGCTACGTGGATAGCGCGACGATCGGCTGCCTGATGGATCTCTATCGTCAGGCGGGCGCCGCGGGCGGCGCGCTCAAGCTCTCAGGCGTGCAGAAGCGCGTGGAGACGATGCTGGCGATGACGGGCGCGCACAATTTTCTCGAGGTCCATGCCGACGAGGCGTCGGCCCTCGCCAGCTTTGGAGGCTAGCATGCGCACCGTCACGACGACCGCTGGCACTCCCATCCCGCTCGACGACGACGTACTCGCCGTGGTCGAAGCCGTCTCCCGCGAGCTCCGGCGCCGCAGCGAGCTCGAGTACGGATTCGAGGACGTCGAGCGTGAAATCGCGCATATCGTCAAGCAACTCACCGAAGACGAGTTGCGCTCGTACCTGAAAGAGAGCCTGTTCATGAGCTTCAACAGGTACGAAAACGATCAGCTGGCCGCACTCATCAGGAAGGCCTCACGGGAAGAAGACAAGGAAAGCGACTGATCCTCCGCGACCATTTCCGGCTGTTCCTGCTTGTCGGGGCGATTCTCCTCGCCACGACCGACGACCGCTTTGCGGGATCGACCGCGGACGGCCGCCAGATGATCTGGACCGCCGTTGCGATGGCCGAGACCGGTGAGATCGGCCAGGCCCGGGGCCGCGATCTCACAGTCCCCCGTCCCGAAGGCGACAGCGTCTCTCGTTTCGGCCTCGCCATGAGCTTCGCTCAAGTGCCGGCGGCGATGCTCGCGCCCGTCGTCGAATCCCGCTTCGGTCCCGCGACGTCCCAGCCGGTCTTTCTTGTCGCGCCGTTCGTCTTCGTGATGCTTGCCGCGATGTTCGCCGCGCTCACGATCCGCGAACTTGGCGGGTCGATCCGGACGGAGCGGACGGCGATTCTGCTGTCGACCCTCGCAGGCCCGCTTGGCGTCTATTCGGCACTCGACGCGTCGGAGTCGCTGCAGGCCGCGAGCCTGATCGTCACGCTTTGGGCGAGCGTCCGCGCCGCAAATGCCACGGGCGCCAGGGCGATGCGCGCTTCCGCGATTGCCGGCCTGGCCGCAGGCGTTGCGCTACTCACCAAGTCTTCGTTGCTGGTGGTTGCGCCAATCGCGTGGCTGCCGTTCATGGTCGGCAGGGGCCGGGTCGGAAAGCTGGGTGTGGCTCTCGTCGCGTTCAGCGTGTGCGGCGCCATCTGGCTCAACTCCGAGATTGCGCGCTTCGGAAGCCCGCTCATGGGTTACGCCGGCGAGAGCTTCTCGCACTCGCGGCTCGATGGCGCCTGGCGTCTGCTCACCGGCGTGAACAAGGGTCTGTGGTTCTACTTCCCAGCGCTCTTGTTCGCAGCCGGACGCGTGCCGGTACTCGTCAGACAACGCGCTTCTCTCAGTAGCCTCGTCCGCCTCTCGTCGATCGGCGTGTTGTTCGCGCTTCTCGCACTTGCATCCGGCTGGTGGGCATGGCACGGCGACGATGGCTGGGGGCCACGATTACTGGTGCCTGCGGTTCCCTTGCTGGCAGTGAGCGCGGCGCTCGTACTGGAGACCGCGGGCGCCGGGTTGCGAAACACGGTGCTCGTAGTTTCTGTGTTGGCGAACGTCGCGCCGTTGCTCCAGCATCCGACGCCGGTCTTCCACTACCGGCTGTCGGCCGCGTGGCCTGAGGCTGACGCGTCCTTTGCGAACGGCCTGCCCCGGTTTGCAAAGCGCGAAATCGATGGCCGGACCCGTGCGGTGCCGGAGGCCGTGCTCTCGACCGTGCGTCAGGCTTCCCCGTTCATCGTCCTGCCGTGGTACTTCGCGGCCACGCATCAAAGTGATGCGACTGCGCGGGCCGCAATGCTGCGTCAGCCGCCGTGGCTGGGCGCCAGGCCCGACATCGCACCGGCCTCGGCTATGGTAGATGCGATCGCGACCGCGCCGCCGCGCTGGCGTTTCTGGGGACGGTCTTTGCTGGCCGGTGAAATCGATTCGGCGAGCGGCGCCTACGATCTCGGCCTCGCCGATCAGGTCCTGCGCGCGCAGTCGTTGCGGAGCCTGGCGCGCGCGGAGCGCCTCGCGCGCAAACTCATCGATCTCGCTCCGTCCGGCTTCGCGGACGCGTTGCTGCTCGAATCGTTCCGCCTCGGCAACCGCCGGACTGAAGCCGTGCAGTACCTCAACAGCTTGTCCCCCGAACGCCGTTCGCATCCCGCGATCAACGTCGTCCTCGCGCTATTCGAACGCGATCGCGGAAACGACGAGGGCGCGCGCGCCTTTCTGCAGTCTGTCCTGGAGAGTTATCGAGACTCGCCCGTGGAGCGGGCGATCTCGCAACCCCTGGTCCTGTGGCCCGCCGATCTCGCGGCGATGACAAGGGACGACCGGCTGCAAGTGGACATCAAGTAGGCAGATGATGTGACTACATTGTGCTGCTCTTGAGACTACATTCAAGGAGTCAACATGAGCAGCCCTGGGTGTCCGCGAACTCAAGGCACATCTGAGCCACAGCCTGAAGCGCGTGCAGGCCGGTGAACGGCTGACGATCACCGACCGGGGCCGAGTCATCGCCGTCATCGTGCCCGCTGAGCCCAATCGCTCGCTGGACTGGCTGCACAAGATGGTCGCCGAAGGCCGCGCGAGTTGGAGCGGCGGCAAGCCAGCGGGAATGGCTCGCCCAATTAGGTCCCGAGGCAAGGGCAAGACCGCGTCACAGATGGTGATCGAGGATCGCGGGTGACGCTCTACCTCGACACAAGCGATCTCGTGAAGGTCTACATCGACGGAGCTGGCTCTGCCGAGATTCGAGACTTGGTATCAGGAGCGGACGCGGTCGTGACCTCGGCCATTACGTACGCCGAAGTGCGTGCGACGTTCGTGCGAAGGCGGCTCGAGCGCCGGATGACGCCGGCGCAGAAAAAACTCGGGTGATTGCCGGGGGCTGAAGCCCCGGCCTACGAGGCGTGTCGAACAGCGACCGCCGCCGCGTCCACGCCCACGAATTCCGGCGTCGATGCGTCAACGAACTGCCAGGCGTCGCGCTGGGCCAGCACTTCGCGCGCGAAGGCGGTATGGAGCGCGTGACCACCGCGGTGCACGACCAGGTGACCCTGAATCGGATGGCCCAGCAGGGCCATGTCGCCGATGGCGTCAAGAATCTTGTGGCGAACGAACTCGTCCTCGAAGCGCAGCGGATTCAACACGCCCGTCTCACCAAGAACGATGGAATTGTCGAACGACCCGCCCATGGCCTGCCCGCGCTGGCGGAGGAACTCGACTTCCTTGAGGAATCCGAATGTCCGCGCCGGCGCGATTTCGTCGATGAACACCTGCTCGTCGAGGTCCATCGACTTGTGCTGGTGCCGGAGGAGCGGATGATCGAAGCTGATCGTGTAACTGACCTTGAAACCCTGGTACGGATAGAGCGCGATGCGCTTGTCACCGTGCGCGAGCTGCATGGGACGATCGACGCGAATCGCCTTGCGTGTCGCGCTGAGCGTCTTCACACCAGCGTCCTGAATCAGATAGACCCACGGGGCGGAGCTGCCGTCCATGATGGGCACTTCGCGGTGGTTCAACTCGACGCAGGCATTGTCCACGCCCATCGCGCGAAGCGCCGCAAGCAGGTGCTCGACCGTCTCGACGGTCGCCTCGCCGCTGCCCAGGCCGGTCTGGAGCTGCTGGCGGTTGCCAAGCTCGGACACAACAGCGGGGATTTCGACGCCGCCAAGGTCCATTCGCCGGAACCGGATGCCGGAGTCCGCGGGCGCCGGGACGAGGGAAATCTTGACCTTCCGGCCCGAATGGACACCGATGCCAGCGCAGTTGACCGTGCGACGAAGGGTGCGTTGCGGCGAGAACATCAATTCGACCGCGACCTTACTTAGCAAGCTGCCTGCCACTTCGGTTGCCTCACAGGCCGTTCGCGGTAACACATTGATAAACAGCCAGTTAGACCAATCGGCGCGATCGGTCAGAGCTTGAGGCGAGTGAGGATCGTGTCAAACGAACCACGCCATCGGCCGAGACTGCGTGGCCTGCGGGCCACAGGCGTCAGGAAGATGCCGCAGGCTAGGCGGTCAGGCTGGGCCTGTTCGCCCCCAGCGCCGCGGCGAGGAACTGCCCGGTCGCGGACTTCGCCTCCCGCGCGACATCCGCAGGGCGGCCAGCCGCGACCACCTTGCCACCGCCCGCACCTCCCTCGGGACCGAGGTCAATGACCCAGTCGGCCGTCTTGATGACATCGATGTTGTGCTCGATGACCACGATTGTGTTGCCCTGATCGACGAGCTTTTCTAGTACCTCGAGCAACCGGCGCACATCCTCGAAGTGGAGACCGGTCGTGGGTTCGTCGAGGATGTAGAGCGTCTTGCCAGTGCCGCGGCGCGCAAGTTCACGCGACAGCTTCACGCGCTGCGCCTCTCCGCCGGACAGGGTGGTGGCCGACTGCCCCAGCTTGATGTACCCGAGGCCAACCTGCTTCAGCGTGCGGAGGCGAAGGGCAATCGGCGGGAAGTTCTCGACGAGCTCGAGCGCCTGGTCAACGGTGAGGTCGAGCACCTCGGCAATCGACTTGCCGCGGTACTTGATCTCGAGCGTCTCGCGGTTGTAGCGGCGGCCCTTACATTCTTCGCATGTGACGTACACGTTGGGCAGGAAGTGCATCTCGATCGCGATGACGCCGTCGCCCTGGCATGTCTCACAGCGGCCGCCTTTGACGTTGAAGGAGAAGCGCCCCGCGCGGTAGCCCCGGGCACGCGCCTCGGGCAACATCGCAAAGAGCTCGCGGATGAACGTGAAGAGTCCCGCGTAGGTCGCTGGATTCGAACGCGGCGTTCGTCCGATCGGTGACTGATCGATCTGAATGACCTTGTCGACGGCGTCGATGCCCTCGATGGTCTCGTGTGCGCCGGGCTCATCGGTGGCCCGATACAGCGTCTTCGCGAGCGAGCGGTAAAGGATTTCGTTGACGAGCGTCGACTTGCCGGATCCGCTCACGCCCGTGACGGCGATGAACATGCCCAGCGGGAACGCCACATCGATGTCCTTCAGATTGTTGGCGCGCGCGCCCTTCACGACCAGCTGCCCGCGCTCGGCGGCCCGGCGCGTCGCCGGCAGCGGAATCGACCGCTGCCCGGTCAGATACTGGCCCGTAAGCGACTCGCCAGGCGCGGACAGCAGTTGTTGCGGCCGGCCCTGGAACATGACCTTGCCACCATGCTCACCGGCGCCCGGGCCGAGATCCACGAGATAGTCCGCCGTGCGAATCGTCTCCTCGTCGTGCTCGACGACCAGAACGGTGTTGCCAAGATTGCGTAGTTTCCCGAGGGTCGAGAGCAGCCGGCGATTGTCGCGCTGGTGGAGGCCGATCGACGGTTCGTCGAGGACGTAGAGGACGCCCGTGAGTTGCGAGCCGATTTGCGTGGCGAGACGGATGCGCTGGCCTTCCCCGCCGGAGAGCGACGCTGCTCCGCGCGCGAGCGTCAGATAGCCAACACCGACGTCGGAGAGAAACCGCAGGCGGTCGCGAATCTCTCGAACGACGCGGTCGGCAATGAGCTGCTCGCGCTCCGTCAGCGAAATCGTCTCGACAAGCGCGAGTGCGTCGGACACCGGGACCTGCACGATCTCAGCAAGGCGATGGCCCTTGACGCGGACGGCGCGACTCTCCGAACGCAGCCGATCGCCGTCGCACGATGGGCACGGCTGGAGCGCGCGGTAGGGCTCGAGCGCTTCCTGATCCGTCCAGGTGCCTTCCTCGAAGCGGCGCCGCAGGTTGGGCACGGCACCTTCGAAATCCACGCCGTACGGATCCTTGGGTGCCTTGCTCCGGCCGCCCGATGCCGATGCACGCCGGCCCGGGGCGCCGAAGAGCACGATGTCGCGAAGCTTCTTTGGAAGTTTTCCGAACGGCACCGCCGGATCGATGCCAAAGGCGGCCTGCAGTCCCGCCAGCATGTCATCGATGAAGCGGCGATCGCCTTTCGCCCACGGCACGATCGCGCCCTCGGCCAGCGTCAGGCGATCGTCAGGGACGATGCGCGCCGGATCGAAGTCGTAGACAGCGCCCAGTCCCTGGCACGCCTGGCAGGCGCCATGCGGCGAATTGAACGAGAACGCGCGCGGCGTGATTTCCGGAATACTGATGCCGCACGTCGGACACGCGAGCCGGCGCGAGAACAACCGATCGCCGCCCTCGAGCGTGTTGATGACGACGATGTCGTCGGCGAGTTTCATGGCGCGCTCGATGGACTCCGACAACCGGCGCTCCAGACCGGGCTTGACGATCAGCCGGTCCACCAGAACGTCGATGTTGTGGTTCTTTCGGCGATCCAGCCTGATGTCGTTCTCGAGCGCGACGAACTGGCCGTCGATGCGCGCGCGTGTGTAGCCCTGCGACCGGAGTCCTGCCAGCTCCTTCTTGAACTCGCCCTTGCGGCCCCGGACGAGCGGCGCCATCACGTTGACGCGCTCGTCGGGCGGATGCTGCATGACGAGGTCGAGGATGCGATCGAGCGACTGCGACGTGATCTCCCGGTCGCAGTTCGGGCAGTGCGGCACGCCGATGTTGGCGAAGAGCAACCGCAGGTAGTCGTAGATCTCGGTGACCGTGCCCACGGTGGACCGCGGGTTCGACCCGGTGGTCTTCTGTTCGATCGAGATTGCCGGCGACAGCCCATCGATGAGATCGACGTCCGGCTTCTCCATCTGCTCCAGGAACTGGCGCGCGTACGCGGACAGCGACTCTACGTACCGCCGCTGACCCTCCGCGTAAATGGTGTCGAACGCGAGAGAGGATTTTCCCGAGCCGGAAAGCCCCGTGATGACCACCAACTGGTCCCGAGGCAGGTCGACATCGACGTTCTTCAGGTTGTGGACGCGCGCCCCTCGGACGGCGATCCAGTCATGCGCCATAGTGCTGTCTGCCGGGGCAAACTCCGCCGCCCCAAACAGACATTCTACAGCCCGGCAGATGACGGCGTGCTAGAGCCTGCCGACTACTTCGTTGGTGTGTTCCCCGACTTCAGGGGGCGGGCCAAGGTCCGGCAGTTCGCGCAGGAAGGGTGCGCGGACGGAGCGGTACGTGCCGTGGTCACGAACCGCCCCGCGCGCGACGACATGCGGGTCGGCGAGGGCCTCATGCGGCGTGTTCACGGGTGTCGCGCAGACATCATTCGCGGTGAGTAAGGCGACCCACTCATCGCGTGTGCGGCCGGCAAACAGGTTCCGGGTCTCGGCAATGAGTGCAGCCTGATCGGCCTCGCCCGTTGCCTGGCGAGCCACGAGGTCGGGCCGGCCGATAGCCTGGCAGAACGCTGCCCAGAACTTGGGCTCCAGCGCTCCGAGCGCGATCCACTTCGCGTCGCGAGTCTCGTAGACGTTGTAACTCGCGTGTTTCCCGAAGGTTGGGAGCTCGCCGGCGGCGTTCGCCCCACCGTCCACGAGCTCGCGCGCGGCGGGCAGCATCATCCAGTACAGACATGCCTCGTGCATGGAAATGTCCAGTGACGCGCCTTCACCGTGCCGCTCGCGTCCGAAGAGCGCCGCAAGAATGCCGATGACCGACGTCATGGCGCCGCCACCGACGTCGGCAACGAACATGCGCGGCAACTCGACTCGACCACCCGAGGGCGGCCGATCGACCCCGAGCATGCCGGACACCGACACGTAGTTCAGATCGTGTCCGGGCCGCTCAGCGTAGGGTCCGGTCTGTCCGTAACCCGTGATCGCGCAGTGAATGAGCTTCGGCGATCGCTCGCGAAGCTGCTCGCCGGCCACGCCAAGCCGGCGCGCCGTTCCTGGACGGAACGATTCCACGACGACGTCGGCGGTATCGACGAGCTGGTGGAGCTTCGCGACGCTCGCCGGGTTTTTGAGATCGAGCGCTACGCTGCGCTTGCCGCGATTGAGCAAATAGTCGTAGATGCCGCGCCCATTGAGAATCGGCGGCAGCTGCCGCATCGGATCGCCACCGCGGGGATCTTCGATCTTGATGACGTCCGCGCCAAGCTCCGCGAGCATCAGGGTCGCGAACGCGCCAGGCAGCAGCCGAGACAAATCGACGACGCGTATCCCGGACAGTGGCGCCTGACCCCGGTTTCCAGGGGTCTGACCCCGCGCTTGTGACATCAGACCGCGCGCTCATGAATCCAGACGGTCTCGCTCGAGGCGATCACGAGCGCGCCCGTGGGCGAGAAGGTGACTCCGACGAGTGCCGGTGCGCTGAGCACGAGCTCGGGTTCAGGCGCTGCACTGGTTGTATCGATACGGTAGAGTCCGGCGCGCCCGGCAAGCGCCTCGACGACGTAGAGCGCGCCGCTCGCGTCGAACGCGAGTCCCTGAGGCCGGCCGAATCCGCGGCAGAGCTCGTCAACGAGGCGGTCTGGCGTGATGCGATAGATCACGTCGCTCGTCGCCAGCGTCGGGCCGCTCACATAAAGACAGCCATCGGAACCGAACGCAAGATGGAAGGCAGCGACACTCGCCGGCAGTGTCGCGAACGACTCGACTTTCCGGTTGGGAGTCACGCGAAAGATCGTGCCCGATCGATCTCCGACGAAGAGATCGCCAGTCGGACCGAATGCGAGCCCCGTCGCGACGCCTAGCTCTGTCGCATATATCTCCGTCGTATCGTCGCCGAGAAGCCGATGGACCTGGCCATCGAAACGACTCGACACATAGAGAAGCCCGTCGGGACCGAGTGTCAGTGAGGTCGGATTCGCAATCTCGACGGCAACCGGCTGGCGAGCGCCGTCCGCGTCAATGCGGTACAGCGGCACGGCGGCTTTGGATCCGCGGCTGCCGCTCATCGTGCAGTAGAGCAAGCCGTCCGCACCAAATGCCGGGCTGTCCACCTGATGTACGCCCGTGACGTACTGCCGCAGGACATCCAGGTAAATCGTCTCGCCGGGCAACTCGTCGATGCGGATCGCCGAAGTCCCTGGCTCTGCATCGTCCGGCACAGTAATCGCGAGCCTTGAGTGGGATGCGTAGACGACGTGCGCGTCCTTCGATCCGACGAGGACGTGGGGTGGACCGTCAGCCGGTACGGGCAGGTGGATGCCTTCTATCGTGACAACACCGCCGGGAGCGGCCCGGTTAGGCCGGATGGCGGAGATGACGTGTGACATTTCTCAGATCCGAGGGGCTTCGCCCCTGCGGGTTCCCCTACGGCCTCGCTCGCGGGGGCTCCGACGCCCCGCTCCGCTCAGCCGACTCGCTCGCGAGCTCAACCGTTCAGCCATCGTCCTCGTCGAGCTTCACGTTCCAGTAGAAGTAGTCGCGCCAGCTCTCGGGAGCGTTGCGCAAGCCGAACGTAATCCGGATTGCCGGCGCACGGTCGGGGCGCCGTGGGTGCCGGATGAGACGCATGCCCGCCTGCTCCGGCGTGCGGCCGCCCTTCTTGCGGTTGCACGAGATGCAGCACGTGACGATGTTCTCCCAGTCCTTGCGGCCGCCCTGGGCGACCGGCACGACGTGGTCGAAGGTCAGCTCGGACGAGGCGAGGGCCTCGCCGCAGTACTGGCACGAGTGGTTGTCGCGCGCATAGATGTTGGCGCGCGAGAACGGCACGTACTCGACGTTGCGACGGACACGGATACGGCGAAGCAGCCGGATGACGGACGGCAGCTTCATCGAGAACGAGACGGAGCGGACCTCGCGATCGTGATGCGCGACAATCTCCACCTTGCCCTGACACCAGAGCGTGATGGCCTTCTGCCAGTGCACCACTCGGAGCGGCTCGTAGGTCGCGTTGAGCAGCAGCGTCTGTTCCATGACCGAGTTGGCTCATTCTTGCTGGATGGTTGGAGGCAAGTCAAGCAAGCCACCCGCGTAAACTCCGTGTTTACGGCCCTTTAGCGGAACGGCCAAGCGGCCGATACACTCTCTACCGTGCGCAGGCTGCTGGTTCTGGTCGTCGTCGCTGGCTCATGCGCCGTGGTTGGCGCGTGCGCGACGGCGTCGAGCGCATCGCGGCCTGAGGCGTTTCCGAGATCCCGACCCATGAACTCCGGGGCCAATGACCCCGTGAGGCAGGGGCCAATGACCCCGCAGGCGCCGGCGGCGGATCCAAACATCCCTTCGTCGAACGGCTCGGTTTCCGCTGTCGCCTCGGCGGCAATCGCTCCACTTCCCGCGCCGATGCCGGCAGCCGCGATCCTGCAGACCGCGTTCGATCTCCTCGGCACGAAGTATCGATTCGGCGGGCAAACACCGGACACAGGCTTCGACTGCAGCGGTTTCGTGAGCTACGTCCTGCGGCAGCATTCGATCGACGTGCCGCGCACGGTTGTCGAACAGTTCGGCGCCGGCCGCACCGTCGCGCAGGACGACATTCAACCTGGCGACCTGGTCTTCTTCACAACCACCGGCCCCGGCCCCACGCATGTCGGCATCGTCGTTGCCACCGGCGCCCGCTTTGAGTTCATTCACGCGCCAGCGGACGGATCGGTCGTCCGCATTGAGCGCTTCGATTCCGGTTACTGGCAACAGCGCTGGATTGGCGCCAGGCGCGTTCTTTAGCCGCCGCCTCCGGTCGCAGCCATCTTCCCGAGAATGATCTGCTGACGCCTGAGCAGCCGGCCGTTGGGCCGGGCCGGGCTGTAGATCCGCGGATTGATGATCGCGCCCGCGAGCAGCGCCGACTGCTCCACCGACAGCTGGCTGCAGGAAATGCCGAAGTACCGAAGCGCAGCAGCTTCGCAGCCCCAGATGCCGTCGCCCCACTCGATGAGATTGAGGTAGAGCTCGAGGATGCGCTGTTTCGGGAGCTCGGCCTCGAGCCGGCGCGCGATCATCCATTCCGTCAGCTTGCGATAGGGATTCCGGGACGGCGACAGGTAGAGATTCTTCGCGAGCTGTTGCGTAATGGTCGAGGCGCCGCGGAGCAGCTCTCCTTGATCAATGTTCCGCTGGAGCGACACTTTGATCTCGGCCCAATCCACGCCACCGTGTCCCCAGAACCCCGCGTCCTCGGCGAGCAGCACGGCCCGAACGAGATTCGGACTGATGCGGTTGTAGCGGACGAACCGCTGCTGGTAGGCAGGTGACTTGCCTTCGGCAATCGCCTGCGCGCTTCGCATCCGCATGAACGCGGTACTGGTGGGGTTCTGCGTTCTGAGCGGACGCACATCCGGCAGCGTCAGCCAGCAATAAGCAAACGTCGCAAGCAGGACGCAGATCGCGCCGAGTGAGTAACGGAAAAGCCGCCGAAAGAATCCGCCACGTGCTGCCACGTCGGCAGCATTATCCGCCGATGACGACCCGGATGCGCGATCCCACGCGCGGAGCGGTGCCTGGCTCGCTGCCGTTCATGATCGCCAGCGACGTTGCCTTGACCGCGCCGTTCGACTGGCGCGCGAGTGAGTCCCATGAATCGCCGCCGCGCACGGTGTAAAAGTCGAGCCGCGACGGCTGGATGCGCTCTGCCTCTTGCGCCGAAAGCTGACGGAACGACTGAATCGCCTGTTGAAACTGGCGGTCGGCGCTCGAGAACGCATCAGGCGTCGAAAGTCCCGCTACGAGGTATGTCTGGTTGCCCGACCGGATATGCGCGGCGCGAACGACGATGCGCGTGTTGTTGCTGACGCCTTCGTAGATCCCGACATACGCATCGAGCCCGTTGATGCGGGTGCCACCGCCGCTGGTCTGCTGCAGCTTCGCCTGCGACATGTCCTGCTGCGCGGCCTGTGCCGGCGAGCCCTGGCTCTTCGAAATCTCGAGGATCATCGCGGCGCTGCCCTGCTCGCCTGGCACTGCCGACACTTGAGCGGCGCCATTCGTGATTTCCCAGCCGTTGGGAAAGTTCAGCGAGAACCTCATGACCGGATGGACGAACTCGCTGCCGCGCACCATTCCCTTCTCCCGGCTGTCACCGACCACAAGGCCGTTGATGATGCGCTCGAACGCGGGCTCGTTCGTCGCGGCGCCGCCGTAGCCTCGCGCGGCATCGACCGCCTCCTGAACTTTCTCGACGCGATCCACTGCGGGCGGGTGCGAGAGCGCCCAGTTGGGGATGCCACGACTGGATCCCTGGGCGGCGTCGATCCGGCCGAGCGTGCCGAGCACGCCCTGCATCGCGGCCGGCGCCCAGCCACCCTTCGACGCATACGCCACACCGAGACGATCGGCCTCGAGCTCCGCGTCGCGGCCGTACTTCAGAAACACGAAGTTCGCGAGCAGGCCGCCAGCGCCGAAGGCCGTGCTGTACTTCGGCGCCAATATGGACCCGGCCGCGAGCGCGCCGCCCGCCAGCATCTGCTTGGAATACTGATCCACGGAGTGCTTGCCATCGACATGGCCGATCTCATGGCCAATCACCCCGGAGAGTTCCGCTTCGTTGCGCATGTACGGCAGGATGCCGCGCGTCACGTAGATGTAGCCGCCCGGCAGTGCAAACGCGTTGACCGCCTGCTCGTCCACCACTGCGAACGTCCACTTGAGATTGGGGCGGAACGAACCCCGTGCGAGGCGCTGTCCAATGTTGTCGATGTACCGCTGAACGTTCGGATCCTCGTGGAGGCCCATCTGCTGCCGGACCTCCACATCCGACTTCTGGCCGAGCGAGATCTCCTCCGCTTCCGACATCAGGATGAGCTGGCGGCGCCCAGTCGCCGGATTCGTCGCACAAGCGACGGCAACGGCAACGAGCGACACGATGGCGAGGTGTCTGACTCTCATGTGCGACCCTCCTGCAGTGCGGACGGCAGCGCCGAAAGCAGGCGCTCGACATTGGCACTGGTGGCGCCCGAGCCCATCAGGCCCACGCGCCAGACGCGTCCGGCCAGAGGACCCAGGCCGGCGCCAACCTCTATGCTGTGCTTGCCAAGCAAAGCCGCACGAACCTTCGCCTCCTGGCATCCCTCGGGCACGACAACAGCGTTGAGATTCCAGAGTCGTTCCATCTCCGGAGGCAGCACCGAGAGCCCGATCGCGGCCAGTCCTTCCACAAATTGGCGATGAACGGACTCATGTCTGGCCCATCGCGCGCCCAGGCCCTCCTCTTCGATCTCGGCCAGCGCCGTGGCAAGCGCATACACGAGCGGCGAGGAGATGGTGTGGTGGTACTTGCGCCGCATCCAGAAGTCCTCTAGTAGCGTCAGGTCGAGCGAGTAGTTGCGGCAGCTGACCCTGCGCTCGAGGGCACGCGGCCCGAACACTATCGGCGAGAGTCCCGGCGGCGCTCCTAACCCCTTCTGTGAACAGGAATAACAGACGTCGAACATCGTCTGGTCCATGCGAAGCGGCAGCGCGCCGAGCGACGTCACCGCATCGACGATGAGGATCGCGCCGTGCAGCATCGTCTGGGGCGCGATGGCCTCGATGGGATTCCTGACGCCGGTCGATGTCTCGGCGTGGACGACGGAGACGATGTCGTAGCGCTGATGCTCGAGCGCCGCGATAACGGCTCCTGGATCGACGGCTCGGCCCCATTCGACGTTGAGGCGCGTCACCTCTGCGCCGTGGCGCTCCATTATGGCGGCGAGGCGGTCGCCGAAGTACCCCGTGACGATGGCCAGCGCCCGGCGGCCCGGCTCGACCATGTTGGAGACGGCGGCTTCCATCGCCGTCGTGCCCGTACCGGAGACGGCGAGGACTGCCGAGCCCTCGGGCGCGGAGAAGATGCGTGTCAGTCGTGTTCGGATGTCGTCGAGCAGCGCGAGCAGATCGGGATCGAGGTGCGATCGCGGTGGCGCTGAGAGCGCCGCCAGTACGCGCGACGAGACGGGCGAGGGCCCGGGACCGAGGAGCAATCGTTCGGTTGAGGGCAGCATCTACTTTTCCTGCGCGTCCTTGAGGGCGGCGGCGATCTCCGCGCGGGCTTTGTCACCGGCCGCAGTCAGCGGCGCGCGGACGGGTCCGCCTGAATAGCCCAGCATTTCCATGGCGGCCTTGAGCCCCGCGATGCCGTGCACGCTCGAAACATGCATCGCGATCTTCGTGATTCGGCGCTGCAGCGCAAGAGCCTCTACGTAGCGCCCGGCCTTCACGTGGGTGTAGAGCGCAACGCACTGCTCCGGCAGAACATTGGCGACCGCGAGAATGCCTCCCGCCGCGCCGGCCATCATTGCCGGGTACAACACGGGCGCCCAACCGGACATCACTGGAAACTTCCCGGCTCGCAGCCCCGCCGAAATCCCCAGCCGTTCGAGATCGGGACTCGTTTCCTTCAGACCCAGTACGTTCTGATGCTCGGCCATCGAAGCGACCATCGCCGGCGTCAGGATCACGCCGGTCGGCCCTGGCAGGTTGTAGAGGACGATTGGCACCGGTGACACGTCTGCGATGTGACGGAAGTGCGCGACGAGCGCGTCATTACTGACGTGAGCCTTGTAGTACGACGGCGGGCGCACGAGCACGGCGTCAGCACCCAGATCCGCAGCGCGCCTCGCGGCGGCGATCGACGCGACCGTAGACTCCCGGCCGACGCCGACGAGCACGACCCGATCCGCCGGCACGGCTGCGCGGGCGGCTTCCACGACGCTGTCGCCTTCCTCGTCGTCAAGCAGTCCGGCCTCACCGTTCGAGCCGAGCGCGAGCACGCCTGAAAGCGGCGTCGTCATCAAGCGCGCAACGTTCGCCGAGATTGCGCCCGTGTCAACGTTACCGGTGGAATCAAAGATGGTGGCGAGCGGCGGGAAGATCCCGCCTAGGACGGCAGACATCCGTCGAAAGCTATCACGGAGACCGGGATCTCAAGCCCGCTGTGGCACGCGCGCGCCGGCTGCCTGCGCGATGAGAGTGGCCGCAAAGATTCCTGCCGCCGGCGCCAGCATCCAGGGAGCTTCGCTCATGACGCGCACGTTGACATCCTGAAGCAGCGTGCCCCAACTCGCCGAAGCGTCTGGGAATCCGAGACTGAGGTACGAGACCGTTGCTTCAGCGACCAACAGTGCCGGTACCAGCAGCACGGTTTCGACGGCGAGAAAACCCCGCGCGGCCGGCAGAAGCTGCGACATCAGTCGCCAGAGCCCGGCGCCACTCGCTCGCGCTGCTTCCGCGTACTCGCGCGCCCGCTCGGCGGCAACGATGCCCCGCACTCCCCGCGCAACGTGCGGCCAGGTGGCAACAGTGAAGAGGATGGAGATCAATGCGAACGTCTCCCCAGTGGTGAGCACCAGCGGCAGCGCACCCCGCAGCACGAGCACGAGATAGGCACCGGGCATCGCCAGCAGCCAGTTAGAGGCGCCCATCAGCATTGAGTCGACGCGCCCCCCAGCGGTGCCCGCGAGCCCACCGACAAGAATCCCGACCAAGAGCGCTCCAAGGACGCCAAGTGCAGTAACACCCAGCGACCACCGCGCCCCCGAGACAAGGCGCGAGAACACGTCGCGGCCGAGCGCGTCAGCTCCCAGGAGCAGGACGGGTTCCGTGGAATCGCCACTCGTTGCAACGCGCCCGCCGCTGAACCAGCGAAGTGAAATCGGTGCACTCGTATCGTCGGCGTACTCGCGCGCGAGCCGATTCACGAGGGTCTGCTTGTAGAAGAACGGCGCCCGGAATCCCGTGGCATCACGCAGGTGGATGCGCGTCGGTGGCGCATAGGCCTTGTCCGCGAACTGCGTTGTCGGATCGTGTGGCGCAAGGATCGGAGCCACGATCGCGAGAAGCCCGGTGGCCACGAGGAGGAAAATCGCCCTCATGCAGCCTCGCGAATCCTCGGATCGATGAACGCCCGCAGCACGTCCGCGGTGAGATTGCCGATCGCGACGAGGAAGGAGCCGGCTAGCGCGCAACCGGCCACCAGGAATACGTCGCGGCTCAGCAGCCCATCGAGCATGAGCCGGCCAAGTCCCGGCCACGACGTAATCGCCTCCACAGCCACGGACCCGCTGAACAGCGCGGCGATGATGATGCCGTAGACGCCGAGCACCGGCTGCAGCGATGCGCGGAGCGAATGCAGCCAGACAACGCGCGCCCGCGGAATCCCACGCGCGGCGGCGGCCACGAACGCAGGGGTGTGGACTGTGTCGGCCGTCGCGCGCGATTGCAGGCGCTCGATGACCGCTCCCATCGGCAGCGCGAGCGCCAGCAGCGGTAACAGAAGGCTGCCGGGCTCGACTGACAGGACGCCTGTGGTCACGGCCAGATAAAGGAGAGCGAGCGCGAGGAGCATCGGCGGAGCGGCCACCAGCAGGATCGACGCCGCGGCAATGACCCTGGCGCCGGCGCCGCCGCGAGAACCGCTTACGACGCCGCAGGGGATGCCGATCAGCGTCGCCATCACCAGCGCAAGCCCACCAAGAATCGCAGTATTCCCGACGCGTTCGACGACGAGGCCCGATACCGGCCTTCCGTAATGCGACGACGTACCGAGATCGAACCGCGCCAAACCGCCGATCCACGACGCGGCCTGCGCCCAGATCGGACGATCCAGCCCCAGCCGCGATCTCGCCGCTGCGATTGCAGCCGGATCGGCGACGGACATCTTCATGTCCGTCGTCGCGTCGCCCGGGGCGAGACGGATCAAGACGAGCGCAGACGTGGAGACGACGACGACGAAGATCAGGGCGCCGAGGAGGCGCCGCAGAACGAACACCGACAGGCTGTTCGTCACTTTATGAAGAGCCGCTCCGCGTTCCAGAGCAGGTGCGGCGCGAACACCGACGGCGTCGCGCCGTGAACCCGCGCGCTGGTCGCAAGAATGACCTTCGGCGCCGCGAAATAGATCACTGGCTCGTGTTCGGCGAAGACTCGCTGCGCCTCCGCGAACAGCCGGCGCCGTTCGTCGGCGTTCATCGAAGCGGAGTGCTTCCGCGTCAGCTCGTCGATCTTGCCTTCCCACGTTGTCGATGGCGTCTTCTGCCCGGGATTCCAGAAGTGGAACGACCCCGAACTCAGCCAAAACTCAGGATTACGCGCGGGATCGAGCGAGTCGGATTCGATGGCGTAGTAGATGGCGTCGTATTCACCCTTGCTCCACGCTTCAATCATGAAGCGTGGTTCGAGCGGCACTACGTCGATCTCGAGCCCTACTTTGCGCATCTGCTCCTTCACCAGCGCCGCCGATCGCTCGCGCACCGTGTGGCCCTTCTGGGTGAGCAGCGCGAACTTCGCCGTCTTTCCCTGCGCATCGTCAACCAGGCCGTCGCCGTTGCGGTCCTTGAGACCGATGGATGCGAGCAGCTCTTTCGCTTTCTCCGCACCACCCGATGGCGGCTTCAGGTCCGGCAGAAACCAGCCTTTGTGCCCTGCGGTGATCGGTCCGGCGAGCTCGGTCGCCTCGCCGAGAAAGATCGTGTTGACGACAGCGCGGCGATCGACAGCGGCGGAGATCGCGTGGCGAAGTTCCTCGCGCTGCAGCCACGGCCGCGTCTTCGCGACGGCCGCCGACGGATCCAGGTTGAGCCACAGCATGTCGGGCGCGATGGTCGTACCCGCTTCGTAGAGCAGGACCTTTCCTTTCTTCTGTAGATCCTGGAGTGCAGCGAGGTCCTCGAACCGCACTTCCTTGCTCATCATGTCCGTCTGTCCGGCCTGGAGCCGGACCACTTCGGCGTTTTGATCGGCCACGAACTGGAGTTCGATCGCGTCGAGATATGGCAAGGTCCGGCCCGCTTCGTCCTTCCGCCAGAACTTCGTATTGCGGGCGAAGACGAGTCTCTGACCGGGGACGTACTCCTGGATCACGAATGGTCCGAGCCCCACTACATCCGCCGGGGGTGTCGTCGTCCC
Source organism: Vicinamibacterales bacterium (assembly GCA_035606665.1). Lineage (GTDB taxonomy): Bacteria > Acidobacteriota > Vicinamibacteria > Vicinamibacterales > SCN-69-37 > DASUGC01. The sequence continues at coordinate 74,144 of DATNEY010000026.1, read as the reverse complement.
CCACGCCTCTGCAAAGGTCCCGGCCTCGAGAGCGGCGGCCAGCTTGTGCCTGGGCAGGATGGGAACGGAGTCAAGCATCGAGAGCCCAGGACCGTACGGCGCCGGCAAGACGACGACCACTGTGGAGGCGTCTAAAGCTCTGACCTGTAATGGTTTACCTTCGATCATCAAGCTCGAGGCCATGGCACTCTTGACCTTCGGGTCGAACAGCGCCTGGAAGGTAAAGACGACGTCGGCCGACGTGAAGGGTGTCCCGTCCGAGTAGGTCACTCCGTCCTGGAGCTTGAGGGTCCAGGTGAGGCCGTCCGGAGACGACGTCCACTCCCTGGCCAGTCCGGGACCCAGCTCGCCGGTCGCCCGGTTCATCCGGAGCAGGGTCGCCTGAGTGAGCCGCGACACCAGTTCCTCAGCCAGCTGGGGCGAGACCAGCCGGTTGAAAGTCTTCGGTTCAGATCTGTAAGTGACCGTCAATCGCCCTCCGGCCACCGGGGTGGAGGGACTGCCGGTAGCGGTGTCAGCCGGAGCTGCCGGCCGCTTGAGCCAGTAGTAGGTGAAGCCGGCCACGAGGCCGATCACAAGAATTACGGCCGTTTTTCTCAATTCTGTCGCTCCCACTCACGGTTCTGCACGCCGATTGCAGAACCCGTCGTTCAAGACTTTCGGCAGGAGTGCCGATTACTGTTTGGCGCAGTGCCGCCGATACAAATTCGGTGTGCCTCCGACGGTACTGTAAGTACCCGAGCCTGCTGGGTGTCTCACACCCTCAAAACGGTAAGAAAAATCCAGTAATTTCCAAACTGTATTACTGGTACGCAATTCGCGTTACGTCTCTGTGCCTGAACCAGCGAAATTGGGTGCTGGCAGTCATGAGCGCGAGACAAAAATGAACGCAGCCCGTCTTCAGTCCTTCCGTCGCCTTGTTATCGGATTCGTAACCGGTCTGGCCATCGCCACCCCCGCATTCGCCCAGGACGAGCGCCCGGTGCTTTCGAAGCAGCTGGTCGAGTTCGTCAACCAGGGCGGTAACGGCACGGCGGACGTCATTTTCGAGGGACCCCAGTCCGAGGTTGACCGCCTCGCGTCGGCGTACGGCCTCTCAATCGCCAAGCGCCTGCCCGGTGGAGCGGTGTTCACGGGCAACCCTGGCCAAATCGAGCTGCTCGGCCGGGACCGCAACGTGGGCCGCATCTCGGAAGACGCGAAGGTCATTGGCCTCATGGCGCTTCCTTCCCAGACGACGGGTGCGAGCTCGCTGTGGAAGGGTAAGTTCGGCAACTTCGGCGGCCTCACGGGCCAGGGCATCACGGTCGCGGTGATCGACTCGGGCATCGCGAATCACCAGGACGTCAAGAACCGCCTCCTCTACTCCGTCGATTTCACGGGTGAAGGCGACGGCGACCTCTACGGCCACGGCACGCACGTCGCGAGCCTTATTTCCGGCAGCGGCGCGGGCAGCCGCCTCAACGGTGGCAGCACCTACGTGGGCATGGCGCCGGGCGCCGCGCTCATCAGCCTCAAGGTGCTCGGCAAGGACGGCTCGGGTTACGTCTCCGACGTCATCGAGGCGATCGAGTGGGCGATCGCGAACAAGGATCTCTACAACATCCGCGTGCTCAACATGAGCCTCGGCACGCCGGCGGGCGGTTCCTACCGGGACGACCCGATGGCGAAGGCCGCCGAGCGCGCCGCCGCGGCGGGCATCGTTATCGTCGCCTCGGCCGGCAACCTGGGCAAGCTTCCGGACGGCACGCCGCTTGTGGGCGGCGTCGTTTCGCCGGGCTACACGCCGAGCGCGATCACGGTTGGCGCGCTCAACACGAAGGGCACGATTGGCCGCGAGGACGACGGGGTGGCGACGTACAGCTCGCGCGGCCCGGTCGGCGACCAGAACGATCCTGCGAACTGGGAACTCAAGCCCGATCTCGTCGCGCCGGGCAATGCGATCGAGGGCGCGGTCAGCATGAATTCATCGCTCTGGAACGACTATCCGGAGCGCCGCGTGTATGGCGCGAGCGGCGGGACGTACATGCGTCTGAGCGGCACGTCGATGGCGGCCGCGGTAGTGAGCGGCGCGGTGGCGCAGGTGCTTCAGGCGAATCCGAAGATGTCGCCGGCGCAAGTCAAGTTCGCGCTGCAGTACACGGCGGAGCGTCTCGAGGGATTCGGCCTGATCGAGCAGGGCGCGGGATCGCTGAACGTGCCGCTCGCGGCGACGATGGCGACGACGAAGGATCTGCGGAAGATGCCGAAGACCGCGCTGATCAACGGCACGCCGGCAGCGGCGAGTCAGATCGCGTTCGCGAACACGATTATCTGGACCACCATGCTTCGCGACAACACGATCATCTGGACCGGCAATGCGCGCACGCGCGACAACACCATTATCTGGACGGCCGGAAGGGCGATCCCGAACACAATTATTTGGACGACTCGGAACGTCGGCTCCGACACGATCATTTGGACCACTAAGAATGTTGGCGCAGACACGATCATATGGACGACTTCAGCGCTCGGGGGCCAGGCCATAGCGTGGGGTAACACGATCATCTGGACCACCACAATCATTTGGACCGCCAACACCAACGCCGTTGCGAAGGCTGACGCCAACACGATCATTTGGACCGCCGGCCAGGCCGGTGGGCAGCCGGTGAGCCCCGACACCATCATTTGGACCGGTCATGGCAACCTCCAGAACGAGCTTTGGGGCAACACCATCATTTGGACCACCGCGATCAACTGGGCCAACACAATCATCTGGACCACGGGTACTAACGGGGCCAACACCATCATTTGGACCGACTGACCTGGTAATTCGTGACGGCTTAGAGATCGAGAAACTGATGACCAAGACCGTAATCACGTGCTCGGGCCAGGCGAATCCTTAGTGTTTTGTTCTGAAACAGCTTGGAACGACGATTGCTCTGTTACGGGCAGAGAAGAGGCGGCACAGCCGCCAAGGTGCAGAAATGACGATCATCATCTGGGGATAGTGCCAATCCGGTAACTCCACACAAGCTGGGGCCTCACGTCGGCAAAAGACTGCGCCGATAACAGGGAGCCGAGTCACTGCTGCATTCCTGCAACTGACTCGCACTGATGGCCTCGGAGCAAAAGCGCATCCTCTCCCTCGCGACCCGCATCTATGTGTTGGGAGTGTTCTGCCTCGGCGCAGGTGTCATCTACCTGAGCATTCGGGAAGTCAATCAGCATCCTGTAGATTGGCAGTGGCCCTGGATAAGACTGGCTGGCCTGACCCTCATTAGCGGATGGCTCTCAGTTAAGCTTCCGTCTGGCCGGGCAACGATCTCAATTTCCGAAACCTTTGTCCTAGCCGGCACCGTTCTATTTGGGTCTGGCGTCGGCGCGATTCTGGTGGCTCTGGACGCGTCGGTTCTCTGCACAAAAGAATACCTTCTTGGCCGGGCTCAGCGTAAGGAAGTAATCGCATTCAATATCGTGGCGCCTGCTGTATCAATTTGGTGTGCAGCATTTGCCTCGGGACTCGTTCAACCTGGCGCGAACATCGGCCTCTCGGCGGACTTCGTTCTGAGGCTGGCTGTCTTCACGGCGCTCTATTTCGTCTTGAACAGCGGCCTGGTGACCATCGCTATCTCTCTGGAACATCGGGAGAGCCCATTCACGATCTGGTGGGCAAACTTCCGCGAGCTCTGGATTAACTTCGCGGCAGGTGCCTCGATCGCAGCATTCGCTGCAAGTCAGAAGGGCGTCACCCTCGCTTTCATTGGCGTAATCGTCCCGCTGCTCGTGGTCATCTACGTCACGTATAGCTGGTCAACGAAGCGCGTCAAGATCGAGCAGGACAAGAACCAGGAACTCAACCGTGTATTCCTCTCAACCGTCGAAGCGCTCGCCTTGGCGATCGACGCCAAGGACCAAGTGACGCACGGTCACATTCGCCGAGTGCAGCGGTACACGATGGCTCTCGCCGAAGCCGTCGGTATGAAGGACGAGAAACAGCTCGATGCCTTGCGCGCAGCAGCTCTCCTGCACGACACGGGCAAGCTAGCTGTCCCTGAGTACATCTTGAACAAGCCAGGCCCTCTGACGCCGGCAGAGTTCGAGCGAATGAAAGTGCATTCGGCCGTAGGTGCCGACATCCTGAAGTCCATCGACTTCCCCTACCCTGTCGAACCGATTGTTCGGCATCATCACGAGGCATGGGATGGTTCCGGGTATCCGGCAGGCCTAAAGGGTCAGGAGATTCCGCTGGGTGCACGAATGCTCTCAGTTGTGGATTGCTACGATGCACTAACCTCAGATCGCCCGTATCGGTCGCGAATGAGCAGGCAGCAGGCTGAGCAGATCCTGAAGGAACGGAAAGGCAAGACTTACGATCCGTGGATCGTCGATCGTTTTCTGACGATCCTCGACCAGCTTGAGGCATCGGATCAAGCCGAGATCACGGCCAGCGCAGGGAGCGGTCCGACCTCGCCGGCTCGAATACAACTTGACGCGATCACTGCAACTACTGCGGAAGAGCGTGAGTTCAACGAACTCAAACGGGATTTGCCGCGGGCAACCTCCCTCGCCGAGGCGGGCGAGATCCTCTTCAAGCACTTGAAACGGGTACTGCCACTGGCCACGATGGCTTTGTACAAGCCAAAGCACGATTCGAACGAAGTTGAGGTGGTCTGCGCGAGCGGCGTCGGCGCGTCCGCGTTAATGGAACTCTCGGTTCCAATAGCTGAACGGGTATCAGGCTGGGTTTTTGCTCATACCCAACCCGTTCTCAACTCGGACGCGATTCTTGAGTTAGGCCCCGTCGCACGAACGTTCGCGACACCGCTGCGATATGTAGCGGCTGTGCCGGTAATGGACTCCCATATCGTGGGTGTCTTATGCGTGTTCGGAGCCGACCCGTTTGAAAAGGACCACAAGCGACTCCTTGAGAATGCCTCGACTCTCTTCGTCTCCTCATTGGCGCAACCGATACAGACCGAAGCGGCAGGCGTGCGTGGTGCAGGTGCGCTACAGCCCCAACCTGTGAGGTCCCGAGTTCACTAGCAACGAACTTTGCGAGTTCAGAAGGACTCAGTTCGATGTAGAGTCTCACCGGCTATCCACCATGGGGACACCGGATCAACCGAGAGCCAACACTAGACCCGTCCAGGCAGAGACAGACTCCACTGACGTTCGCCATCTCGAGACGCTACTCCGTGACGGTCTCGTTGCCGACGTTGTTAGTGTCGCACCCAAATACCTAGACGGACGCGGCGATCAGGCCCTAGCTCAAATACAGACTCTCATTGGAATCGCATGTTACGAGTTGGGCCGCGTGACGGAGTCGCTGGCTCATCTCCAACAAGCGCTGGACCTCACTGGTGAGAGTTCGGTGGAGAGGCAATTTCACGCTGCCCTGGCTCACTTCAGCCGAGAGTCGCAATTCGCCTGCCCAGACGAGTCACTACCATCACTGAGTCGCCTGCGACAGTTGGCGGCAACCGCGGCAACCACCTCGACACTCGGCCAACTTCACCTCGTCGTAGCTCGTCTGGAGGGCATTCGCGGTCACTGCATTAATGCTCGCCGACACGCGGCTTCAGCCGCGACGCTTCTGGCCGCCGCCGGCAGCAGCGTTGGCGCCAGTCTTCAGCTAGTTAATGCTGGTCTCGAAATGCTAGCCGGCAATCTTGGCCTCGCGACTGCTAGCGCGAAAGACGGTCTACTGATTTCGCGTCAACTCGGATCCGTGGTGCAGGAAGCGGGCTCTCTAGCGAACCTAGGAATCTTGATGGTTGCTGCTGGGCGAATTGAGAAAGCTCAGGCGTTTCTAGAAGCAGCAGTACCACCGAAGTCGCAACTGACTCAAATCAAGTTTTCTGTCGTCGACACGCTCGCCCAACTGGCAATGTTTGAAGGCCGAATGGACCGGGGGTTTGGACACCTGACTGAGTGCAACAGGCTACTCCAACAGCAAGTCCTTCCGGCTCGTTCTTGGTACGACCTCGCGCATCAGGTAACGCGGTGCATGTATTTCGAACGCCTTGGTGACTGGGATACCGTGATCCAGATCGCCGAAGCCACCGATCCCGAGCTCGCGAGGCGGCAGTACAAGGCTGTCCGGACTGCATTGCTGTGCGCGAAGGCCCGTTCACTCGCGCGGCTCGGCCGGCACGCAGACGCATCCGCCGCGCTGGCCTCCGCGGTGCGCTCGTGTCCGCGCGGAGCCGTCGATCCGCTCGTCGTCCTCGAAGCCTCGAAGGCCCTCTGCGCCTCGCTGCGCGGCGCCGTGACGAACGGCCGGTTGCACTACGACCGCGCGCTGGCGGGCTGCCGCGCCATCGGCCACAAGTATCACGAGTGGTGGATCACCGAGCAGCGTGACGACGTGCTGAAGCACACAGGCACGCTGACCGCCCCGGCTCCGGCGCTCGAGGTGTCGCAAGCCTCGGTGCTGCTGAACGACGTCGCCACGGCCCTCGGCGCGGGCCACTCCATCGACCTGCTTTCGCATCGCATCGCGGCGATTCTCAGCGGGACGACGCTCGCGGATCGCATCGACGTCTCGCACGAGTCCGGCCTCGAGTACAGGCCGGAACCAGCCGCTGAATTCTCCACAGAAGCCGACGGCACGAACACGATTCGCATCCTCGGCTCAGATCGTCTCGCAACCATCGTGATCCGCCAGGCGGAATCCATCGAGGAAATATCGCTCGTCAAGAGCGTGATGGATCTCGTGCAGATGGCTGTGGCCCGTACCGCCGACACACAGCGAGAGGACGAGGATCTGACGCTCTGGCCGCGCGCGGCCGAGCGCTTCGACGAAGACACGATCTTCAGATCGCCGCGGATGGTCGAACTCGTCCGGATCGCAGAACGACTCGCCGAAACGAAGCTGCCAGTCCTGATCACCGGCGAGACCGGCACGGGCAAGGAAGTCCTCGCGAGGCTGATCCACGAGCGGAGCGCAAACAGGCGCGGACCATTCGTGCCCTTCAATTGCTCCGCCGTAACCCGCGAGCTCGTCGAGAGCCAGCTCTTCGGCCACCGCCGCGGCGCCTTTACCGGCGCGGTGGACGCGTTTCCGGGCGTGATACGCGCCGCAGAACGCGGCACATTGTTCCTGGACGAAATCGGCGATCTGGAGCCGGTGGTCCAGCCAAAGCTGCTCAGGTTCCTCGAGAGCGGTGAAGTGCAGACCGTCGGCGACACTCGTCCTCAGAACGTGGCGGTGCGCGTGGTGGCTGCGACGAATGGCGACCTCAACACTCTCGCCAAGGAAGGCCGTTTCCGGCGCGACCTCTTCTACCGCATCGGCGTTGCCCACATCGAACTGCCCTCCCTGCGCGAACGCAAGGACGAGATTCCGGCCTTTGCGTCATTGTTCCTGACGCGGTCCGCAGCGGAATGCGGCCGGAAGAATCTCCGCCTTGCAGACGATCTGATCGCCGCCTTACTGCTCTACGATTGGCCCGGAAATATCCGGCAGCTCTCGAATGAGATCCGCCGAGTAGTTGCCCTCGCGAGCGATGGTCAGGTGCTCGGCGCGGCCGACCTGGCGCCGGAGATCACGGTCAATTGGAACGCTCGGCCGACTGCACTTTCGCGCTCGACCGCACCGGCCGTGGAAGTGCGGCTGGATCAACCCCTCGCCAAGGCGTTCGACGAACTGGAGCGGAAGTTCATCGAGCACGCACTCCAGGCGGCGAACGGGAAGGTCGCCGACGCGGCACAGCTGCTCGGCCTCTCCCGAAAGGGCCTGTTCCTCAAACGACGACGCGCCGGGCTGGTCGGAACGGGCGAGACGGACGACTAACCGGCTCACTGGAGATCTTCCAATCCCCACCGCCTGGAGGATTCTTCCGATCCCAAGTCACGTTTCCAGCAGATTCACCCGTTTCGGTTTGGTGTAGCGCTTGCTCCAGGTTGCTGGTTGCAGGGTGCGAACTATTTGATCGTTCCGGCCTGAATCCCCTTCGCGACTTTCTCGACCTCGCCCCACACGCGCAGCAGGTTGCCGCTCCAGATCTTTCCGATCTGCTCCTCCGTGTAGTTGCGCCGCACGAGCTCGAGCGTCACGTTGAACGTCTCATCCGCTCCGTTCCAGCCCGTCACGCCGCCGCCGCCGTCGAAGTCCGACGAAATCCCCACGTGATCGATCCCGATGAGCTTCACGATGTAGTCAATGTGATCCACGAAGTCCTTCACCGTCGCCCGCACGCCCTGCGGATACTTCTGATCGATGTCCGCCATCCGCTTGTCGAACGCCGCGCGCCGATCCGCCGGCAGCGCCGCCAGGCCCGGATCCCCTCCGCGCCCGCCACCACGGCCTCCGCCGGCGCCCGCCGGCTGCGCGCTCCCGGCCATCGTCGCCGTAATCTGCGGTGCGGCAGCAGCACCAGCGGCCGCAACGCCACCACCAGCGGCGCCTCCGCGTCCTCCTCCACCACCAGCGCCGCGGCCTCCGCCGCCTCCACCTGCACCGCGTCCTCCGCCTGCGTCAGGAAGCCCGAACTCCTTGCGCAGCGCGGCAATCGCTTCGTTCCGTTCCGGCGGTACCGGCCCGCACTTCACGTAGCTTGCGAACGCCACCGCCTGAATCACGCCGCCGTTCGCCTTGAGCGCCTTGAGCTGCTCGTCGTCCATGTTCCGGCTGTGATTGCAGAGCGCGCGCGCCGCGGAGTGCGATCCGATGATCGGCGCCTTGGAGAGTTTGATCGCCTCCATCATCGAGCCCTTGGAGGGATGCGAGACGTCGACCATGATGCCGTAGCGGTTCATTTCCGCGATGACCTGCCGGCCGAGCGGGCTGAGGCCGTTCTCGTGCGCCCACTGGTTGTTCGCTTCGCCCGTGTTGGAGTCGCTGAGCTGGCTGTGGCCGTTGTGCGCGAGCGACATGTACCGCGCGCCGCGATCCCAGAACTCTTTCACCCGCGCGAGGTTCGTGCCGATGGGATACCCGTTCTCGACGCCGATGACCGCGACCTTCTTGCCCGACTTCGCGATGCGGACGACGTCCGCAGGCGAGAGCGCGAGCTCGATCTGATCGGGCGCGAGCGACTTCGTGAGCCGGTGCACGGCCTCGAACTTCTCGAACGCCTGGTCGTACGCGCGCTGGAAGCCCGCCGCGGTGAACGCGTCAGGGCCCTGATCCTGGCCGACGTAGACGATCATGAAGGAGACGTCGAGGCCGCCTGCCTTCATCTTCGGCAGGTTCACCTGATTGCCGAGGTCCTGCGTGTAGTTGCGCGACCACTGGAAGTTGTTGGGACCGATGTCGTTGTGCGTATCGAGCGTGATCACGCGCTCGTGAATCGCGCGCGCCCGCGCGACGAGCGCGGCTTCGCCAGTCTGGCCGATTGGAGGCGCCGGGCGTGCAGCCTGCGCGCCAAGCATCGGGCCCGCGGCAAGGACAGAAAGAGCGGCAAGAAGAATTCGATGTCTGTTGAACATGGATCGGCCTCCAGGCAAGCAAATACTACAAGGAAGAGGCCGGGTCGAGCTAATAGGCGCAGACGATCTTCAGCTTCTCGAGCTTTTGAAAATCGCTGTCGAGCGACCAGACGAGGGCGCCGATTTCATGTGCCTCAGGATCGTGCGTGCCGGCCGTTGAGCCAGGCGGCATTCACGCCAGTCCTGGAACCGAAGAGCTAGCTTGCGGACGTGAGCGTCCAGAAAACTGTCAGCGCAAACAGAATCAGTATTCGTCGGGCAGCAGCCATCCATCCCCTCCGGGCGCCCCGGTCAAACGCAGGATTGGTGCCAGACAAATCGCAGGAAAACCAAGGGTTCAGCTGCGCCAGTCCGCCGCGGGGAAGACTTAATGGAGGAGTTGAATGGGCTGATCGATCCGAATGCGCAGAACTGCACCGGCCGGCACCTTCGCTTCGCCGCCTTGCGCCGCCGTGATCACGCCGCTGGTGACGAACACAGTTGTGAGCGGCGCCTTGCCGGTGCCGATGATTCCCCCGCTTGCGCCCTTCGTCACCGCGGCCGGACCGATGCGCGTGAGATCTTCGCTCATGTTTGGATCGAACACCTGCAGGACCGTCGCTCGAAGCTTCACCGAGCGATCGCCCACGCGCAGCTCGTCGAACGACAATGTGAAACTCCCCTGCCGATTCACCACGCTCACGGGCTTGAAGGACGACACGAATCCGCGCGCGATCGATCCCGCCGGCACCGCGGCCACGCCGCCGACCGTCACGTCCACGAGCGTCGCGGCCTCGAATCGCTGATCGTTCTTCAACGTCGCTGACGACATCGCGGTCGGACCGGCAATCTTCACGTCCAGCTCGGTCCCCGCCGGCACGACGACAGCGATCGGCCGTTCCGCCCCCGGCACGGGCGTGCCCGTGGCCCGGCCCTGCGCGGAAGGCAGCGCGGCCAAGGCGCAACTCAACGCGGTAGCTACAGCGGGAAAACGCACGAATTCAAGCCTACCAGTTATTATTGCGTCGTGAGTTCTCCTGTCCGTCTCCACAGAACCATAGGCGTCCGCGTCGGGCGCGTCCAGGTCGGCGGCGGAGCGCCCATCGTCGTGCAGAGCATGACGATGACGGATACGGCAGATGCGGCAGCCACGGCGCAGCAGTGCGTCGAGCTGGCTGAGGCCGGATCGGAGATGGTGCGCGTGACCGTCAACACGCCTGAAGCAGCTCGCGTGGTGCCGGAGATCAAGCAGCGGATGCTCGACGCCGGCTGCGAGGCGCCGCTCATCGGCGATTTCCACTACAACGGCCACCTGCTGCTGACGCGCTTTCCCGACGCCGCGAAGGCGCTGGACAAGTACCGCATCAACCCCGGCAACGTCGGCACGGGCAAGCGTCGCGACGAGCAGTTCTCGATGATTTGCCAGGTCGCGGTCGACAACCAGCGTCCGGTGCGCATCGGCGTCAACGGCGGCTCCCTCAATCAGGAGCTCGTCATGGCGCGCATGCAGGAGAACACGGACAAGGGCCTGGGACTCACGTCCGACGAGATCATCAATGAGTGCATGGTCACGTCGGCGCTGCAGTCCACGGAACTCGCGATCGAGAGCGGCCTGCGCCAGGACCAGATCATCATTTCCTGCAAAGTCTCGAAGCCGCGCCACCTGCTGACGGTGTACCGCGACCTCGCGAAGAAGACGCCGCAGCCGCTGCACCTGGGCCTTACGGAAGCGGGCATGGGGATCAAGGGTGTGGCGTGGTCCGCGTCGGCGCTCGCCATCCTTCTGAACGAAGGCGTCGGCGACACGATCCGCGTGTCGCTCACGCCGAGGCCGGGCGGCGATCGCCGCGAAGAGGTCTATGCCGCGTGCGAGATTCTGCAGGCGCTGGGCCTGCGCTCGTTCTCACCGGCGATCACGGCGTGTCCCGGTTGCGGACGCACGACTTCGACGACGTTCCAGGAACTGGCGGAGCGGATTCAGGACTACGTCCGGATGATGATGCCGATCTGGAAGACCCGGCATCCGGGCGTGGAAGAAATGTCGGTAGCGGTGATGGGCTGTGTCGTGAACGGCCCGGGTGAGTCGAAGGCCGCGAACATCGGCATCTCGCTGCCCGGCACGGGCGAGTCGCCCAACTGCCCCATCTACGTCGATGGCCAGCACGTCACGACGCTCCGGGGAACGTATGACGAGCTGGCCGCGGCATTTCAGAAACTGGTCGATGACTACGTCGAGCGAAAGTACCCGTCTACGGTGACGGCGGGCTGAAGCCCGCCGACTACTTAGGCAGCTTGCGCAGCGTCTTCGTGACGCGTCCTTCGGGCTGTCCTTCGACCTGCACGACCGCACGAACGATGTAGTCACCCGGCGGGAGCGCGCCAATCGCGAGCTTGCCGTTCAGCTGGAACTTGTCCGGTTCGTTGGTGCCTGAGCCGCCGACGACGCCATCGACGAGCGCCTTGCCATCGGCGGTCGCGGCGATCTCGATCTTCGCGCCGACCTTCGACGTCGCGACCGGCCCGTAGAGCTCAATCAGAGCGGCGATCTCGGCCTCGTCCTTGAACTGGAGCTGGGGCGCGTAGCTCTCGCCGCGCGGCGAGAGCAGCATGATCTGACTGATCTGGAGCGGCCCGGCCTGAGTCAGTTGGGCGTCCACGTCCAGGTCCACCGCACCGGCCTTCCCGTTCGCGTCCGTGGCGGCGATACGCAAGCGGTATTTGCCCGGATCGACAAGCATGCCGACGACCACCGGCCGGCCGATGAGGTCCTTCTCTTCCATGCTGCGGGCAAAGGCGGCTTTCGCGCCGCCCGGCGGCACCAGCACACCGGTCATGGCCGTGAACTTCGTCGAGGGATCGAGCGGCTCGACCATGGCCACGACTTGAACCTTGCCGGCCTGGCCGCGCTGCGCCATCGAGGTCACCCGCATCTGCAGATCCGTGAACGCGGCCGTCGTCCCCACCATCTCGCGGGGCGTCATCGACTTCGCACCGGGGCGCGCTACGGCCTTGCTCACGGCGTAGTCCGATCGCGCCCGCGTGGTCACGCCTTCGCGGGTGACCTTGAGTTCCATCTTCGTGACCGAACCAGGACGATCACCCGCGTCGCCCGCCACCGTCGCGAGCCAGTAGCCTGAGCTTTCCGAAACGATCCTGGTGAGACCGCCCGGGAGCGCGCGCAGTACGCCGCCAGCGCCGGCGACACCCGCGAGATTCTCGAGGCCGTTATCGCGGCCGGTGATGGTGTCGTCGCCCTGCACCACATAGAGATTGATCCGGCCCTGCGCGACGGAATTCGCCAAGCCCTGGTAGTGTTCAGTCAGTACTTCACAGGTGACGCTATCGCCGCCGCGGTTAATCGTGGTGGGCAGCGAGAGACCGGCCGAAATGAACACGACAGTCGTGGGCGCCTCGGACCCTGCCTGCGCGTCCAGAAGCGCGCGGAGCAGGACGAGCGTGTCACGCGAGCGGCACGCGGCCTCGCTGGTCGTGACGCTCGCCGGCCGGGTGCCCGCGAACTTCGCCACCGCGGCCCGTACGGCAGGCAAACCCGAGCCGAATCCCAACTGCACGGTGTCACGAGGCGCGACGGAGAACGCGACCCTGTCAGCGGGTCCGAGCTGACTCAGCACCTGATCGAGACTCTCGCGGACCGCGCGCTCGGTGCCAATCTTCAGGGAATCGTTCTCGATCAGGATGAGGAGATTCCGCCCAGCGCCGCCAGAATTGACCGCGAACGGCGCGGGCAGAGCCGACACCGCGCCGCCACCACCGCCCTCGGCCTTCTTGAACTCGAGCGATGACACCGCGCGTTGCTTGCCGCCGATCTTCACCGAGACATCGGCGGGCTTGAGGTCGGTCACCGGCTGACCGCTCGCGTTCGTCGCGACGAAATCGACGGTCATACCGCCCTGTTGCACGGCGGGTGGCGGTTCTGCGCGCAGACCGGCCGCGGCGATTACGAAACCGGAAACGACGACTGAGGTGAGCAGCGACGCGCGACGTACCGTTCTTGTCATGCGCAAAAGTATAGCCGGGTCGGCCGCTACCCGGATCGATCGCCCTTGGGTAGCGTCTGGAACGAAGAAAGTCGTGCGATCGCCGGACGATCAGCCACGAAACTTGCGCTGTGCTTTCAGAACTGAGCGCTCAGTTTTGTGAGTGGCGAATTCCGGCCGGAAAACCACACAGACAACTGAAGACAAATCGCGGCGTACGTCTTGCACAACTCGGGAGGCTTGGCTCGATCGTGCGTGATGCCAAGTTTGTAAAGGAGAACCCGATGACCGCGTCGACCAAAAGCCGGCTGTTGCTGTGCGTAATTGTCGCTCTGATTGCTCTTCCGGCCGAAGCCCTTCTGCTGCCCGTTGCCCGGACGCCGAATCCCATTGATGCGGCCGTGCAGTGGACCGCGACGCTTGACCAGACCGAGTTGCGAGAGGCGGCGGCTAACATCGACGCATACCCGCCGGTGTACCGCAAGGCGATCATGGGCGCGCTGACCCCGGACGATCGCTCGTCAGCGTGGCGCGCATTCTTCCAGAACTACCTGGAAGCGAACCCGGCGCTCACGGCCGAGCAGATCGCAGTCGTGCGCGAGGCCATGGATGTGGCATCGCCGGCGGCGTTCGATCGCGGCATGTCGGCCGAGACGAAGCAGCGCATCACCGACGTCTTCACGAAGGCGCAGAGGGTGCTCGGCGCGAACGCGGCGAAGGAACTCTTCGTGACGCTTGGTCCGAAGACGTCGCTCAAGGCCAACGCCCTTCCGCTGCGACAGCAGTTCGCTGACAACCTGCGCTCGTGGCGCGTGGTGAGCGCGAGCAGCGAGGCCGTGGGGTGCAACTGCAACATCGACATCGACACCTGCGATCTCCTGCCGAATCCGTGGCTGGCGTGCTCCGAGCTGTACACGTGCGAGTTCGACCTCGACTGGCCGATGTGCGGCCCGCTCTGGTCGTGGGCGTGCACGGGCTGGTGCAAGGCCATCCGCAATCCATGGGACTAGTCGTGACGCTGACGTCGGACCGACTGCTCAACAGACTCTTCATCGCGGCGAGCCTCGGCCTGGTGCTGATGGTCGCCGTGACGACGAGCGCAGTGGCGTGGCCGCGGATGGCCGGGGCGCTGGGCATCGAGCCCCCGGCCCCGGCACCGCAGCCACCCGCCTATGTCGCGGGGCAACAGATCGACGTCCCTGCCGCCTGGTACAGCGACGCGCCCCGGACGCTGGTGGTGTTTGCGCGTGAAGCGTGCGGCGCGTGCCAGAAGGCGCAGCCGTTCCTGAAGTCCCTGGTCGCCGGTCTCAGCGGTCGGGCTTCAATCGTGATGGCGCATCCGGCCACGACCGCGACGGAGGATGCCGTGTTCGCCAGGGCGATCGGCGTCTCCGAGAGCAGCCTGCACGCCGTAACCGCTGGGCTTCGCGTGAAGGCGACCCCGACGATCGTGCTGGTTGATCAGCGCGGCGCCATCCTTGCCGCCTGGGAAGGCGCGGGCAAGGAAGACAAGCAGGCCGAAATCTCCTCAACGATCGAGCGGCTGGTCCGGTAGCTACCAGCCGCTCGACTTCCCTTTCGTCTGGGCATCCAGCCACGCCTTGAGCGGCGCGAAGTAGTCGACAATCGCTGTCGCATCCATCTGCCGTTTGCCCGTAAGCGCCTCGAGCGCGTCCGGCCATGGGCGCGACGTGCCCATCTTCAACATCGCTTCGAGCTTCTGGCCGGCGGCCTTGCTGTCGTAGATCGAGCAGCGGTGTAGCGGCGTCGTACAACCGGCGATCTTCGACAGTTCACGATGGAACTGGAACTGCAGGATATGCGCGAGGAAATAGCGCGTGTACGAGTAGTTGGCAGGCACGTGGTACTTGGCGCCCGGATCGAAGAACTCCTCGCCTCTGGTTGAAGGCGGTGCGACGCCCTGGTACTTGAGGCGCCGTTCCCACCAGGCTTTGTTGTAGTCGGCCGGCGCGACCTTGCCGTTGTAGACGTCCCAGCGCCACTGATCGATGACGAGGCCGAACGGGAGGAACGCGATCTTCTCGAGCGCGCGCGACATCAGAAGGCCGATGTCGCGGGACGTGTCCGGTGCCTTGTCGAGCAGGCCGATCTTGACGAGGTATTCGGGCGTGACCGAGAGCGCGATGGTGTCGCCGATGGCCTCGTGGAACGCCTGATTCGCGCTGTCACGAAAGATGAACGGCTGGTCCTTGTAGGCGCGGTAGTAATAGTTGTGGCCGAGCTCGTGGTGGATAGTCGAGAAATCCTCCTCGGTCGGATCCACGCACATCTTGATCCGCACGTCCTCGACGGAGTCGATGTCCCACGCGCTCGCATGGCACACGACGTCGCGATCGCGGGGCTTGACGAGGAGCGACCGTTCCCAGAACGTCTTCGGCAATGGCGCGAGGCCGAGCGAGGTGTAGAACCGCTCGCCCATCTTCATCATGTCCACGGCGCTGGTCTTGCGCTGTTCGAGAATCTTCGTCAGCGAGTAGCCGGAATCCGCGCCGCCGGTCGCAACGAGGTCGAAGACGTTGCTCCAGTCCTGCGCCCAGATGTTTCCGAGCATGTGCGCGGGGATCGGGCCGGTCGCCGGCACCGCGTCGCCGTACTTCTCGTGCAGTTTCATCCGGACGTACGCGTGGAGTGAGACGTAGAGCGGCCTCACCTGATCCCACAGGCGGTCGACCTCCATTGTGAAGTCGTCAGCCGGCATGTCGTACTTGAGACGCCACATGGCGCCGGTGTCCGCAAAGCCGAGTTCCTTCGCGCCTTTGTTCGCGAGCTCTACGAAGCGCGCGTAGTCCTTGCGCATCGGCACCGAAATCGTGTGCCAGCCCTCCCACGCTTCGCGGATCTCCTTCTCGTTGCGCGACTTGGCGAGGACGTCGGTGATCTTCTCGATGTCTAGGCACGCGTCCGGCTGTTTTTCTTGGCGGGCGTCCTTGCACCACTTGCCCTTGCCGTACGTCGCCTCGAGCGACGCGGCGAGCCGGGTCAGCTCCTCGGCTTCCTTCGGATCGGTGGGCGTGACGACTTCGAGTGCGAGCTTCAGGAGATTGAGCTGCCGCCGCTGCTCCGGCGTAACGTCGGCCTTGTCGTACGACGCCGCTTCCTTGGCGAAGCGCTTGCCTGCCTCGATGAAGGCCTGATTCGCGCGGGCATTCAGGACTTCCGTGTCCTGCGTGATATACGTCGAATAGACCCAGCTCGCCTGGCTGGCTTCGTTCCCGACCTTCAGCAGGGTGGCGTTCGCATCCGCGAGGAACTCGGCGACCGGCCGCTGAGTGCTTCCGCCCCCCATTGAACAGGAGGCAGCGCCAAGTCCGCCGTCCCCGCTTGACGACACGGTGCAAGCGAAGCCGCTGAGTCCAAGGACGATCAGAATCGCAAGTGTTCGAGTGCGTGCGGTCATAGACCGGATTGTGCCAGAAGACGGCTGCGCCGGTGCCAGACCAGCACGAGTACGCCGCCGGTGACAATCAGGCCCGCAGCCAGACCGATCCACAGACCCTGCGCGGCCCAGCCGTAGTTGAAGCAGAGGACGTACGCGAGCGGCAGGCCGACGGCCCAGTGGCCGATGAGATTCACGACCATCGGCGTCCTTGTATCTCCGAGCCCTCTCAACGCGCCCGTCGCCACCGCCTGCACCCCGTCGAAGAGCTGGAAGATCGCAGCGACGAACATCAGCCCCATACCGATCGTCATGACGTCGGCATCCGCGCTGAACGGCCGGATCAGAAGCCCCGGGGCGAGCCAGAGCAGCAACGCCGACGCACTCATCACGCCCGTTGCCAGCATCACCGCGATCCAGCCGGCCGATCGCGCGCCAGCGGGATCACCACGGCCGATGGCGTGGCCCACCCGCACGGCGGCTGCCGACCCCAAGCCGAACGGCACCATGAAGATGAAGCCGATGATATTCAGGACGATGTTGTGCGCGGCGATAGCGGCCGGCGCGATCCGCGCAGCGAGCGCGGTCGCGACGGCGAACACGCCGACCTCGAGCAGTGCCTGCGCCGCCGCCGGAACGCCGAGACGGACAATCCGCCAGACGCGGGCCATGTCGATCGCGAACGGCACATCGTGCAGTCCCGACGGCCTGTCGCGCTCGCGATAAATGATCGTCATCCACAACCACCCGGCCATCGTCACTCTCGAAAACACCGTGGCCCAGGCGGAGCCCGCGACGCCCAGCGCGGGAAAACCAAGATGGCCGTGAATCAGGACCCAGTTCGCGGCAACGTTCACGAGATTCGCCAGGATCAGCGCGAACGTGATCGGCCAGACGACGTGGCAGGCCTGAAGGTAGCGGCGGAACACGGCATAGGCGAGCAGTGGCGGCGTGGACCAGACAAGACTCGAGAGATACGGCCGCAGATACGCGAGCACGTCGGGATGCAGGCCGAACACCGGCAGCGCGGCGATGAGTCCGAACGTCAGGCCCATGAGCACGACGGCAAGAACGCCCGCGAGCTGCAGGCCGGCGAACAGCCAGCGATGACATTCGTCGATGCGGCCCGCCCCGAAGTTCTGCGACACGAAGGTGTCGAGCGCGAGCAGCGTGCCCATGCCGACCACCATTACCGCAAGAAACAGGATCGAGCCCGTACCGACGGCGCCGATCGCGGACGGTCCGAGCGATCCGACCATCAGCGTGTCGACAAGCCCCATGCTCATCCAGCCGAGTTCCGCCTGAATGATGGGCAGTGCAAGGACGACGAGCGGCCGCAGTTCCCGATTCACCGGCCCGCGGCCGTCATCATCATTTCGACGAGTGCCGATCGCGCGACCAGGCGGGCACCGACGATGGTGCGCGCGGGCGGATCGTGGGGAAACACCTCGCGGGAGACGCCGTCCACGTGGCGCTGTTGCCACATGTCATTGAGATAGACGATGTTATCGACGACGTGGCTGAACGAGACACCGGCGCCGTCGAGCGTGCGGCGGATGCGCGTGAAGACCTCGCGCGTCTGCGCGGCCAGATCGCTGGCGTTCGCCTCGGTGTTGCCGAGCACGCCCGAAAGAAACAGCAGGTCGCCCGCGCGCACGGCCGTTGACAGCGGCAGGCTCGGCGACACCGCCGGTCCGAGGACTTGCTTGCCGGATTCACTCGCGATGAGCGTGATCTCGACGAACGAGTCGGCGCCCATGAGCTCGGTAACGGCCGTCGCGCGCGCCGGCGGCTCCTCCATGAAGTAAGTGCGGTACGTGTCGTTCATCTGCTCGAACAGCGAATCGTCGGTGAGGTACACGCGCGCCGCGACCACGTCCGAATAGGACAGCCCCGCCGTCTTCAGCAGCACGCCCGCGTTGTCGAGGATGGTTTTCGTCTGGAGGCTGACCGACCCGGGCACCGCCGTGTCATCCGTGCCGCGGCGGCTGACCAGTCCCGACAGGAAGACGAGACCGCCGGCCCGGACAATGTATGAATACGGCCGCGGCGACTTGACCCAGCCCGCGGGATGCAGGGTTTCGCGGGCGGCGCCGGCTGGAACGGCGACGGCCGAAAGTGCGATGAGCCTATCCGGCCCCAAATCGGTCACCACCGTCGTCCTGACCGGCGGCTTGTCGGCAAACGATTGTCGATACGCGGCGTTCAGTCCCTCGAAGTCGCTGGCGCGTTTGAGGTAGACGTTCACGCTGACGGCCTGCGCGAGCGATGAGCCGGCGGCGTTGAGGACGCCGGACAGGCGCTCGATCGCCTGTTTCGTCTGCGACGCGATGTCGGGGCCCACGACTTTGCCGTCCGCGCTGGTCCCGGTGACCGCCGACACGAAGATCAGGCCGCCGGCCTTGACCGCTGGACTCGCGACGTCGTTCGAAGTGCCCTCAATCTTGACCACCGTTCGTTCCTGCATGGGGCATAGAATACCGGCGCCATGGCCAAGACACCCAACACCGAGTCACGACGCAAGTTTCTGAAGGCTGTCCCCGCCGCCGTTGCCGGCGCCGTCGCCGCGAAGGCGTACGCCCAGCAGGGCGGACCGGCCGTCGGTCCGGTGAAGCCGGACACGATCGAAGCGGCCGAGTCGATCATGGGCATCGACTTTCACGCCGAGGACGAGGCCGCGCTCGCGCAGGATCTCAATAACCGCCTCCGCATCTTCCAGCAACTGCGCTCGTCGTCGATTCCGATGGACACAGAGCTGGCGACGATCTTCAAGCCCGCGTTACCTGGCAAGGAACCGAAGGGACCGGCGACGCCCGGCGCGGCGATGAAGTACACCAAGCACCCGCTGACGCTGAAGCGTCCGGAGAACCTCGAGGACGTCGCGTTCTGGCCGATTTCGAAACTCGCTGCACTCGTGGAGCGGAAGCTCGTCACGTCCACAGAGCTCACCGAGATGTACCTCTCGCGGCTCAAGCGGTACCAGCCGACGTTGAACTTCTACGTCACGCTGACGGAAGACCTCGCCCGGGAGCAGGCGGCGCAGGCCGATCGCGAGATCAAGGCCGGCAAGTATCGCGGACCGCTGCATGGACTGCCGTGGGGCGCGAAGGATTTGCTGGCGACGAAGGGGATTCGCACGACGTTCGGCGGCGAACCGTTCGTCAGCCAAGTGATCGACTACGACGCGACGGTCGTCGAGCGGCTTCGCAACGCCGGCGCGGTGCTCGTCGCGAAGCTCACGCTCGGCGCGCTTGCGCAGGGCGACCGCTGGTTCGGCGGCCAGACGAAGAATCCGTGGAATACCGCGCAGGGCTCATCAGGATCGTCGGCCGGCCCGGGATCGGCGACCGCCGCCGGCTGCGTCGCCTTCTCCATCGGCACCGAAACACGCGGGTCGATCCTCTCGCCTTCCGGGGTCAACGGCGTCGTCGGCCTGCGGCCGACGTACGGACGAGTGAGCCGCTACGGCGCGATGGCGCTCTCGAACACGATGGACAAGCTCGGTCCGATGTGCCGATACGTTGAAGACGCCGTCATCGTGTTGAACGCGATCTACGGACCAGACGCACATGATGCGTCAGTCGCGGATGCGGCGTTCAAGTGGAATCCGGATCTGCCGCTCGCCGGCATCAAGATCGCCTACGTAAGGAGCGGCTTCGAACCCGCGGCGCCGGCCGGCGGCGCTCCTGCGGGCGCGCCCGCAGGCGGTGCGCCGGGCGGCGGACGAGGAGGCGCTACGCCCGAACAGATCGCGCAGCAGCGGCAGATGTACAAGGACGTGCTGGACACGTACCGGAAGCTCGGCGCGAATCTCACGCCCGTCGATCTCCCGGACATGACGCTCGGCAATCAGATCGGATTCCTGCTCGAGGTGGAGGCCGCGGCGTCGTTCGACGAGCTGACGCGATCGGGTGAAGCCGACCTGCTTCAGAGCGGCACGTCGCGCAGCACATGGCCCCGCACCTTCCGCGCCGCGCGGTTCGTTCCGGCCGTCGAGTACCTGCGCGCAATGCGGGCGCGCACGATCCTGATGCGCCAGTTCGACGCGTTCATGAGCAAGTTCGACGTGCTGCTGTCAGCCGGCAGCGACGCCACCCTCGGAACGACGAACCTGACCGGCCATCCCGCGATGGCGGTGAAGTGCGGCTTCGCCAACACGACCGTCGGATCAAACACCGTGGCGACGCCGCGCATCCTCATGCTCACCGGCCAGCTCTATGACGAGGCGACGATGGCGCGTGTGGCGCTCGCGTACGAGCAGGCGACGGAGTGGAAGGACAAACACCCGACGTTGAAGAGTTAGCAACGACGGGAACGATCGCGTCGTTACTGTGTTCTTTCTATGGTCACCTTGTTGATCACCACCGGCGTGACCGGGCGGTCGTTCTTGCCGACCGGGGTCGCGCCGATCTTCTGGACCACGTCCATGCCCTTCACGACGGCGCCGAAGACGGAGTGGCGCCGATCGAGGTGCGGCGTCGGGCCGAGCGTGATGAAGAACTGGCTGCCGTTCGTGTTCGGACCGGCATTGGCCATCGAAAGAATGCCGGCGCGGTCGTGACGCAGATCCGGATGGAACTCGTCCGCGAACTGGTAGCCCGGCCCGCCGTAGCCCTCCCCCAGCGGGTCGCCACCCTGGACCATGAAGCCCTGGATCACACGGTGAAAGATGATGCCGTCGTAGTACGGCTTCTTGTGTTTCTCTTTGGTCTTGGGATGCGTCCACTCGGTCGTGCCCTCGGCGAGGCCGACGAAGTTGGCGACGGTCTTCGGCGTCTTGGTGTCGTAGAGCTCGATGGTGAAGTTGCCGAGCGTGGTCTCGAAGTGAGCAAGAGTAGACATTGGAAGAACATTGTATCGATCTATTTACAGATCGATCCAACGATCCATTGATTGACGAATTGCCTATCGGATTCCCAGGAGTTTGCGCAGCTCGCTGACGCGGCTGTCCAGCGCGGGGTCCTTCGCCGCAATCTCGAGCAGGGGCCTGGCCTTGGCGGGATCGCCGCCACGGGCGTAGTGGTTGGCCGCGTTGAACGCGGACGCATACTGCTGCGCACGATCCTCTTTGATCGCCGCCTGGAAGCCCTCGATCTGCCGTGCCTTGAAGTCAGGATCGACGTCCTTGAGCGCCTCCATCTTCGCCAGCGCCTGCTCCGCGAACAGCGCCGCGCGCTCGTAGCAGTTCATCGAATCCTCGAAGTGCGCGGCTGAGTTCGTCCAGCGCTCGCGCTTCATGTCGTTGAGTCCGAGGTACCAGCGGGAGACGCAGTCGTACTGGCCATCCGTCATTGCCGTCGCCGTGACGAGATCCTTGTCGGCGGGCAGCAGGTCGTCCTGATCGTGCTCGATGATCCCCGCCAGCCGGTGAATCGCGTTGTTGGACACGATCTTCTTGGCCATGTCGATGTCCGCGCGGGCCTGCGGGTAATCCCTGGTGTGGTGCCGCACCCAGGCCCGCCAGTAGTACGCATCAGCGAGGTTGGACGAGGGGATGGCGATCATCCGCGTCGCCGCCGCAATCGAGTCGTCGAACTGCTTGAGAAACGCGAGGCACACCGTGCGCCCGAGCAGCGCGTTGTCGTGCGCGGGCTCAATCGCGATCGTTTCGTCGTAGTACTTCAGCCCCGCCTTGCAGTCGCCGATGAGCTGGTTGTAGTTGCCGGCGAGATACGTGACCGCCGGCGACTTGGGAAAGCGCCCGTAGGCTTCGTCCAGGAGCAGCCGCGCCGCGGGCGCGCCAGTTTCGCTGGCATTGCCCATATCGAGGCGCGCGAGAAAATACGCCGCCTCGGCAAAGCGCGATTCCTCCTTGCGGACAGCCTCGAGCTGCGCCTTCTTCGGCCGGTCGCAAATCCCCACCCGGTACTGCAACAGCGCAGGCGCGTCCTTCGGTATCTGCTCCATCACGACTTGCCGCGCGGCCTGCGGCAGTGCGGCCAGGCCCGCCTGCGGCGCCTGTGCCGCCGGCCGGCCGCGCCTGAAGTAGGAACAATCGAGAGACAGCGCGAGATATTGACGGACTGGACGCTGGACCGCCGTGGTGTCAGCCTCAGTGCCGAGCAGCCAGACGATCTCGTTGTCGATCCCGCCGACGTACGGAATCTTCGATCGCCGGAACGAAAGATCCGCCGCGACCGGCACACCGGTGTTGTCGGGAGGCATCGCCTCGACGGCCTTGAGATAACGCTCGCCGGCAACCGTCGCCGGAAGCTCCGCTCCGAGCGCCCGAGCCCGGGCTATCGTCGCGGTGGCGTCAATCGCCAATTCCTTCTCGCGCAGGGCGATCAGAAGGTCGAGTTCGAACAGCTTGACGACCAACGCCGGCCGGTCCGCGCCGGCCGCGAGCTTCTCGAACGCCCCCCGGGCCTCGATTAGGCAGTCGTAGCAACCCTGGAGGGTCTTGGTTTCCGCGAGCGCCCGCAGCTCGGCCGCTTCCCGCAACCGCCGAGCGGCCTCGATTTCAGCGGCGCTGGGCTTCTTCGGCCCGCAGGACGCCGCGAGCAGACAGATCGCAACCAGGACCCATGCTGAGCGCATGGCGTATTGGACACCGCTGGCGCGGTTCAGGGCACAGGGTTCCAGGTTCAGGCTTCGCCGACCGTCACGGCGTCTGCCGCCTCACTCGTAACACCGAGGCGATCCAGCCCTGCCACGAGGTCCTGCACCAGATCCCTCGGGCTCTCGCAACCGGGAGACAGGCGGATCAGCGTGTCCGAAAGGCCCAGTGCGTGCCGCGTCTCTGCGGGAATCGACGCGTGCGTCATCTTGCACGGCAGACACACGAGCGAGCGAACGCCCCCGAGGCTCTCCCCGAGCGCGAAGTACTTCAGCGACGCCACAAAGGCTGACGCCTCCTCCACCGTGCCGTCCAGCTCGAACGACACCATGCCGCCGAAGCCCGTCATCTGCGCGCGCGCGATGTCGTGGCCGGCGTGATTCGGCAGCCCCGGGAAGTACACCTTCTTGACGCGCGGATGCTTCGACAACGCATCTGCGACGGCAATTGCATTCTCCGCGTGACGCTGCATCCTGAGCTCGAGCGTTCGCAGGCCGCGCAGCGTGAGCCAGCAGTCGAACGGGCTCGGCACGCCGCCGAGTGCGTTCTGCAGGAACTTCACCGGCGCGAACACCTCGGGATCGCGTCCGATCACCGCCCCCTGGATCACGTCGGAATGCCCCGCCAGATACTTCGTCACGCTGTGCACGATGAGATCGGCGCCGAGGTCGAACGGCCGCTGGAAGTACGGCGTCGCGAACGTGTTGTCGACGACCACGATGGCCCCGCCGGCGTGAGCGCGGCGGCAGATTTCGGCGATGTCATAGACGAGCAGACGTGGATTCGTCGGCGACTCGAGCCAGACGAGCTTCGTCGCGGGCGACAGTGCCGCCGTAATCTGATCGGGATCCGCGAAGTCGACCTGCTTGATGATGCAACCGTTGGGCTCGAACACCTTGTGCAGCATGCGGAACGTGCCGCCGTACACGTCCCCTGGCACGATGATTTCCTCGCCCGGCTTCAGGTACGCCTGCAGGATCGCGTGCTCCGCGGCGAGACCCGATCCGAACACCGCGGCTTCGGTGCCGCCCTCGAGCTCCGCCAGCACGCCTTCGAGCCGCTGCCGTGTCGGATTGTTCGTCCTCGTGTAGTCGAACCCGCGGTGCTCACCCGGGCCTTCCTGCTCATACGTCGTCGTTTGAAAGATCGGCGGGACCACGGCGCCCGTGGTGGGCTCCGACGGCTGTCCGGCGTGAATCGTCTTGGTCGCGAACTCCATTTCCTCTTCTCCTCTACTCATGCCGGGGCTGAAGCCCCGGCCTACATTTACTAAGCGACAGCGGGCACGGCAGCGCGCCCTGAGTTGGATGTGACGAGCGTTCCTGTTCCTGAAAAGCTGCGAACGACCAGCGGCACCTTCGCGTTGTGTGCGGCGATGAGTGCGTCTCGCTGAACCAGCGGACACCCATCGTCTGCCATTGCAATCGCTCGCGCGTAGTCGATCGCGGCGATGGCCTCGGCGTCGGAATTCGTCGCCGGATCGTCGGTGAAGTAGCCGTCGACGTCCTTGATGAGCACGCAGCGACCGGCGCGAAGGGCGGATGCCAGGACGACAGCCGAAAGATCCGAGCCGCCGCGGCCGAGCGTCACGAGCTGCTGACGACGTGTCGCCAGGAAACCCGGCACGACGACGACGGTGTGGCGCGCGAGCGAGGCGCGCAGGGAAATGTCGTTGAGCGCGATCGAGCCGCCTGCCTGAGCCACGCGCAGACCGGTCTCGTGCGCGTTGAGTCCGGTCGCACTCACGCCGGCTTGTTTGAGCGCGAGCGTCAGAAGCGCCACCGAGCGTAGCTCGCCTGTTGACCAGAGCAGGTCCTGGATGGCGGCATCCGGCTGGCCGGCCACCGCCGTCGCCTCCTTGGCGAGCGCGTCCGTGTGCCCGTACTCCGCGGAGACGACAGCGACGAGCTTCGTGTGACCACTCGCTGCTTCCCGCGCGAGAAACGATGCGGCAGCGGTGTAGGCCGGAAGGCCGTTTAGTACCGAGCCGCCGATCTTGACGACGGTGAGTTCTGCGGCCGCCATCAGTTCGCCTCCACCACGGGAAGCAGGAGAACGTCCGCGCCGATCGCGTGGAGCGCATCGAGCGCAGCGTTCGCGACGTCCCTCGACGCCGTAGTCGTGCGCGCCACCAGCGCGCCTTGGATTGCAGCGATACGAACCGCCGGCACACGATGCGTCGCGAGGTGTTCCGCGAAATCCTCCATCTGCAGCGAAGTACCGCGCACGCGGATGTACCAGCCCCCAGCCGCCGGCTGCGACAGATCGAGCTGGGTGGTGGCCGCGCGCAGCGCCGCGCTCTCATCATGCGGTCCGCCAAACGCGACCTCGACCAGATCGTCGAGGATCGTGGCTGCCGTGACGGCCGGACCCGCGCCAGGTCCGGCAAACGTCACGGGCCCGCCGTCGCCGGTCAGTTCCAGAAAGTTGTGAACGCCGCGTGATGAAGCCGCCACGTGCGCGGCATCGACGAGCGCCGGACCCACCCAGGCGCCCGGGTTCGTGGAATCAAATGACGCGGTCGCAATTGGCTTGATCACACCTCCGATCGCACGCGCCGCTTCGAAGTCCAGCGGAGACAGCGCGTCGATCCCGAGCCGCGTGAGTCCCGTCGCCCGAAGATCGCGACAGCCCGCAAGATGCACGAGGATCGTGAGCTTCTCCGCGGCGTCTCGCCCACTGATATCCGCCGAGCTGTCCGGCTCCGCGTATCCGCGATCAATCGCATCCGCGAGGGCATCGTCGAAGGCGCGGCCGTCAGCCAACGCGCAGCTGAGAAAGTGCGAGGTGCCATTGAGGATTCCGGTGATGCGGCGTGGGGCGCCGATGAATGGACGGCGCGACAGCGCGCCGATGAACGGAACGCCAGCGAGCACAGCCGCATCGAACGCCAGCGGCACGCCATGCTCGAGAGCCGCCGCACGCAATTCCTCGCCCTTGGCCGCCATCAGGGACTTGTTCGCGGTGATGACAGGAATGCGCGCCTCCAGCGCTCGCTTCACGTACTCGTACGCCGGATGAACACCGCCCATCACTTCGATTACGACGTCGAGCCGGCGGTGGAAAAACGAATCGGGGCTGGTGCACAGATGGACCGGGCCGCCGAGACGGGGTTTCGAGGGATCCAGGACCAGCGCAGCTGCGGCACGGACATCGACGCCGCGTGCAAGCAATCGGTCGGATGAGCGCGCCAACTCCGCGACGGCTTGCCCGACGCGGCCATAGCCAAGGAACCCGACGCGGATGACCTGCACCGCGCAGGCACCCGCCCTCTCGAGGGTCTTCAGTTCCACTTGCTCGACAACAGACACACGTCCCCCTTCCGCGCCCAGGCCTCATCTGAAAAAGCCGGATGCGCGACGCCGCAGCCGCGCACCACGCGGTGCGCGCCGAACGAAATCTCACACGCGGCTTTGCCGGCGTGAGCGTGATGACCGTGAAGAACGAGGTTTACTGCTGACTGCGGAGCAATCGGCCTCGCGTTATCTCCCCCGGTATCGGGCAGGAATTAGCACCTTGGCGCTTGCCGCCGGGTTGCTGTGGCTTCACAGGGCCTGTTCCCTCAGCCACTCTCGATAAGGTCTGCCGCTAGTGCAGACTCACGCACGATACGCAAGTACGCGTCAGCGTGTCAACTGCGAAATCACGAATGAATAGATAAGTTGCGGAGGAGGACGATGACCATCGCCATGGCGGTCATCGAGAAGAAGAGCCAGGCGTAAATGCGGGAACGGCGGCGGAAACCGGGCCTGGCGTCACCGATGCGGAGCGCGATCAGGCCTGTGGCGAGCGCGGCGAGGCCGGTCGTCTCCACCCACGCGCCCTGTGAGGCGCGCATGCCGGCGGCGATGAGTGCGAGAACAATGACGAGGGTTCGGGAAATCACCGAGACTGCTAGAACGAGCCGATGCGGTCGTACACGCGATTCACGCCGGCGAGGGTCTCGGGCTTTTTCGGATCGCCGATGCGGATGATCACGAACAACCGGCGGCCGTCTTCACTCACGAAGTACGTCTCGCTCATCTTGAAGTTGTTCGCGCCCTGAATGTCCTTGCGGAAGTAGGTGTCGGTCCAACTGCCACGCGCCTCGTAACGCGCGGCGCTGAGCTGATATTTCTGCAGCCTTCCGTCGGTCGTGTAGGTGCGCTCGCGGCCAAGATCGTCTCCGATGACGACCTCCGCGGTGGAGGCCTTGATCTTGAGGAGTTCTGGCACCTCCAGAAGATCGCGAACGTAGGTGCGGCGCTCTGCGGCGATTACCGCGGCCATCGCGCGGCGCGCGTCGTCGAAGTTGTCGCGGCCGGGGCGGTCGCCTGTGCCAGGGTCACTGCTGCCCGGCGGCCTCGGCGGACTCGCCACGGACGTTCCCTCGCGGGTCGTACTCGACGTGCCGGCGGCGCCTAGCGTCCGTTGGGTCGCACTCCGCGGCGCACGCTCGGGTCGGCCGGTGGCCGCATCGAGACTCAACTGGTCGTTGTAGTCCCAGACACCTGAAATGACATCGGGAGAAATCGGGCGCGCGGCGACCGTCGTCGCGGGGCCCTGCTGGCGCGCGTACGCATCAACCCCCAGGATCAGCACCGCGACAAAAACGCCTGCGAGAGCGCGTGGCACGAGAAACCTCCGGGAGTTGACACGATCATACTCCCGTATTTGCCAACCCCAGCCGGAGGCGGTATGCTGCAAATTCGACTGATTTAGCGTCTGCCGCTTGCAGAGTCCTGAGCCGAACCGAGTCCTCTCGTTCCCTCTCGCCCCCCCAGCAGCAGTTAGTGGATGGTCCACAGCTAGGTCTTGTTAGGTAGTTCAAGAAGCCGGGTATCTAGCCCCGGCAAGTGAGAGAGGGAACGTATGAATCGCAAATTGTTCGTCGGCAACCTGTCGTACAACACGCAGGAGAGCACGCTCGAGGAGCTCTTCGCACAGGCCGGCACCGTAGCGTCGGTGCGCGTGATGCGCGACCAGGCGACCGGCCGGGCGCGTGGCTTCGGTTTCGTCGAGATGGAGACGGAAGAGGCAGCGACAGCGGCGATCGACAAGTTCAACAACACCGAAGTCGACGGCCGCAGGATCGCGGTCAACGAAGCGCGTCCGCAGGTCGGCGGCGGTCAGCGGTTCGGCGGCGGCGGCAATGATCGCGGTGGCCGCGGCGGCGATCGTGGCGGCGGTGGCGGATTCGGTGGCCGCCGGCGCGAAGCGCGCTGGTAACAACGGCGGACGACACGGTCAGGGCGCGATTCCTTCGGGGGTCGCGCCCTTTTCATTTGATCACGTCTGTCGATATGCGACGTAAACCGCGAGGATGACAGCCAGCCAGAACACCGCCGACTCGACGACGACGTTGAGTTGCTTCTGTTTGAACAGCACGGTCACCGGCCGCGCCGGCGCGCGAATCGCACGCACAGCGGATACATGATCGCGAGAACGACCAGCCAGACAACGAAGACGACCCAGAGATTCCATCCGTAATCCGTCGGAAACAGATTCCGCGGCGTGCCGAGCGTCGGCGGCGGCATGAAAAGGAACGGCGCCGACATCCCGTACTGAATCGCAGTCAACGCCATTGCCAGCGCGTGAATCACCGCCAGGTGCACGACGAAGAACAGAAGCGGCGTGCGGCCGAACACGAGCAGCGGATTCCGATCCCCGGGCCTGGCGCCATCGAGAAGGCTCAGCGCGATCAACGCGGGTCCGAGCGTCATCAACACGAACGCGAGCGACGGCGGATACTTCGTCGTGTTGAGGAACGACACGGCGCTCATCACCAGCGAGCCCTGCCCCACCCACGGGCGCGGATCGCCGTAGACGTTCAGTCCCCGCACGACAACGAACGCCACCGTGGCGGCGAGGCCGATTCGCAGTAGCATCGATGTCCGCGCATCGTCCGGAAGTCGATACAACCGGCCGGCGGCGAAACCGAGCGCCATCACGCCAATCCACGGGACGATCGGATAACCGACGATGACGAGCGGCGATCCGGCTCGAAGCAGACCAGGCTGGTGCAGCACGTTCCAGAGCCAGGCGAACGACCCGAGCGACTGCGCCCGGATCGGATCCAGCAGGTTGTGCAGCAGCACCATGCCGAGACCGATGGCCACCAGCGCCTTGAACGGCAACCGCGCGAGTCCCGCGAGCGCGATCATGCACAAGCCGAGCGCCCAGAGCACGAGCAGGAACACGACGTCGTACTTGACGTTGAAGAAGAACGCCAGGCGGACGGCGGTGACCTCGAGCACGATCAACCAGAGGCCGCGCGTCACGAGGTAGCGCGACAACTGGCTGACGGATCCCGTGCGTTCTAGACGAAACCAGGCACCGAGTCCCGCGCAGAACATGAACACCGGCGCGCAGAAGTGCGTGATCCAGCGCGTGAAGAAGATCACCGGCGTCGTCCTGGTCAGATCCTCCGGCTGGAAGTTCATCGCCGCCCAGTGCACGAACTCCCGCGTGTGGTCGATCGCCATGATGACGATGACGAGCCCCCGGAGGAGATCGACCGACGCCAGCCTGTGGCTCTTTGTTGGCGTCGCTTGTGTCATTGGCGTTCGTTGGCGTCGTTATAGCAGCTTTTTGATCAACTCAACCTGTCCTGCGTGATACGCGCTGTGGCAGGCAATGCCGAGTACGAGCTCGAGCACCGAGGCATCGTCTTTGGCCGCTTTGACTTTGCCGGAGTCGATGTCCGCGACGAGCGCCGCAAGCTTCGCGCACTGCGTGTCGAGCACCTCGCGGACCTGATCCCAGCCGAGACCGGACGTGCCGTCGAGTTCGAACCAGTCGTCGCCGGCGACCGCGAACGGTTCGATTGGGGCCGTCGTCACGCGGCCGCGCACTGAATGCACGTAGTACGCGTGATGCAGCGCGATCTCGGCGATGTTGTGACGGCCCGCGGCCGGGCGGCGGAACGCCTGGGCCGCGGACGTGCCGTCGATGGCGGCCTTGATGTCCGCGCCGTGCCAGGCGCCCGGACCGTACCCTTCCTGAAGAATGCGAGAGAAAAATGCCAAGTCAGCCTCCTGTGGGGCCGTCCTCCTTCGCACCAGGCTTCGGAGGATCGGCATGAGACTGTCAGCGTAGTCGGGTGCTCTCGAGCCGATCTTGGAGAATCTTGCGGTCCCCGCGCGCGAGCCGCCGGAACACGCGCGGCGAGACTCCCGCGGCGCGCCTGAACGTACGGACGAAGTTCGACAGGTCGCCAAATCCGCAGTCCAGCGCCACGTCAGTCACGGCGGCATCGTCGGTGAGCAGCCGCGCGGCGCGCCGGAGGCGCGATCGCACGAGGTATTGATGCGGCGTCACGCCGAGGGCGCCCGAAAACAGGCGCAGGAAATGGAAGGGACTCAACCCGGCCTCGCGGGACATTCGCTCGAGCGTGAGCGGCCGGCTGGAGTGCGATTCGATCCACAGCGCGCTCGTGACGGCCCGCCGCCGATCGCCCGCCGACCACGACGCGGGACGCGGCGGCGCGTCGGACGCCGCCCGTGCGATACGTCCTGCGACCATCCAGGCGACTTCGTCGAGCGACGCGTCGCTACGTCCGTCAATGACGGACTGCGCCAACTCGCCAAGAATCATGACTTCAGACCGCGGCGGCAGGACGGACAGCGGCCGCGCCGCGCGCGCAAGACCGCTCTCCCCCGCCAGCTCGGCGTCGAATTCGAAACTCAGACAGTCGTCGCCGTGGATGTGCTCGTGCGTGCAGACATACTCATCGCCCTGGTGGCCGACGAGCACCGATCCGGCGACGAGTTCGTACACACGCCCGCGGTGCCGGTAGCCGAACCCGCCGGATCGAACGAATGAAAGGGTGAACGTGCGGTGACACTCGCCAAACGGCTCGTCGCCGGGCCCGCTGTCGCAGAGATACTCCACGACGGACAGGCCGCCGGACGAAAACCGCGTCACCGTGCGCACGAAGGGAGTCCCCTACTGGTCGTCGGCGTCGGCGTCGACTTCGGGATCGTCGCCCCAGGGATTGGGCTGCGGACCGGGAACGATACCCGCGATATCCGGATCTTCGTCCCCAGTGACACCGGGTTCCGACGCCTTGCGCTGCTTCGTCTCGGCGCGCCGCTGCTGCTTCTGCTGCTGGCGCTCCTGGCGCGCCCGCTCCCGCGCACGCTTGTTCTGGGTGGGTCTCGACTTGTTCACGGAAGAAATGATACCCCGGCCGCCGCCAATCTCTCCGGCGGGCCTGCCATATATGATCGCTGGCGCGTGTCTACGATTCTTCAATCACTTCCCGCCGGCGAAAAAGTCGGCATTGCTTTCTCCGGCGGCCTCGATACGAGCGCCGCCCTCCACTGGATGCGCGCCAAGGGCGCAATCCCTCACGCGTACACGGCAAACCTCGGCCAGCCCGACGAGCCCGATTACGACGCGATTCCGCGCAAGGCGATGGAGTACGGCGCCGAACTGGCGCGGCTGGTCGACTGCCGCGGGCCGCTCGTGCGCGAGGGCATCGCCGCGCTGCAATCGGGCGCGTTCCACATCACGACCGCGGGCGTCCCCTACTTCAACACCACGCCGCTCGGCCGCGCCGTCACCGGCACGCTCCTCGTCGTCGCCATGAAAGACGACGACGTGAATATCTGGGGCGACGGCAGCACCTTCAAGGGCAATGACATCGAGCGTTTCTACCGGTACGGGCTGCTCGCGAATCCGCATCTGCGCATCTACAAGCCGTGGCTCGACCAGGCCTTTATCAACGAGCTCGGCGGCCGGAAGGAAATGTCCGAGTACATGGCGCAGCACGGCTTCGCCTACAAGATGAGCGTGGAGAAGGCCTACTCGACCGACTCGAACATGCTGGGTGCGACCCACGAGGCGAAAGACCTCGAGCGCCTCGATACCGGCGTCAAGATCGTCCAGCCGATCATGGGCGCGGCCTTCTGGCGAGAGGACGTCGCGATCAAACCGGAAACGGTGACGATCGCGTTCGAGGAAGGCGAACCGGTCTCCCTGAACGGCGTCCGCTTCTCGGATCCCGTCAAGCTCATGACGGAGGCAAACACGATCGGCGGACGTCACGGACTCGGCATGAGCGATCAGATCGAGAACCGTATCATCGAGGCGAAGTCACGCGGCATCTACGAGGCGCCGGGCATGGCGCTCCTGTTCATCGGCTACGAGCGGCTGATCACGGGCATCCACAACGAGGACACGATCGAGCAGTACCGCGAGAACGGCCGCCGGTTGGGCCGCCTCCTCTACCAGGGCCGATGGTTCGACTCGCAGGCGATGATGCTGCGCGAAACGGCTCAGCGCTGGGTTGCGCGCGCGATTACCGGCGAGGTCACCGTGGAGCTGCGTCGCGGCAACGACTACTCCATCCTCGACACGACCAGCGCGAATCTCACCTACAAGCCGGAACGGCTGACGATGGAAAAGGGCGAGGGCGAATTCACGCCGCAGGATCGCATCGGCCAGCTGACGATGCGGAACCTGGACATCGCGGACACGCGCGAGAAACTGCGCGTGTACACGAAGTCAGGATTGCTCGCGCCGGGAGCCGGATCGATGCCGTTCGCGCTCGGTCAGGGCAGCAGCGACAAAAAGAAGGACAGCAGCGGTTCCTGACCGGACTTATTTGAAGATCCCGATCATCACGTCAATCACGAGCCCGGATCGCAGCGCGACGACTCGGTCGCCGTAGATCGCGAATGTCACACCGGGTTGCACGCGAGGTCCGAGCGTCAGCACCAGGTCGGCCGGAAGCCCCTTCTTCGCGATGCCGGGCGGCAGCGGCTTGCCGCGCGCCACGTTCTTCGCGATGCCCGGCGGCAGCGGCTGCGCGACGATCTTGTGGGAGACGAAGTAGTTGCGGAATGTCGTGCGGTCGGTGTCATTGAAGACGAACGCGACCGACACGCTCGTCCCTCCGGACTTGTTGTCCTTGCCACGGCCCTGAGACTTGCCCTGATCAGCGTGCACGGCTGCCGCGGCGAACGCAACGATCGATAGGACGACAAAGAGTCGCTTCGACATGGTGATCTCCGTTGTGAGGGGGCACTTCCAGTGTGGCGGAGGCGGACGCGCCCGTCAAATCACCAAATCACCAAATCACCAAATCCATTTGAGCCGCCATAGGCGTGGATCACCAGGTTGGCTTCGACGAGAATGTCGATGCAGTGGCCCTTCTGGACGCTCTGAAGCACTTGGCGGCCGGTTGGCCCACTATCGAGGTCTCCTTTTCCGTCGCCACGCTTGCCATGAAACTTGGCGACGACGGCACCTGCGCAAGGGCGACCTGCTCATTCGTGACCGTGTCGGGTGGACACGTCCGGCTTGCAATTCTGCCCGGCGGCTTCGGTAGCCCGCCCAAGTAACGCGACCAACGCCATGGGCGGAGCCAACAGTTTTCCTAGGCATGAAAACCTCCCGTCCAACTTCGGACGGTCAACCCGGTCCAGTCTTGCCGAGCGAGGCCGGGACTCTACCACTTATAGGTGCCATGCAACAACACATTTACAGGGTTCACTCGAATATGGGCCTCACGAATACTCCCGAACGTGTCGGAGCTTAGAAAGCGTGTCGGTGACCATGTTCGCGCGTTCCGGCGCGCCCGACGGATGACCCAAGAGGCGCTGGGGGAGCGGGCTGGACTCAGCTACAAGTTCGTCGGAGAGGTGGAGCGAGGTCTTGCCAACCCAACGTTGGATTCGCTCGAGCGACTAGGCGAGGCACTGGGCGTGCCTGTTGAAGAGATCGTTCGCTCTGAGAAAGGGATCTACACCTACCGGCCTATTTCGCCCGCCGACTACTCGATGGTCCGGGAAGCTCGCGATGCGATCGACACCGTCCTGCAGCGGTACGCTCCGCCTCGCGGCAGGAAACGCTAGATCTATTTGAGCCAGCCCTTGGCCGCGAACACGTACAGCGCGAGCCAGCTGAGCCAGCGAGCGCTCATCCCGAAGACGAGCGGTCCGAGCGGTCGCGCCGCCGGAGCCGCGGCACTGGCGGAAATGTCGGCGGAATAGTGCGATCGTCAGCCACGAGTCGGGAGGAAAGATCAAAAGGTGGCATAAGATCCGCGAGGATGAAGCTGACGCGCGTTGTCCTGATGTTCGCCGTTGGATTCGTCACCGTGGCCGCGACCGATCCGGCGGCCCGAGCGGTAGAGAATGCCCAGGGCGAGGTGGCCACCTTCGCCGGCAACGCGCAGCACACGGGCGTGTTCGAGTCGGCGGCGCAGCCGCTCAATGCCATCCGGTGGTCGACCACCATCGACCGCCGCCAGACGTTCGCAAACACGCACTACGGATCGCCGCTCGTGACATCCGACAATACGCTCGTCGTACCTGTAAAGACCGAGAACGACGGCTTCGAGCTGCACCTGCTCGATGGCCGGACCGGCAACCGGCGCGGGGCGAGGATCGATACCGACTACGTGGTTCCCGCGCACAACTGGATCCCGGTGTACCAGCCGGTGATCTCCGGGGCACGCCTTTACTTTGCGGGTGCGGGCGGCACGCTGTTCTATGTGCCGATGCCAAACCTGTGGAACCGCAAGCCGGCGCGGGTCGCCTTCTACGGCCTCGACGCGTTTGATCGCGATCGCACGGCCTTCACCTCGTCGGTCTTCGTGAACACTCCGCTTACCGCCGACAGGGCCGGCAACGTGTACTTCGGTTTCCGCGTGCAGGGTACGGCGCCCGCGCCGCTGACAACGACCGAGAGCGGCTTCGCGCGAATCGCGCCGGACGGATCGGCGACGTACGTGCTGGCCGGAGCGGCCGCCGGCGATGCCTCGATTACTCGGGATACGCACAATTCCGCGCCGGCGTTGAGTAACGACGGTCAGACGCTCTACGTCGTCGTGAAAGCCGGCACGACAAACGCATATGCATACCTGCTCGGCCTGACCGCCACGACTCTGCAGACCAGGTACAAGGTGTTCCTGAAGGATCCGCGCAACAACAAGGTCAACAACGCCACGGTGTCGGACGACAGCACGGCATCGCCGATGATCGCGCCCGACGGCGACGTCTACTTCGGCGTGCTCGCGAACCCGAACAACGGGTCGCGAGGGTTCCTGCTGCGCTTCAGCGCCGATCTGTCAGTTGAGAAGACGCCTGGCGGTTTCGGCTGGGATTCAACCGCCGCGATCGTTCCCGCCTCGATGGCGCCATGGTACGCGGATGCCTCGCCCTATCTGATCTTCACCAAGTACAACAATTACCGGTTCAGTGACGGCGACGGCGTCAACCGGATCGCACTGCTCGATCCAAACAGGATCCAGGTCGACCCGCATACAACGGCCAACGGCCTGGTCGAAATGCGTGAGGTTGCCACCGTCATCGGGCCCACGCCCGACGGACCGAACATTTCTCCGTCCTTTCCATTCGCGGTGCGCGAGTGGTGCATCAATACCGCCGCTGTGAATCCGGCGACGAAAAGCATCTTCGTACCGAACGAAGACGGCCGAATCTATCGCTGGGATCTCGCAACCAACTCACTGTCCGAGGCCGTACAGCTCACGCCGGGCTTCGGCGAGCCCTACGTCCCGACGATCGTCGGACCAGACGGCACGGTGTTTACGCTCAACGGCGGGACGCTGTTCGCGGTCGGAGCTCAAGGCTCCGTTCGCCTGTCCCTGGCATCGTCCAAAGCGGGTGTCGCGAGCGTCGCGCCGGGCGAACCGGTCACCTTCACGGCCACAGCGGCACGAAACAACTGGATCCCGTTCGGGACTCGGTCAGGAACCATCCTGTTCGAAGACCTGTTCTATCCGACGAGCGTCGCGACGCCGATTCGTTCCACACTCGCGCGCGTTCCCTTGAGTGGCGGCAGCGCCAGCGTCTCGGCGCCTTCGGGCCTCGCCGCCGGGACCCACATCATCAGCGCGACGCACGATTCGTCGGGAACGGCCGTGTCGCGAGTGCAGACCGTGCGGGGACCTGGTGCCCCTTCAGTTGTCCCCGTCCAGCAGATTCCCCAGGCCGCCCAACAGCGAGCCTTCTTCACGCCCCCCGCGCACGAGGCCCGGCACCGCTGACACGATCCGGTTCGCCATGCGGCTGAGCGGAAGCGACTGCAGCCAGATCCTGCCCGGACCGCGCAGTGTCGCAAAGAACAGGCCTTCTCCGCCGAAGAGCGCCGTCTTGATCTTGCCGACGTACTCGATGTCGTAACTGACCGACGGCTGCAGCGCGACGATGCAGCCCGTGTCGACACGGACGAGCTCGCCTGGCGCGAGTGTCCGTTCCATCAGCATGCCGCCGGCGTGCACGAACGCCCAGCCGTCGCCCTGCAGCCGCTGCATGATGAATCCTTCGCCGCCGAAGAGACCCACGCCGAGCTTCTTCTGGAACGCGATGCCGATGCTCACACCCTTGGCCGCACAGAGAAACGAATCTTTCTGCGCGATGAGCTCACCGCCGATTTCCGAAAGATGCACCGCGACGATGCGGCCCGGGTACGGTGCGCCGAACGCGATGCGACGTTTGGCGGTACTGCGATTGAGGAAGACCGTCATGAAGAGCGACTCACCGGTGAGCAGCCGCTTGCCGGCGCCCATCAACGCGCCCATGAAGCCCGTCTGCTTCTGCGACCCGTCGCCGAAGATCGTCTCCATCTCGATCCCGTCGTCCATGTACATCATGCCGCCGGCTTCCGCGACCGTCGCTTCGTTCGGATCGAGCTCGATCTCGACGAACTGCAAATCCTCTCCGATGATCTTGTAGTCAATCTCATGCATGGCCATTTTTCACTCCGGGGGACTTCGTCCCGCCGGACCCCCTATCGCCGTCGCTCGTGGGGCCCCTATGCCCCAGTCCG
This sequence comes from Vicinamibacterales bacterium, assembly GCA_035606665.1. GTDB lineage: Bacteria > Acidobacteriota > Vicinamibacteria > Vicinamibacterales > SCN-69-37 > DASUGC01. The sequence goes on along the minus strand of DATNEY010000026.1, from coordinate 37,018 downwards.
CTCCGGCGGCTCACTCGCGCGGCTCGCTCGCACTGCGCCCGTCAACGCGATGACGGCTAGTATCTAATGGAAGTTCAATGAGCCTGTCTGCGCGGCCCCGCGTCATCGAGGTCGCGGGCCTTTCCAAACACTACGGGTCGACGCGCGCCGTGCAGGACGTCTCGCTGCACGTGTTTCAGGGGGAGATCTTCGGACTGATCGGCCCGAACGGCGCCGGCAAGACGACCACAATGGAGTGCATCGAGGGCCTTCGCGTGCCGGACACCGGATCGGTGTCCGTGCTCGGGCTCGATCCGTTCACCGACGTCGTGCCGCTGCTCCAGCGGATCGGTGTGCAGTTGCAGGAAGCGCAGTTGCAGAAGCGGATCACCGTCGCCGAGGCCATCGGTCTCTGGTCGTCGCTGTACCGCACGTCGATCGACGGACGGCAGCTGCTGGAGCAGCTCGGGATCGCGGCGAAATCGGGCGCACGCTTCATGACGCTGTCCGGCGGCCAGAAGCAGCGGCTGTTCATCGCGCTCGCGCTGATCAACGACCCGGAAGTCGTGTTCCTCGACGAGCTCACGACCGGCCTCGATCCGCAAGCCCGGCGGGCGATCTGGGACCTGGTGCGCGGCATCCGGGATCGGGGCAAGACCGTGTTCCTCACGACGCATCTCATGGAGGAGGCCGAGCGGCTCTGCGATCGCGTCGCCATCATCGACCACGGCCGCGTCGTCGACGTCGATTCACCCGCGGCCCTCGTCGCGCGGCATTGTCCGGAACGGACCATCGTCATCACGACGACTGACGACCGTGCCGCCGATCTGCTCGGCCGAGTCCGCGGCGTCGAGTCCTCGGTGCGCGAAGGAGCGCACGTGATTCTCCGCGCGCCGTCGGTGGAGGTGATGACCGGACTCATCGGCTGCCTGGCCCAGGAGCGCATCGAAGTGACCGACTTTCGAACCATCGTGCCGACGCTCGAGGAGGTCTTCCTCAAGCTGACCGGGCACTCGGTGCGGCAATGAACATGAAGACGAGCGCGTTCTCATTCCGCGGCCTCGGCGCGCTCACCTGGCTCGAAACCAAGATCTTTCTGCGCGAACCGCTTGGCGTGATCGGATCGGTGTTCGTGCCCGTGTTCGTGTTCCTGGCGATCGGCCGGACGTTCGGCGGCAGGATGACCGGCGCCGAGCAGGGTCAGCGCGGACTCGTGGGTCCGGACCTCGCGGTCTTCGCCGCCCTGCTGATCTCGATCAGTGCGGTGCTCTCGCTCGTGACGATCATCGCGATCTACCGTGAGGGCGGCATCCTCAAGCGGCTGCGCGCGACGCCGCTCAGGCCGCTGACGATCCTCACGGCGCACGTGCTTGTAAAGCTTCTGTTCACGGCCGTGACCGTGACGCTGATGACGCTGTTGGGAAAACGGTATCTGCCGGTCGACATCCCGATTCCGTGGGTGGCGTTTACGGCCGCGACGCTCGTGAGCACGCTCAGCATCCTGTCGCTCGGCTTCGTCCTCGCGAGCGTGGCGCCGACCGCGCGGTTCGCGCAGCCGATCGGCACCATCGTGCTGTACCCGATGATCGGCATCTCGGGCCTGTTCATGCCGATCAGCCAGATGTCCGCGCCGCTCAGGGTCGTCGCGCGCCTGATGCCGGCCAGCTACGCCGTCTCACTCATGCGCGGTGCCTGGCACGGCGATTCGTGGCTGAGTCACGGAACGGATCTCGCGGCGCTCGCGATCATCTTCGCGCTCTCGACCGCCGTGGCGGTACGCGTCTTTCGCTGGGAGTAGGGCGCCGGCCAACTCGGGGGTAGGTTCTTCCCTTATCGAGGCACCCGGCAACTCTGACGCTTGCCGCGTTTCCGGCCGATTGCGCCGCCCTACGGCTCCGCGAAGATGGAATGGCGTTTGCTGGGTTCCCCGCATGCCTCGTCTTCACCACCTTGCCGTCATTGCGATACTCGGGATCGCTGGCGCGGCCTGCGCTCGCAACTCGCCCACGGCGCCGACAACAGGCGCCGGCGTGACCATCGTCGGCGCCGTGACGGCACCTGTGCCGGCGGGACTTCAGGTCGCGGCCGGTGCAACAAGCAACGCCACCCAGGTTGACGGGTCCGGACACTTCACCCTCAACAATCTTCCGTCCGGCACGATCGATCTACGGTTCTCCGGACCAGGAGTGAACGCGTCCCTCGTGCTCTCCAACCTTCTTGCGAACCAGACCGTGACGCTGGCCGTCACGGTCAACGGCACCGCCGCGACGCTTGAGTCCGCGCGCCGGGTGCGTGGAAGCGAAGAAGAAGTGGAGGGGCGGGTCGAGTCGGTGACGCCGCCGGACACCTTCATCGTGGCCGGACGAACGGTGTCGACGGGAGGCGGGACGAGCTACACGGCCACGGGTCAAAGTGTCGCGTTCGACACGATCGCGGTGGGCCAGCGGGTCAACGTCACAGGCCAGGGAACGAGCAGCGCGCTCGTCGCCGCCAAGGTGGACATTCTCACGCCCGTGGTGTCGGGCGCCACGTTTGTTGGCGTCATCGCCAACCTGTCCGGCACGCGCGCGTCGTTTCAGTTCGTGGTGAACGGCATCGTGATCCGGGGGGACGACAACTCAGCCTTCGATCCGGGGGGCCAGTTCAACGAGATGGCCAATGGGCTGCAGATTCAGGTCACCGGCACGGTGCAGGCCGGATTCATTCATGCGACCCGGCTCGTCTTCATCTCACCGGCGGTCTCGCTGAACGGGACAGTTTCCTCGCGATCCGGCACGGTGCCTCAGCTCGTCCTGAGCGTCGCCGGCAAGACTATCGCGCTGACCGATCTCACCGATGTCATGCGCAAAGGAACCGCACAGGGCGCCATGGCACTTGCGACCGGCCAGACCGTGGATATCAGCGGCCGCGTACGGGCGGACGGCACGATCGTCGCCGGTACCATCAACATCCTGGCGGACACTCCAGGCGGCGGTTTCTGGATGCAAGCCACAATCACCGCCGCGTCAGGTTCGTGCCCGGATGTTCACCTGACGGTTGGTGGTTACCAGGTCGAAGCGGACGTCCAGACGGTCTTCAACACACCCTGCGGTCAACTGATGGTCGGTGACAAGGTGGAAGTGATCGGCATTGTGCGCCAGGATCTCAGCATCATGGCGACGAGGATTCAGAAAATCTGAGATCCAGCCCGCCCGGCCGCCGCAGCGGCCGGTGGCTGGCCTACACTTCGGACGCAACAGGCCGATTGGGGTACAGGTCCGCCCCGTACCCTCGGGCCAGGCGACTACAGTGATGGTGTCTCTCAACGGCGGAAGTGCGCCAGCATGGATCCGGTGACTCCGCCGCGACGGCCACTGCCATGGTGGACCTGGATCCTGCCGGCGCTCATCGCTCACGCCGGCACACGGCTGTCGCTCATCACCGTCATCGCGCCCGGCGTGTCGGCCAGCTATCTGCCGATCCCGCTCGGGATCGCCATGGCGATTTGGTGGGGACCGCGCGCCATCGTCGGCATCTACGTAAACGCCGTCCTCTCGGCCGGGCTGTGGAATCTGCCTGACGCCACACGCTGGCCGCTCTACGCCCTGCCCGAAGCAATCGCGGTCGCCGCCGGCTGGTGGCTGTTCGACAAGGTCGGCAAGGGCCGCGCGTGGCTCCCGGCGCTCAACGACGCCGTGAAGTTCGTGCTCCTCGCGGTGATCCCCGCCGCCGCCCTCAATGCATTTCTCGTCGCCGGCGGCCTGGTCTGGTTCGCCGATCTGCTCTCGCTCGATTTCTGGCGCGCGTCGTGGTCGGGCGGCATCGCCACGCTGATGGACGGACTCGCCGTCGGCGCCGCCCTCGGCGTCTTCGTCACGCCATGGCTCGAACGCCGGGGCTGGAGCCGGACGCAGGGCGCCGCAGCCTCGCAAAGTTGGGGACTTCTGGATGTGGGCTGGGGCGCCTGCATCGAAATGACGGCGGTCTTTGCGGCCGCGCTCGCGCTGAGTCTCTTTCTTCCGCTCGAACGGTACTGGTCCGCGTATGGCGTCTTCGCCGTGTGGGCGGCGCTTCGACAAGGTGCGGGCCTGGCGGTGCTCGCGAATCTCTGGATTGAGATTCTGACGATCTTCGTGCCGGCCTACGCGATGGCGCACGTGCCGGTCATCCCGAACGCGGAGATCCAGAACTTGCAGACCGCGCTCACGCTCATTTGTCTCGTCGGTCTCGTGGTCGGGCGGACGATCAGCGATCAGCGCGAGGAGATCGCGCAGCGGCTGCAGGCCGAGCGTACGGTCGCGCAGAACGAGGAGAAGCTCCGCCTCATCATCCGCGAGCAGACCGAGTTCGTCGTGAAATGGCTCCCGGACGGGACGCGCACCTTCGTGAACGAGAGCTACTGCCGCTACTTCGGCGTGACCGAACAGGAGTGCATCGGCACGACCTTCTTCCCGCAGATCGTGCCGGAGCATCGCGAAATGATCCGGCAGAAGATCGAGGGGCTGACGCCCGACCAGCCGGAGCGCACCAGCGAGCACCGGTCATTTGCGGCGAACGGCGAGGAGCGCTGGCAGTTATGGACCGACCGCGGCTTCTTCGACGCGAACGGGCACCTCGTCGAGTTGCTGTCCACCGGCCGGGACGTCACCGAGCGCCGCAAGGCCGAGGAGGCGCTGCGGGAAGTGGCGTCGCGGTACCGCGCGATTCTCGAGTCATCGATCGACGGCCTCATTGTGGCGAACGAGCGGGCCGAGATCCTGGAGTTCAACGCGGCGGCCGAAGCGATCTTCGGCCGCCGCCGCGAGCACGTCGTCGGACTCCGCGTGGCCGACGTCGTGATTCCGCCGCAGCTTCGCGAGTCTCACGAGCACGGACTCGCGCGGTTTCTGTCCACGGGCACCGCCAAGATGATCGGCAGGCGCGTCGAACTGCCCGCGCTCAAGGCGGACGGCTCGGAGTTCCAGGTCGAGCTCACGATCAGCGTCGTGCCCGGCACCGATCCGCCCGTGTTTGCGGCGGTCGTGCGCGACATCAGTCAGCGCCTGCAGCTCGAAGAGCGGCTCCGCCAGGCTCAACGGATGGAGGCGGTCGGCCGGCTCGCTGGCGGCATCGCGCACGACTTCAACAACCTGGTGATGGTCATCGCCGGCTACAGCGATCTGGTGTTGCAGAACCTGCCTGCCGGCGATCCGCGGCGCTCGATGGTCGAGCAGATCCATCGCGCCGGCAATCGATCCGCGGAACTGACTCGCCAGCTCCTCGCGTTCAGCCGCCAGCAGGTGCTGGCGCCGCGCGTCGTCGATCTCAATGAGATCGTACGCGACGTCGACCGCATGCTGCGCCGGGTCATCGGAGAGGACGTGACGCTCGACGCCACGCTCCAGCCGGGTCTCGGGTTGATCTACGCGGACCCCGGACAGATCGAACAGGTCCTCCTGAATCTCGCCGTGAACGCCCGCGACGCGATGCCCCAGGGCGGAACGCTCTCCATCGTCACGTCGCGAGACGACGCGTTCAAGACAGCGGACAAGCCTGCCGCTCCGCACGCGCTGCTGTCGATCAGCGACACGGGCACGGGCATGTCACCGGACGTCCAGCGGCGGGTCTTCGAGCCGTTCTTCACAACGAAGGGCGCAGGCAAGGGCACGGGTCTTGGACTCTCCGTCGTGCACGGCATCGTCGAGCAGAGCGGCGGGCACATCGAAGTGAGCAGCGTCGAAGGGACGGGCACGACGTTCCGGATCCATCTCCCCATCGTCGATCAGGCACCGGAAGCATCAATCGCGGCCGCGACGAGCGCGGCGTCCGGTGGCTCCGAGCGGATCCTCGTTGTCGAAGACGAGGGACCGTTGCGCTCGCTCATCACGCAGGTGTTGCGGCGGTACGGCTATACCGTGCTGGAAGCCGCGAACGGCGAGGAGGCGCTCGCGCTTGCCACGCGGGATCACGACCGTATCTGGCTGCTCATCACTGACGTCGTCATGCCCGGCATGAGCGGGCGCGTCGTCGCTGAGCGGCTGAGCGCGATCCACCCCGAAGCAAAAGTGCTTTATCTATCCGGATATACAGACGATGCGGTGATCAGGCACGGCGTACTCCACGAGCAGGTCAACTTCCTGCAGAAACCGTTCTCCCTGGATGCGCTGACGGCGAAGGTGGCAGAGGTGCTGGCGAAGACGTAACGGGGGACGTAACGGGGTCAGACCGGGGTCAGACCACTTTGGAAAAACTCCACGACCATAGCCCCAGCAATTCCTTAATGATCAAGAGAACTCGGCAATGGTGTTCCGGCGAGAGCGGCACTTTGGCCTTTTCTGGCCCCAATCGATGTGGGAAAAACTCCAAGGTGGTCTGACCCCGGTCTGACCCCCCCTCAATCCGCGTCGCCGCCGCGCCGTTCGCCGGCGGGCACTCGCCATGAGACCTCGAATCTGTCCACCGCCGAGTCGAAGTTCAGATCCCGCCACTCGAGCAGGCGGGCCATCGCGGTGAGAATGGCGACGCCGCCGTACGCATCGCCGCCCGGCTTGGCGGTCGCGCCTGCGGGTACGGCGTTGGAGACCGCGAATGTCAGTTCGCGGCGGACACGGTCGCAACCTATCGAGATCCGCGGCGTGGTACCCGGTGTCCCATGACGGACTGCGTTCGTCAGTACCTCGCCGATGAACCAACCGAATGCGCCACGCACCGGCGTCGTGAATGCAAACGCCGGCGGCCAGTCGATTGCGGTTTCGAAAACAGGTCCGCCCGCGACCGCGAGCGTCCCGTTGTCCCAGTGCAAGCGTGCCCGAAGATCCCGGTCGTCGCGGACGATGCGGCACATGCGTTCGAAGCGGTCGATGGTGGCGCGCGCCTGATCGACGTCCACGACACTCTCGGGTGCAAGTGGCGGTGACACGTCCCAGTGATCGAGGAGCCATGCGGCCACGGTGATGCGCCGCTCGAGGTACTCGGCGAGCCAGGCCTGGAAGTTGGGGTCTGACCCCATCCGCGACCCGTTCGCACCCAAGCTGTGCTCGAGCACGCGCGCGAGGGTGTCGACGCCGTGCGACAGGAGTCCGGCGAGTCGGCGGCGCTCGTCGCGGTGGGCGCCACTTTCGATCTCATCCGCCAGCAACGCGAGGTCGTCGTCTCGATCGAGCAAGAAGAGCACGCCGAGGCGATGGCGCTCGTCGGCGTTCAGCGCCTCGATGGGCGCGGTGACAGCCACCGAACGCACAACAGCGTAGCGACGTTCCGCGGCGCCGGCCTCCCCTGTCACGGCGACCGGAATGCCGTACGCGCGCCGCGGCTCCGGTGATGCGATCTGCATCCTTTGATAGTGGGCGCGCGCGGCCTCGTCCGGCCAGACGAGGTCGCCGAATGCTCGGCCGGCGCGGATGCCGATGGACGACGCCGCCTGATTCGACGACACGATGACATCGGTATTGGGATCGACAACGACGAGAGGCACCTGCATCGTGTTGAGCAGGTTCTGTTTCTCCGCCAGCGCGCGCTCGGCGGTACGCCTCGACGCATCCGCACGGCGCCTGTTGACCTCGAAACCGGCGAGCAGCAGGGCGAGCATGCCGGCCAGGAGCACCACCGCCGTCACCGGAAACGCCGGCGACGATTGCGGGAACAGCATCAGCAGCCAGGTGCGATCGGCGACCTGAAACGCCGCGAGCGCGCCGCGGGCAACGAGCCCGTGTTTGAGCGGCGTGGCGTTGACGGTCGATCGCGCGGGACGCTCAGACGACGCGAGCTCCGAAACCGCGCGCCTGAGGGCTTCGGATGCCGATTCACCAAGCGAGGTTTCCAGCGTCGACCAGCCCGCATCCGGCGGCGCGGCGACCGCCGTACCGGCCACAGGCGGCGCGACGCCTTCCGCAAATGCGCGCCAGTCCACGCTGAACGCAAGATCGAGCGCGAGGACGATGTGCTGCCCGTCAGGCAGCGTCTGCGGACGAAGAATCGTGGACACGAGCCCGCGGCCGCCAAGATCGAGATAGAAACCGGAGTAGGCCGGCCGATCGAAGAAGAACTCCTGTGGTGCAAATGCCGGCAGACCCGCGCGCGCGGACAACAACGCGACCTCACGCGACCCGGAGTCGTCGCCACCCGCCCACGGCAGCGACACGAGCGTGCCGTCCTCGGACACGGCGTAGATGCGGACCGGCTGCGGCAGTTGACGCGCCGACGTCTGCGCCAGCGCGCGATCGACGACGGGCTTCAGTGACGGCAGGACGGTCATCGCTCCGATGAATCGATTCGACGCGGAGCGATCCGACAGGTTGTCCGAGTCGAGATCGCGGCGGCGCGTCACCGCCAGCCGATCGGCGCCAACCTCCAGCACTCGCTCGACTCGCAATGACGGCCCGCTGCTCTGCGCCGGACCGAGCCGTGCTGACGCGCTCACGCCGGCGCCAGAAGCATCGGTGAGCGCGGAGACCAGTGGCGCGAGAAGCGCCGGCACACGTTCCGATTCGGCGGCCAGCTCGCGATAGACGTCGGCCTGCCGCGGATCGGCGATGTGCGCGGCGTAGCGATCGAGCTCGACACGCAGCCACGCCATCGCTCCAGGCGCGTCCGTGGGCCGCATCGGCGTGCGCTGACCGACGAGGTCGAAGACGGCGGCCGCGCGCGCCTCACCGGATCGCGCCTGCCACGCCAGCCAGATCGATCGCGCGGTAAACGCGGACAGGATCAGAAAAATGACGACGCCCGCGTAGAGAAACATGACGCGCCCCGGCTGCGTGTTTCGCCGATCCGACGATACAGTAGTCGTCATGAACTGGCTCGACGAGCCCGGGATCGAACGCCGGCCGCTCGTGTTTGTGGAGGACCACTTGTATCACACGACCGATCTGCTGTCGGTCGTGCAGCACGTGCGTCCCGACCTGCTCGGCCAGATCACCGTCGCCGTTCTCGATCGACCGGGGCCCGACACCGGCGCGGCCGCGGCCGCGTGCGCGTCGCGATTCCCCGATGTCATCGTGGCGGCGCCAATGCCGCCCGATCTCGCGAACGTCGCGAGCTTCAGCCGCTGGGTCAGCCGCCAACTGCGTCCCGGCGGCGTCCTCGTGCAGGACGTGCAGCTCGGCACACTGCCCTTCATTCCCACTGATCGCTGGTGGGAGTCGATCTACCTCGCAGCCACGGTCCGAGGCATGTTCCCGGATCGACCGCCCGCCGTGCGGTTCTTGTCCAACAAGCGCGGGTACAGCGCGACCTTCGGCAGCGAGATGCTCGAAGCCGGCTTCGATCCGCGCGACGTCATGGACAAGGGCGCCCTCAACGACATCGTCGTTCCCTCGCTTGCGGCGCTCTTCGATCGATTGTTCCCGCTGAAACTTGGCAATCGACCGATCTCGCTGCCGGATCGGCCCGAGATCGAGGACGCGTTCGATCTCGTGCTCTGGCCACAACAGCATGCCGTCGAACTCGGGGGCCGCGCGGTGGCTGAACCTGGAAAGTTCACGCTCAAGACGGGCTCACCCGAAGCCGAGACCTGGACGGCACTCGTCAAAGACCTTCTGTCCGGTGGCGATGGTCTCGCGGTCGTGGATGTAGGCGCGAGGCTGGCGCCGCCGGACGCCGATCGCGCCGAGCTCACGAACATCGCCGCGCGGCACATTCACACACTCCGATCGCGTCTCCGCAACTCGAGCGACATCGTCACCGCTCGTCATGCCTACCGGCTGAACGACCAGCTCCGGGCCGGTCTGGTTCAACCTCGGCGCACCTTCGCGACGAGCGCTCCACGGACGAAGGTCGCGGAATAGATCACGGCACGCCGGCGCCGCTAGGCTGCCGGGCATGTCACTCCTTCGCACCAAACCCATAGCCGCGCTGATCGCGCAATCCGAGGGCACGCATGGCCTGAAGCGCGTGCTCGGGCCCATGAACCTCATCGCGCTCGGTATCGGCGCGATCATCGGCACCGGCATCTTTGTCCTGACGGGCCAGGCGGCGGCCGCCAACTCCGGACCGGCGATCGTGCTGTCGATGCTCGTCGCCGGAGTCGTCAGCACCCTCGCCGCGCTCTGCTACGCGGAATTTGCGTCCACGGTACCCGTCGCCGGCTCCGCGTACACGTACGCCTACGCGACGCTGGGCGAATTCGTCGCCTGGGCGATCGGATGGGATCTCATTCTCGAGTACGCGCTCGGCGCCGCGACGGTCGCGGTCGGGTGGTCCGGCAATGTCGTCAGCCTCCTCGGCGACATCGGGATTCGGATTCCGGCCGCGATCAGTGCGGCGCCCGGCACCGTCATCACGCTCGCTGACGGCTCGACCGTGACTGCCGTCCTGAATCTGCCGGCGGTCCTGATCTCCCTCTTCGTCACGTGGCTGCTCGTGCGCGGCGTCCGCGAATCCGCGAACGTGAACGCGGTCGTGGTGGTGATCAAGGTCGCCATCATCCTGCTCATCATCGCGGCTGGCTCGATGTTCATCCGGCACGAGAACTACACGCCCTTCATTCCTCCAAACACCGGCACCTTCGGTGAGTTCGGCTGGTCGGGCATCATCCGGGGCGCCGCCGTCATCTTCTTCGCCTACATCGGTTTCGACGCCGTCTCCACGGCCGCGCAGGAGGCGCGGCATCCGCAACGCGATATGCCGCGCGGCATCCTTGGTTCGCTCGCGGTCTGCACGCTCCTCTACATCGCGGTCTCGGCGGTCATGGTCGGGCTCGTGCCGTATCGCGATCTCGGCGGGCCTGCGCCCATGGCGGTCGCAATCGATCACGCACGCACGGCGGCGGCCGGCACCACCTGGGAGGCCGTGATGCGTCTCCTTGCGCCGCTCGTCAAGATCGGCATCGTCGCCGGACTCACATCGACGATGGTGGTGCAGATGATGGCGCAGCCGCGAATCTTCATGTCCATGGCGCAGGACGGCTTGCTGCCGGCGTGGGCCGGCCGCATTCACCCGAAGTACCGGACGCCACACCTGACAACGATGGCCACCGGCGTCATCGTCGCGCTCGCTTCGGGGTTCACGTCGATCAGTGTTCTCGGCAATCTCGTCAGTATCGGCACCCTGATGGCGTTCGTGATCGTCTCGCTGGGTGTTCTCGTCCTGCGCCGCACGCAGCCGGCTCTGATACGGCCCTTCCGCACCCCGTGGGTACCAGCCGTGCCCATCGCATCCGCGGTCGTCTCGTTCGCACTGATGCTGAGCCTGCCCGCCGCGACATGGGAACGCCTTGCGATCTGGATGGTGGTCGGATGCGGTATCTATTTCTTGTACTCGCGCAGGCACTCACGGCTCGGCCCCGGGGTCTGAAGACCCGGGCTCCGGCCTTACAATGGCTTCATGCCCCGCATATTCATCGTTGTGGCGGCGTTGATTGTCTCCGGCTGTCTGGCTTCGTTGCCGACCTCCGCACCCGCCGGCCCATCGCTCACCGAATCCATCAATGCGCGCGTGAAGGAGCTCGATGCCTTCGCGTGGACACCACGACGTCCGCTTACGTGGAAGGACTTCCGTGGGCAGCCGCCGCGTGAGAGCCCGGCCGCCGCAGAGACGGCCTACTCGCTGCTTCATGGCGTCCGTTGCGTCGGGTCGGCGTTCGAGTTCCGCGTCCTTGCGGCGTTTCGTCCGGAACAGTCATGGGTGCGCCCCGACATCCTGCAGCGGCCCGCCGACAGCGCCCGCGCGCTCCGGCACGAGCAGACGCACTTCGATCTGACCGAGGTGCACGCGCGGCGGCTGCGGCGCTACTTCACGGAGCTCGTCGCGCCGTGCCGCGGGTCGAATGGCGACCTGTCCGACGCCGCCACGCGATACGTCCGCGACGAAGCCAACGCCCAGGCCCAATACGACAAGGAAACGGACAACGGGCGCCGCGCGGCCGAGCAGGCCCGCTGGGACAAGGAAGTGGACGGCCAGCTGTTCTCGACCAGCAAGTTCACGTTGCCGGGAAACGGGAAGACACCCGGGGTCTAAAGACCCCGGGCTCCATGGCGTGTGCCTTCGGGCTCCATGGCGGCCGGGTCTTCAGACCCGGCCCTATAATCCGTTCATGCTTCGAGTCTCAGCTCTCGTCTCCGCCCTGCTGCTCGTGCCGTCCGCCGCGTCGGCGACGTGGTCGATCATCGCCGTCGACAAGGCCACCAAACGCGTCGTCATCGCATCCGCGACATGCGTCAACAACAACGATGAGTTCCTGAAAGGCGTTCAGGCGGTGGTGGTGCCCGGCAAAGGCGTCGCGGCCTGCCAGGCGAGCGTCGATGGCACTCATGCGAATCAGATGCTCGTGTTCACGGAGCTGCAGAAGGGCACGGACCCGTCGAAGATCATCGACCTGCTGAGCCAGGATCCCGCGTTCCAGTCGCGGCAGTTCGGCATCGTCGATCTCACCGGCCGCAGCGCGGGACACTCCGGACTCACGAACGGCTACGTTTCCCAGGACATTCAGGGACAGGTGCCCGGCACCGAAATCTATTACTCGATTCAGGGCAACATTCTGCGGCCGGGTCAGGTGGTGCCGAACGCCGTCAAAGCGTTCCTCGAAACCAAGGGCGCGCTGACGGACCGCGTGATGGCGGCGATGGAAGCGGCGGACGCGGCCGGCGGCGACAGCCGCTGCACGTGCCCTCCCCCGCCCGCGGATGGATCGACGCCCGCCAATCCGTGCGACGGAAAGACGGCGCACGTCGCGTACATCCTGATGTCCGAAGCCAATGATACGAACGGCGATTCGCACAACAACGGCAAGTACGCGATGTACATCAACGTCGCGCAGCCCGGAGCCGATCGCGGTCCCGGTGCGATGAAGCCCGGTGAGAACCTCAATCCCGTGAAGACGTTGCGAGTGCGATACGACGCATGGCGCAAGCTTCAGCCCCCCACCTATAAATGAGTCACAAATGACACGCCAGGTCTGGACGTTCGGTTTCATCGGCGCACTCGCACTCAGCGCGGGTCTTGGCGGCGCGCCTCTTGCGACGTGCGTGCGTCTCGACGCGCTCGGTCTTGCGGCGCCTGCCACTGACATCGGCACAGCGCAGGCGCCCCAGCAACAAGGACAGCAGCAGCAAGGCGCGCAGCAACAGGGACAGAGGGCCGGCGGAGCTCCCCAGGGTGGTGGGCGCGGTGGTGGCCGAGGCGCCGTCGCGGTGATGACCCTCTCGACGACCGGCTGGACGGATGGCGGCACGATTCCGTTGAAGTACTCGCAGGCGGGTGACGAGGTGTCGCCACCGCTGGCGTGGACGGGCGCGCCGACTCCAGCGACGAGCTTCGTGTTGATCGTGCATGACATCGACGCTATGCGCGGCAACGACGACACGCTGCACTGGCTGGTGTGGAACATTCCCGGGACCACGACCAGCCTGCCGGAAAAGATCCCTCAAGGCCCTGAGCTCGCTGACGGCTCGAGACAAATCAGCGCGACCGGCCCGAACTACCGCGGACCGGGCGCACCGGCCTCTGGTCCGGCGCATCATTACTTGTTCGAGCTCTACGCGCTCGACACGATGATTGACGTGCCGGCCGTGGGCGCGTCTCCGGCGGACACGCGCGCGGCCATCGTCGCCGCGATGGCTGGGCACGTCCGAGGCAAGGCGTCGATGGTCGGGTTGTTCCGCCGCACGCCATAGGGCCAGGCGTGTTCCAACGTTCTGTCCTCGCACTCGTCGCCGCCACATTCACGCTCCAGACTCCAGCGGGACTTGTCCCCGCACGTCAGCTGGTGCCCCAGTCTCCGGCCCGTCCGCCAGTCGTCGTTGTGCTGTCGCCGGCCGGCTCGGCGATCGCTGATGCGCTCTCGGTAGCCGGTATCGCGGCCGTTCAGATCGACGGCACGCCCTCGGCGGCCGACGTCGCAAAGTGGATTACGAATCTTCGAAACGATGAGCGTTTCCCAACGACCACGGTGTTCGCCGAAGGCCCGGCGCTCGCGAACGCGGTGATCGCCGCACGTGCGGCACGGGCCGACGGCATCGTCACCCGTGGCCCAGTCAATGCCGCGACCGGCGAGCTCGACCGCGTCGTGGCAGCGAAGTTTCAGTTCGATGCTGAAGACGTGGCCGATCCTGCGGTCCGTATCGCGGCATTCGCGCGTTCAGTGCCCGTGCTCGGACGGCGCGGTACGTCGGCCGCGCGGCCGGCGACCGCGCGCCGCAGTCCGCGCCAAGTGCTGCTCGTGACTGTCGGAAACGTGCTCGTCGGCCTCGAGTGGGGCTCGCCGCAGAAGCGGGGCCGTGAGATCTGGGGCGGTATCGTGAAGTGGAACGACGTCTGGATGCCGGGCGCCGACGAAGCCACGACGCTCACCACCAGCGCGCCGATCAGGATCGGGACGCTGGACGTGCCGGCCGGCGACCACACGTTCTATATAGTCCCCGCTCCCGATCGCTTCCAGCTCATCATCAGCAAGGACGTAGGCCAGTTCCATACCGTGCATGACGCGACGAAGGAGCTCGGCCGCACCGATCTCACCGCCGGCACGCGAACGGACAGCGTCGAGGGATTGACCTTCTCCATGGAGCCGCGCGGCGACGGCGCCGTCCTCAAGGTCGCGTGGGACACCCGGGAGTTTGCGGCGCCTGTGTCATCGGCTTCCACATCTCTGGCGCGCAGGTAACGTACAAGTCGATCTAGCCCGGCGCGCGCCGTTTCAGACGCACTCGCGCCGGTCCCTCCACCGGCGCGAGTGGCAATCCTCTTGCAGTCATGTACTTCCGACGGCCATTACGCAATATCGCGACTCAGGAGGTCCAAAATGTTGATGACCATCTTCGCTGTCCTCGTGATTCTCTGGCTCATCGGCATGGTGAGCGCGAACACGATGGGCGGGCTCATTCACCTGCTTCTCGTGATCGCCATCGGCGTGGTCCTCGTCAGGATCATCCAGGGTCGACGACCGGTCTGAGCCCGGGTTACTTCTGCACTTTCGGCGGCGCCCCAGGCGCGGCAGGCGCCGCGCCCTGGGGCGCCGTCGCCGAGAACGTTCCCGTCAGCGGCACGCCCATCGATCCCACCGGAATGTAGACGACCGTATGGTTCGGCGATCCGACCATGGCCTTCTGCGCCTCGATGGCCTCGTGCTGGATGTAGCGATCGCTCAGCTGTCCACGGATGATCTGCATCGCGTTCGCGATGCCCTGCGCCTGCACCTCGCGCTTCGTCCGTTCCTTGCGCTCGATCTCGATCTCGGTGTCCATGCGCTGCAGTTCCTGCGTCGCGGCGAGCTTGCGCGATACGGCGTCGGCGACTTCGTGCGGGTACTGCACGTTACCGACGACGACGCTGGCGATCAGGAACGGGCTGTTCGCGGTATAGCGTTGCACGCGCTGCAGCACGGCCTCGCCAATCGGGATCAGCGCCTCCTTGATTTCAAGGCCGTTCCGCCGCTGCACTTCGTCGAGCGCGAACGTCTTGAGGGGTTCGCGCACGAAGTTCGTGTAGGCAGTCTTCACGATCGCGTCCGGATCCCGCTCGATGGCATCGCGGTTCACCGTCGTGCTGAATCGGCTCATGAAATCCGGAATCTTCGCGTCGTCGATTCGCCAGACGGTGTGAACACGGAAGCTGATCTTCAGGTTGTCCCGGCTGAGAACGGCTTCGTCGCCGAGGAAGTCCTCTGTGTACGTGTACGGCGTGACGCTGACATTCGTCACGTGCAGGAGCCACGAGCGGCCGGCCGATGTCGGGCCGCGCTGAACGCCGTAGAACCTGGACTGTCCGAAGACGGCGCCTTTCGTGAGGTAGCCGACGTATCCGGCCGGTGTCACCGGATTGGACGATCCGGCGAGCCAGACGAAACAGAGCGCGCAGACGAATACTGCGATTGCACTTGTGAGCAAGCGTGGGAAAGACACGATGTGCCTCCAACCGCTGACGGGGTTAGCTGACGGGCTAGAGGTTGGAGTCCTCTTGGAGCGGCTGCTCCATTCGCCCCTTGGCGCGGGAATCGCGCCGGTGGGTCCCCCGCGCCGCCTTGCGGCGGCTTAAGCGTGTTCGATCACACTACGCTCCAAAATCCGGTAAGTCAATTCGCAGAATGTGGCGTCGCGCGCCACAAGGCGCGCTCGTCGTCCGCCCGCGGCTCCGCATGATTTGTGCACGTGTAATCACGCAGGCTGATGACGCGCGACGAACCGCCGCAACTCGATCCCGCGATAGAGGAATGGCTGGACGGCTTCCTGGCCACGCTCTCGCACGACCTCAGGAATCCGCTCAACGCCATGCTGGGTTGGGCCCACCTGCTCCAATCGGACGCGCTCCCCGCCGACATGCGCCAGCGCGCGCTCGAGAAGCTCGAACGAAACGGCCGCGCTCAGGCCGAGATTCTGAACGACCTGCTCGAAGTGTCGCGGACTGTCGGAGGACGAACGCAGCTCCTTGCCGGGGACGCAGCGTTCGACACCCCGGCTGTCCGCGCCGCAAGGCCACACACACCCGATCGCAGCACCGCGCTCGCGGGCGTTCGACTGCTCCTCGTAGAAGACGAGCCCGACGGCCGGGAGTTTCTGGCGATCCTGCTCGGCATGCACGGCGCGAGCGTCGAGGTCGCGTCTTCGGTCGTCGAAGCGCTGCGGCTCGTCGAGACCGGCCAATTCGATGTGCTCGTCTCGGACCTCGGACTCCCCGACCGCGACGGTTACGAACTCATCAGGACGATTCGATTGCTCGCGTCGAACAGTTCACTACCGGCCGTTGCGGTCACCGCATCCGCGAGCCCGCAAGACCGCGCGCGCGCACTCGAGGCGGGCTATGGATGGCACATTCCTAAGCCGGTCGATCCCGCGCTGCTGCTCGAAGCGTTGTCGGAGGCGATCGGCAACGCGCGTGACTCTCGACCCAGCGACGCGCGGTAAACTGGATCTCGCTGGAGAGGATGCCTCCTAGATCCGCGCTCACGCGCTACGGTCTGGCGATCGGCTTGGCCACGGCGGCCGTTGCCGTCCGCTGGGCGCTCGCTCCGTGGATCGAAACCGGCCAGGTGGCGTTCCTCGCGTTGCCGGCCGCCGTTGCCACGTCGGTGTGGTTTGGCGGATGGCGCGCGGGACTCCTGACGGCAGCCACCGGCTACGCCGCGTGCGACTACCTGTTCATCAACGGCATCGGGTTCGGTCCCTATCAGAGCCTCGACTGGGTCCGGATGGCGGCGTTCGGCGTCTCATCCGCCATCATCATCGGCTTCGGTGACGCAGCCCGCATCGTCGCCACCGTCAAACAGCGTGAGCGCGCGGCGGCCGAGGAGCGGAGGACGCAGGAGCAGTTCCGGAGAATGGCCGACGCGGCGCCCGTGCTCATCTGGATGAGCGGCATCGACAAGAAATGCACGTGGTTCAACCGGCAGTGGCTCGAGTTCGTCGGACGGACGATCGAACAGGAAGTCGGCGATGGCTGGGCGGACAATGTCCATCCCGATGACGTCCGGCGGTGTCTCCACACGTACGTCACCGCATTCGACATCCGCAGGCCGTTCTCGATGGAATATCGTCTCCGCCGCGCTGACGGCGAGTACCGATGGGTTCTCGACAACGGCGTGCCCACGCAAGGCGAGGACGGAACGTTCACGGGCTATATCGGCACCTGTATTGACATCACCGACCGGACACGGGCCGAGCGCGCGCTGCAGAGCACGCAGGAGCGATTCAGCCGGTTCATGCGCCATCTGCCGGGCCTGGCGTGGATCAAGGACATCCAGGGCCGGTATGTCTTCGCCAACGACGCCGCCATGAAGGCCTTCGGTGTGCCGCGCGACGCGCTGATCGGCAAGACGGACGCCGATCTCTTCCCGGACGAGGTGGCGAAGGAGTTTGTCGAAAACGATCGCCGCGCGCTGGCCGACGGCGTGGGCGTTCAGACCGTCGAGGTGCTGGAACACGAGGACGGGCTCCTCCATCACTCGCTCGTGAACAAGTTTCCGATTGCCGGCCCCACCGGCGACGCAGAGTGGGTCGGCGGCATCGCCATCGACATCACGGAACGCAAGCGCGCCGAGGAGACGGTGCGCGACGCGGATCGACGCAAGAGCGACTTCCTCGCGACACTGTCGCACGAGCTGCGCAATCCGCTGGCCCCGATCAAGAACGCCCTCGAGCTCGTCAGGCACGCCGGCGGAGACGCGGCCTTGCTCTCGAAGAGTCTCGGTGTGCTGGATCGTCAGATCAGCCACATGGTCCGGCTCGTGGACGATCTGCTGGACGTCAACCGAATCACGCGAGACCGCCTCGAGCTGAGAAGGATGCGGATCACGCTTTCGGATGTGCTCGGCCAGGCTATCGAGACCTGCTCGGAGTACATCGAGCGCGGCGGCCACACGCTCGACATTTCCGGAACGTCGGCATCGGTGTTTCTCGACGCCGATCCGATCAGGCTCGTGCAGGTCTTCAGCAACCTGATCAACAACGCATGCAAGTACTCGGCACGTCCGGGTTGTATCCGGATCGCGGTTCACGCCGCCGGCCCGGACGTGACGATCTCGGTCACCGACGACGGCATCGGAATACCGGCGGAAGCGCTGGAAACGATCTTCGACATGTTCGCGCAGGTCGATGGCGGCAGTGACTATTCGCGCGGCAGTCTCGGCATCGGCCTGACCCTGGTACGGAAACTCGTCGAGTTGCACGGCGGCCGAATCCAGGCTCGCAGCGACGGACCCGGACGCGGCAGTGAGTTCATCGTCACTCTGCCGGTTTCGACGGTCACGGAAGACCGCCGCGCCGCACAGGACGCGTTGCCGGACTCTCTGGCCACCGCTCCGCTGCGGGTTCTCGTCGTCGATGACAACGAAGACAGCGCCGAGTCGCTGGCGATGCTGCTCTCGTTCGGCGGCCACGAGACGGCCACCGCCCACGACGGCCCTGAGGCCCTGCAACTCGCGGAACAATTCCGTCCGCACGCGGCGATCCTCGACGTGGGACTTCCGACACTCGGCGGCCACGAGCTCTGCCGGCTGCTGCGAGCGCGCTCGTGGGGACGCGAGGTCTTCATCGTGGCACTCACGGGCTGGGGTCAGGAAGAGGACCGTCGCAAGTCACTCGAAGCAGGCTTCGACGATCACTTCGTCAAGCCGCTGAATCATGCCGAGCTCCTGCAGCGATTGCGATCGGTCCCCGTGCCGCGCCTATAGGCGCGCGGCTACTGTGGCTCGCCGGCGCCTAAGTGACGCATTCAGCTTGCCGAGAGTCCGTGGGCGGCGCTGGGACCGCGCATGGGATACGCCGGAGCGTCAAGATGCGACAGCATGCGATCGGCGCGTCCAAGATCTGTCCAGCCCATCGCCGGCGCCTCGAGCACCGAGAGCCGCTCCGGTTGTGGTGCGAGAATGTCGCGCGAGAAGTCGAGGCACGGCGTCTCCGCATAGACGGCGTCGGCGATCGAGGATTCCGCGGCAAGACCAGCGGCGCTGACTAGCGGCGTGAAGCTGATGCACAACTGTGGCGTGGCGGAAGCGATCAACGCAAGGAACGTACGAACGCGGCCGATCATGATGAACGTGTTCCAGAGCCCACCGTTCGCCATGAGCGCGTGCGCCAGCGACTCCGCCGGCTTCTCGATGAACGATTCGACGGAGTGGACTGGAAACTGCGCCGCGACACTCAGACGCGCCTGCCACGTGCCCCGCACGATCCAGCCGTAGTCCGACTCCGGGCGAACCGGTGGCGCGCCGATCATCACGACGCGAGTCGGATCCTGCCGGGCGGCCCAGTAGGCGCCTGCGATGGCCCGGCTGAAGAGTGCGACGTTGTCGATGTGCTGGTCCGATGGAAAGAAGCCGACGACCGCGCCCGGGTCGTACCGCTTGAGCTTGGCCAGGGCATAGGCCATGGCCGGGCCGGTCCCTCGATTGGCAGGTTGCTCAATGAGTTGGTGGCTACCTACATCCGTTACGTCATCTCTGTAGAACGGCCGGTGCTGGCCGTTGACGACGTACAGTGTGTTGTCGGGTGCCACTATGTGGCACAGCCTGGCCCTGGTGGCCCCGAGGAGTGTCTGCCTGGCGAGCAGGCGGCAGAACTGCCGAGGCCTCATGTCAGCCGGAACCTGCGCGTCTGGTTGCGATCTCAAACCGTCGCCACCAGCCAGAATTACTGCCCAGTTGAGTGAGGCCTGCATGGTCCCCCCGTCGCGCGCACGTCTTATCAAGATTTGTACCGCGCCTCCGTCAATGATCTGCGGGTAGTGGCAGTGCTATTGCAGCCGCGCGACGTGTCACTTTGCCGGGTATAGTGAAGTTTCTTCTGAGCATCCAATGACGGACGCCGAGCGCGTTCTGCGCGTCCTGCTGCACGACCTGCGGACCCCGCTTGGGGTGGCCCAGGGGTACCTGCGCATGATGCAGGAGGGTCGCCTCACGGCCGCCGCCGAGACGGAGCGGGCAGTGACCAAGGCCCTCTCGGCGCTGGGCCAGACGGCGCGGCTCTGCCAGGATGCCAGCGACTTCATTGATCTTGATACGGGCGGTGACCGAGTGAGAACGGCGGACGTTCCGGCGTCGGAGCTGGTGGCCGAGTTCAGCAGGCTGGCCGAGCACAAGTCGGCCGCGATCGCGTCCTCCGCCGTCACGGATGGAGCGCAGGTGTCGCTGGCCGGTGATGCCGGCGAAGTCGCCGAGGCCGTCTTCGTTGTCGTGAGAAGCGTGGGCAGCGGGCGCACCTTGCGCGTCGAGTCAACGCCGGGTGAGCTCAGATTCCTTGCCGCCGGCACGGAGCCGGCCGGCGGTGTCGAGCCCTTTGATTTGTGGTCGCACGGACTTGCGGTCGCAGCAGCAGGCAGGAGAATCGCATGGTCATCGGGTCTGATTCAGAAACTCGCAAATGGCAACGGTCTGATCGTGACGTTCCCACTGAGACACGGGACCGGAGCGCCCACGACCGCGTGACCGCCCGCCTCGCGGTCGTCGATGATGAGCCCGTCTTCACGGAGTTCATCGAAACACTGCTCCGCTCCCGCGGTTACGAGGTCGACACGTTCAACGACGGCGCGAAGCTGCTCGAGCAGCTTCGCGAGGGTTATCAGCCGAACCTCGTGCTCCTCGACGTCATGATGCCCAACCGCGACGGCTTCGACATCCTGAAGGCGCTGCGGCAGTCCAATCCGACTGTCCAGGTCATCATGCTGTCC
The DNA here is from genome assembly GCA_035606665.1 of Vicinamibacterales bacterium. Classification (GTDB taxonomy): domain Bacteria; phylum Acidobacteriota; class Vicinamibacteria; order Vicinamibacterales; family SCN-69-37; genus DASUGC01. The sequence continues at coordinate 15,991 of DATNEY010000026.1, read as the reverse complement.
GGCCGGCAGGCGCCCGCCACGATCGTCGAAGCCCTTCGGGCCGGCGCGGCTGACTACGTCCTGAAGCCGGCAGATGCCGACGGCGTTGGCGAGGCGGCGCTCGAGGCGGCGATCAGGAACGCGCTCGAACGGCAATCGCTGATGAGCGAGGTTCAGCGGCTGAATCTGCAGTTCGCCGACGATCCCGAGGGCGCGCAGCCCAGCTGGAACGCCTCGAACGGCCCGATGCAGGACGTGCTGAGGATGGTCGATCGCGTCGCGGACAGCGAAGTCAGCGTGCTCCTGTCCGGCGAAAGCGGCGTGGGCAAGGAAATCATCGCGCGCGAGCTGCACCGGCGGTCCGAGCGCCGCTCGCAGCCGTTCGTCAAGGTGAACTGCGCCGCGCTGCCCGGCGAGCTGCTCGAAAGCGAGATGTTCGGGCACGAGCGCGGCGCCTTCACGGGCGCCGGCGCCACGCGCGTCGGCCGGTTCGAGTTCGCCGATCGCGGAACAATCCTGCTCGACGAGATTGGCGAGACGCCGCCCGCACTGCAGGCCAAGCTGCTCCACGTGATCCAGGATCGCCAGCTGACCCGGCTCGGCAGCAACCGGACCATCGGCGTCCATGCCCGAATCATCGCCGCGACGAATCAGGATCTCGAGACGATGATCGCGGCCGGCACGTTCCGGGAGGATCTGTACTACCGGCTGCAGGTCATCGAGATCCGCATTCCGCCGCTGCGCGAACGCAGCGACGAAATCGTTCCCCTCGTGGAGTACTTCCTCTCCAAGTTCTCGAGGCTCTACAAGCGGCCGCGTCTGCGGCTGACGCCGGCGCTTACGAGCGCGCTGGTCGAGTACAGCTGGCCCGGCAACATCCGCGAGCTCGAGAACGTCATCAAACGCTTTGTCGTGCTCCAGGACGAGTCGCTGATCCTGAATGAGCTCGCGCGACTCACCCAGACGGAGACGCCACGGCTGTTCGCGGGCCGGCACGCACGGGCGTCGAATCCTCCGGCCGCCGCGGCGCAGCATAGGGCGGCGGCTCCGCAGCCACCAGCGCCGCAGCCGCCCGAGCCAGAGATCGAGGGCGATCTGCACGCGCTGGCCAAAGCCGCGGCCCTGCGCGCCGAACGGCAGGCGATCGACGAAGCGCTGACCAGATTCCACTGGAATCGCAGGAAGGCCGCGGCCTATCTCAAGGTCAGCTACAAGACGCTGCTGAACAAGATGAAGGAGTGCGGCATCGGCGAGGCGACAGCCGCCGCCGATGCCGATACAGACGCTTAGCGAATCGTCAGCGAGATCGAATTCGAGGACTCGCCCGAAGAGTTCGCAACCGTCAGGCCGTAGACGCCGGAGATCTCGAAGACCAGGCGCGCCACGACGATAGACGACTCGAGCCGATCGAATGCGTCTGTCACCGTGACCGTGCCTGTCGGATCCGTCAGCGTGACCCGCAGCCCTGGCTGGAAGCCCGCCCCGCGGATCGTGATCACCTGCGCCTCCTGGCTTCGCCGGATCTCATCGGGCTGAACGCGCTCGATCATCGGCGCGTTCGCGCCTTTCTTCACGTCGATCCGGAACGGCGTGGACCGGCCGCCATCGGCGTTCGCAGCGACGAGTTCATACGCACCCGCCGTGTCGAATGGCAGCGACACGCGGAACGTCGTAGCCGTGCGTCCCGTGATGTCCTGGCCGGAATACGTCGTCGATTTTCCCGCCGGATTCAACACTACGAGCGTCAGGCCCGGTTCGAAGTTTTCGCCGGTAATCACAATCGGCTGCACGCGCGCGGACACAGCAATCCGATCGGGTTGAACGCTCTGAATCTTCGGCTCGCTCCAGGTGACGACAGTGAGAGCGAGGGCGGTGAGGGCGAGGATCGTACGCATGGCGACCTCCCTGCCCTAATCAGTGCAAGTCGCATGCCCCGTGCGCCGCAGGTTTTACCACCCGGGGCCGGTCCGCTGGGTCATTCCCTTTGGCACCGCGCTACCGTGAGTGGCACTGGGCTTGCTCTTGATCGCCTCGTCAACTCATTCGCGGGCCTCGCGCCCCCTGATTGGTGGTGTGTCCATGACGTGGAAAGACAAGCTCGAGATCGGGTTGAAGGACGATGCGGCGTTTCGCCGCGACAACCTGCCGGACTTCCAGAAGGACGCGGATGTTCCGGAGACAAAGCCCGGCGACGAGACACGCTCCCCCGAGGTGCCGGGCGCGCGCGCCGAGGCGGCGCGCAAAGCCGGTCCGCACGCAGTCGTCGCGCGCAGAAAGCGCCCGCGGGGAACAACGGCTCGCAGGCGGCCGCGTCGCTGACGAATGCCGCGGTTCGATCAGGCCCGCAGGCAGCGCTGCCGAACGATGGCTTCAGCCGTGAGCCAGTCATCGACGTCGTGACCGTGTTCGAAGCCACGCGCCTCATTCCTTTGCCAACCGGATTTCACGGCGCTGCTGAGTCCGTTGCCAATCACGTTCAGGGAGTACGGCCGGTGTTACCGAACATAGGCAGACCGTGGCGTTCATCGGCCGACCTGCCGGGCAGCCGGATGGGGTGGACGGAGTTCGCCATCGTGGCCGGCGCGATTGCGATCATCGTCACCGGCGTGGTCGCCTGGGAGCGCGGCGTCCGATGGACGGTGCCGGACTCGGAGGCGCTCTCAGCGTGGCTGGCAACGCATCGCAGCCAGTGGTACGCCCTGCCGATCGTGGCCCTGGCCTTCGCGGTGCTCGGTCTGTTGATGGTGCCGGTACTGCTGATGGTTGCCGCCACGGGAATTGCCTTCGGCCCGTGGCTTGGCCCTCCCTACGCGATGGCCGGTTGTCTTCTGAGTGCGTCGGTCGGGTTCGGAATCGGCAGATTAGCCGGAGGACAGCGCGTCGAGCGGCTCGGAGGGATACGCGCCAGAAGGCTCGCCCACGCGCTGAAGCGCAACGGTACGCTCGCCGTCTTCTTCATGAGAAAAGTACCCGCGCCGTTCGTGCTCGCGAACATTCTGGCGGGTGCGTCCGGCGTGAGGTACCGGGACTTCATGCTGGGCACGCTCCTCGGTATGGGAGCGTTCGTCGTGGCACTCGCGGGATTCGGCCATCAGTTGCAGGCCGTCGTACGCGATCCGACGCCGCTGATGGTGTTGGCGGCGGTCGCCTGCCTGGGGATTCCGTTCGGGATTGCCTGGGCTGCAAACCGGATGTTGAGAGCCCGCATCGGAGGCGGACCTACTCGCGCGGAGTCTGGGTCTTGACCGTGCGGGGCTTGCGCACGGCAGGGCGTGACGTCGCCTGGGATGCGCGTGGCCCCGGTTCCGGCCCGAAGGCCCGCAAGGCAATCAACTCCCCTCGGCGCGACGACTCGAGCAGCGCGTCGATGATTCGAAGATCCCAGGCACCCTCTTCGGCTGAGGGCTCCGGCTCGCGATCCTTCAGGATGCAGTCCGAGAAATACAGCAACTCGGCCGCGAACTGGTCGACCTTCCTGCCCCGTTTCCGGATCGCCTTGCCATTGCGCGTGAGGGTGTAGGCCAGCCCTTCCGCATAGTCGTACGCCGGCTGAACGTGGATGTCTCCCTTCGTGCCGACGATCCGATAGCTCGACACGTCCGCCGCGCCGAAACTGGCGGTAAACGTCGCCAGGCGATCGCCTTCGAACCGCATCACGGCTGAAGAAGTCTCATCCACGCCTGGAAACCCGGACCGCGCTCCGTCCACGGAAAACGCAGCGACGGCGACCGGCTCGGCGCCAAATGCCATGCGCGCCGCGTTGATGCAGTACACACCGAGATCGTAGAGCGTGCCGCCGCCGGTCTCGGGCCGCGTACGGATGTTTCCGGGTTTCGCCATCATCGAGAACGTCGACTCGAAGACCCTTGGCTCGCCGATTCGGCCGCTTCGGATGAGCCGCAAGACCTCCAGGGTGATTGGTTCGAAGTGCAGACGGTAGGCGGTCATGATCCTGACGCCGGCTTCCCGGCACGCGCGGATGATGCGGGCGCATTCGGCATCGGTGGTCGAGAGCGGCTTCTCGCAAAGCACGTGCACACCGGCGTGCGCTGCGCGGATCGCGAACTCGGCATGCTCGGTATTCGGCGTCGCGATGTATACGGCATCACACTCGCTCAGGCAGCGTTCGAACTGGTCGTAGTTTCCCCGCGTGTTCACGCGATACCGGCGTCCCAGTACTTCGAGTTTGGTCCGGTCGCCGCTGATGAGCGCCGTAAGCTCCGAGTTGCGACGGGCATGCGCGAAAGCCGGCAGGACGGCCACCTGGGCGATGTGGCCGAGGCCGACGACGGCGTAGCGGATTCTGCGTGACGTTCTGCGGGCCATGCGTATCTCCCCGTGGGATTTGAGCGGCGTGCACGCAGGAATCGAGCAAAGCAAGTACCACGGGCCATCTGCCATGAGATTGGCGGCAGTCCGCCGGGGAGCAACCAGCTACACACAGTGGGTGATCCAACGCTCAGTCCCTGCGCGCGATTGTGGAACGCCCATGGGATGGGAGCGATCACCGTGCGATACGCGTGGCACGCGTCTTGAGACTGTTGAAGGGTGGCTCAGTCCGAGCCCAGAGTTTGGAGGGAAATCATCATGCTGCTCAAATCATTCTCAAGCGCGGCGTTATTCGCCGCGTTCGTCGTCACGGCCAGCCCCGCGCCGGCTGCGGCGCAGGCCCGTACGTCCGCCCCGGCCAGTCCGGCGGTGACGGACGATTCGATCAAGGACCGTGTCAACTACAGGCTGGAAACGAGCAATGTCGTTCGTAAATACGACGTGAAGGTCAAGGTAGAAAAGGGCGTCGTCACGCTTTCCGGCGACGTAGCCACTGCGGCGCAAAAGGCGGAAGCCGGCCGGCTCGCCAAAGTGACCGGGGTGACGCGCGTCCAGAACGACATCGCGGTCGATCCGAACGAGGACAAGACCGTCACGGAGCGGGTCAAGTCCGGCCTCACGAAGACGGGCGAAAAAATCACTGACGCGTGGATCACGACGAAGGTCAAGTGGTTCTTCCTGGGTGAGGACGCCCTCAAGGGCTCGGACATCAACGTCGACACCGCCAACCACGTCGTGACGCTCAAAGGCACCGTGAAGTCGGCCGCCGGCAAGGCGCGCGCGATGCAACTGGCGAAGAACACGGACGGGGTGACCAAGGTCGTCGATCAGCTGATGATCAAGTAGCGGTCGCATCGACCGTTCCACGCGACCGAGCCCAGGGATGGCAGTCACGAGCGACCAGGCCCGCGACTCCATCCTTGTGCCCGGCCGTACCTGTTGGCGCCTGGATCGCGCCAGCCGCATCCGCGTCATTCAGGACGGCGCGGAGTACTTCCGGTTGGTGAGACAAGCGCTCCTCCAGGCCGAACGCACCGTCTTCGTTCTCGGTTGGGACATTGCGAGCCGCGCGAATCTCCTGCCGGGCGAATCCCCGGACGACGGCCCGACACACCTTGACGATCTCATCCGCTTCATCGCACGCCGCCGGCCGCGCCTGCGCTGCTACATCCTCACCTGGGATTACAGCTCCCTCTATTCGCTCGAGCGGGATCCGCTGTCACGGTACCGTCTCGGTTGGCGAACGCCGCGCCGCGTGCGCTTCGGCTACGACGGCCGGCACCCGTGGGGCGCCTGCCACCATCAGAAGGTCGTCGTCGTCGACGACGCGCTCGCCTTCAGCGGCAGTCTCGATCTCACGGGCCACCGATGGGACACGACCGCACATCGGATCGAGGAACCCGAACGCGTCACAGTCACAGGAACGCCGTACGGCCCGTACCACGAAGTACAGATGATGATGGACGGCGACGCGGCCGCGAGCCTGGGCGAATTGTCGCGCGAGCGCTGGCGGCTTCTCGGCGCGACGAAGCTGCCTGCCGTCGATCCCCGAGGCGACAGCACCTGGCCGGAGGACGTGCAGCCGGACTTCACTGACGCGGACGTCGCGATCTCTCGAACGATTCCTGAAGCCAGTCCCGCGCCTGCCGTGCGCGAATGCGAGGCGCTCACTCTCGAGAGCATTGCGGCCGCGCGCCACCGCATCTACATCGAGAACCAATACTTTACGAACGCCGGCATCGCGGACGCGATTGCCGCCCGGCTCCGCGAATCCGATGGCCCCGAAGTCGTGGTGGTCAGTCCGCACGAATGCCAGGGATGGCTCGAGCAGACGACGATGGGAAGGTTTCGTGAGGCGGCACTCCGGAAACTGAGAAGCGCCGACCGTCACAAGCGGCTGCGCATCGTCAGCCCGACGGCCTCGCGGGCGAATAACGTCCAGACCTTCATCCATTCGAAGGTGATGATCGTTGATGACACTCTGCTGAGGGTTGGGTCCGCCAATCTGTCGAACCGTTCGATGGGCATGGATACCGAGTGTGATGTCTCTGTCGGTGCTGCGCCCGATCAGGACGCCGAGGTGCGACGCGGGATCAGTGCGGTTCTCGCGAGGCTGCTTGCTGAACATCTCGGATCCGATGAAGACACGATAGCGGCCGAGCTCAAAGGCCAGGACCGGCATCGGGGATCGATGTGCGCGCTCATCGACGCGCGTACCGGTAACGATCGAACGCTCATCGAAATCGCCGAAGTAGAAGACGCGCCCGAAGTGAGCGAGACGCTTCAGACGACCACGGATCCAGGTGAGCCAATCGGCTTCGGACCGGATGTCGATCCCATTCTTCCCGCGGTGGACCTCGGCGCCGACCGCAGTCCCATGCGCGAGTGGATTCTGCCGGCGGCCATCCTGGCGGCTGCCCTCTTTGTGGGCTGGTCCAGCGGACAGGCGTCCGCACCGGCCTGGCTTGTCGCGATTCGTTCATTCGTCCGATCCGTCGATCACGAGTGGACCACCGTAGTGGCGGCCGCGGGCCTGTTCATTGCGGGCGCCTGGTGCCTGGTGCCGAAAGGGTTGCTGACGCTGGCGGCGGCCACCGCGCTCGGGCCGACTGCAGGAGTGACAGCGTCATTCATTGGATCGATCGCAGTCGCGACGACTGGCTATGCGTTCGGACGAGCGGTCGGGCTTCCGATGGTGACGCGCTGGATCAGCGCCCGCTCGTACCGGTTGGGACGGCGGTTGTGCCGGAACGGGACAGGAGCACCGGCACTCCTCCGGTTCGCTACCGCCGCCTCGGCCACGCCCCTTCACCTGCTCTGCGGAGCCGGCAAGGTCCGATTCGGCAGCTACCTGCTGGGGAGCGCTCTGGGTTTTGTGCCCCCGGTCGTTGGGCTCGGCATCCTCGGCGGACTATTGCGGCGCACATTGATCGAACCGACACTGCCGAACGCACTTGTGGCGATCGGATGTGCGGTCACGTTGGTTGCCGCCGGCTTCGCGCTCCAGCTGTTCCTCCTGATCCGGCAGTTCGCGCCGGCGACAGCGGGCCAGCGTCAGCGCGCGGAGTTCGGATGATGCCGGGCACCCGGCGCATGCGTGCCGCAACCTACAACGTTCATGCGTGCGTCGGCTCTGACGGCCGCCGCGATCCCGCGCGGATCGCGGCCGTTGTTGGCGAGCTCGACGCGGACGTGGTTGCGCTCCAGGAGTTCAGCTACCCCGCCGACATCGCGCTGGAGACGCGGACGCCGGTCGTGCTGACAGAGCTTGACAGCTATGAATGCGCACTGGGACCGACGCGGCGTGCTGGTTCGCACTCATTCGGCAATGTGATCCTGACCCGTCACCGGATTCGCGAAGTGCATCGCGTCGATCTGTCGGTCGAGAACCGCGAACCGCGGGGGGCGCTGGCGGCGACGATCGAAGTTGACGGCACCGAGATTCACGTGCTCGCGGCCCACCTGGGCTTGCGAATCGGCGAGCGTCGCTTTCAGGTGGCCGAGATCCTGAAGTACCTCGACTCCGTCCGAGGTACCGTCGTCGTTGTAATGGGTGACTTCAACGACTGGCTGCCGGGCAGGTCGGTGGTGCACGTGCTCGACGAGCGGCTGGGCCACTCGCCGACGGTCAGATCCTTCCCAATACGGTGGCCGATCCTGCGGCTCGATCGCATCTGGATCCAGCCTCGGTCGGCCGTTCAACACATCTCACTGCATCGCAGCCCGCGCGCCCGACTGGCGTCAGATCACTATCCGGTGGTCGCGGACTTCACGCTCGCAGGCTAGGGCGGTTTTCATCTGAGTGTAGTACCAGCGAGGCCGTTGGTGTGGAAGCTGGGATCAAGAATTGGGGTCAGACCCCGAAGTGCAGGGGTCTGACCCCGTTTGCCATCCAGCTTCCACCCGCGCCCTCTGTCGCACCCGCGGCTGTGAAAACCGCTGAGCCATTTTCGCCCACTACACCGAAGCGAAAACGGCTCTAGGGAGCCCTCAACTCGCGGCGAGCCGCAGATCCGCGTCGGCGCCGGCGTGAGGCATCTGGGCCGTCGCGCGTAGCGCGAGCACCCGATCCACCCGGCCGAGATCGGTCCAGCCCATCGACGGCGCTTCCATGACGGACAGCCTTTCCGGCTGCACCATCAGCACGTCACGCGACAGGTCGACGCTCGGCGTCTCCGAGTACACCGCCGCCGCGGTCAGGCTCTCACCGGCAAGCCCCACGGAACTGACCAGCGGGCCAAGACCGAGGCAGAGGCGGGGCGCCGCCGCGGCAAACATGCTGAAGAACGTGCGCAGGCGGCCGACCATGATGAAGGTATTCCACAGAGCGCCGGTCGCCATGAGGGACATCGCGAGCGGCTGCTTCGGTTTCTCGATGAACGACTCGACTGCGTAAACCGGGAAGTTCGCCGCCACGCTTGTGCGCGGCTGCCACGTGCCGCGGGTGATCCAGCCATAGTCGGGCTCGGGGTACGTCGGCACCGATCCGACCATCACAACGCGCGTCGGATCCTCGCGCGCGGCCCAGTAGGCGCCGGCGACCACTCGGTGAAACGCTGACACGTTGTCGAAATGATGATCGGCCGGAAAGAACCCGACGACGGCTTCCGGGTCCATGCGGCGAAGTCTCGCAAGAGCGTAGAGAACCGCAGGCGCCGTGCCTCGATTGGCCGGCTGTTCGATCAGGTTCTGTTGCCGGACGTCACCGAGCTCGTCCTTGTAGAACAGGCGGTGCTGGTCGTTGACGACGTACAGTGTGTGCTCCGGTGCCACGATTTGGCAGAGCCGCGATCTGGTCGCTCCGAGGAGCGTCTGCCGCGCGAGCAGCCGGCAGAACTGCTTGGGGCGCGAGTCCCCGCTCAAAAGCTGCGTCAATGGCTGCAATCTCGAACCATCACCGCCCGCCAGAATCACGCCCCAATTGAAAGTCGTCTGCATCAAAGCACCACCATCCGCGGCGATCGATCAAGATTCGTGCCGCTCCGCCGATTCCTAGCTATCCAGCATCGTGAACAGCGCAGGCAAGTCGATCGGCTTTGCGATCACCGGCGCGTCTCCGGCGTCGAGATCGGCCGGGCGCTGGGCGGTCATCAGGATGATCGGCAATTGGGGGAACTGCCGGTGCAGTGCTTGGCGCGCCGCCAGCCCGCCGATGCCGGGCATCTTGATGTCCATGATCACGCGATCGAAGCCCTGGGTTTGTTGCGCGTCAATGGCTTCCTCACCCGAATAGGCCTCACCGGTGTCCCAGCCCCGGAGGTGGAAGATGTCGCGAAGCGTCCGGACCATCTCATGGTCGTCGTCCACGATCAAAATGCGTCGAGTCATACATGTCCCCCCGCGACAGGCAGAATGAACGCGAAGGTTGCGCTCTCATCCGGCGCGCTCACGAGGGCGACGTCGCCGCCATTCGCCTGCGCCAGTGACCTCGACAAAGCGAGACCGAGGCCGATGCCGCGAGCCTTCGTAGTGAAGAGTGGTTCGAAGATCTTGGAAGTGTGCTCGAGGGGAATGCCTGGCCCCGTGTCCGACACTTCCACCCGGACGTAACCATCGCCCGTGGCGCGCGCCCGGATCCGGACGATCCCAGGCTGGCCGTTGATGGCCTGAATGGCGTTGCTCAGCAGGTTGTCGAGCACCTGACCGGCGTGAACGGGATCCACGGCGACCCGGGGAATGTCATGAGGGATGTCCGCCTCCACCGTCACGCGTGACCCATGCTTCTGCAGTTGTTCGCTGAGGAGGTGCCCGACACTGACGTCCTGGCGGTGCGTCGGACTGGTGCGGGACAGGTCCAAGAGGTCGTTCACGATCTTCGTCGACAGGGCGATCTGCCGGCGAAGAATGCCGAGGTACTGCCGGACTTCCGGCGGCGCATCGGGCTGAATCGACTCGAGATAAAAGACCGCATTCGCCATCACGCCCAGCGGGTTCCTGATTTCATGGCCGACGCTGCTCGCCAGATGGCCGATGATCGCCAGCCGCTCCCGCCGCGCGAGAGATTCCTGGGCATTCTTCAGTTCGCCGGTGCCCTTTTCTACGGCTGCTTCGAGCAGCTTCCTCGTTGTCTCTACTTCGCTGGCCATCGCATTGAACGCACCGGCAAGCCGGCCCAACTCGTCTTCGCGGCGGATGGCCACTCGCGATCCAATCTCCCCACGTGCAATCGCGTCCGCCGCACCGGTCAGCTCCTCGACCGGCATCACGAATCGCCGGCTGACCAGCCAGGCCAGAAAGCCGCCCACGACTACGCTGCCGGCCGCAATCGAACTCATCGTCCACATGAAGGACCGGGCCGGTGCCTCGACGACATGTGATGGAAAGCTGAGGCTGTACGCCCACGGCGTGCCGTCGATCGGGCCTTGGATCCCGAGCCTCGACTGCCCTCCTGCCTGCCGGAACTCGAATACCTGTCCCGGCGCCCCCGCTGGCGGGGCCTGCACCGGCGTCCCAGACTCGCTCCAGGCCGTGGCGTCCACATTCCCGAAGGAAAATGAAGCTTCGGAACCGAGAATCTTCGCGAGCTGGGCGCGCGACTGGGTATTGCTCTCCAACCGCCGCCAAATCACTACATAGGAGTCGGGATGCCCCGGCACGACAGCGGCGCTCGGAAAGAAGATGACATCGCTCGACTGCTTGAGTTTCCCGAATGCCGTACCGCTGTCGGAATCACTCGCGGCGGCGGCGAGCGCCGGCCAATCGCTGTCGTAGCCGGCCGCCAGGATTCGCTCGGCCTCAGGAGATGCTGACGCCTCGAGAAGCCGCCGCCCGTCCCGATCCCGAAGCTCGGTGCGAAGCGTCTGCTCCGGCTGTGGTCCCGTCGGGGCGAGCGCGGCTGTGGCAGCCGGCGCAGCGGGCGATCTGGGACGGTCGAGAAAGCCGATCACTTCGGGCCTCTTGCTTACAGCCGTAATGCGAGCCCGCGAGGCCGCCAGGTTCGTCATGAACGACTGGCCGAATTGTTCGGAAAGAGTCCGGAGACGCTCGGCAGCGTGCTCGTGAAGAGTGCGGCGCAGTACCACGAAGGCCGCGGTTGAAAGTGTGGCGACGACGAGGAGGATGAGAACGACAGCCGCGAGCGGGGCCTTCGTCCGGATTGACCGTCTCGACAGCAGGCCCATCGTGTGACGCGCAGCCGGAATGCATGTACTGTTCCTTGAACAATAGGGGCTTTTGCCCCCGGCGAGGCACCGCCGTTATCCACAATGGGTAGCCGGGTGCCACGCCGTACGCCGCGTGCTGCTTCGCAGCGCGGCCTCCGGTCATGCACGATTTGTGCATTCCTGAGTCTCCTCTCCAGATTTCTTTCGCCCGGGGCACCGGGCCAGGACAGGAAATGCTGCCAGTGACCCGCCAGGAATTCGACGACGGCATCACGCCCGATCGGAAGGTGATGGACGCACTGCCTATCGCGGTCATCATGTGCGACCGCCGTGGACGGGTCGTGCACCATAACCGGCGAACATCCGAGATGCTCGGCCGGCCGCTCACCGCCGGCGCGCCGTTCTGCGAGGCGGTGCCCATGTATGAACTTGGCGGCACTCCTATCGCCGATAGTCACTGCCTCGTCAACGCCGCGCTGCGGAGCGGCGCTGATGCGTCGGCGGACCTCTGCCTCGTAGCGCACGCGCGAGCCACCGTGCGCGTCACCGCCACGCTGTCACGCGATCGGTCCGGCGCGGTCGATGGCGTTGTCGTGTCATTCCAGGGAGGCATCGCCCCGCGGCAGGCCGAAGCGCACCAAGCGACTCTCGCAGCCATCGTGGATTCGTCCGACGACGCGATTGTGAGCAAGACACTGGACGGCGTGATCACGTCCTGGAATCCGTCGGCCGAGCGGATCTTCGGGTACACCGCCGGCGAAGCGACCGGCCACCACATCTCGCTCATCATCCCGCCAGACCGGCTCGACGAGGAGAACGAAGTGCTCGCGCGTCTTCGCCGCGGCGAAAAGATCGATCACTTCGAAACAGTTCGTCGCACGAAGGACGGCAGGTCGATCGACATTTCGCTGACGGTCTCACCTGTGCGGGCGCCGGACGGCACGATCATCGGCGCTTCGAAGGTCGCGAAGGACGTCACGGAACGCAACGTTGCCAGCCGCGCGCTCGGCCTGATCCAGCTGCGATACCGGGGGCTCTTCGACAGCGCCGGCGTGTCGCTGTGGGAGGAAGACTTCTCCGCGGTCAAACGGGCGATCGCCGAAGTGATGCGCTCCGGAGTCACCGACTTTCGCGAGTATCTCCGTGACAATCAGGAGTTCGTCGATCGCTGCATCGGCCTGGTGCGCGTGCTGGACGTCAATCTCGCGACGGTGCAACTCTTCGAAGCCGGCGACAAGAACGAGTTGCTTGGCGACCTGAACCGAATCTTCGAGCCGGCGACCCGGGACTTCTTCGCCGAGGAGCTGATCGCGATAGCCGAGGAGCGGACGCAGTTCGAGGGTGAGGTGAGACTGCGCACCCTGTCCGGCAAACGGCTGGATGTGATGGTCGGCATCCGGTTCCCGAGGGAACAAGCGCCGGCGGAGTCGGGCTCATCGTTCGAGAGCGTGTTGGTCAGCCTGACGGACATCACGGAGCGGAGGCGCGCCGAAGACACCGCGCGTACGGAGAGCCAGATCCGCGAGATTCTGCTTAACGTGGGCGCGTCGCTGGCGTCGGAGCTGGATCCGGAGCGGCTGGTGCAGGCAGCAACAGACGCGGCGACGCAGCTGACATCGGCGGAGCTCGGGGCCTTTATTCACGACAACGGCGACGCCGGCGCCCGCGACGAGATGGGCGCCGTAGCAGGCCTCGGCGCGAACGCACTCGACAGACATCTCACGAGTGACGTCGCGAGAATGCTGTCGGGGCTCCTTCAGGAGACCGGCCTCGCGAGGATCGCCGACATCACGCTGGATCCACGATACGAGGCGTGGGCCGGCGCGAACGAAGGACTACGCGGCATCAGAAGCTGCCTCATGGTGCCGGTGGTCGGCCGTTCGCGTGAGATGATCGGCGGCCTCGTCTTTTGCCATTCCAGAGCCGGAGCATTCACCGCCCAGCACGAGCAGCTCGCGACCGGAGTCGCGGCGTGGACCGCCGTCGCGCTCGACAACGCGCAGCTCTACAAGGCCGCGCAGGACGCGAACGCCACGAAGGACGAATTCCTGGCTACGCTCTCGCACGAGCTTCGGACACCGCTGAACGCAATGCTTGGCTGGACCCATCTGCTTCGATCGGGAGCTCTGTCAGGCGACATGCGGCAGCGCGCCCTCGAGGCGCTCGAGCGCAACGGCCGCGCGCAAGCGCAGCTCGTCGACGATTTGCTCGACGTTTCGCGCATCGTATCCGGCCGGTTGCAGCTCAAGGCCGACGACGTGGAGCTTGGCGGAATCCTCTCCTCGTCGATCGAAACGGTGCGGCCCGCCGCCGCCGCGAAGAAACTGACGATCCGCATGTTGATCCCGGACTCGCACGTCATGGTGTCCGGCGACCCCGACCGCCTGCGCCAGGTCTTCTGGAACCTGCTTACCAACGCCGTGAAATTCACTCCGAGCGGCGGTGCGATCGAGGTGGAGCTGAAAGCCGCCGCGGACGGAGCGGACATCGAGGTTCGCGACACGGGCGCTGGAATTCCGCGCGACTTTCTCGGTCACGTCTTCGAGCGTTTCCGGCAGGCGGATAGCTCGCACTCGCGCCGGCACGGCGGCCTCGGTCTCGGTCTCGCCATCGTCCGTCACCTCGTGGAAGCACACGGCGGCTCGGTCGGCGTGGATAGCCCAGGCGAGGGGCTCGGCGCGAAGTTCACGGTACGGCTCCCGGTGCGATCGGTCCGCCGGGCGGCACGGGCGCCGGCCGTCGATTCAACGAGCCCGGCGATGAGACTGACCGGCGTCCACGTGCTGATCGTGGACGATGAGCGCGACGCCCGCGAGTTCCTCGCCGCACTGTTGTCGATGCACGGCGCCGTCGTCGAAGTGGCGGCTTCAGCGGGTGAGGCGCTGGGCCTGATCTCCAGTCGCCGGGTGGACGTCCTGCTCGGAGATCTGGGCCTGCCCGGGCGAGATGGCTACGCCCTGATTGAAGCCATCCGTTCGCTCGGTCCGGAACGTGGCGGCGCGATCCCTGCGGTCGCGGTCACCGCGTACGCCGGCCTCCGGGAACGCGCTCGGGCGTTCGAGGCCGGGTACGGCTGGCACGTGGCCAAGCCGGTCGATCCGGATCAACTCCTTGGGGTCGTGATGGCCGCGATAGCATCGCGTCCCGCGCAGGCGGAGGGCGCATCCGGCGTGGCGAGCGCCTGAGCGCCCCGCCGTCGCGGGGGCGCTTCGGCGGGCGGGCTGAGCCCAATCGGCGAGATAATCCCGGCCTATGCCGGCTCCAATTCTCCGTCCCCTCACTCGACTGATCGGCGCGCTCGCGCTGGCGTGGCTGGCTTCGACGGCGCTGCCCCATGCAGGGCAGACTCAGCCGCCGGCCGAGCGCTACGGCGTGCGCGACGTGATGATCCCCGCGCGCGACGGCGTGAAGCTCTTCACGCGCATCTACACGCCGAAGGATCAGCGCGAGCCGCTGCCACTCATCATGCACCGTACGCCGTACGGCAACGACGGCGCGATCGGGCGCCTCAACGTGTACATGCGCGCGCTGGCGGACGAGGGTTACATCTTCGTGTTCCAGGACATCCGGGGGAAGTTCAAGTCCGAGGGCACGTTCGTCATGCAACGGCCCGCGCGCGCCGCTGGTGATACGAAGTCGATCGACGAAGGCACCGACACGTACGACACGATCGAGTGGCTGGTGAAGAACGTGCCTCAGAACAACGGCCGCGTGGGCATGCTGGGCATTTCCTACGACGGCTGGACGACGATCATGGGCGCGCTCGAGCCGCATCCCGCGCTGAAGGCCATCTCGCCCCAGGCCTCGCCCTCGGACATGTGGCTCGGCGACGACTTCCATCACAACGGCGCGTTCCGCCTGAGCTACGGCTTCGAGTACGCGACGATGATGGAGACCAACAAGGAGCGCGGCGGCTTCGACTTCGATCTGCCCGACACGTACGAGTGGTACCTCAAGCTCGGCTCCCTCGCGCACGCGAACGAGAAATACCTGAACGGAAAGATCCCGTCATGGAACAACTTTGCGGCGCATCCCAACTGGGATGCGTTCTGGCAGCGCCAGGCCGTGTCGCCGTATCTCGACCACCCGCGCGTCCCCACCCTGAACGTCGCCGGCTGGTGGGACCAGGAAGATTTCTTCGGTCCGATCAGGATCTACAAGGAGCTGGAGAAGCGCGACTCGTCACACCTCAACTATCTGGTGGTGGGCCCCTGGAACCACGGCGGCTGGGGCGGCGCCGGGGAGAAGCTCGGGCCCATCGGCTTCGGCGCGCCGACGGGACGCGAGTTCCGCGAGAAGATCGAGGCGCCTTTCTTCGCCTACTATCTGAAAGACAAGGGGAAGCTCGACCTCGCCGAGGCGACGACCTTCGAGGCGGGCACCAATCAGTGGAAGCGCTACGACAGCTGGCCGCCGCGCGACGTCGGTTCGCGCAAACTGTACTTCCAGCAGGGGGGCAAGCTGTCCTTCGACCCACCGGCCGCCGCGGCGAACGACCCCGGGTACGACGCGTACGTCTCGGATCCGGCGAACCCGGTTCCGTATCGCAAGCGCCCCATCCCTCCCACGTACTCGCAGGG
>DATNEY010000008.1:0-76391 GCA_035606665.1 Vicinamibacterales bacterium | reverse complement strand
GCGGGCAGCAACCGTTCGACGCGCGCCCACAGAGCGTCATCGATGGAGAAGGTGGCGATGGGGGACCGCCTCCCAGCAGTCGCCGCACCGTACCGAACCGCTCGATCAAGTACAAGCGTTAATTTTGCAACGCACTCTTAGCCCCGGCAAATCATCGCAGCTGGTGTTCGGCGAAGTCCCCGATATACGGGAGCTTGTAGCTGCGTTTGTGGAAGGCCTGGTACATCAGGAAGATCCAGAGCGCCACCACGCCGATGACAAACGGCACATATAGCAGACCGCCAAGCCACGGCAGGCCCGACAGGGCGAGCTGCGCCGCGAGCACCAGCAGAAACGTCACCGTGGACTGCATGGCATGGAAACGGACGAACCGATCCTTCTTCTCGTAGACGAGCAGCACGATGCCCGTAATAGCGCCGCCGACGTACGCGAGCACGGCGAGGACTTCAGGCGCGAGCCCTTTCTGCGGCGCCGGGCTCGTCATGCCGATCTCACGGGGGTTCGGGGCGGCCGCCCGAATTCGCTGCGGGCCTCATCGTTCAGCAGCACCCAGAAGGCATACACGCTGAGCGCCGTGCCGAACGGAACGACGATCAGGTTGGGAACCGCGAGGATCAACGCGCCAAGGCGGCCTCCCGTGCTGCGGCGATCGAGGGCGCGCCCGGCCACAATCAGAGCCAGACCGCCAAGCGTCGTCACGACCGCGCACAGCCCAAGAATCACGACACCAGCCTGGCCCTCTGGACCGTGCGTCCCGAGGCTGCGAAGACCGGCACTCGTACCGGCTGCCAGCACGGCGAGCGACAGCCCGCAGAGGACGCCGAAGGCGCCCAGCAGGCGATGCAGACGCCCGAGCAGGACGAGATGCACCTGAAGCGTTGCCGGCCTCGACGGCCGGGCCGAACCGGAATCAGCGTCCGCGATGAAAGAAGGCGGCATGGATGCGATCGACCACCGCACTCATGTCAACGAAGTCCACGGCGGCATCGGCGCCCGCGCGCGGCATGGCGGGTGCCGGCGGCATGTCCGGGTTCAGCTCGGGATGCCAGCGGCGATCGGATCGCGGACGGATTCCGCGACGCCGGTCTGCCCCCACTCCCGAGGGCTCGCCGCCGTACAGAAAGCCGTGGAAACTTGGGAGCACCTAACGGGCGCCGAGCGTCGCAAGCAATTCGCGGCGCGAAGCTTCGTCGAGCTCGGCAAGATCGACCGTGCTGTCGCACTCGTCGCACAGAACCTCAACGAGTGCGGGCCGGCCTTCTTCGGATGGGGGCTGGAACTGGCCGTCAAGCACGCGCAGGAGATGCATCTGCAGGGTCTTGACCTGAAAATTTTCTGCGTTTCCGCAGTTCGGACACGTAAGTGACAATGCGTAAACTCCGTCGGACGGCTCGATCCGCCCGTGACCTGAGTGTATCGCCTCCCGCGGCCTCACGCGTAGAGAATCTTCACGCCGACGTCTTTTTTCCCAAGAATGACGCGAATTGCGGCCTGATATTGCGCCACCTGGTCCGTATGGCCGGGCCTCGGGATGCCGGTTTTGAACTCGATCACGGTGACCGGCCCGTGCCGGGGAATCACGACACCATCGATGACACCGCGCAGGACCTCTCCCGGCCGGTCCTCCTGCACGTACGAGAACGGCACTTCGAACAGGCAGTCTCCCGATGCCAGGAGCTGGTCCACCTCCGGCGTGCGTCTGAGCCGCCGGTAGCGCTCGAACGCAGCCGTCCAGGTCCCGACCCAATCCTCGACGGCAATATCAATGCGCTCCTCCACGGACACGACCGACGCCAGCCACTGCTCCACTCGCGATGGCTCCCAATCAGTGTCCACCCGGTGCTGGAACAATCGATGGACGATGGTGCCCACGAGCCGGTGGCCGCGCGCATCGGCATCAGCGGATTGCGGCATGACCTGTGGCCCAGTCGCCGCGGCCGACACCGGCCGGCGCCCGCCACTGCCCAACATCTCTGTATCGATGTCGACAACGCCCGTGGGTACAGCCGCAGCCGAACGGGCCGTCGGCCGGGTTGGCCGGCACACCGCGAACGTGTATGACCCTCCCGCCACTGTCCAGGTCACATCAGCCTTCTCATTTCCATCAGTGCCGGCGGCCGCCTCCCGAAACAGCGCCGTCATCGACGAAGGCAGGAGGGACGCCAGGCTGCGCGGACCACGGCGGAGCTCGCCGCGTGCGTCGATCTGTCCCGCGAGGTACAGCCTGTCGCGCGCGCGGGTCACGCCCACGTAGAGCAACCGTCGCAGCTCCTCGGCCTCGCGCTCGTCCTCCAGCTTCGTCGCCTCGGTTGACGTGAACGCGACCTCCGGCCGGCCGTCGGGTCCGTGCTCGATGACGGAGAACCCGCCGCCGCGTCCGCGTCCCGGCATCTGAAGATTCACGAGGAAGACGATCGGGAATTCGAGCCCCTTGGCCGCATGCATCGTCATCAGATTCACGCAACCGGACGCCTCGAGGATGGCGTGCGACTCGTCGCCTGCCCGGAGGGTCTCGAAGTACTCGGCGATGCGGCCGATGGTCGCGTATCCGCGGCTCTCGACCCGGCGGATGAGGCTGCGCACCTTCTTCACGTTTTCACGCGCCTGATCGAGGCGCCGGCCGCGCATCTCCGCTGCGTACGCTGCATCGGCCAGCACCGTGTCCACGAGCTCGGACGGCGGCAGGCGATCCGCCTGCTCGAGCCATCGCGCGAGATCGCGGCGGGCCAGGTCGATCAGCCGGCGGTCCGGCTCGTCGAGTGCATCGAGCGCGGGCAGATCCGGCAGCAGCAAGGCGTCGGAGAACCGGGGCGCCAGTCGCGTGAGCGCGATGTCCGAGATGCGAACGAACCGGGACCGCAGGAACTCGGCGGCCCGGAGGTCAGAGTCCGGCTGCGCCAGGACTCTCAGAAGTGCTTGCAAGTCCTGCACTTCCGGCGCGTCGAAGAAGCCCAGTCCCTTGTAGACGTACGTCCGAATGTCGCGCGCTTCGAGCGCTGACTCGAACAGCTGATGCCCCGCCCGGACCCGGAACAGTATCGCGATGTCGTCGGGCCGCGCCGGCCTCGGCGGCCCGTGCCGGTCACGGACGAGGGCTCGTCCCACAAGCCGTTCGATCTCCGCCGCCACCGCCGACGCGCACTGCGCCATCGTCGGCTCCGCGATGAGGCCGAGCACGGGCGCGCCTTCCCGGAGTGCACCGGGCCCAACCGCCGGAACCGGAAAGCGGTCGCGTTCGGTGTACGTGAAACGCTCCGGTAACTCGGTAGGCCGGACCAGCGACTCGGACAGACTGTTGACGAAGGAAAGCAGCTCCGGAACCGCGCGGAAGCTGTTGGTGATCGCCTGATGAACGGTCCGGCCCGGTCGCAGCGCGGAGATCTTCCTTGCCGCCTCATCGAGCAGCGTCACCTCGGCGTGCCGGAAGCGGTAGATCGACTGCTTGCGATCGCCAACGATGAAAATGGAGGTGGGCGCGTCGGCGATGCCCTCGCCCTCTCCCCACGAGTCCACGAGCAACTCGACAAGGCGCCACTGCAAACGGCTTGTGTCCTGAAACTCATCGACCAGCAGGTGGTGGTAGCGCGACTGCAGTTTGAGGCGGCTGCGCGCGAACTCCTCCTGCCGAGTCAGGAGCGCGACGGCCTTGTCGAGCATGCCGGCGAAATCGAGGAGCGCGTGCTCGTCGAGCAGCGCTTCGTACTGCTTGCAGGCAATGATGAGAAGCCGCAGGACTCCGCGAGCGAGCAGCGCGTTGACCGACGTCTCGAGCGCCTCGAGCGCGTCCTTGATCTCCGGAGCCAACCCGGCCATCGCCGCTTCGTGCGCGTCCTTCGCCGGCTTGTTCCTGAACTGCGGAACCTTGAAGGACGTCTTGAGCCGGGCCGTGCCCTTCTGCGTCAGGAACGACCGTTCGAGCCTGCGGCGGAGCTGCTGCACGCGCGCCATCCCGGTGCTGGAAAACGTGTCGAGCGCCGTCAGATCCGCGTGGAGCCACTTGAACTCGGGCGCGTCGGGCCCGTTGTCCAGGAACGCAGTGCGATGCGGCGAACGCGCGAACACTCCGCGGAGTCGA
Source organism: Vicinamibacterales bacterium (assembly GCA_035606665.1). Classification (GTDB taxonomy): domain Bacteria; phylum Acidobacteriota; class Vicinamibacteria; order Vicinamibacterales; family SCN-69-37; genus DASUGC01. Next base: position 72,316 of record DATNEY010000008.1, on the reverse strand, counting down.
TCGAGAAACGTGTCGACGACTTCCGGCGCCGTTGCGGCGGCGGAATCCTTGACGAACGTCGCGACGGCCGGCAACGCCACATGGCGCCGGTCAAGCATGTCCTCGACGGCGCTCCGCAGAACGTTGCCTCGGACCCGCGCAAAGAGAAGCCGCAGCGCCTCATCCTCGGCGATCAGACCGCGCGTGACCCGGAGCGCGCGGTCCATGGCTTCCCGAGCGAACCGGCCCATCTCCGTTTCGTCCGCGATGTCGAAGCCTGGTTCCACGCCCGCTTCGAGCGGGAATTCGCGCAGGAGACTGAAGCAGAACGCGTCGATCGTCGAGATCTGAATCTCGGAAATCCGCTGGCGCAGCTCACGCCAGCGCGCGGGAGGAATTCCGCCTTCCGCGGCGCGGCGCCGCAGCGCGCCGAGCACGCGCTCGCGCATCTCGGCGGCGGCTTTCCGCGTGAAGGTAATGGCGAGGATGTGCCTGGGGGCGACGCCCTTCTCGATCAGCCTGACGTATCGATCGACGAGCACACGGGTCTTGCCGGTCCCTGCGGATGCTTCGAGCACGACGTCGTTCTCCGGCGCAATGGCGAAGTCTCGCGCAGCCTGGTCCGGTGGAACTGACGCCTCCGAGGCCGCTGAGGATCCGGGGGCCGCGGAGAAATCAAACAGGCTCGGCTGTTTCATCCTCGGTCTCCCTGTATTCCTTCCGGCAGACGCCGGCGTACCGGCACCAGGTGCACTCATTCGGTTGTCGGGGTTGCGGCGGGAACTCGCCCTGTTCGATGCGCTCGATGACGGCGGCGAATTCCGCGGCACGGGCTTCGACCGCGATCGCCGCGGGCTGGTCGCGGGATCCAAGCGCGCCCTCCAGCCGATCCTCGTCGCCAAACGCCAGGTACGCCGCCGCCGCGATCGGGTGCGATTTGCCGTCCTCGCCCTGCAGCCATTGCTGTGCGGCCATGGCGTAGACCGCGATCTGGATCGACGACTTCACATCGGGCAGCCGGCTCAGCTTGTAGTCGATCACCCGCAGCGATCCGTCCGCGAACACGTCGATCCGGTCGGCCTTGCCGCTGATCTCGACGGTTCTCGTCTTGAGCCCCCCGAGCAGCGGAAACGTGAACGGTCCCTTGAGATCGCGTTCGAGGTGGCGCCGAACGACGTTACCGCCTCTGTCCGCCTCGAGTTCGAATACGCGCTCGGCGACGCCGGCCGCGACGAGCGAGCCGAGCAGCCGCGTGCGCTCGAGCACGCGATCGGCCTCAGGCAGCAACGCGAGTGCGGCCTCGGCTAACTCGGCGAACAGCGCGACCGCATCCGGAAGATTGGCCGCGGTGATCGTGCCGGCGTGCCGCTCGTCCCACGTCTTGTAGAATTGCTCGAACAGCGAGTGGATCAGGTTGCCGCGCTCGAGGGGCGTGAGCCCCGCCATGTCGTCGCGCTCTTCAGGTAAGCCGAGCACGTTTTCGGCGAAGTACTTGAAGGGACAGAGCACGTAGTGATCGACGCGGCTCACGCGATACCGGCGCGCCGGCTGGGGACCGACGAAGCCGCCGTACGCATCGACACCAAGCTCCGGCCTGGCCTGCCGCATCGCGAGCCACGTCGCCCGTTCGCCGCCAAGGACGTCCGGTCCGATTCCCTCCGCCGTCAGCACCTCATCGTCGAAGATTCTGTGCGCGTCCCGAGCCGGCAGGCGCGCGTGCGTCCTGTCACGCGCGATTTCGACGAGCGGTGAGCGCGCGAGGAGCGCATCGCCTTCAAACGCAAAGGCATGCAGGGTCAGCGTCCGTGCCGGCAGCCCCAGGAGATCGCCGAACATCGCCTGCTGCACGCGCGCCTGGTCGGGTTCCTGCGGCCAGCCGAGCGACTTGAGCAATCCGGCGGTATAGAAGATGTTCCGCCGCGGGCGCTCGGGCCAATCAGTTTCGACGAGTCCAACGATGTGAGCGTGGTCGAACGTCCCGAACCGCGCCGCCACGGCATCGACGAGGCGGACGCCGCCCGGAGCGCGTTCCGGTGAAAACGTCTCGGCTTCGATGGCAAATCGAATCGCGGCCGCGACTTCCTCGTGCGATCGCTTGTGGTCGTCGTGGCGCTCGTAGGCGGCCGCGAGCTCCGCCAGGACCGTCTGCACGGCTGACCTCGCTCGAAGATGGCGTTCGCGCCATGGATCGTCCTGCGCGGGAAGCTGCTCGTGCATTCGAAGGAAATCAAGCAGCACCCGCACCTGGGCGGACGCCGAGGCTCCGTCGCGGAATGCAAGAAGCTGTTCGCGAACCGAGGCCGCAGCCTTGGCCGCGCGAGTCGCACCGGCGCCGGAACGGGCGCGAAGGACTTCGGCCGCGAAGGTGTCAGCCTCGGCTACGGTACGGCGCGCCGCCAGCGCCTCGTCCAGCGCGGCAACGTCCCGGCCCGTCACCCTTTCGCCATCGACCTCGACGTGAAGCAGTCCATTCCGCAGAAGCTCGACAGCCGATCCGCGCGTCGCGCCCGTACGCGCGGCCGTGAGTACGACGTCGAGCATTGCCGCGTACGGCTGCGCGGCCAGCGGCAGCGCGTCGAGCGCCTGATACGGCACATGCGCTTCGGTGAAGACGCGTTGCGCGAGATAGAGATACGGCAGCGGCCTGTGAAACACGACCGCGGTCGGTTCGCTGAGATCGCCGCCGGGCGCGCTGTGCCTCACGGCGCGCGCGACATCGCGCAGTTCGTCCTCGCGATCGCGGCTGACCACGCAGATTTCGTCCGCGCCTTCCCCGCCGGGCGCGGGTACGGGCCGCAGAATCACGGGGGACGCCGTCGCCGCACTGGTCTCAATGCGCGCTTCCTCAATTCCTGGGAGCTCCGTCTCCATGCGCTCCCGAAATCCGGCGTCGTGCAACGCGTCGGTGACGACAACCTCAATCGTCGCGAGGGCACGCAGACGGCCAAGGAGATCGAAGTCCGCCGGCCAGAGTCCACGTGGATCCGATGGATGGTCGGCAACGGCAATGACGATGTGGTCGTACGGCAGCGGGGGCTGCCCAGCGAGCAATACGCGCCGGAGGCCGTGCTCGTCGAGGGCGCCCGTCGCCGCGACGGCGCGCTCGTAGGCGAGGAACGTGAAGCCCAGGAAGCAGGTCTGGTGAATGAGACTGTCGCTGCCGCGATCGGCGCCGCGCTCACCCCTCAGCTGGTCGAACAACGCCTCCGCGAAGCGCCGGACCGGGCGCTGTCGCCGATGCAGCTCGTCGTAGAAGTCGAGCATGGCGGCGATGAGCCCGGGTCTCAGCGGGAACGGAGATCCCGACATGCGCGGCCGGAGCGACGTTCGCGCGGCTGCGCGCTCGAGGAGCACCAGCCGCTCGAGGCCCGACAACAACCGCGGCACCTCCGGCATCGCCGCGCCGAGCCGCTCGACGAGCTCGCGGCGCGTCACGAAATCAGGCAGGACGACCGCCGGTGGCCGATCAACGGCGAGACCGGTTTCGATGGATTGCCTGAGGAGTTCGGCGGCGGCGCGCGTCGGCACCACAACCGCACGCCTGCGCGCGTCCATCGGCGCCCCGGACAAGGCCCGGTCGATCACGGCCGCGCGAAACGCGGCAAGATCGCGCGCGCGAATGAGCGTGCGGCGCTGAGATACGCGAGTGACCGTCACTTGATCTTCGGTGGATAGAGGCGCGAGATGAGCTGTTCGCGAGCGAGCCCGTACAGCATGAGCGCACCCGTCGCCGCGGTCGCGGCTTCGCGATCGATCAACTCGCTGCGCAGGCTCATCGCGAGGCGCCGGCGGCTCACCGCATAGGCGGCCATCTTGAGCGCGCTGTCGATGGACGCATGAACGTCCACCAAATCCGCTGGAGGTTCGATCGCTTCGAACGTCTTGCGATACGAGGCAAGGCGCGTCGTCGCACGTTCGAGCCGCTCGTACGCCATGTAGCGCAGGTCACCGAGCGCGTTGAGGACGGGCATCATGCCGTCGAGACCGCTCATCACAGGACGAGCCGTGCGCTCGTACTGCAGCAGGGTGCTGCGCATGAGGGCGTATCGATCGAGTGCGGCCCGGTGCGCCTTCGTCGCTTCGAGCACCTGCGCCAGTTCCGCAAGGAGACCGTCGACGCTCTGGCGCCTGCGCCCTCCCAGATCACGGTCACGTGATTGGAGGGACGCGATGGCCGCCTCCACGCCGGCGACGTCCGTGCGCCGGCGCGCTTGATTGGCCTGCGTGCGCACGTCGTCGAAGAGCTTCGCGTACGAGGTCGCGACCTCCGCCTCGGACGTCATCTCCCGCTTCACTGCGGCGCTGATGTCCGCCGGCACGCCCGCGGTCGCGGAAAGGCCATCGGCGACTCGAAGAACCGCTAGGCGGTCGGACTCCGAGTCCGCGGCCCGAGCGGCCTCCAGGGCGAGGGCTACGGATTCTGCGAGGGTGGGTGCCGACAGAATCTGCTCCGGCGGCGTGTCATCCGGGCCCGCCCGGAGGTCCACAGAAAACTCGCGCTGGCCGGACGCCGCCCGAAGCTCGTTGATCACGTCATCGAAGAGAATCGTGAGCTCTCGAATCTCTTTCGCCCGGTAGCCGTAGGTGCCTGCCGCCCACGAGAGCAGCTTCTTCTTCGCATCTTCCGCAAGTTCCAGACGTTTCTTCGGATCCTCGATGGCAGTGAGCTGCGTCAGCGTGCGCTGGACCTCCTGCGTCATCGCCGCGTAGTCGACTTCTCCCCGCGTTGCGGCGTAGTGCTTGGCACGAAGGGCGTCCGCATAGCGCCGCGTGCGCACCAGATCCACGCGATCGACCGGCAGGCTCATCAGTTGAATGGCCGGGCGCGCGTCGGCGCCGACGAGCAGCGTGAATACCACGCGATCGCCGACGAGCGCGGACTCGCCGTAGCTTGGGAGCGCCTGCCCGGACTTCAAGAACACGCGAAAAATCGCGCCAGGGTCGATTGCCTGCGCGCGAACGGGGGCTGCCACCGCGATCGCGAGTGCGATCGTGAGCGTAACGGTGCGCCAAATCGCACGACTAGTCATCGCCGAAAAACCACTTGTGGAAAACCTGTGGAAGAAACGTGGATCGGCTGTGCAAGACCTGTCATGCAAAATATTTTTCCGCGCGCGATTGCCGGTTTCCCGTGCGTACGCTCAATCGCGGTGCAGCTTCGCGCGCGTCTTCGCTTGCGCGCGGCCTGTGGCTGGCTAGAATCACCGCTCTGCTCGTGCATACGACACCAGATAACTCCGCCGCCCCGGTCCGCATCACTCACATGATTCACGGCCGATCCTACGTCATCGAGGTACGCCCGGTCGCCCGCGATCGGTGGCGTGCGCAGATAGCGCGCACACCCGGCGGCATGACGTCGCTCATGCCCTTCTACGGTACGACACCCGACGATGCGGCGACGCAGTTGGCGGGCTGGCTGACGAGGGCCGGGGAGCCTCGGAAGGCGGTATAGTGGCGCCGTTATGGCGTCATTCTTTCAGCGGGGGGACTTCGTCCCCGCCGCACCCTCCTTACGCGTTCGCTCGCGGGGACCCCGGCGCCCCGCTCCGCTCTCGCGGCTCACCCGCGCGGCTCGTTCGCTCCTCGACACTTCACTCTTCCGATTGATCCTCGTCGCCATCGTCGTGGCCGCAGTATCACCGGATCGTGTGACACAGTTGGTCAGGGCACAGACCGCGCCTCCACAACAAGCTCAAGCACAAGCGCCGGCCGCGCCGCTGCCGCGTGTCTATCTGTTTGCCACCGGCGGAACGATTTCCAACAAGACGGGCGGACGGCTGACCGTTGACGAGCTCATCCAGTCGGTGCCGGGCCTCGACCGGCGCGTGAAGGCCGAGGGCGAGCAGTTCCTCAACGTCGCGAGCGGCGCCATCACGATGGAACAGTGGCTCGCTCTCTCGCGCAAGATCAACGAGAAGTTCAAGAAGGACGCAGACCTCGCCGGCATCGTGGTCACGTCTGGCACCGACACCCTCGAGGAACTCGCCTATTTTCTGCACCTTACGGTCCGCGATACCCGGCCGGTGGTCGTCGTCGGATCGATGCGCAACCCGAGCACGACGGGCTATGAGGGCGTCGCCAATCTGGAGGACGCGTTTGTCGTCGCGGCCGACCCGGCCGCCAAGGACATGGGGACGCTCGTTGTGCTGAACGACGAGATCAATTCTGCCCGCGAGGTCACAAAGACAGACGCGCGCGCCCTCGACACGTTCAGCTCGCACGACTACGGCATCCTCGGCACGGTGTACGACCGGGTGCAGATTCTCCGCAAACCCGTGCGGCGTCACTCCGCGAAGAGCGAGTTCGATGTCGAGAAGATCGAGGCGTTGCCGCGTGTGGATGTGATTCTGACCTACCAGGGCGCGCCCGGTGACCTGATCAAGGCTGCGGTCGACAACGGCGCCAAGGGCGTCGTCATCGCCGGCGCGGGCGCGGGAGCGATCAGCGGAACCCAGGGCGAAGGCATGACCTACGCCACAGAGAAGGGCGCGTTCGTCGTCACGACCACGCGCACGGGCCAGGGCAGCATCCCGGGCGGCCGCGGCGCCTCACGCCGCGTCGGCGGCGACGATCTCCAACCCGTGAAAGCGCGGATCCTGCTCATGCTCGCGCTCGCCACGACAAGCGAGCCGGCCGATGTGCAGAGGATGTTCAGGGAGTACTGAGGAGACGTTCGAACCTGATCTATGACGACGCTTTGATCCGCTCGTCAACGATCGCGCGGATCCAGTCGGATACCTCGCGCCAAGCAGAGTCCCGGTCAGGCGCGAGCTTGACGGCCCTTGCCTTTGGCACGCCTTGCAGCTTGCCGAACGGAGCCGTGGTCCAACTGCAGTCTCGCACAAAGACGGGAACGACACGCGATTTCCCGCTCGCGTGCTGTGCCATCGCCTGTTTCACCTCCACATCGTTGATGTAGCCGGATTCCAAGAAATCTGGACTAATCATTAGCAGGATGATGTCGGCCGACGTGAGATTCTCGTCGATAGTCTTGTCCCAATCAGTTCCTGGAACGATCCGCTTCATGTGCCACGGCGCCAGTTTTCCTTCGCGCTTCAACAGCGACAGGTGTGTTTCGAGTTCGGCCTTGAACTCCTCGTCTTTGCTGGAGTAACTGAAGAACAAGCGCACCGCTCTGGGTTCGTGGGTCTTCGCCGATCGTGCTCCCTCGAGATCGAGACCGTTCAGGAGTTGCATGACATCCAGGGTGTGGAGAGTTCCCCCGAATGGGATGCGCGGGCGCATCTCTCGCTCCCGTTCGTAGGTCAGCAGGTCCGCGTATCCAAGCACCAGTCCTGGCACGCTGGATACGGGCACTTCCTCCCGCGGTCGCAGCTTGAGGTTGTCGTGAATGTGGTCGAACTGGCTGCGGATCACAGCAAGCAATCGCCGGCGGGAATGGGTGTCTCCCGTGACGATCACTTCGACTCTTCCCTCTGCTACGTCCGCCCAGACCAGCGCCTTGTTTCCCTCAAACTGCACGACGACGCCCGTCCTCCACCGTGGCTGGCCCTGGCTGTGGACGTAGGTTCGCACTATGAAGCGGGGGATCAGCCCCTCGGGAAGAACCTCGTACCTGTAGTGAAACCGCGTTGCCCCTGTGTCGCTCCGGAATGTACGTGCATCGGCGTGCTCGTCCTTGCTCAACAATTCGGGGACTAGATACTCGCCGTCTCGATCCGGAAAGGGAAAGCAGAGCTCAAACTTCCGCATCAGCTCGAACACAAACGTGTGCATTTCCTTCGGGTACGCCGCGACGCTGAGAATGGTGCCGACTTGCTTCACGTGCAGCGTGCCACCCGCCGCCGCCAGCACCGGCGCATTCAGAACCTTGTAGATCCCCTCGGTCACCCATTGGGGGTTGAGTACGTGCTTGTCGCTGAGGCGCGGGTCATCCTTGTAGTTCAGCGCAATGCCCAGGTCGTTGAGGAATCCAGCAAGGTTCTCCTGGGCAACCCGGTCGAACTCCTGGTGGCCGTCGCAGAGGACCCGGTACTCATCGAAGGTGATGAAGTCCTTCTTGAGCCGCGTCCGCATCTGCGACAGTTCATTTTTTATCTTCGACCAGCTAGCGGGAAACTTCGCCCGCACATCGGGAAGATGCTCGTTCACCGCGTCCTTGATCGCCTGCTTCAGCTTGACGATGCCGAGCGGTTTGGGGTTTTCGCAGTCGGTCTCGACAAATCCGCAGACGTTCGGGTACTTGGCGCACAGTCCCGTGCGGTTCAGCGAGGCGGGGTGCGAGCGATGTTTATTGAGGACCACCAGCACCGGCGAGTCCGGCGCGAGCGCGTTGATCGTCTTGAGCCAGTATTCCGCATCCGCATCTTCGCCTCCCTCGCGCCCGTTGAGGACGACGAGGTAAAGCGACCGCCTGGTGAGGAAAAAGCGGTGCGTGGCATGCATGATCTCCTGGCCGCCGAAATCCCACACATGCAGCAGCACCTTCTCCCGCGGGCCAAGGGAAATCTCCCACGGCTCGATGCGGATACCGTCCGTCTTCTTCTGTTTGGGGTTGAACCTATTCTCCCGCAGCCGCCGGACGAGCGAGGTCTTGCCCACCTCACCTCGGCCCACGAGGATCATTTTCCCTTCGTTCAATGGCGTTGTCGGCTGCGTGATGACCCGGAAGTAGTAGTCAAGGATCGCCCGCGCCGACGCCGGTCTGTCGCCCGAATCGAGCACTTCCTTTGGAATGCCCAACGCCTCATTGCCATGGAGGTGAAGCGTTCGCAGCGCAGTGAGCGAACCCATCTCCCGGGGCAGCGTGGTGAGCTGGTTGCCCGCGAGGTAGAGCAACTGCAACGCCGTGAGCGAACCGATCACCGCTGGCAGCGTAGTGAGCCGGTTGCCGTCGAGGTCAAGCGTCACCAACGCGGTGAGCGAGCCGATTTCTGGGGGCAACGACGTGAGCTGGTTGCCGTCGAGGTCAAGCGCCCGCAACGCGGTGAGCGAGGCGATCTCCGAGGGCAGCGTCGTGAGCTGGTTGTCGAAGAGAACAAGTATTTCCAACGCCGTGAGCGAGCCGATTTCTGGGGGCAACGACGTGAGCTGGTTCTGGCTCAGGTCAAGCGTCCCCAACGCGGTGAGCGAGCCGATTTCTGGGGGCAACGAGGTGACGTAGTTTCCGTGGAGGTCAAGCGTCCGCAACGTGGTGAGCGAGCCGATCTCTGGAGGTAGCGTGGTCAGGCTAAGATCGGAAAGGTCAAGCGATCTGGCGCTGCTCTTCAGGGCGACTTCGATACGGCTCTTGGCTTCGGCTGCGCCTTCATTGGCCATAGGGTTGGGCTACGCTTTCACAGGAGATCATTTCTTGAGCCCGGCGTCCGTCAAGACCTTCGAGAGCTCCTCCTTCCACGCCGCGTCTTCTTCCATCCTGATCATCGCAACGCCTTCGTAGTTCGACGGCAATTCGAGCTTTTCACCGTCTTCGCGGTACAACGCGGCGACGCGGTTTCGACCGAGTTTTCCGAGAAAGTATCCGAGCTCGAAGATCACGTTCTGCCTCGCACGGTGCCTAAACTTTTTTTCGCCCTTTCGGCAGCGCCCCACATCATCCGGTGTCATCAACACCACGGCGAAGTGCACGTTCGCATTGCGGACGAACTTCTCGATCAACACCTGGCCGGTGCCGCTCACGCTCTCCAGCGACACGGGCATTGTTCGACTGCCCTGGAGAAACTCAACGACCTCCTGCTTCGTTCGGAGATCGCGCCCGTGCGCGACGAACACCCTCGGTTTGTATGCGGCTCGAACGGCGTCGACAAGCGCTGGCGCGCCCTCCTCTTTGCTGACGACATCAATGCCCGGCGTCGGCACGGACCCCCGCGGCGGCCGAAGGGCTAACAACGCCTTGACTGTCAGGCTGTCGGAGAACAGGATGATCGGCAACCGGTCACTGCTGAATTCCTTGGCGAGCAGCAGGCCGCTGAGGTCGTTCGGCTGTCCGGTGTTCAGATGCAGGTCCAGGACAGCCAGATCGGGCTGAGATTCGCCGTCTAGAATATCGCGGACCTCCGAAACCGACCGGGCCGCGAGGACGCTGAACCCGGCGTCCTCGAGCACACCCGACCATGTCTCGAGCTGGTCCGCCTTGTCATCAGCGATGAGCACGCGTGGGTTGACCATGCCTACTCTCGAATCCGCCGCAGCGAGCGCTCGATCGGCAACGAAATCGTCACGATAGTCCCCCTCGGGACATTGTCCTCTGCGCGAATCTCTCCGCCAAATTCCTCGAGCAGATCCTTGGCCATCACCAGTCCGATGCCAAGGCCAGGAGCCTTGCGTGACTTGACGACTCGCTCTTCGAACAGTTTCTCCTTGATTTCCCTTGGGATGCCGCGGCCCTTGTCCGCCACGTAGATCTCGGCGAACCCCTCCCGTTCTCTCGTCCCGACGAGGAGTTGCGGCTTCTTCACACGTTTGTTCTTCGCCGCCAATGCATTGTTGGCGACGATATCGAGGATGGCGCGCAGCCACCCGTCGTTGGCCAGCACGGTGGCGTACTCGTCTAGCCTGCAATCAAGCCTGATTGTGCACGCGTGGTGTTGCGAGTAGTCCTTCACCCACGCCTGGATCAAGCTCACGTTAATCGCGACCGAATACACACCGCGATCGAGGCCCCGCTTCAGGCTCTTGAGCATGCCATCCGACAGCCGCTCAATCGCCCCCAGTCGTTCTTCGCACTGTCCCACGTCGGAACCAGATTTTTTCAGTCGACCCAGCCTCTGCCTGAGACGCTCCGTCTCCGCCTTCACGGTGCCGACGTGGGTCGCGAAGTCGTGGCGCTGAATCCGCGACAGCTGGCCCATCAGGGCCAGCGACGCGCGGGTCGTGGCCTTCCTGCGAGCTCGCGCCAGCTCCTCGAGCTGTTCAGTGCTCTTGATTGCGACGACCGCGAGGTCCGCCATGGCGAGCAGGACTTCGCGGTCTTCGTGGTCGAACGCGTCGGGTTGATCGCTTTCGATATTCAGCACGCCAATCGGCCGGCCCCCGTCGAGCAATGGCACCGCCAGTTCCGACCGGGTGGTCCCGTAGGCGCGGAGATAGTCCGGGTCGGCATCGACGTCGGGAATCAATTGGGGTGTCCCGTCGACAGCCGCACGGCCGGTGATGCCCAACTTGCCTGGTTCCCCGAATCGTGGAATCCGGCGTTCGCGTCCGGACACCCGAATCAGGTCGTTGTACAGCATTCTTGGATACGCGCTCTCGAGTATGAGGACGCTGCGGGCCTGATCGAACAACTCGAGAGTACCGAGCCTGCGTTTGGGCCCACTCTGCTCGGTGATGGCGTGAACGGCCAGTTCCACAATCTGATCGAAGACCTGCCGCCGCTCGGCGCCAAGTTGCGCGGTCAAGGCCTTGCTGGCCTGATAGAGGCTCTTCAGACGACGGCTGTGGCGAACGTTCTCTTCCTCCTGGCGTTTGCTCTCGATGGCAATCGCCGTTTCGTCGGCCAGTAGGCCCAACAGCTGCTTGTCGTCGTCGGAGAACCGCCGGGGAACCCTGGTGTGCACGAGCATCGCGCCGACGATCTTGCCGCCGCGCCACATCGGCACACTCAGCCCCGAACGAATGCCGTGCGATCGAACAATCGCGGGAACCTCGAACGGTGTCGGCTGATCGAAATCGTCGACCGCGATCGGCTGCCCGAGTTCGATCGTGTAACCAGTCTGCGATCCTCGTCCTTTCGGCATCTCGATGCCGTCGATCACGAACTGCTGTTCCCAGCCGACCGCCGCCTTGAAAATGAGCCGATCCAGACGATCCGGCAGCACGAGGTTACAGAACTCCGATTCAAGGACCTTGGCGGCCGCGTTGACGGCGCCGTTCATGGTGTCCTTCAGTGTCTTCGCGGCCAGTAATTCCTGGGAGAACCTGGCCAAGACTTGCTGGTGCCGCCGCTTCGCGTCCAAATCGAGGTTCAACTGCAGGTTCCGGATGACGCCGGCGGCCAGATTCGCGAACAGCAACATGTTCTCTAGTTCGTCGCGGAGGAAGACCTTGCGGGATCGATAGCTGAGAAACATGACACCCAGCCTGGATCCCGAGGCGACCAGGGGGATCGCCACGCACGATTCGATCCCTTCAGCGTCGACGAAGAGCCTGTCCTTGAACCGCGCATCCGCCCTCACATCCTCGACTGCCAGCAGACGGTCCGGGAGCTCGAGCATCTGCTCCACCAGGTCGTAGTCGACGCTGTCTTCTTCGATGAGTCGCTTCGGCCGCTTCACGCCGCTCATCGCAGGTGGATGACGGACCTTGGCGGTCGTCCGGTCGTATTCAAACAAGGTCACAGCATCGCAGTCGGTTCCTTTGCGTGTCTCTGCCGCAAGGGACCGAAGCGCGGACGCCCGGTTCTCCATCACCGCGACGCTCGCGACGGAGCCGATTGCCTTCTTGGCACGGTCAATCTGGTCCATCAAGTTGGCGTTCTTGATCGCCAACGCTGCTCGATTCGCGAACGCCTGGGCGAAGGTGCGATAGTCGCTGTCGAAACTTCGGGCACTTTGAAACGCGCAGAGGAGCACTCCAAGAACTTCGGTCCCGGCCTGCAGGGGAACGCCCATGAACGATCGCCCGCCGCACGCCCGCAGGAATTCCCTCGTGCGGTTGGTGAGCGCGGGCTCGGAATGCGTCTGTTCAATATCGTCAACGGTGACAAGACCGCGCTTCAGTACTTGGAATGGGGTTCCGTGCTTGGCGGTCGCGGAGGCGGAATACGTCGACCAGCCACCATCATGCCGTCCGGCGAAAGCGGACTTCTCAGCCAGGAAGTTATCGCTGTAGCGGTCGTAGAACCACGCGATGGCTACCTCCGCCTCCAGAACGCTGCGTGCCGCATTCGCGATCTGCTTTATCACCTCGGCGGAAGTCCTGTGCGTCGCTAGATCGTCCGAAAACTGCCGCAACGCCTCCAGCCGTTCGAATCGGACGGAAGCGTCGTAGGCGATCGCCGCCTGGTTGACGTACAGCTGAAGGGCGGCGACCTCGAGGTCCGGGAAACGTCTGGGCTCGCTGTAGTGCACCCATACGACACCAATGCGCCGTCCAACGAGTGACAGCGGCAGGCAGACGGCCGCGCGCGCGCCACGCATCCGCATCATGTTGTGATTGACCAATGGGTGGGCGTCAACATCGCTCACCGTTTCGGCTTTGCCACTAGCCATCACCTGCATCGAGATTCCGTCAGGGCGAATGAGCGGCTCCTCATCGATCGTTGTCGACGGAAGACGCGGAAACGAGATCGGATTTCGCGCCCGCCCTGCCTTGTCGATCAGCAACACGCTCACCCAGGACGCCTTGGCGGTCACAAGGAGCTCTTCGACGATCCGGGCAGGAATCGCGGAGGGGGGACGCAATTCGACCAGTTGGCTGCTCAGGTCATAGAACGACACGAGCTTCTGCGCGCCGCTGGACGTCTCGTTGAGCAGTTGCTTGTTGGCAATCCCGACGGCGGCCGTCGATGCAATCGTCCCCAGTGCGTCACAGTCCTCCCGGTTGATCTCAGCGGCATTGAACTTGTTGTCGACGACCAAAAGCCCGATGGTTCGGCCCTTCACGACGAGTGGCGCAATGCCCAGCGCTGAGGAAATCTTGAACGTGCTGACGAAGGAATCCGGGATCCGATCCAGTTCGGCGTCGGAAACGACCGCCACTCCTGGTTTCTCGACAATCTCGGAAAAGATGTCGGCGCGGCCAAGCGGGAGAGCGACACCTCCCACCAACCGGCCCATGGTGGTGGGCTCAACTTGATTGGCGTCCAGTTGCTGGAGAAAGGCCTGAAAACTCCGCGGGCTCGACTGCCAGGCCTGCTCCCAATTCTGCTTGTCGAGCTCACCAACCGCCGCTTGTCCAATCAGCCTTCTGGCGGCTTCATCGACAAGCAGCAGCACGGCACGATTGAACGCCAGTCCATACTCTGCGGTGACCCCCGTCAGCAGGGCGAGGAAGAGCCTGTCGATGTCGCTGGCACTCTGAACGTAGTCGCCGATCTGATGAAGGATCGCCAGCCGGTTCAGCACGCGTTCCTGGGGCCGCAGATCCTGGAAGTACCCGACACTGCCGATCCGCTCTCGCCCGTTGCCCTCGAATAGCCAGCTCGACGAATGAAGAATGGGGATCGTGCGTTTGGATTTGGTGAGTATGAACGTCTTGTAACCCCGTACCAGACCGTCGTGCGCGTGGAGCTCCTTTCCAATTCGTCGTGGCTCCTTCTCGTCGGCGTAGAGGCGAGCGACCGGCGTCCCCTGAACCTCATCGTCCCCGTACTCGAGAAGCTCCTGCGCTCGCTCATTGAACCTGGTGACGTGACCTTCGCGATCGACTGAAATGATCCCCACGGGCGAGCTCTCGATCAATCGCTTCTGGAAATCCAGGAGCCGCGCATTTTCGATGGCGGCGACGGCGGCCTGGCCGAACAGCTCGAGCACCCACTCGTCTTGCTTGGGAAATGGAACGTCGGGGCCCGGTTTGCCTGATTCCGCCTTCTTGTTATCCGCGCGCAGAATCCCGATCACCTTGTCACGTCCATCGGCATCGCGGGATTTCAAGGGAACAGCCAACAGGGAGTAGCAGTGCCCCGACGGCGTGTGCGAATCGAGCGAGTGGCTCGCTGCGCGATGATCTGTCAGTTGGTCGCCGTGAGAATTGAAGACCTCGCCAAGGTGCGCCAGATACCCCATCAGTCCGCGGCCGGGCACGGAATTATCGTGGATGGGCCGCCGAAGCTTGCCGGGTTCGAATTCGCCGCGATGGCCGACGCTCGCCTCGAGCACGATCTCGGCGCGTGAGACCAGGAACAAGCCGGACGTCTCCGCGTTCAGCAGGATCTTGGCGCTGGCGGCGATCGACGTGAGCCGCTCCTGCAGGCTGAGTTCTCCCGGCCTGTCCATCATCTGCTGCGTGTGATGGGCCAGCGCGCCGAGGCGTTCCGATGTCTGGAGCGAGACTGTCGCCTGCGCGGCGAAACAGGCGAGCAGGCGCGCGTCCAATTCGGTGAACAGCCGGCCGAGGCTGTCGTCTACATAGAGGATGCCGATCGTCGCGCCGTCAGCGCGCAGCGGGACTTCGATGACCGCCGCGAACGGACGTTGATCTTGATACACCGCCGCACGGCCGTCCCACGAGTTGTAATCATCGACGATGGCATAGGGCGCGCCGCTGTCGATCAACTGCCCGGCCAGCCCCTCGCGCCTCCTCAAGGTGTTGCCGATGTAGTCGGGCCGCCGATAGTCTGCGACGACCTCCAGTGAATCCGTCTTCGGCTTGTATTGATAGATCCCGCCGCTCTCCGCACGCAAAAGGCGAACGGCCTGCTCGACGATGGCGTTGAGAAGTGTCTTGCGATCGCGGATCGAGGCAATGGCGAGAGTCGTGGAATGGAGCGCGTCGAATGACCGCGCAATCCGATTGGATTCCACGGCACCAGCCAGGGTCGCCAGATGCAGGAGGGCGGCCTTCGTCTCTGAGTCGAGCGGCGTGCCAGCCTCGCGCTCGACATAGAGGCGCCCTCCAAGTCTTCCAGCGACGAGGAGAGGAACGTTGATGCGCTCCGGCAGCTGCGCCGTGGCGGGCCAGATGTGAATGTCGCCATCAGGACTCAGGTTGAGAAAGTCCGGTTCCGCCGAGACCGGTAGCTCCCTGTGCCCCCGCGCGTACCCATGAGCGGCAACAACCGACAACACCCGGTTGTCTGGCGACGCGAGTTCGAGACGCACCTGGTGAAATCCCAGTGCGCGCGCCGCATCGACGATGGCTGCGAAGCCTTGCTCTGCTGTCGTCGTGCGCTCAATCGCTCGCGCGAGGTGCGCCATCGCGTCTACCCGGTCATGTGTCTGCATGGCAATCCAAGTCCGACGGGGTAACGCTTAGCTCATCGGTAGCGAGAAGCTACGGCGGGTCAATGGACCGGGTCAAGCCGAAACAGACACACCTCGCCCGAGTCGCGCCTTTCGGATCACGACTTCGCCCGGATGGCAAGGTCGAGCCACTGGAGGGCGATCACGGTCTTCGCGTCGAGGATTTCGCCTGCCCGGACCTTCGCTATCGCGTCATCGACCGCCATCGGGACGATGCGAATGTCTTCGCCCTCACTCTGGACGCCGGCGGTGTCGGCGGCATCAGCACGCGTGGCGATCTCTCCGTGGAAGATGTGAATGCGCTCCGACGAACCCCCAGGGCTGAGATACACGGTCGCGATAGGTTCAAGCGTACCCGCCGAATAGCCGGTCTCCTCGATCAACTCGCGGCGCGCGCAAGCTTCGAGGTCTTCACCCGGCTCGAGGATGCCGGCCGGAATTTCCAATAGCCATCCCGGGCCATTGCCGGCGGCCGGCAGCCTGAACTGCTCGCAGAGAAGGACGACGCGGTTGACGGGGTCGTGCGGCAGGACTGCCACACTCTCGCCGCGCTCCAGTACCAGCCGGGTGATGGGCGGACCCATCGATCCATCGAAACGCTCGTGTTGCAGCAGCACTTCGTCGATTCGAAAGATGGCGCGGTGGAAGACATTCCTGCGTTGGAGAATCTCTACGCGGCGGCGCATGCTCTATGATGCCCCATCCATCGAAACAGTGAGGCGCCTTGTCGCGTCAGACCGGCCGGCGGAGACACATATGAAGAGTTTGCTCGAACGCGCTGTCGACTATGTCACTAGCGGCACTGGTCTTGACGCTGAGACTCAGACCATCGAGGGCCTCCAGTTACCCGGATTCGGCGACGACGACAAGAAGCGCTGCGTTCAGATCAGGCAGGTCCTGAAGATGCTCCAGGACTACGTCGATGACGCCGCGGCAACACGGCCGCTCTCCATCGCGGTCTTCGGTCCACCCGGGTCGGGTAAATCGACATTTGTCGACACGATCATCAAGGCGTTGCAGCGCTGCAGACGCATTCCGACAGCGAACTTGACTCAACTGGCCGGCACGGAGGATCTGGTCAAGACGTTTCAGACCGCCATGCCCGCGAAGCAGACGGCCGGGCACGCACAAACGCCCGAGCCGGCGGCTCCGGCCCGGGCGGGCGGCGAGCTGACGCCCGTTTTCTTCTTCGATGAGTTCGACGCCTCACTGAACGACGCGCCGCTCGGCTGGCTGCGCTGGTTCCTTGCCCCGATGCAGGACGGCAAGCTGTTGGCCGCGGGCGACGAACTGCGGATCGGCAAGGCGATCTTCGTATTCGCCGGGGGCACCGCCGAATCGCTTGACGAATTCAATCAACGAGCGCAACTGAACCTCGACGCCTATAGAGCAAGGAAGGTACCCGACTTCGTCAGCCGCCTCCGAGGGGCCATCGATATCGGCGGAGTCAATGGCCTTGGCGATGCGCGTGTCGTCCCTCGCGCACTTGCGCTCCGGCGTCTCCTGGACCGCCGGAAGGCCCAGCTCCGAAGCAATCAGATTCGGCCGCTATTGTCGAACGGGCATTTCGTGCACGGCGTGCGCTCGATGGAGGCTCTGCTCGACGCGCGGTGGACAGAGACCGGCGGGCTCGATCTCCCCGACACCATTCGGCGGCAGCATTTCAGTCGCGGCGGGCTCGACGGCCAGCTCGTCGGGATCTCAGCCGGCCTCAATGAACCCGCCTCACGGCCGATGTTCTCGGCGCTGACCGAACAATTGCTTCGGAACGGCGCGTCGCTGGCTTACGGCGGCGACTTCGTGCCGGACGGCACGCTCGATCAGGTCATCAAAGCGGCACAGCTCGCGCCCCTGGAACTCGGCGCGGACACCACAACGCCCCGTCCCAAGCGCGTCTACAACTACCTCGGAATCCCCGCATCGCTGAAAGCGCAGTTCGAAACCGAAGCAGGAGACGTCGAATTCGTCAAACTGCAGACGCTCAGTCGAGCCGAATTGGATGAACTCGCTGCACCGTCGGATCAATGGTTCGCGGCGCTACCGATCGCGGCGGAGGATGCATACGAGGCTCGACGCCACGTCGCATGGGCTCTCAGCCTGTTCAGAATGCGCGTCAGGCTCATGCAAGATCTCAGCGCGCTCGTGGTGCTCGGCGGAAAGGACGATGGCATGGCTTGGGGACGATTCGCCGGCATCGCCGAAGAAGTCATGATCGCCGTCGCCCTGCGGAAGCCGGTCTACGTTGTCGGCGGCGCGGGCGGTGCCGCTCTCGCCACCGGCCGCCTGCTTGGGCTCGACGCGACTACGCCTGACCTGCGGCGCTGCGTGGTGTCGGCGGCCCAAGCTGACCTCGCGCGGGCGCTGAAGCCATACGCGCACTGCTTCGAGATCCCCGGCGAGCCGAAAAGTCCGGTCGATCTCGCGGAGCTCCGATCGTTCCTCTATCACCGCGGCGTCACCACCTCCGGCTGGCCTTGGAACGGCCTGGGCCCGGCGGAGAATCGCCAACTCTTTGCGTGCCCCCTGGTCGACGGCAAACCGCATGTCGATCGTGCCGTGGAGCTCATCGTTCAAGGACTATCGCGACTCGACTGGAAGAACCAATCTCGAAAGCCAGCTTGACCCGACCGAATGCGACACGTCAGTTCATGACGGCGTCAATTCCGGCGGTATCGCGAGTAGCCCCAGCCACCGCCGCCGAGCAGAAAGATGACCACGATGACGATGAGCAGAGTGTTCGTATCCATATTGACCTCTTGCTAGTTAGCGCTTGACCACGACGACTGCTTCGGTTGGCGGGAGCGTCTCCGATGCCGCCAGCGCGGTTGGACGATCCGTGTTGCTAAAGTCGCCTTTGGTCTCGGTCGTCGAGGCGATGTCCTCAGCGCCCGTCTGCTCGAGAATGTGCCGGCCCTTGCTCACCCACTCGTGATCATCCGCGTGCACCGACAGGAGAATCCCGCCCTTCCGCATCCGGCCTTCGTATCGCTTCGCCTGATACTCGGGAACCCCAAGTCCGATGAGCGCGCCGGTCATGCCGCCGAGAACGCCTCCGGCGCCCATTCCGGCGAGGGCCGCCACGATGGGACCCGCCGCGATGAAAGGCCCGATGCCGGGAATCGCCAGCATGCCGATGCCTGCGAGCCACCCCAGGGCGCCTCCGATGACCGCGCCCGTACCGCCGCCGGCAACGGCACCCTCAGCGGACTTCGTGCCCTTTTCGTGACCGAACTCTTTCGATCCGACGTTCTGCGGAAACAGGACTGAGATGTCGGTCGCCCGAAACCCTTTCGCTTTCAACGCCTCAACCGCCGCTTCCGCGCTGTCGCGCGTCGGGTAGATTCCAAAAACTCCGGTGTTCCTGTCGGACATATTGCCTCCCGTTGATGCGGTTACTGGACGAGAACGAAAGTGACCTTGAGCGTGACGCGATACTCGACAATCTTTCCCTTGTCGAGTTCGACTTTCTGCCCCTTGACCCAGGCGCCCTTGACGTTCTTGAGCGTTTTGTTCGCGCGAGCGATGCCCTGGTCGATGGCATCCTCGAAGCTCTTCGGCGAACTGGAAATGATCTCGGTGACGCGGGCAACTGCCATGGAAGGACCTCCGGTTGAAGCAGCGTAAGCAGCAAAGCGACGATGCTGGCCACAGCCTGACGGATTGGAAGGCGGACCGCTGCCCAAAACGGCACACCTTCTTGTCACTTTCTCAGCGCCGCCAAGGCCTGTTGCGCCTCCTTGAGTCCGGGATCCGCGCGCAGCGCGGCCTCCAGATGCAGAATCGCATCGGCTCGAGAACCCTTGTCGAGGAAGAGCAGTGCTGTTGTGTAGTGCCAGTCTGCCGCTGCTGGGCGAAGACGCAATGCCTCGCGCGCGCGCTCGATGGCTTCGTCCGTCCGGCCGAGGGACCCAAGGACCATCGCAAGTAGCATGTGTGCTTCCGCGTAGGCCGGCTCGAGCCTAATCGCGGTGCGACAGTGCTCGACCGCCTGCTCAAATCGTCCGAGGTCCGCAAGGGCCACTCCGAGATTCTGATGGGCGTGCGCGTAGTTCGGATCGAGCCGAATCGCGTTCTCGTAGTGCGGCACCGCATCGACGACGCTTCCCAAGGAGGAAAGCGCGAGTCCGAGATTGTTCTCTGCCTTCGGCTGATTGGGTTGGAAACGCAGCGATTCGGTGTAGTGCGCAATGGCATCCGCCGTACGGCCCTGCCGGGCGAAGACCGCGCCGAGGTTTGCGTGCGCAACGTAGTTGCCTGGTGTCACGCGAAGGGCGTGCTGCCACAAGGTTGCGCTGTCGTGCCACACCTCGACTTGCTGGCGAGCTTGAACCGCGCACGCCAGGACGAGCGACGCGGCTACCGCGCCGCCGAGGAACCGCGCGCCCCTGCTGCGAAGAAGTTCAGCGCCTGTCCATGCGACGGCGACGAACACGCCGATCAGGGGCACGTACGTGAACCTGTCCGCCATCGCGTGGCTGCCGACTTGGACTATGCCAATGACTGGCGTGAGCGTCACGAGATACCAGAGCCAGCCCACAAGCGCGCCCGGGTGCCGCTTCCGAGTGATGAAGACGAACGTTGAGATCGCCACGACCAGCCCGCCACAAGCGATCGCCGTCAGGGCCGGGACGGCTTCCCGAAACGGATAGAACGCCGCCAGACGAGTTGGCCAGAGCATTTGACCGAGGTAGGCGACGAGCGACACCACGGCGTTGTTGAGCCGCGCTCCGACGGAGAGCGCGCCGCTCACGGACCCGGTCTCCACTTGCGAAAAGAACGTCAGGGTGATCGCGATCAGCGCGAGCGCCAACAGCGGAAGCTTCTCCCGAACCAGCATCCAGAACCGGGGGCTTCCGAGCGAAACGTCGCTCAGCCGGCCTAACGGCCACCAATCCATCAAGAACAGGACGACTGGCACCGTGACCAGCATCGGTTTCGACATCAAGCCAAGGGCCAGCATGATCGCCACCGCCAGGTAGCGGACGAACCCGGGACGCCGGGTGTAGGCGACGTAGGCCAGCATGGTGGCAAACCAGAATGTCGTGCTCAGGACATCCTTGCGCTCGGCGATCCAGGCCACCGACTCAACGTGAAGCGGATGCAAAGCGAACAGCGCTGCCACAAACGCGCTCCGGCCTATCACACCGGTCAGCCGGTACAGCAAGAGCAGCAGGAGCACGCTGTTGACGACGTGGAGAACGAGGCTGGTCAGGTGGTGATAGGGTGCCGAGAGACCTGCGATCTCGACGTCGAGCATTTGAGAGATCGACGTGAGCGGCCCTCCCGTGTTGTCGTAGGGATGGTGGAATGCCCATGCGACGTTGTCCCAGGTGAGACCAGTCGCAACATGCGGGTTCTCCACGACATATTCGAGATCGTCGTAGTCAACGAAGGTCGCGCGTCGCACCGGAGCAAACACGACGAGGGTGACCGTCGCGAGCGCGAAGACCGCGCCAACTAGCGCGATCCGATGGCCTCCCAGCAACACGCGACGGACTATAGCAAAGGGATTTCGCGGCCCTGAGCTCAGTCACGCGGCTAATCTAGGACCTGCTATCTGGCTCTCAGCCACTCCAGTTCGGGGAACTCCGTTATGAGATTGGCCCCAAAGAAGAGTAAGTACAAGGCGATCAGAAGCAAGACCCAAAGGAGGATCTTCTTCCACTTCTTCACGGCTAGCTCCCGGTTTGGGACGCTAGCAGAAAATGAAAGGTTGGTGGACCAGACCGGGATCGAACCGGTGACCTCATGAATGCCATTCATGCGCGCTCCCAGCTGCGCTACTGGCCCACTGATGGGACGAACGAACTTCGGATTATACTCCACGCCCCTTGGGACAGATCCAATACGAGTTCGTGACCATCTGGCGTATCCGCGCGCCCATTGAGGCCGTCTGGGAAGAACTGGTTCACCCGGAACTCTGGCCGACATGGTGGCGAGGCGTCCAGTCGGTCGAGACCATCGAGCACGGCGAGAACGGCGGCCTGGGCAGCATCCACAGATTTCGATGGAAGAGCCGGCTCCCCTACGTCCTCACCTTCCAGACACGTGCCGTGCGCCTCGATCCTCCGCGACTGCTCGAAGTGGAGGCGACCGGAGAGTTGGCAGGCAGCGGCCTCTGGCAGTTGTCGAGCGACGGTGACGTCACGGTGGCACGGTACGACTGGAAGGTTCGCGCCACACATCCTGTGATGCGGTTCTTCGCGCCCGTGGCCCGGCCGCTGTTTGTGTGGAACCACGACCTCAGCATGGCCCGAGGCCTCGAGGGTCTGACGAAGCGACTCGCGACGCCACATATACTCCGGCCACCGTGCTGATCAGAACCGTCCTGCTCGTCCTACTTGTCGCCCTTTCAATAGTCTTCATCGCTGGATGGAAACGGTCGGCGGCGTCACGCGAGGCTAACCGCGCTGCGCCGATCAAGGGGCAGCCGTCACCGGTTCAACTGGCGATCGGGTTCGTCACCAACTTCTTCGACACCCTAGGCATCGGCTCGTTTGCGACAACGACGGCCGCCTACAAGCTTCTCCGCCTCGTGTCCGACGAGCGCATCGTCGGAACCCTGCTGATCGGGCACTCGCTGCCGGTCGTCGTGCAGGCGTTCATCTTCCTCGTCGCTGTGCCGGTCGATCCGACGGTCCTCGTGGCGCTGATCGCCGTTTCGGTTCTCGGTAGCTGGGTCGGAGCCGGCGTCGCAACTCACCTGCCTCGACGGCCCATTCAGATCTTCATGGGGACGGGGTTGCTCGCCGCCGCGTCGTTCATGTTCATGAGTCAGGTCGGCGTGTTCCCGGCTGGAGGGCTGGCGCTGACGCTTACGTCCTGGAAGCTCGCATTCGCGCTCGCCGTCAACTTTCTTCTCGGCGGTCTCCTGACTCTGGGAATCGGCAGCTATGCCCCGTCGCTGATTCTGTTCAGCATGCTCGGCATGGATCCGCGCGCGGCGTTCCCAATCATGATGAGTTCCGCGGCGATGATGGCCATGGTCGCCGGACTTCGCTTCATGAAGGCCGGCCGTTTCGATACGACCGCGGCGCTGGGACTGACGCTCGGGGGGATACCAGCTGTGCTGCTCGCCGGACTCCTCGTCCGATCCCTGCCGCTCGGAGTGCTTCGATGGGTGGTCGTCGTCGTGGTCGTCTATGCCGCGACGACGATGCTGCGATCGGCGTTCACCGAGCGGCGCGCGGCGAACGCCCGGGGTTGACCGCCTATTGACAACAAAAGTTGTCAAGCCTACGATCCCCCGGTGCACGACATCCACGTCATCGACGACCCGGCCGCCGCGACGGTGGCCTTGGGAGCCGTGCGGAGTCGACTCCTCTCGGAGCTGGCGGCGCCCGCCTCGGCGGCCACCTTGGCTTCGCGCGTTGGGCTGGCTCGTCAGAAGGTCAACTACCACCTGCGCGCGCTCGAAGCGCACGGTCTCGTGCGGTTGGCTGAGGAGCGCAAGTGGGGCGGGCTGACCGAACGGCTGCTCGTGGCGACGGCCGCTTCCTACGTCGTTTCCGCGAACGCCATGGGTCCGGTCGTCGCGGAGCCCAACAGGGAAATCGACAGACTCTCTGCCAGCTACCTCATCGCCCTAGGCGCTCGTGTCGTCCGCGAAGTGGGCGACCTTGTTCGTCGCGCGAAAAAGGCCGGAAAACGCTTCGCGACCCTGGCGGTGGATACCGAGGTTCGCTTCCGATCGGCGGCGGACCGCGCGGCGTTCAGCAACGAACTCACTGAGGCCATCGCACAACTGGTTGCGAAGTACCACGACGAGTCCGCCCCCGGCGGCCGCGCACATCGCCTGGTGGTCGTGGCCCATCCTCTACCGCAGACATTGGAGACTAGAACATGAGCAGTGAGCGAACGAGCGGTGCGAGTGAGCCGCGCGAGCGGAGTGGGGCGATGGGGCTCCGCGAGCGAGCGCGTAAGGGGGGTGCGGCGGGGACGAAGTCCCCCCGCAGTCGAGTATGAGCGTGAAGAAGGAACCCTCCGGACGCCGTTCGGTCGAGGTTGAAGTCGAAGTCCCCGGCACGCCGGAGGAAGTCTGGAAGGCCATCGCAACAGGGCAAGGCCTGTCGTCGTGGTTCGTGCCGGCTGAGTTCGAAGAGAAGGACGGCAAGCCCGTCGCCGTGAAGATGAACTTCGGCCCGGGCATGGAGTCCCGCTCCGTGGTGACGTCCTGGGATGCGCCGCACAAGTGGACTGCGCAGTCCGACGGCTGGGTCCCTGGCATGCCGGCCCTTGCGAATGAGTGGAGCGTTGAAGCGCGTGCAGGAGGCACCTGCATCGTCCGCATCGTCAACAGCCTTTTCGCGAGCACGGACGACTGGGACGGTCAGCTGGAAGGCACCGAATCCGGATGGCCGGCTTTCTTCCGGATCCTCCGGATCTACCTGACGCACTTCAGCGGCCAACGGTCCGCGATCATGCAGTTCGTGGCCCCCGCTGCGGGAACCGAGGCGGAGGCCTGGGAAACGCTGACCGCGGCACTGGGACTGAACGGCTTGAGTCTTGGGCAGCGTAGGACGGCGCCCGCCGGTGTCCCGGAATTCAGCGGCGTGGCTGAGTATGTCCACCAGGGCCCGTACGACGCACTTCTGCGGCTCGACAAGCCGGGGCCGGGCGTAGCCGCCCTTGGCACTTTCAACATGGGCGGCCAGAGCATGGTTGCGCTGAACTTCTACCTTTACGGCGATCGAGCAGCCGCAACCATCGCGCACGAGACGCCGCTCTGGCAGGCGTGGATTCAAGAGCACTTCCCGATGCCGTCGGGGCCGAGCGAGGGAGAACTGAAATGAAGACGATCGCGATCGCGGCCATCTTCGCGGCTGGGTTTGGCGCCGGCATCTGGGCGGCGGGACAGAATCAGCCTCAGCAGGCGCCATCAGTTCCTGCCGAGCGCGTGACCGGGATCGGTGGCGTCTTCTTCAAGGCGAAGGATCCCAAGACGCTGCGCACCTGGTATCAGGAGAAACTGGGCATCGCATTGCAGGAAGGCCAAAGCTTCGGGTTGTTTCTCTGGCGAGAGCGTCAGGACCCGAACCGGGAAGGCACAACGGTCTGGGGACTGTTTCCGGAGACGACGAAGTACTTCGCTCCGAGTAATGCGTCGTTCATGCTCAACTACCGCGTCCGCAACCTCGAAGCGCTTCTCACGCAGCTCCGGTCGGCCGGTGTGACGGTCGATGGCAAAGTCGTTGAAGACTTCAACGGCAAGTTCGCCTGGGTGATCGACCCTGAGGGCAACAAGATCGAGCTCTGGGAGCCGAAACCGGGTTACTAAGAGCTTTCCTTCCTGGGGCATTCGGGGAACAATGGCAGTTCCTTCTCAGGAGGTCTCTATGACACGACTCATCGGTCGTCTGGTAATAGCTGTTGCACTCGTCGCTCTTCCTCTCGCCGTACGGGCCGAACAAGGCGGAGCCAAGCCGCCGGCCAAGACCCTGAACGCCACTGGCGCGGTCAGCGCTGTCACGGTCGATTCCCTGACGGTGAAAGGCAAGACGGACACATGGACGTTCACAATTGACAAGACAACGGTGGTCACGGCGAAGGGCGCGACCCACAAGAGCCTGGAGCTCAAGGCCGAAGGCAAAACCGGCGGGAAACTCACAGACTTCGTGAAGGTCGGTGACAACGTGACGATCGGCTATCACGACCTGGGCGCGACCAAACACGCGGCGACGATCAGAGTTACCCCACCGCCCAAGTAGCACCCTGATGCGGATGAACGAATGGCGGGACGCAATGTCATTGCGCCCGCCATATCGTTCGCCGGCAATGTCTCGGCGCCTCTAATCAATGCGGCGCATTCGGGTTCCTAAGAACAATCCAGCCTGCCTCGTCGAAGATCGTGACGTACCTTTGAGCGAGTCGTTGTTGAACCAGATCCGCGACTTGGCCCGGACCTGACAACGGCCATGGGTCGAGGCTCTGAGATGCGATCACGTATTCCGCATCCGGTGAGGTGACGTCCAGCACGTAGATTCTCGGTCGCTGGCTCAGGTGCGGGAGGAGCGCGGCCTGGGCCACGACAGAGGCGTCAGGCGGAATGGACGCCAAGGCCTTTGCGGCAGCCCCACGACCCACGGCGATTCGGTAGTGCCCCGCCGTGAAGAGGCGGAGGATGGGCTGGTGACCGGGAACCAGCAAGGCCAGGACCACGGATAGCGTGACGAGCGTGCCGGAAAGGCCGCGCCATCGGGAACCGGTGAAGTTCCGCGTCAATCGACTCAGTCCGTCTCCAGCACTCACAGCGAGCAACGGCGCGAGAGGCGCCGTGTAGTGCGCACCCCAACCCCAGTGATTGCTCGAGGACGACAGCAGGCGTTCCAGCCCGATGGGGACGATGAGCAACGCGAGAGGCGACCGAAGAGGCAGAAAGCAAAACGGCGCGAGCCACATCACAATCGTCAATAGCTTCCGTGGTGGAGTCACCATCAGCGCCAGGGCGGTCCACGGACGCTCCCATACGGCACGGTAGGCGCTGCCCGTGCTCCATCCGCCGCTGAATGACGGAATGATGACGTTGACCACGGCCAGAAACGCGAGCAGGCCGAAGGCGATCAGCGCCCACCCCTGTCGTCGCTTGCCCCGCACGAAGACGTACGCGCCGATGGCGGCCACCAATGGGATGAGGTCTTCCTTGATGCCGACGAGGACCACGCAACTGACCCACAGCCAACCCCATCGTCTCCTGTCCATCGCCAGTACGGCGGAGGCAATCACCAGGGGCGCGAATGCCATCTCATGGACATCGACATTTATTGCTCTCTGCAGTCCCCAGAAGAGCGCATAGGCAACTGCCAGGGCGAAGGACAGCGAGGTGGCGAGACGGCTTCGCAGGAAGAAATACACCGGGACGATGGACGATGCGATCAGGACTGCCTGGGCAACGATCAGCGTTTCAGCGGCGGGAGCGATCCAGTACGGCACGACGAACAGAAACACGATGGGATAGAAATGATCGCCGAGGATGTTCGAATAGCCGCTGATCGTGCTGGCCGGAGTCTCGAAGCGGCTCAGGTGCCACACCGCCTGATTGAAGATCCCCAGGTCGTAGCTCGAGTCGAAGTGCCAATGCTTGAAGAGGCCGACCGCCGCATAGGCAGACGCCATTGCGACGACCAGGAACGCCAGCCCCAGCCGCTCCGTGACGCGAGCGCGAGCGTCGTCGGTCGCATGAACCAGATCGTCCGGCATTCTTGGTGCGTCGGCCATCGTATAACCGTGCGGCCGTGCGATGCGAGCTTGGCCCTCGCAGGCGCAGGGCGAGTACGCGCACGACGGCCGCCCCGATCGCTGGGGTTGCGTGTGTTATCCTCTCGAACTTCACTCTGAGCATCGGAACGGTGAAACCAAAGGTGTCATATGCGGCTCCTGGGCGCTGGCGTCTTTTCACTTCTTTTTTGTAGCGCTACCGCAGCGGCGCAAACGCCGACCGTTACGTTGGTAGCGACCGCCGGCATCTATCCAGCGGGTACGACGCAAGCGGGATTCACGTCGCAAACGGCGGATCCACGCGGACCCTTCACCGGTCAATCCGTGATGTTCGCCGGGGGAGGACCAGAGACGCTGCCGGGTACTGATTCAAGACTCGCATATCGCTACAAGCTCGAATACTCGCAATCGGTAAGAATCACGTCCATAACCGTTGAGGGTGCGGCCTGGCATGGGGATGACTGCTGTCCCCAACTACGAGGTCCCGGCATCCTCCGGCTGCTAGACGCCAGCGGCACGGTCATCGCGAGCACCATCACGAGCGTCGGAAATGTCTTTGCGAGGTTTACCGTAAACGGTCCGTCCGCCCCCGGCACAACGTTCTATCTGGACGACTTCACCACGAGTGTGGTGTGGCGATATCGCTCGAGAATAACGGTCAACGCACAGCCGGCGTCGCTCGCGATCACGAGTCCGGCAGATGGCGCAAGTCCGCAATCCCAGTTCGTGGCCCTCGCCGGCGTCGGTCCTGCGGGAGCCAGCTTGGATGTGCTGATCAATAGCGTGTCGGTTGGCTCAGTGAGTGTCGATGCCGAGGGCAAATGGGAGGCGCTTGCATACGTGTGGCCGTTCGGGGCGAGCCCGACGGTGCAGGTGCGAGATCGCGTCACCTTTGATCTGTCAAATCTCATCACCATTCATCCAAGCGGTGGATTCAGCGGAGGACCGAACACATCACCGACGCTCCTCCTTCCGCTTCGACATGCCGACATCATCGTCGATTCCGACCCAGCGTCGGCGCAAGTCATTCTGTACGGCCCCAACTACACGCACGTCGCCCTGTACCTAGGCGGAGACGAAGATGGAACGCCTTGGTTGGCGGAGGCAGTCACCGCAGGAGAGGCGGGTGTGGGGGGGGAGGTGCGGTCCGTGCCACTAGAACAGAGTCTCGTGTGGAAAGCCCGCACGATGGCCGGATTCACTACTCGGACACCCATTGCGAATGCGATGCGCGATGCGATTGTGGAGTGGGCTTCTGCGATTACGCAACAGGGCCTTCCGTACTGGAGTGTTGACACTGACATCCTCCAACCCCTGGCCGAAGTCACGCGGCTGTTTCGGCCCCTGCTTCACCTACCGTATGTGGCTCGCAGCCCGTTGCGCGGGACATTCGACGCCATCCTCGCCTTCCTCGATGCCCGTAAGAACTCGACGAGCACGTTCATTTGTTCGACCTTGGTTTGGCGGGCCTATTGGGAGGGGACGGGACACACGCTGGATCTTTCGACGCCGAATCTGATGAGTGCCGACACCGGCACGGTCTTCGGCAACCTGCCTGCCATTTTTCGCGATCTCTTGATCGAGGCATTGCGGCCAGTATTCATCGTGCCAGAGACCTTTGTCCGATCGCCAAAGTTGGTACAGATTTTTTGACCGACGCCGCGCGGACGACCTCGTCGCGCACCTTGGGGAGTTCGAGCGTTCGACAGCCATTTCACCAAGGGCAGGTGAACTCCGAACCCGCGCCGCCCAGTTGATGCGACTGCCTGATGACCCGCAAGCGGGTGTAGCACTTTTCCCATTGGGATCGCTTACCCCCTTCCCTTCCTTGACGGGGTAAGCGATTGCAACGGGAAAAGTGCTACACCCCTGCGGGTGGTGAGCCGGTCACCGCGCGGGTCGCGTCGGGCTCAACTCGAATCAGCTCGGTGACGGGTCGTCGGTTGAGGCCTGCGGCTGTTCCGGCTGGGCTGGAGTGATTACGGCCTGCACTAGCTGGGGGTCGACATACCGACGCGAAACGTCGTCCCAAACAAGGTCGCTGAGCGGCTTTTGCTTGGGCTTGGGCGCTCGTTTGGTCCTTGAAAGGTGCTTCTGTTTCCTTGCGAGTCTGCGTTTACCCGTTCCTTTGTGCGCTCGCTTCCCCGCGCGTCGCGCGCCAATGATCTCAATTTCCGGTCCGTCGTCCTTTTCAGGCGACGGGAAATTGATTACTAGCGCCGTTTTGAGATTTGTCGTTCGCAAATAGGCGCTAGTTTGCGCGAAGTTATGTTCAGAAATTTTTCCTGCTGCTTTTAGCTCGACAACAAGATTTCCGTCGACGATGAAATCGAGGCGGTGTAATCCAACCCGCGCCCCACGATAGAAAACCTCAATATTTCGTTCAATTTCGTAGCGCAGACCAAGCAATCGCAATTCGACCGCCATCGCATCCCTGTAAACCTGTTCTACAAAACCGGGCCCAAGTTCTCTATAGACCCTATTTGCGGCTGCGGTGACAGCTGTTTGGCAATTGAGTCGCTGCTTTCCGATTCCAAAACCGCATACAGGTAGTTGAGCATCGCGTTCGGAGGATTCACGGCAAGCCTTCCGGACCCGGTCAGAGGTGACCGACGCGCGCCAAAGACCCGCCAATGAACCGGCACACGTGCGAGTGAGTGTGTTGGGAAAGCGATTGCGAGGTCTCGCCAAGCTGACCAGTAGGCCAACGCTGCTCGGGCCTCGGCCCAGCGGAGTGCATCCACGCGGTTGATACCTGATAGCGCTGACCGTTCTGCTTCAATTGCATTCGCCACGTGGTGGGCTTTCAATCGTTGGCGTGCAAGTGCGGCCTGTGCGCCGAGCTTTCTATCTAAAATGGTTCGAGCGATTCCGATAGACGCGCCGCTGTGGACTGCGTCGACTTGCATCCTCTTCAGGCTGACGGCTTTCGGACCAACTGGACCCGCCGTGGTGAGGCAACGGCCATTGCGTTCGACCATCACGAAGGCAGCCTTCTGGTCGTGAATCCACCGAAGTGCGGCTAGCGAAATCATCCCGTCGCTGCCAATGACAACTACGCGTCGTAAACCATGATTGATTCTTGAAAACCGCCCTTCCCGTCTCTTGTCGCAGACTCCGTCGCGCAACACCAAGTGTCCGCGTTCAACTTGGGCACTGATGCCGAAGCCTGACAGCGTCACTACGCCGCCGCGAGGAACGATTGACTCGAAATTGAGGAGCGGCCGGACTTCGGGTAGGGTGTTCGAAGCTGCCATCGGAGTTCATACCTCCTGTGGTGGTTAGGAACGTGTCGGTGTTATCAGCACCGATACGTTCCGCTTGATTTACCTGTATTTTAGCCGGAAACCCCTATGGCGTGAGCAGCGTAAGCGGTATTTCTGCGCCGCATTTCGGACAGGCCATCTGTTTCGAGTGGCCACGATATCCGCATGAACACTCAATAGCCCATACCGGTTCAGCAGTCTTGATGTGAGTGGCGCTGCGCCTCTCAGCCAAGGCTCGCCCGCGTCCAACGAGGTCGCGCGACCGCCGGGCCGATCCAGTGCTAGCCGCTACCGAGTCGGCCAAGTGCCGAATCTGCGTTACCTCTTTCTTGTCCCAGAATCTCGGTTCCTGCAGGACAGACAGGATTCGAGGCGCCAGCACGGTCAATGGAACAAACCCGTGTTCGCCGTCGTGACGCCCCGCGTCCCTCCACGCCAGCACGACGTCATCGACTGTGGTCGCTTTGCGCAGCGCGTTTCGCAATTTCGGCCACCACCAAGTTAATGACTGCCGATGATTCTCGGCCTGCTGAAACAGGATGTCCTCGCCCTGAGTAGCGCGCTTTCGACCGCTCCGCGAATTCTTGTCAAGAGCAGCTAACTGGACCTTTCGCACACGACCCTTTTTCGCGGCCATTTCGGCCGCCATCCTACCAAATCATTCCGCGGACAGATTGCAGCTGTTCGCCCAATCTGGAGAAACATTCTGCGGACAAATTGCCGAGCGCCCCAGAGTAGTTAGGTCCCGTCAGAGCCAGCGATTCGAAACGCTGCACGGAGAATCGTTCCCGGCACGGAGGACGATTCCCATGAGCAAGAAGAAGAAGCCTGAACACAAACGACCATCACGTCGAACACACAAGCGACGTCGCCAAACCAAACGCCAACGAACGATCAAGCCCGTCGTGATCCGACGTTCGCGACGTTGGCGCGAGACTCATCAACGCGCACTACAAGCCCTCGCCGAGATGCGTCGAGGAACTTCGCTGGCGGCAGCTGTCCGCCAAGTGCGTCTAAAACCAGAAACCTTCAGACGCCATGTCGGTAAGGCCGTTCGACGGAAAGGCCCGGCCGGACGCTTCTTTGCTTTGTCGACCGACTCGCTTCGCCGCGAGCTTCACGTTCTTACCGAGCAGGGGCCTGTGCCGGTTGTCGTCAGTGACCTAAAGACTGCGCGTCTTGTGTCCGAGCACGCGAACGCCGTTGCCCATTTCTATCGCAAGAACGACCCGTCTCGGCTTGCGAAATTCGAAGGTAGGACGTTCCGGATTGGGAGGACCAAGGTCGCGTTTCTAACCGACCCGGTGAAGCTGCGCGAACTCGCCGACGCTGACGCCCTCAAACTCGACTCGCTCTACGTGGACGTTGGGTAGCGATGGCCAAGGGCTGGTCGGTCCGCCGTTCGAATGCTCGCTGCTGTTTCTGTGGCGGTCGACGGACCATCGAGTTTCATCACGTGGGCGGACGTCAGCACGCTCCGGACTTTGTTTTGCCTTTATGCATTCACCACCATCGCAGGGTCACTACGGCGCTCTTCAACGCGGGCATCGACATGACCTACACGCCAGACCCGCATGAGCGGCAGCGTCATGTCCTGCGCGCGGTGTTGGTCTTTGTTTGGCAGCTCTTGGAAGAGGACGGAACCGATGTCGCAGGATGTGTTCGTTCGAATTCACACGGCCGTAAAGCCAAAGGTCTCGCGAAAGACAAACGAACCGCGCTGGCCAGACGAGGTTCTGGTCTTTGACACTGAAACCACTCTAGACACCGAGCAAACGCTGACGCTGGGCGCGTTTCGACGTTGCAGATTGCACAACGGGCGCTACGTCTGCGCCGAGGAAGGCCTGATCCGCCCTGATGCTGCCCCGACCAACGATCTGCAGGTGTTCACGGCGGCAGCGCTGGACTCGCCGGACATCGGGTTCAAGACCTTTCCTCCGCCCCGGCTGGCGTTGCTCACCCGGCGGGACTTCGTCGAAAAACAACTCTTTCGGGTTCTGAGATTGGGCGGAATGGTCGTGTGCTTCAACCTGCCATTTGATTTGTCGCGACTCGCGACCTCTTGGCGACCGGCAAGAGACGGCGGCTGGTCTCTAGTTCTTGCTGAACGGAAGTCCCGGCGAACCGGTCGACTCGAACCGAATCCCGAACGCCCTGACATTCACATCGCTACAAGAACGAGTCGATCCGCCTTCGTAAATCTGACTCGACCTCAGCATCCAGAGGAATGGAAGACAAGAGGTCGTTTCTTGGATATCCACACGTTGGCACACGCGCTCTACGAAACGTCGTTTTCGCTCGACTCGCTGTGCAAGCACTTGGGTGTCCCGGGCAAACTCGCGCATAAGCTCACAGGCCGCGTAACACTTTCAGAGATTCGCTATTGCCGACAAGACGTCCGCGCGACCGTCGATGCGCTCAACGGGCTCAAGACTGAGTTCGACAGGCACCCGGTCACGCTGCTGCCAGACCAAACAGCCTCATCTGCGTCGTTTGCGAAGGCCTACTTCCACGCGATGGGCATTGTCCCTCCGTCGCAGAAGTTTCGAATTCCAGACAGGGTTCATGGAATCGCGATGCAGTCCTATTACGGCGGCCGGACAGAGACGCGGGTCCGACACGTTGAAGTTCCGGTAATCCTGACGGATTTCAAGAGTCAATACCCGACAGTGAATACCCTCCTCGGCAATTGGCGAGTTGTGACGGCGGCCCGATTGAGCTTTCCGAATGCCACGACTGAGGTTCGTAAGTTGCTGAGGACTGTGACACTGGAGCGGACGTTCAATCCCGCGTTTTGGAAACACCTCTCATTCTTCGCTCTTGTCAGACCCGAAGACGATATTTTGCCCGTTCGCTCGCTCTACAACGGGTCAACGACAAACATAGGGTCTAGTTTTCTCAAGTCGACTCAGGCCTTGTGGTTCGCCGGGCCGGACCTTGTTGCATCAGTTCTGCTGACAGGCAAAGCACCGAAGATTCTGCGCGCGATTCGAATGGCCCCGCACGGGCGACAGCGTGGTCTGCGAAACGTGACGTTGCGCGGTGCAATTCCAATCAATCCGAGGCAGCAAGACTTCTTTCGGCACGTAATTGAACAGCGAGAGCGGTTTACCAAACGCGATCCGCAAGGGCTGTTCCTGAAGACGATGGCAAACGCTGGGAGCTACGGCCTGTTCGTCGAGGTAATCTCAAAGGCTCTGCGGAAGCGAAAGCAGGTTTGGATTTTCTCTGGAGAAAAACGAGACCCGATCCGGCCGTCTGTTGTTGAGCAACCCGGACGTTGGTATTGCCCCCCTTTGGCTTCGCTCATCACTGCCGGAGGGCGGTTACTGCTTGCAATGCTGGAGCGACGCGTAAGGGACATCGGCGGGAGTCACCTGTTCTGTGACACGGACTCCATGTGCATTGTTGCGGCGAAGAGGCGAGGGTGGGTCCCATGTCCCGGCGGAAAAACCGTCAAGCGGAAGGTCTGAATGTCGCGTCGTTGGCGGAGGTGCGAGCGATTGTCCGGTGTTTCGATAGGCTCAATCCATACGACCGCACGATCGTTCGAGAACTGTTGAAGATCGAGTCGGTTAATTTCGACGAACGCGGAAAGCTGCGTCCTCTTCTCGGCCTTGCGATTTCGTCAAAACGCTATGTTCTATATCAACGTCGGAGACGAAAGCTCGACATCATCGAGCCCAAGGCGCACGGGCTCGGCTACCTCTACTCCCCAAAGGGAGAACGCAGGGGGGTGCCGCCGTGGCACTCTGATGCGTGGCGCTGGATGCTCCCGAACATTCTCGGAGAGTCGGAATCAGAGCCGAGCTGGTTCGACCGACCCGCGTTGATGAAACTCGTTGTGAGCACACCGAATGTCCTGCGGAAGGCCGCACGGTCCATTCGCCCCTTCAACTTTGTGTTCTACGTTCTTGTGGATTCCAGCATCGGCTATCCGAGGGGAGTCGATAGGGAGCGGTTCACGCTGATTGCACCATTCAGCAAACGACGACGGGACTGGATTCGATTGCCTTGCCTAAACGTTCACGATGGCCGGTTGTTTCAACTGGCCTTGAAGCAAGGCCCGCAACTTGACAAGGTGATTCCACAGACGGTCGGAGCGCTGTTGCGACGCTACATCAACCATCCCGAGGCGAAGGCGCTTGCGCCCGACGGCGGTCGATGTGGTGCGACCACCCAGGGACTTCTCGCAAGGGACCGCGTCGTGCTTGGGGACATGCAACTAATCGGCAAGGAAACAGATCGACGCTGGCAGCACGGCGAGGACTTAAGCCTAATTAACTCGCGGGTTCCGCGATACAACGTTCGGCGCTCTGTCAAAGCGGACCGGGCGACGTTGCTTCGCATCAAGAAGGTTGGAGTCCGGGAAACGATGAGGAGGTCACGACTGAGCCAGCACACGATCGAAAAACTCCGCGCGGGTAGATCCGTGCGATCGGAGACGCTGAAAAGACTGATTTACGCGCTAGAAATAAAACCAACGTGATTCTCCAATCGTCATGTTTCTCCGGCGATGCCGATTTACAGCTGCTGTTGCTCCTCCTTGTGGGTAGTAAGAAGCTCTCTCAGGCTTTCCAGTCGCACTTTGGATAACGCATAGGCGGCACCTCCGTAGATTGTGGGATAGATCGAACCGGTCCGATATTCTCCAGCTTCAAACTCGGAGTGTTTACGTCTGAATTCGATCCAAGCCACTTGGCTTTGGGCCAACTCTCTCTGTCGGGCCGGTTCCAGTTGGGCCGTGAAGTCCGCTATGACGTCCTCTAATGCCGCGTCGATCGAGTCCAGCCTGCGAGCCGACTCAATATTCATGTCGGCCTGCGTTAGAGGCGCATTCGGGTGGAGCAGTTCGCCGACGGCTTCAGCCGAAGCCTGTAGAAATCCTACCGATGACTCCAGAAGCCTGTCTACCTCGCCTCTCTCCGTCGGCTCGAAGGAAACGAGTTCGTGCGCGTAGATATGCCTGAGCCGAAATGTCTCAGCCACGTCCCGAAAAATGACCACAGGATCGGGAATGATCGGCTCTTGCGGTGAGTCGTTGGGCTGACGCTTTCTTGCGGTGGTCACCAATTCCAGAAAGTCCCTACCAATGACGGTAGACATCACTGCGTTCAACTGAGCCAGATCATTGAAGGACACAACATGCCCAATAAGGTCGCCCACTGATATCTGTCGGCCATGGACGGCTCGTAGGAGTTCGAAGTCGATCCGGAGGTCCTTGATTTGAGCGAGGGTCCTCGCGTTGCTGAGGAATGGATCGCCAGCATCAATCAGCGTTCGTATCGCGGATCTGAAAAAGCCCTCGATGCAAGCAACGATGCCGATTGGGACGTATCGCAAGAACTCCTGATTCATGTCCGGTGTTTCTCGAAGGGCCATTGCGATGCTGACCATTCTCCACGGCATGATTACCGGATAGGGTTCGCGCTTCTGTCGCTCGCGCACTTCGACAATTTCTGCAACAAGGTCACGTCTCGCGGTCATGAAGGTCCCAATGTGTGAAGGCTTATGTGTGACGGTCCGACGATTGTGGACTGACCGACAGAGGTTTTGAAGCAAAATGCAGTCGGCCCTGCGCGGAGGCGCAATCGCATGCCCAGACTTCTTAGTGAAGCGCTTGGTGTCGACAAGAAAGCGCTAGAGGACGCGGGGGTGTTCAACGGCTTCGTTGACCTCGATTCCCGTTTTCACATCGATCCCCACTTACTTGCTTCTAGCGGTGCTCCAGAGCTTGCCGGATCACGGGAGACCTTTGACAAGCACTTCGGAGGGGTGTTCGCGCTCGTCAAGGCATCTAAGAAGCGCGGCGACATTTTCTGGTCCAAGGCTGTCGACAACTTGATCTTCGCCGAGATTCCGAACACTGGGCTGGGCTATTCGAAAGATGGCAAATCCGGGAGCGCGATCGGCGTAGGCCTAGCGATCGAACTCGCCGATCTCGCTGGGGAGATCATTGGAGCGGGCTGCCAAGACCCGACAATCTTCGATCTGGTTGGGCTGCTGCAGGAGGGCGTCGGAGCAGATCGAATCAGCGACATGACGGCGGCAGTTGTGAGAGGACACATCCTGGCGTTTTCAGCGCGGGTAGCGCAGGACCTGAAACTCGGGACGGTCAAGGTAACTCACGGTGACGCTGTGTTCTTGGTCCCGAAGGATCCAGTTTCTGGAGCGTCACTCTATCTGGTTCCTGCCGACATCTTGCGACATTTACCAGTCGCAAATTCGTGGAGCGATATCGACATCGTCTCAAGTCACAATTCGGCCCTCCGTCACAAAGTGAACGGGCTGATCGGGGACACGTGGAGAAAGGCGACCAAGAAGGTTAAGAAGGCCGTTCTCCGAAAGACGTTACTCGACAATCCGGAACTTCTTGCGGACTTCCTGAAGCAGTATCGAGACAAACAAGCGAGTGCATACGACTTCGTCAAAGACCCCGACGCTTTGATCCGGTGGTATGAGGAGGCTGTTGGGCTCGCTAACAAGGACCCGTTACAACTCGACGCTGCAAAGCTACAGGCACCCGAGACGGCGATCGAGGTGGTCAAAGCGATTTGTCAGCGTTACAAGGAGATGGTCGAGGCGAATCGCCTTTCTCGTCTCCTTTACAACGACAACGGGGAACCGAAAAAGGAAAAGGCAGCACAGCTTGTGTTCTACGCGATTGCCGATGCCTATTGTCAGGCAAATAACCTCGACATCAGCCCCGAGGTCGATGGTGGTGCTGGGTCTGTGGACTTCAAATTCAGCAAGGGCTATTCACTCCGGATAAACGTCGAGATCAAGCTGTCCTCCAATTCCCAGCTTGTTCACGGCTTGGAGCAACAGCTGCCTGCCTACGATGCGGCTGAGAAGAGCCTTCACAGCATCTATTTGCTCATTCAGACAACGGCAACGGCAAAGAGCATTGCGCGAGTTGTGAAACTCGCTCAAGCGCTTAAGGCGAGTGGAAAGCGTGTTCCAGACGTGTGGACCGTCGACGGTCGTCTGAAGGCCAGTGCAAGCAATTTATAGTATCGATGGTTTAGGCCCCTCTGAGCGACACCTATGGCTGATCGTGACCAAGTATTGCGAGAAATATTCTTCCCAGAATACTCAGCGGACACCCCTGTTCATGAACTTGAGATGGCGCCAGTCATAGAGCAGCTGTCTGGCTTGGCCGATGTCCTAGGCCGCGATGCTTCAGAGAATGACCTGCACGAATTTCTCGTTGCAAATCCCGGATTTGTTCTGGGGCTGTTTGGGTTCGCCGACAGCAGAACATTGGCTTTCTTCAACAAGCCCGCAATCGGCACCCGCTTTGTTGCAGACTTCGGCGTCCTGATGGCGGATCAGGGCGCGTCCTGTGTGGGATTGGTTGAGATCGAACGCGCCTCGACAGCCTTATTTACGCAACAGCAAACTCCAGCCAAGTCATATCAAACGGCGATCGGTCAGGTTACCGAGTGGCGGCAGTGGATTGAACCCAATCAAAAGACCTTCGTTTCAGACCTCGTTGCAGCGGCACGAGACCTGCCGGAATGGCCAGACAGATCGTCCAACGGGAGTTTTCGCACGATGCCTCCCGACCGGCTTGAACAGTGGTGGCGAGCGTTCGGAGGTGACACTGCGCCGTCATTTTCATATGTGATTGCGTGCGGTCGCTGGGCATTGTTGTCCAAAGCCGAGCGAGAACGACTTACGTTCCTTAATTCGAAGGCGAATCCGTATCAGACCGTGACGTATGACCAGATCGCGAGACGCGCTTACAGGCGACCTTTAACGAATTGGGGAAGTGAGTGAGCGATGGCTGACGACTCCGGTCAAATGCCGAACGATGCTGGCGATGCAAGCCGAGCCGATCGAGACGCTGATCACGGCCGTTATGGACCGAAACGGTTCGTTGCGTTCGTCGACATTCTCGGCTTTTCTGATTTTGTGGGGCGAGCCGACGAACAGCCGGAACTGATTGAAAAGATACAGAAGGCGCTGGCTGCGTTGGCCACACATTCAACCGGCCCGGAGAATGAAGCGCCGCACAACGCTATTCAAGCCTCGGTGTTTTCCGACAACATTGTCATTTCTGGGCACGACCAACCCTACGGTCTTGGGATTCTGCTGATCGGAACCGCTGGGATTTGCCTACGACTGCTGGAGCTAGGATTCCTGACGCGAGGGGGTATCGCCTACGGGAAGTTGGCTCACGATAAGCGAATGGTCTTTGGTCCGGGTCTTGTCGAGGCCGCAGAACTGGAGCGATCGGTCGCACATTACCCACGCGTCGTGTTGTCTGAAAGCGTGGTTGCGCGTGCTTATGAACTCATCGAACAAGCACCTGATTTCGGTAACTTTCTGAGAGTCGATAGTGACGGCCTCTTTTTCCTGCATTACCTACACAAGACTCTTCCCGCACCGTTCTACCGACTTTGCCTACCTGTCGGAGCGACGCTGGGCGGAGCTCGTCTTTTCGAGCCCGTTCGGGAAGTGCTCTTGCAGCTCAGCGCGCGGAAGGACATGCCCCTGAGGACGAGATCGAAGGTCGTCTGGATGGTCTCGTATCTGAATAGGGCCGCTGCTGACCTCGGACTTGAGCCGATAAGTCCCATCTGAGACAACTCGACTCCCGGCGATTCAGGTGTAGCACTTTTCCCGTTGCAATCGCTTACCCCTTCCCTTCCTTGACTTGCCAAAAGGCCAGCGCCTAGACTGACTTTTGACTACCAACAAACGGACATTCCGAGAGGCGGAGTCCTCCGGAACGGCGAAAAGGATTCAGTCATGCCCAACGGCACGATTGCACGATTGCTGATCGACAAGGGTTTCGGGTTCATTCGAGACGAGAGCGGCGTCGAGCACTTCTTCCATCGGTCCTCGGTCCGCCAGACGGTCTTCGAACTGCTCCGTGAGGGCCAGCGTGTCGAGTTCACGACCGAGGACTCTCCGAAAGGTCCGCGCGCCGCGGAAGTCCGGCTCCTCGAGTAAGACCTGCGACCAAACGGAAGCCACCGGGGTCCGGTGGCCCTCCCGGTCTTCAAAACCGGTCGCTTCCCGCCAACGCGGGAAGGGAGGGTTCGACTCCCTCGGGCTTCCGCCACTCCAGAGCACTACCCTGATCCACCCACAGTCCCGTGACCTGGACGCTCTGGTTCGTCCTGCTCTCCGGCTGGAAGGCCATGGTCCTCTGCGCCGTCATCGCGGTCGTCGCGATGATCCTGCTGTCCGTCGTCATGACCAGGATGACTGCGGCGTCAGCGATGCGGAACATCGTGATCGCGCTGATATTCCTGAGCGCAGTGACGGCGGTGCTGCTGGCGCTCGTCGCCGTGATGACCAGAACGTGAGATGCCGGGCCTGGCGGCCCGGCCTACCGGCCGAGGGCCGTCGCCTGCGGAGCCGCCGGATAGCGCCACACCCAAACGACGCTGCGCTTATCCGAAATGTTGTCCGCCGTACCTTCGGCGCGATTCGACATGCCGTACACCATCCTCGTCTGGCGGTTGATGTAGCAGCAGGAAAAATTGCCGGGGTCGGACATCCCGCTCGGCGTCAGCGCCACACCGCGGGCGGTGAGATCGACAAACTCCACGGGATCAACACGATAGGGCGCGACCTTTCCTGCCGCGACCGCGTCGAGATCCGCGCGCCGGTACGTATAGACCGCCAGCAGACGATCGGTGTAGGTCGGTCCCGTGTTCCCAAGTGGGTCGGTGCAGCCGTGTGAGTCCTTTCGGCCGGCACCAGGATTGTTGTACCAGGTGTGGCCGTGTTTGCAGTTGGAGGGATCCGACACGGGCACGCCGGACGTGCCAGTGAGTTCCGCGAAGAAGAACACCGCGTCCTTCTGCCCATTCGAAATCGCCGCGAAGCCACCGATGCGATCGCGCTGCTGCCATGAGCTCACGCCGCCGTTCTTCGCCGGATCGGCCGTTTCCGCGCCTTCCGACTCCTCGAATGGGACGATGTTGAAGCGGCGCTTGAAGGTCGTCCAGATCCCCTGCGGCACGCCGTTGCGGAAACCGCTGATCGGGTGGTCGACGTAGACCTTGTCCGCCTCGAGATCGCGCGCGCGATACCCCGCAGGAGTTTCGGGCGTCGGCCACACCGGGAGCCGCGCAAGGCTGGGCCCCCACGGATAGGGCTTGTTGTTGGAAATGATCGTGGAACCGGTCAGAAGCGATCCGTCGCGAGGATCGTCCTGCAGGTAATAGGAGCGTTCCGCTCCGTATGCCCAGTCGTTTCCGGCACGCACGCGCACCCGCCACGGCCCGTACGTCGCCAGAGCAGGCTCGAGCGCAACTGCCGCCAGGTTCCAGTGCGGAGTACCGGGAGCGTTGTAGGAGTCGTAGTACGTGAACAGCAGCCACTTCCGGATGTCATCGAAGTACATCTGTCCCTGCGCGCGATTGGGAATGGGATCGAGCAGTTCCCCCTTCGGCGTCCACGATCGGCGCTTGTCGCCCCAGACACTGCCCCAGTTCTTGACGAGTGTCGCCCGCGGCGCCTGGGAAAACTGCTTGAACGGCGCCAGAGTCTCAGGCGGCCGGAGTTCCACCAGCCCTGACGCGTAGACGAAAATGCGCTGCTCGCCATTCACGACCCGGCCGGCGATGCCCGGGTTCGCGAACGTCGACTCCGCGCCGGCCGCGGGCAGGCGGAACGCGCCCACCTCTTCAAGATCTCGAAAACTGAACGTGCCGGCCATTGAGGCCGAGCCGGAAGCCGGGGACGACTGCGATGCGGCCGGCACCGACGCGGCGAGGCAGCTCGCGAGCATCAGACCGGCAGTAACAACGACTGCATCGCGGCGCATTGTCATGGCTTCAGGTAATAATAGGCGCCTTCGCACAATCCGTATGTTGAGCTACGACTACGATGGCTCGGTGCTGACGTTGATTCTACGCGGCACTCCGTCCGAATTGCAGCGCGCCATTACCTACAACGAAATCGTGCGAGACGACCGCGTACCGGAAGCGTCGCTGGTGCTCATCGACATCAGACGCGCCGATGACGCGGACGGACCACAGGAAGTCGAGCGGCGGGCCCGAATCCTTACGCAAGGGCTCGGACCGAAGCTGGGCGCCGCCTGCGCCGTGATCGCACCGCCGCGGCTGGCTGAGTCGGCCGAACAGTTTCAGGCGATGGGCCGGCGGCTTGGCGTGCGGATCGAGTTGTTCCGGGACGAGCCTGACGCCAGGCAGTGGCTGGCGACGTTTCGGTGACCGCGTCTCTTGTCACACGGAGAACACAGGACACGGAGAGATTCTGCGGAGAGCGGACCACGCAAGAATGTTCTCCGTGTCTCGTGTGCTCCGTGGACAAGAGGGGCGGCGCCTGCGATCGTCACGCCAGACCGTTCACCAGATCGACGAGCGCCCGAACATCCCCGAGAGACTCGAGCACGAGATCGGCCTTCGCCGCCGCGAGTTCGTGCGCACTGAACGGCCCCGTCGCCACGCCGACCGCAACGGCGCCGTGCGCGTGCGCGCAGTCGACATCGAGCGGCGTGTCACCGATGACGACCACGCATCCCGGCGGAACGGACACCCCCGTGGCGCGGCGGGCTTCGTCGATCGCGACCGGCACGAGCTTCCGCCTGTCCGCGTGCGTATCCCCGAAAGCACCGAACCGAAACCGGTCCCAGAGGCCGAAGTGGCCCAGCTTGATCTGGGCGCCGCGGAGAAAGTTGCCTGTCAGGAGTCCCACTCCCACGTCCGTTCTCGTTTCGAATGTCTCGAGTGAGGCGACTACGCCAGGCAGGACGCCACTGTCCGGCACCGGCTTGCGGATTTCCTCGCGCAGGTGCTCCAGATACGCGTCGCGCAGCGCCTCGATCTGCTCGTCGCCGGCGTCGATTCCCATAGCCTGGAAGATATCCGTCACGATGGCGCGATCGGTCCTGCCGGCGAAACTAATCCCCTCCAGCGCATCGTCGCGGCCATGCAGCCGCGCGAACGCGGCGTTCATCCCGCGGACGCCGGCCCGGCCTGTCGTGATGAGAGTTCCATCGATGTCGTAGAGAACGAGGCGGTTGATCATTGCAAATGGTCTAGAATCGCCTTGAGGTCACCATGATCATGTCACGTCGCGCGTCCGCAGCTGTCGTCCTCTTGTTTTCCGGAGCACTGGTGCTGTCGCTTTCCGCCGCGCCGCCTCAAGGTGTGCGGGCGCAGGCGACGTTCGCCGGCGACGGCATTACGGGCACGGCTGAGTTCCGCGAAGTCGATGCCCAGACTTCGGGCGATCACGACATGAAGTTCATGACCGGCATGAAGGCCGTGGAGATTACCGTCACCGTGAGCGGGCTCAAGGCCGGCGCGCACGGCCTGCATCTCCACGCCGTCGGCAAGTGCGAGGCGCCGGGATTCACAACCGCGGGCGGCCACTTCGATCCGGGTCCGAGCGGCGTGGGCGATCCCGACACGAACCATCCGTTTCACATGGGCGACTTGCCGAATCTGGTCGCGGGCGCGGCCGGCAAGGCGACGATCAAAACGGTCACGAACCGCGTGACGCTTGGCGACGGCCCGCTGTCCCTGTTCGACGCCGACGGCTCGGCCATCATCATTCACGCCAATCCCGATCAGGGCGTCACAGGAGAAGCGAAGTCGGGTCTGAGCGGCGGCCCGCGCGTCGCGTGCGGCGTGATTACGAAGAAGTAGGAGGCCGGGTCTTTAGACCCGGCTCGCCGGACCTGAAGGTCCGGCCTCCTAGAACCACGCCCGCCAGCCGCGTTTCGGCGCGGCCAACTCCCCCGTCGCGGGCTTGAGCTCCAGCACGCGGCCGCCGGCCGCCGTCGCAAACGCCTCGTCTTCGGTCAGCGCGATCCAGCCGAACCCTCGCGCACTCGAGAGACCAGCGAGCGTGCGTCCGAAGCGTTCCGATGCCTCGCGGCCGCCGCCGAGACGCGCGGTCGGATGCTCGAGAAGGACGAGGTCGGGACCGTTGGCCACTGCACGCGCGAGGTGGAGCCGCAGCCGATCCTCGTCGGACAGAGACGCGACTTCTCGATCGAGTGTCGCCACATCGAACCCGGCATCGGCGGCCAGGGCATCGACCTTCGCGCGGATGTCCGGCGGTATGGGATCGATCGAGACGGTGAGCGGCAGCGCCATGTTGGAGGCGACGCTGAGCTTGTCGATGAGGACGGCTCGATGCGTCACGATCCCGAACCGATCGAGCGACGTGAGCCATTCGGTGTCGGTCGTAATCTCCGTCGTCAGCCGGCCGGCGACACGGACCGTCCCCTCGTCCGGCACCGCGGCGCCCGTGACGAGATGGATGAACATTTCCGCGGCGCTTTCATCGAAACCGCGCAACGCCAGCCGGTCCGAAGAGCCGGCCGTAAGTGCATGGACTCGAAGCGG
This sequence comes from Vicinamibacterales bacterium, assembly GCA_035606665.1. GTDB lineage: Bacteria > Acidobacteriota > Vicinamibacteria > Vicinamibacterales > SCN-69-37 > DASUGC01. The sequence continues at coordinate 28,654 of DATNEY010000008.1, read as the reverse complement.
CCGCAACGCCGGATATGCCTTGACGATGCCGTGAAGCTCGATGAGCGTGGACACGGCTCAGGTGTGGCGGAAGGCAGCTCGCTCGGCGAGTGCGACGAACGCCGGCGCGGGGCATGTGACGGTGCCGAGCGTGTCGGGCCGATCGGCGCCGGGGCCATGATCGTCGGAGCCGCCGCTTACGAGCAGCCCGTGGGCGCTCGCCATTTGTTGATAGCGCGCGCGGGCCGGCTCGTCGTGGTCGGGATGAAAGGCTTCGATGGCATCGAGGCCGTCCGCGGCGAGGCTGGGAATCAGGTCGTCCAGTCCGTACTTCAGCGGATGCGCGAGGGACGACACGCCACCGGCCTTCCTGATGATGGCCACCACTTCGGCGGGCGACGCGCCATGCCGCGCGACGAATGCGGGCCGATCCGGCGAGAGGAACCGATCGAACGCATCGGACACGTCCTTCGCGTGGCCGCCGGCCACGAGCGCGCGCGCGATCACGGGCCGGCCAATCGCCTTGCCCTTCCCTTCGGCCTGGCTCATCAGTCCGGCGCGGTCGAGTACGACCCCAAGACCCGCGAGACGGTCGAGCATCTCTTCGATCCGGCGTCTGCGATCGGCGCGTTGCGCGACAAGGAAACGGCCGAGGTCTTCGTCTGACTCGTCGATGAAGTAACCGAGCATGTGCACGTCCCTGCCACGATGCACGGACGTGATCTCGATTCCAGTGACGACCGTGATGCCGGACGCCGCCGCGGCCGCGCGTGCCGGGGCCACGCCCGCCGTCGTGTCATGGTCGGTTACGGCCAGGGTCGTGATGCCGGCTCCGGCGGCGCGGCGCACGAGTTCTTCAGGCGTTGAACGGCCGTCGGAGGCCGTCGTATGGAGGTGCAAGTCAATCACTCGGAAACGCGGGGGGACTTCGTCGCCGCCGCCCCCCTCTTACGCGCTCGCTCGCGGGGGCCCCAAAGACCCGCTCCGCTCACGCGGCTCACTCGCACGGCTCGTTCGCTATGCCTCACGCGGACCGACGCCCTGAGGTCTTCGCGGGCTTGCGCGAGAGCAGCAATTTGTACTCGCGAATGAGCAGATCGAGGTGCTCGCGCTCCTCGTCGGCGAACTCGAGGAAGATGCGCTTGCCCTCGGACTCCTCGAAGCGCTCGCCGTATTTCTTGAAGAACCTGTGCGATCCGCGCTCGCAGCGGATCCCGATGAGCAGCGCCTGCCGATCGTCGACGCCCTTCTTCAGCTCCTCCGTGCCGGCGGCAAACAACCCGTTCGCCGCGCCCTTGAAGAACAGGAACGTCGGCTCGGCTTCGAGGCCGGGATGCTGCGCCAGCAACTCCTTGTAGCGCGACTCCAGCCGTCCGAAATGGTCCTGCTCCTCCGTCGCGAGCCGCTCGAAGACCTGCCGGCCGCGGCGATCGCTGGTGATCTGCGCCGCTCGCGTGTAGAACTCGCGCCCGCTGCGCTCGGTCGCAATCGCCATCCGCAACGCATCGCGAGCAAACACCGCGTCCGTGGGCACGCCGGGCGGCGCGGCCGCCTGGCCGGTGCTGCAGGCTTCACAGGTGCCGTAGATCTGCAGGACGCTCTGGCGAGGCGAGAAACGGCGTGCGGCCGCAACCTCCTCGACGAGCGTCTCGATGTCGGAGCTCAGGAACTCGAACGACTGATTGCATGACTTGCAGATCAGATGAAAGTGCCGGGGATGCCGGTAGGAGTGCTCGAACCGGAACCGGCCCTCGCCGAAGTCGACGCGGCGCGCGATCCCGGCTTCGACCATCCACTGCAGCGTGCGGTAGATGGTCGCCTGGCTGATCTGTGAATCCTCGCGACGGATCAGATCGACCAGTTGCTCGGCACTGATGTGTCCCTCCTGCCGGAGGAACACGTTGACAATGAAGTCGCGCTTGCCGGATCGGCGTCCGCCCGCGGGACGGAGTTTTTCGACGAACTCGGTCGCGGACGGAATGGCCACGGGCCCCTCTAACTCAAAGCGCCTTAGGCGGAGAAGGACGAGCCGCAGCCGCAGGTCGACTTGGCGTTGGGGTTCTTGATGGTGAATCCGCCGCCCATGCTGTTGTCGACGAAGTCGACCTCGGCGCCCTTGAGATAACGCAGGCTGATCGGATCCACATAGAGCCGCACGCCGTTGACCTCAAAGGTCTGATCGGAGGCGGGGTCGCCCTCGCCCTCGTCGATCATCAGCCCGTATTGGAATCCCGAGCATCCGCCACCCTGCACGAAGACGCGCAGTCCTGCACCCGGCCGGTTTTCCTCGGCCAGCAGCTCGGTAATCTTCTCGGCGGCCGTTTCAGTCACGTTGATCATGCTAGTAATTATAGCGGCAAGCGGGAGACGCTTGACGCGGCGTGGTACACCCGTGGCTTCAGGCCAGAACCACGCCGAGTCATAGCGTCCTCCCGCGTTACCACACATGTTGACCGCGCTTGCCTCGGGACGAATTGCCAGCCGTATCTGGCGCCGCGATCCGGCCGTTTTCGTCGGCGCCCGGGCCGCTGAAAGCGTACAGGAGGCCATCAACGGCCGCCTGGGCTGGCTGGACGCGCCGGCCGCTATCGCCGACCACGTCCCGCGCCTCGCCGAATTCGCAGGGTCGATCCGGACGGATGGCCTGAACGACGTCTTCCTCATCGGTATGGGGGGGAGCAGCCTCTGTGCCGAGGTGTTCCGCGACGTCCCGGGTTTCCGCGATCGCAGCTGCCGCCTGGGCGTCCTCGACACGACCGACGAACGTGCGATCCGGGCCACGACCGAGGCCCTCGATCCGGCCCACACGCTCTTCATCGTGGCGAGCAAGAGCGGATCGACGATCGAAGTGTCGTCTCTGGAACGCCACTTCTTCTCCATCATGTCCGATCGGCTCGACGGCCGCGCGGGCCCGCACTTCGTCGCAGTGACCGATCCCGGCACGGTGCTCGAATCCCTGGCGGTCGATCGGCGCTATCGCGACACGTTCATCAATCCGCCGGACATCGGCGGCCGCTACTCAGCGCTCTCACTCTTCGGCCTCGTCCCCGCCGCGCTGCTGGGTCTCGACATCGCGGCACTTGGCCGGAGCGCCGAACGCATGGCCGTTCAATGCCATGGCGACGCGGACGACAATCCGGGCCTGCGGCTTGGCGCATTCCTCGCGCAAAACGCGGCCGAGGGCCGGGACAAGCTCACGCTGCTGCTCTCCGAGGAGCTCGCGCCGCTCGGCCCCTGGATCGAACAGCTCGTCGCCGAGAGCACGGGCAAGGACAGCCGCGGCGTGCTGCCGATCGTCGGCGAGCCGGTCGGGCGTGTCGCCGAGTACGCCGCCGATCGAGCCTTCGTCTCGATGTCCACGACACCTGATGGCGTGGCGGCGCCGTTGGTGCGCGATCTCGAGGCGGCGGGGTGCCCGGTGCTGCGCATCCCATCCTCAACGGCAGAGCTCGGGGCGGAATTCTTCCGCTGGGAATTCGCGACGGCTGTGACCGGCGCGGCTCTCGCCATGAATCCGTTCGACGAACCGAACGTGCGCGAAGCGAAACTGCGGACGCAGGCTCAACTCGACCTGAAACACGCGCATGGCGCATTTCACTTCGATCCGCCGTTCGAGCGGGGCGACGGTTACTCACGCCGTGAATTCCGGCCGACCTGGCAGCCGGCATCGCCGCGCCGGCGTTATCTCGCGGTCCTCGACTACCTTCCGGCTGATGAGCGCCGCGCGGATCTCATCGGCCAGCTGCGCGCGAACGTGCGGCGCCGGACCGGACTCGCCACCACGCACGGTATCGGTCCCCGGTACCTCCACTCGACCGGACAGTTTCACAAGGGCGGGCCGAACACCGGGGTCTTCGTGCTGCTCACAGCAGTAGACGCGACGGCGACGCCGGTGCCCGGACTGCCCTACACGTTCAGCACCCTGAAGCTCGCGCAAGCACTCGGTGACTTCGAGGCACTCGTGGCGAACGGCCGCGAGGTCATTCACTATCACCTGGATGACCCGACCGCTGATTTCACGGTCGTTCTCTCGCGTCTCCTCGAACGGTTGAGCAAGTGAAGCGAGCCTTCGTCGCCACGTTCGCCGCAGTTGCGGCGATTGCCGCGGTCGCGGCGGTGACGCCGGAGCGCGCGCAGCAACGCGACACGCACACTCGCCTGTTTCCACCGGAACAATTGGGCCTGCTTGAAGCGGCGGGCCGCGAAGACTGGCAGCAGCCCCAGCGCGTCATGGACTCACTCGGCATCTACGACGGCGCCCGCGTCGCCGACATCGGCGCCGGGGGGGGCTGGTTCACGATCCGGCTGGCCAAACGCGTGGGCCCCAACGGCCTCGTCTATGCCGAGGACATCCAGCCGCGGATGATCGAATCGATCCGCCGACGGGTCGCGCGGGAAGACCTCAAGAACGTCGAGCCCAAGCTCGGCACGGCTGCCGATCCGCAACTGCCGCCCGGCCTCAATGCCGTGCTGATGGTGGATACCTATCCGCAGATACGCGAGCCCATTGTCGTGTTGCAGCGGATTGCCGCGTCACTCGCCCCAAACGGCAAGCTGGGCATCGTCGACTTCAAGCTGGATGGCGCCGGCGGGCCGGGACCGGAGCTCGAGGATCGGATCAGTCCCGAGACCATCAAGGAACATGCCGCGGCGGCGGGACTCAAGCTCATCCGCCACGAGACGTACCTGAAGTATCAGTATTTGCTGGTCTTCGGAAGATAGATCTTCCAGGCAAGCGGCAGGACCTTGGCCGCCACCGCCGCTTTCACCAGATCCAACCCGATGTGCGCGAGGAAGCCGCCCGCGATCGCGGATGAGAGAGTCTGGCCCGGCATCAACGAGAGCCAGGAGACGCCGCCGATGAAGATGATCGACAGCCCGGCGAGCATGCTCAGAAACGACGTGAAGTAGCGGCGATCCCAGCCGCGCTCGGCCAGCCATCCCGTCACGAATGCCGCGACCGGATACGCGAGCAGATAGCCACCGGTCGGACCGATGAGGCGGCCTGCTCCGGGCGGCAGAACGATCGACGGCGCGAACACCGGAAGACCCGCGGCGCCGGCCGCGAGGTACAGCACCTGGCTCATGAAACCGAGACGCGAGCCGAGCGCCGCGCCAACGAGCATCACGGCAAACGGCGTCAGCACGATCGGCACCGCGGTGCCCGGGAGCGGCAGCGTAAACTGTGCGGCAGCGGCGGTGACGAGCACGGCCAATCCCACGGCAGCCGCGCGCACGGACACACGCGTGGCGCCGAACGAGTGAACCAGCAGAGATCCCGAGCTGGGGTGCAGGGGTCCCCAGCGATCAAGCGAGAATACGTTGGCGATCATTACCGTGGATTCTAACGAAACGCCGACAGCCCTGACAATCGCGGGCAGCGACTCCGGCGGCGGCGCCGGCATCCAGGCCGACCTGAAGACGTTCTCCGCTCACGGCGTCTTCGGCACCACGGCCATCACCGCGGTCACCGCCCAGAACACGGTCGGTGTTTCGATGATCGAAGCCATGAGTCCGGCCATGGTCACGGCGCAGATCGATGCAGTCGCCGCGGACATTCCGCCGCGAGCGACGAAGATCGGAATGCTGGCGAATGCCGGGATCATCGCGGGTGTCGCCGACGCACTCGCCCGCCATCGGCTTCCCAACGTCGTTCTCGACACCGTGATGGTCGCGAAGAGCCAAGCGCGGCTGCTGGACGATGATGCCGTGGATGCGCTGGTGACGCTGCTGGTTCCAATGGCGACGGTGGTGACGCCGAACGTGCCGGAGCTCGAAGCGCTGACAGGAATGACCATCCGGGAGACACGCGATCTCCACCTGGCGGCCGCGCGGCTCATTGAACGAGGCGCGCGTGCCGTGCTGGCCAAGGGCGGCCACCTGCAGGGTCCGGCGGTTGACGTGCTCGTTTGGGACGGACGGAGTCTTGAACTGACGGCCGAACGGATCGAGACCTCGCACACGCACGGCACAGGGTGCACGTTCTCGGCGGCCATCGCGGCGCGACTCGCGAAAGGCGACGATCTCGAGGCCGCCGTTCGCGGCGCGAAGGAGTACGTCACGCGCGCAATTGCCCTGGCGCCTGGCCTGGGCCGCGGCCACGGGCCGCTTCACCACTTCCCCGTCGAGGGGACCTAAGGAACCTCGGGAACCTTATACTTTGTTGATGTCCGTGCCCCGGTTTCTCGTGACATCCGAGCCCCTCTCGGTCGAGCGACTGGCGTCGAGCCTCGAAGCGGCGGCGCGTCATGCCGGCGAGGGCTGCGGCGGCATCGCCACGTTCGTTGGGGTCGTGCGCGCCACGCACAAGGGCCGCGTCGTGACATACCTCGAATACGAGGCGTTCCAGCCGCTGGCGATGAAGGCCTTCGATCGGATCGACGCGGAGATTCGAGCGGCCTGGCCGGATGCCGGCGTCGGCATCCATCACCGCGTGGGCCGGCTGGATGTCGGCGAAGCGAGCGTGGCGATAGCCGCGGTCGCCGCGCACCGTGACGAGGCGTTTCGCGCGTGCCGGTACGCCATCGAACGCGTCAAGCAGGTGCTTCCCGTCTGGAAACACGAGTACTTCGCCGATGGGGACGCCTGGGTCGAGGGCGCGGTGGCCGACGTGGACGACGAGGCGGCGAGAACGCGGGCGCGCGAGGTGGCATGCGCGTAACCGTTCAGGTATTCGCTCGGCTTCGCGAACTGGCGGGCCGGTCGGAGTGGCCCTGCGACGTGCAGTCCGGGGCCACGATCGCCGAGGTCTGGCAGCAGTCGGCGGCGGCGTATCCGGCGCTGACGGCCTTCACCACAGCCGTATCGTGCGCGAGGAACGAGGACTTCGCGCGCATGACCGCCACCGTACAGGACGGTGACGTCATTGCATTTCTTCCGCCGGTCTCCGGCGGCTAACAACAGTCGGGTAGAACGTAGGGCGGCCCTTGAGGGTCGCCGAGCCCGCCGGGCCTGAAGGCCCGGTTTACGCAAACGAAATGATGACTCCACAGGTACTCGAGAAACTGAAAGCGGTCACGGCGCGCTACGAGGAGCTGACGCGCCTCGTGAGCGATTCCGCCATTCAGGCGAATCCGCAGATCTATCGCGCGCATGCGAAGGAGCTGGCGGAGATCGAACCACTTGTCGAGTCCCACCGGAAGCACCTTCAGCTCGCCGACGAGCTCGCGCAAGCCCGTGACGTCGCCGCCTCCGGGGATCCGGAGATGACGGAGATGGCCGAGGACGAGATCGAGCGGCTCGAGCGCGAGCTGGCGGCCCTGCTCGAGGAGATCAAGGTTCTGCTCGTCCCGAAGGATCCGAACGACGATCGGAACGTGGTCCTCGAAATACGAGCGGGCACGGGCGGCGACGAGGCCGCGCTTTTTGCAGGCGACCTGTTCCGGATGTACTCGCGTTACGCCGAGCGGAAGGGCTGGAAGGTCGACGTCATGAACATGAGCGACACCGGCACCGGCGGCGTGAAGGAAGTCGTCGCGTCGGTCGAGGGCAAGGGCGTCTATCGGCAGCTGAAGCACGAGAGCGGCGTGCATCGCGTACAACGAGTGCCGGTCACCGAGGCGAGCGGGCGCATCCACACGTCGACGTCAACGGTCGCGGTGCTGCCCGAGGCCGAGGAAGTCGATATCCAGATCGATCCGAAAGATCTTCGCGTCGACACCTTCTGTTCGAGTGGACCCGGAGGCCAGAGCGTCAACACGACCTATTCGGCCGTGCGCGTGACCCACATCCCGACCGGCACTGTCGTGTCACAGCAGGACGAAAAGTCGCAGATCAAGAACCGCGCAAAAGCGATGAAGGTGCTCCGTTCGCGGCTCTACGAAATGGAGCTCCGCAAGCAGCAGGACGCCATCGCGAAGGAACGGCGCGGCCAGGTGGGCACCGGAGAACGGTCCGAGAAGATCCGGACCTACAACTTCAAGGAAAACCGGATCACCGACCATCGCATCAACTTCACGATGCACCAGCTCGACCGCGCGCTCGAGGGCGACCTGGACGAGCTCATCGCCCAGGCCCAGGCGCGTGTCGATTCGGACAAACTGAAGCAGGCCACGGAATCCGACATCGTCGAGGCCTGATCACGTTGTGACTCTCCACGAGTGCGTCGCGCACGCTGGAGCCACGCTGTTCAAATCGGGATTGCCCAGCGAGGACGCCCGCCGCGATGCAGTCCTGCTCGCCCGCTTCGTCCTCGGCTGGTCACTGGCCGAATGGCTGGCGCGGGCGTGGGAATCCGCGCCTGCCGGGTTCGATCGCAAGCTCGCAGCGCTCATCGCTCGACGAGCCCGGCACGAGCCGATGGCGTACCTCACGGGAACCCGCGAGTTCTACGGGCGGGACTTTCGGGTCACGCCGGCGACGCTCATCCCGAGGCCGGAGACGGAGGGACTCGTCGAGGCGGCGATCGAGATCGCTGGATCCTTGGGATCCTTGGGTTCCGCGGGGCCGCTCATCATCGATGTGGGCACCGGGAGCGGGTGCATTGCGATCACGTTGGCGCTGGAAGTGCCGGGCGCGAGGGTGATTGCTACGGACGTCTCGGCCGAAGCGCTGGACGCCGCACGCGCGAACGCAACCGCGCTCGGCGCTGGGAACGTCCGGTTTCATCAGGTATCGAACGCGGCCTTCTTCCCGCCCGCGCTGCCCCACGCGCAGCTCATCGTCAGCAATCCACCCTACGTAGCCGAGCGGGATCGCGCGTCGCTTACGGCCGACGTCAATGACTTCGAACCCGCGTCAGCGCTCTTTGCCGGAGACGATGGGCTGGATGTGATTCGGGCGCTGGTTCCGGCGGCGACACAGGCCCTCGCCGAAGACGGCGCGCTCGTCATGGAAATCGGAGCCGGTCAGGCCGACGCCGTTTCGGCCATCGTGACACGCGCCGGCCTCCGGCTCGACTCCATTCGACCGGATCTCCACGGCATCCCCCGCGTGGTCGTCGCGCACCGTCGCGCGTGACCGATAATGGCAGCATGTCGAGCTGCCTTTTTTGCCGCATCGCCAATGGAGAAGTGCCTGCAAAGAAGGTCCACGAGGACGATCGCCTGATCGCGTTCGAGGACATCAATCCCCAAGCGCCGATGCATCTGCTGGTCGTACCACGCGAACACATTGCGACATTGAATGACGTGCTCGCCGAACACGACCAGCTGGTCGGATCCATGGTGCGCCTGGCGTCTACCCTTGCGTCGGCACGCGGCTACTCGTCCGGCGGATACAGAACGGTCATCAACTGCAATGCGGACGCCGGCCAGACGGTCTTTCATCTGCACCTGCACCTGCTGGGCGGCCGCAGAATGACCTGGCCACCGGGTTGACGCAACTCACAACTTGCAAGTCGCAAGACACAACGCCGAGCACTTGCCTCTTGCGGCTTGTTGCTTGCAACTTGAGCGAGCGTCAGTCTTTCGCCAGCACGTAAGTCCCCCCGCCCCGCTCACGGTCGAGCAGAAAGTCCACGGCACGATAGCCGCGGCCCAGCGCGTCGGTCATGACATCGCGCACGGCAAGGCGCCACGAGAGCGCCACGCTGGTGGCCTGTTGCTGCATCTCCAGAAAGCGCGGCGGAATTGGAAGGAGGAGTCGCCGATCGGCAGGCCTGCTCGCGGCCGGCTGCGGGTGAATCCAGCCGTCACGTTCGAACGTGTCGAGAGCCGCCGGCGCCGCGAGGACTTCCGCGCTTCTCGCCACTAAACCCGCCGGACCGGAGCGTTGCCGGGCTTCGAAACGGCGAAGGACATGGGGATCGCGGATCCGCCATTCGACGATCAGTCGATCTGTCGGGGTGCCCCGGTGCAGCGGCCCGGACAGCGCGCCGTAGATGTCGACGCCGTAGCTCGCGCCAACGCCGCCCAGCACGTTCAGATTGAAATGCGCGTTCGCCGCCTGGAGCGGATCGAACGTCCACTCGATGATCTCCGCACCCTGCGCGATCGCGCGCTGCCGCTGCGCCCACTTCAGCCGCTCGCCCAGCCGCTGCTCGCGGTGACCGGGAAGCACGCCGAGCATGTGCGACCAGTGCGTGCGGACGCCATCACGTACCCCCGGCATGGACCAGACGAAGCCGGCGAGGCCGGGCGCCGCGGCGCCGAGCAGGATACCTCCCCGCTTGGCTGATACGAAGAGGACTGACGCGGGCACCGTCTCACCGTCGCGCCCCCACACTTCTTTCTGAATCGCGACAACGGCCCGGCAGTCCTCGAGGGATGTGAGATCGCGAATCTCGACGTCAGCCGGAGTCATGGGCGCACCAGCAGGGCCGGCAGTTCCCCGAGCGATCGAATCACCGCGATATCCGCGGTCGCGGCGGCGGGCGGTCCGTTCCTGGCGAGGAGGATGCCCTTCATTCCTGCCTGCTCAGCTCCGGCCACGTCGTGCGCAAGGCTGTCGCCCACCATGGCGGCCTCCTCCGGCGCCACGGCCATTTCTCTCAGCGCGGCCTCGAAGATGCTGCGGTGCGGCTTCATGAAGCCGTGGTCGTACGAGGAAATGGTGACGTCAATCAGGCCGTCCAGGCCGAAATGCGTCTCGAACGACCGCAGCGGCCGATGAGAATTCGAAATCAGCCCGATCCTGAGTCCGTGCGCGCGCAGTTCACGCAGGGCAGACGGCACATCATCGTAGAGCTCGAAATGACGGTGTTCGGCCCAATCCTCGTAGATCTCCTTCGCCACCGTCTCTACGTGGGCGCCCGTGCCGCCCATGAGCTCGATGATCCGCTGCGTGTACCGCACGAACACGGCGTCGTCGTAGAGCAGATCCTCGGAGTCCAGGAGGCCGTGTGCGCCCGCCACGGCCGCCTCGAACCGTGAGGCGTCGAGGCAGATCCCGTACTGCGCGCAGCTTTCCTGATAGCCCACGCCCTGGAATCGCGGACCTGGATGAATGAGGGTGAAATCGACGTCGAAGAAGACGGCAGCGGTGCGTGGCACCGGCCCAATTATAGAATGATGGTTCGTGCTGTCCTCATGAGCGACTGGAAAGACACCCTCAACCTGCCGCGGACCGACTTCCCGATGAAGGCGAACCTTCCGGCGACCGAACCGGCCACGATCGCCCGCTGGGAGTCCGCGGGCCTGTACGCCGCCATTCGGGACGCTCGCCGTGGGGCGCCGCGCTTCGTCATGCACGACGGACCGCCGTACGCGAACGGCCAGATTCACATTGGCCACGCGATGAACAAGATCCTCAAGGATCTCGTGATCAAGTCGCGCTCGATGGCCGGTTTCGACGCGCCGTACGTGCCTGGCTGGGACTGTCATGGCCTGCCGATCGAGCTCAACGTCGAGAAGGAAAAGCACGCGCCGGACAAGGACCGGTCGCCCGTGGAATTCCGCCGGGCGTGCCGCGCCTATGCGGAGAAATTCGTCGACTCGCAGCGCGAGGATTTCAAGCGTCTCGGCATTCTGGGCGCCTGGGAAGATCCCTACCTGACGATGAAGCCGTCGTATCAGGCGGCGATCGTGCGCGCGCTCGGCCGATTCGTCGAACAGGGACTCGTCTACAAAGGGAAGAAACCGGTTCATTGGTGCCTGCGCGACCGCACCGCGCTCGCCGAGGCCGAAGTCGAGTACGAGAATCACACGTCGCCGTCGATCTACGTCGAGTTCCCGCTGGCTTCCGAGGATGCGGGCGCGCTCGCGTCGCGAGTGCCTGCGCTTGCAGGCCGCGATGTCACGGCGCTGATCTGGACGACGACTCCGTGGACCATTCCGGCGAATCTGGCGCTCGCCTTCCACCCGGACTTCGAGTACGGCGCGTACGAGTTCGAGGGTCGCGCCGTCATCGTCGCCAAAGAGTTGACGACGAGGGTGACGGCCGCCACCGGCAGGGCGCTCGGCGCTGAAGTCGCGACGTTCAAGGGACGGACGATCGAGCAGATCCGATTCCGGCACCCACTTTACGACCGTGACTCCGTGGCGGTTCTGGGCGAGCACGTCACGCTCGAGCAGGGCACGGGCGTGGTCCACACGGCTCCCGGTCACGGCGCGGACGACTTCGCGGTCGGCCAGCGGTACGGACTGGATATCTACGTTCCGATCGCGACCAACGGGCGGTTTGGACAGGACGTGGGCCTGGTGGCCGGACTCAAGGTCTTCGAGGCCAATCCGGTGGTGGAGGCCGCGCTTGCCGAGCGCGGACGTCTCTGGCACCGGTCCGACTTTCAGCATTCCTATCCGCACTGCTGGCGCTGCCATTCGCCCGTGATCTTCCTGGCCACGCCGCAATGGTTCATCAGCATGGAGAGCCTGCGCGCGGCCGCAGTATCCGAAGCCGACGCCGTGCGTTGGATCCCCGAGTGGGGCCGCGAACGGATGGTCGGCATGTTCACCACGCGGCCCGACTGGTGCATCTCGCGCCAGCGCGCCTGGGGTGTACCAATTCCCGCGCTCGGTTGCCAGGGCTGCGGCGCGTCGTGGCTGACGTCGGAGATCGTCGAGAAGGCAGCGCAGGTCTTCGAACGCACGTCCGCGGACGCCTGGTATGAGCTCGATACCGCGGAGTTCGTGCCTCAGGGCTTTGCCTGCGCGAAGTGCGGCGGAGCGACGTTCGATCGCGAGCGCGACATTCTCGATGTCTGGTTCGATTCGGGCTCGAGCCATCAGGCGGTGCTGCAGCCTCGGGCCGATCTCTCCTGGCCTGCCGACATGTACCTCGAAGGCACCGACCAGTACCGCGGCTGGTTTCAGTCGTCGCTGCTCATCGGTGTGGGCACGCGTGGCCACGCGCCGTACAAGTCCGTGCTCACGCACGGCTTCGTCGTCGACGAGCACGGGCGCAAACAGTCGAAGTCGCTCGGCAACGTGGTGTCTCCGCAGCAGGTCATCAAGGACAGCGGCGCCGAGGTGCTTCGGCTCTGGGTGTCGATGGTGGATTACCGGGACGAGGTTCGCCTCGGCAAGGAAGTCCTGGCACGGACAATCGAGGCATACAGGAAGATCCGCAACACGTTCCGCTATCTGTTGTCGAATCTGTACGACTTCGATCCCGCGCGGGACGCCGTCGACCGCGACCGGATGCTTGCCGTGGATCGGTTCGCCCTATCTTCCTATGCGCGTCTCGCACTCGACGTCGAACAGGCGTACGAAAACTACAACTTTCAGACGATCTTCCACGGGATCAATGAGTTCGTGACCGTCGATCTGAGCGCGTTCTACCTGGATGTCTCCAAGGATCGACTCTACACGTTCGGCGCGAATTCACTCGAGCGCCGGTCCGCCCAAACGGCCGTCCTGATCATCGCCGACGGCCTCGCGAGACTGCTGGCCCCGATCCTGTCGATCACCGCCGACGAGATCTGGCGGCAATTACCGGGCAACCGCGAGTCCTCGGTGCACCTCGCGACGTTCCCGCCTGTATCGGATCTCACGGCCTGGCGGGATGCGCCGCTCGATGCAGAGTGGCGGCAGCTGCTCGATCTGCGCGGCGCCGTGAACGCCGCCCTTGAAGGCGCGAGACAGCGCAAGGAAATCGGGAATGCGCTGTCCGCGAACGTCACGATCGCGGCGTCTGGTGAGCTTGCGGATCTGCTGGACAAATACGACGACGACCTTGAAATGTTCTTCATCACCTCGGGCGTCCGCGTTGAACGGCACCAGAACGCGGCGCCGGCCGTGACGGTGACGGCCGCAGCCGGTGAGAAGTGTCCACGATGCTGGCGTTTCGTGGATCGCCTCACGGCCGCTGGCGCCGCGACAGGCGTCTGCGATCGGTGTGCCAGCGCAGTTGAAACGGCGGGGGGCAATGCACGCTGACGATCAGAACGCACAACCAGACGACGCGGCGGTCTCGCCGCCGGCAGATGACGGCGTTGCCGCCGTGGCTGAGGCCGACGGCCCCATCCCGCCGGCGCAGGACGCGCTGTCGTCAGCAGGCGCAGAACCTGCAGGACGGAGCGGACTGTTCTGGCGCTTCGCCCTCGCGCTGATCGCGATCGACCAGATTACGAAGGTGATGGTGCGTGGCGCTGTTCCCCTGTTCGAAACACGGCCGCTCGTACCCGGATTCATCGATCTTGTGCACGTGCGGAACGAAGGCGTCGCGTTCGGCCTGCTGAACACGATCGATCTACCCTACAAGTGGGTGTTGACGACGGCCCTGGCGGTGGGCGCCCTGCTGGGGATTGCCTACTACGCCAACTACGTCCGGCGCGAGGAACGCCTGGCGCGGCTCGGACTCTCGATGATTCTGGGCGGCGCGATCGGCAACCTGCTCGACCGCGCGCTGCAGGGCTACGTGCTGGATTTTTTCGATGTCTACTGGGGCACGTGGCACTTCTGGGCGATCAACGTCGCCGACGCCTCAATTTCAATCGGGGCGATTCTCGTCTTCGCCGATCTGCTACTGGTGAAACCGCATGCATCCCGTTCTGTTTGAAATCGGCGACTGGCCGGTCTATGCCTACGGCGTCCTGCTGGCCGTCGCCTACCTGGCCGGCCTGCAGCTGGCCGTGATGCGTGCGCGGCGCGCGGGCCTCGACGCCGCGCGCATCATGGATCTCGGGATCTATCTCATCATCGCGGCCCTCGTCGGCGCGAAGTTGATGCTGGTCGTCGTGGATTTCAGCTACTTCCGGGAGCACCCGAAGGAGCTGCTGTCGCTTGTTCGCGTCGGCGGCGTCTTCTACGGGGGCCTGATCGGGGCGCTGCTCGTCGGGCTGGTGCTCGTCCGGCGCTACAAACTGCCGGTCTGGGGTGCGGCTGACATGTACGCGCCGGGCGTCGCGCTCGGACACATCATTGGACGGTTCGGTTGCTTCCTCGCGGGCTGCTGCTACGGCCGGCCGACGGACTTGCCGTGGGGCGTCACATTCACGAGCCCGGTGGCGGCCGCGAGTGCAGGCACGCCGCTCGGCATTCCGCTCCATCCGACGCAGCTCTACGACGCGGGCGCCGAAGCGCTGATTCTGCTGGTGTTGCTTGTTCTCGAACGGCGAGGCAAGTCCTATCCTGGCCGCACGTGGTGGCTCTACATGTTGCTCTATTCAATCGCGCGGTTCATCGTCGAGATCTTTCGCGATGACAACCGCGGCATCATTCTCGGGGTGTCGACGTCGCAGTTCGTGTCGCTCGCCCTGGCGCCAATCGCCGTCATCATGCTGATTCGTTTGAAGAACGCCAGCCGGACGGCCTGAGATGTCGCCGGACGCTGAGCGGGCCAGCCCTGAGCGAGCGGAGCGAATCGAACGGGCCCGGCTGGCTGTCACGGCAGGCGACGAGGGCGAACGGCTGGATCGTTTCGTCGTTGCGCGCCTGCCGCAGCTCTCCAGATCGCAGGCGCAGAAACTCATCACCGATGGGCACGTCACGCTGTCCGAGGGGCAACCGAAGCCCGCTCTCGAAGTCTGGGACGGTCTCGTGGTCGACGTCGAGATTCCCGGTGTCTCGGCGGCAGCACCGGCGGCCGAGGCCATCCCGATCGGGATTCTTTACGAAGACGACGACCTCGCGGCCATCGACAAGCCGGCGGGACTCGTCGTGCATCCTGGCGCCGGACATGCGGCCGGCACGCTCGTCAATGCCCTGCTCCACCACCTGAAGGGACTCTCGGGTATCGGCGGCGTCGAGCGGCCCGGCATCGTGCATCGCCTGGACCGCGGCACGTCCGGCGTCCTCGTAGTCGCCAAGACCGACGCAGCGCACCGGTCACTATCGAAGCAGTTTCAAGATCGGGCGGTGACCAAGGAGTACCTCGCCCTCGTCTGGGGTTCCGTGCGGCCCGGCCTGACGATGACGCAACCGATCGGGCGCGACCCGCGCCGGCGGCAGAAGATGTCGACGCGTGCACGGCGCGCGCGCTCGGCCGAAACCCGGGTACTCGAGGCCGAACCGCTCGGCGGCGTGTCGTTCGTGCGCGTGGCTATCGGTACTGGCCGAACGCATCAGATCCGCGTCCACCTCAGCGAGGCCGGCCACCCGGTCGTCGCGGACGAGCTCTACGGCGGCGGCAGGCACAGCGTGCCGCCGAGGCTGGCGCCGATTGCCCGGCTGAAGCGGCCGTTTCTTCACGCGGCGAGACTCGTATTCGCGCAGCCGACGACGGGCGAGATCGTCGACGTCGAGGCGCCGCTCGCGCCGGACCTGAGCCAGGTACTCGACCTGTTGAGAAGAGCCTCGATGAAGCCAGACAAGGAGTCCCGCGAGTGAGTTCCAAATCGCCGAAACGCCTCAACCGTACCGTACCCTTCACAGGCCGCGTCTTTCGCGTGGAGTCGGATCGCGTCAGGCTGCCGAATGGACGCACCGCGACACTCGACATCGTCCGGCACCGCGGATCGGTCGTCCTCATTCCACAGCCGTCGCGTCGTGAAGTGATCCTGGTCCGGCAATATCGGTACGCCATCGGCCGCTGGATCTGGGAGTTGCCCGCGGGCACGCTCGACCCGGGCGAGTCGGCGCGCGTTGCCGCCCGCCGGGAGTGCTCCGAAGAAATCGGTCTGACACCCGGCAGGATCGAGCGGCTCGGCGAGTTCTATCCGACGCCCGGCTTCTGCGATGAAGCGATGATCTTCTTCCGGTGCGCGGACCTGCGGACGCCGCGGCGCCCACCCGCGCTCGATCCGGATGAGCAACTCGAGCCGCGCACCTTCACGCTGGCGCAAGTGCGCCGGCTCATCGCGCGGGGTCAGGTCATCGATATGAAGACAGTCGTGGGACTGACGCTGCTCGACAGATGAGGCAACGTACAGGTTGCTAAGCGAGACTCAGCCGTCGTCCGTCGTCGCCGCGTCCGTCCGTCTGTTTGGCCGACGCCGTCGGTTGCAGCGCAAGCTTCAGAACCTCGTCCATTTCATCGACGTAGTAGACGGTCAGTCCACGGCGAAGCTCCTCGGTCAGATCCTCGTTGACGTGCTTGGCGTTCTGTCTCGGCAGAATCACCGTGTTGAGCCCCGCACGCCGTGCGGCCAGCACTTTTTCCTTGATGCCGCCTACCGGAAGGACGCGGCCGGACAGGGTGATCTCACCCGTCATCGCGAGGTCAGCGCGCACCGGACGTCCTGTCAGGGCCGAAGCCAGCGCCGTCACCATCGTCACGCCGGCCGACGGGCCGTCCTTCGGGATGGCGCCCGCGGGAACGTGAAGGTGAATCTCGGCGTCCTTGTAGAACTGGGCGTCGACGCCGTACCGGGAGGCGTTCGCGCGGAACCAGGACAGCGCGATCCTCGCTGACTCCTTCATGACGTCACCCAGCTGCCCGGTGATCGTCAACTGGCTGCTGCCGGCCATGCGCGAGCACTCGACGAAGAGCACCTCACCACCGACGGGCGTCCACGCGAGACCAATGGCAACGCCCGGGTCACGAGTGCGGTCCTTCATCTCCTCGTCCATGTGACGCGGAGCCCCGAGAAGATCCTCGACGACGGCTCGGGTGACGACAACAGGCGCGAGGTTGCCCTCGGCCCGACGCCGCGCGACTTTTCGGCAGATTGCGCCGACCTCGCGCTCGAGATTACGGACGCCCGCCTCGCGGGTGTAGCCGCGGATGACCGCCCGTAGGGCATCGTCATCGAACGTCACCTGCGTCTCGGCCAGGCCATGATTCGCGATCTGCTTGGCCACGAGATGGTCGCGCGCAATCCGGAGTTTCTCTTCCTCGGTGTACCCGGCGATCTCCAGCACTTCCATGCGGTCGCGCAGGGGCGCCGGAATCGTGTCCAGGACGTTGGCCGTCGTGATGAAGAGCACCTCGGACAGATCGAACGGCACGTCGAGGTAGTGGTCGCGGAACGAATTGTTCTGTTCCGGATCGAGCACCTCGAGCAGCGCGGAGGCCGGGTCGCCCCGGAAGTCCGTGCCGAGCTTGTCGATCTCGTCGAGGATGAACACCGGGTTGCGTGACTCGACGCGGCGCAGGCCCTGGATGATCTGTCCCGGCAGGGCGCCGATGTAGGTACGCCGGTGTCCGCGGATTTCCGCTTCGTCCCGCATGCCGCCGAGCGAGGCCCGCACGAACTTGCGGCCAATCGAATTGGCGATCGAGCGCGCGAGCGAGGTCTTGCCCACGCCGGGAGGTCCGACGAAGCACAGGATGGGGCCCTTCACGTCCGGTTTGAGCTTCCGCACGGCCAGGTACTCGAGGATGCGGTCCTTCGCCCGTTCGAGGCCGGAGTGATCGGCGTCGAGCACAGACTTCGTCCGCGACAGGTCGATGTCCTCGTCGGTGCGCTTGGCCCAGGGCACGGCGACCAGCCAGTCGATGTAAGTGCGCGCCACCGTGTACTCGGCGGCCGCGGACGGCATCTTCGACAGGCGATCGAGCTCCCTCGTCGCTTCTTTCTTCACTTCGTCGGGCATGCCGGCGGCTTCGATGCGCTCCCGCAGCTCGTCTATTTCCTTCGCCTGGTCGTCGCCTTCGCCGAGCTCCTTCTGGATGGCCTTCATCTGCTCCCGAAGGAAGTACTCGCGCTGGTTCTTGCCGACCTCGGACTGCACCTGGGATTGGATCTTCGAGCCGAGCTCGAGGACTTCCAGCTCCTTGGTGAGAATGCGATTGAGCTCGGCCATCCGTTCGCGAATATCGAGCATGGCCAGCATCTCCTGCTTGGCCGTGGTGCTGACGGTGCTGAGATTCGACGCGATGAAATCCGCCAGCCGAGCGGGCTCATTGATGTTGGCGGCGAGCGCGTTCAGGTCCTCGGAGAGAACCGGACTCAGTTGCACGACCTGCTGGAAGTTCTGGCGCACGTTGCGCTGAAGCGCGTCTATTTCGATGGCGTCGGTTTCCCGTAGGCTTTCCAACGCCTCGGTGACCTCCGCGCGGAGGTACGGCTTGGTTTCGACGACACGTTTCAGCTCGAGCCGCGTCAGGCCCTGCACGATCAGGCGCAGGCTGCCGTCCGGCAGCTTGAACATCTTGTGAATGTGCGTCAGCGTCCCGATCGGGTACAGGTCGTCCTGCCCGGGTTCCTCGCTCGTCGGATCCTTCTGCGTGAAGACGCCGATGACCTTGCCCTGGGCGATGGCTTCGTCAATCAGCTTCACAGAGCTCTCGCGGGCCACGGCGAGCGGCATGAACGAGTTGGGAAAGAGAACCGTGTCGCGAAGCGGCAGCGCCGGGACGTCACCGGGAACGGTGAACGACCGCTCGTGCTCGACTGGGCGACTGGTCTCGCTGCTCATCGTGCCTCCTTGACCCTCGTCAACGGCCGCACTGGTGCGGTCGACCGAGGGCGGTGAATGTTGTGGCGGGAGGCGCAGTAGACGTGCGCAGACCCGCCGGACGGCGGAGCCTGCACACGCGGGTGGAGGACGCCGTGTCTAGTTCAAGTCGAGGAGATAACCACCGGAACGGCGGCTCGAAACTGCCCGCTCACGTTCCTCGGCCACTTCTCTCGCCTCTTCGCAATCCTTGCAACGCACCGCAAACGGCAGCGCGCGCAGCCGGCGCTCGGAAATCTCGTCGCCGCACTCGAAACAGTACCCGAAGGTGCCTTCGTCCAGACGCGAAAGTGCTTCGTTGATTTTGTGGAGCGTCTCGGACTTCATCTGAATCAACGCGAATTCGATGTCGTCCTGAATGTCCGCTTCCGACGCCTCGGCCGCGTCGAGCACGCCCTGGCCCTCGCCAGACGCCCCCTCCGCGCGAACATCGCGCATCTTCTCCTGCACCTCGCTCAGGATCTCGCGACGTCGCTCCTCAAGAATCGCCTTGAGCTCGGCGTAACGCTCCTTCGCCATGGTTTCCGTCTTGATGCGTGCCTTCATGACTACCTGACTCCCTTCTCCGCTCCGCTGCCCGTTCGGGCCGTACCCAACTGTTGGCCAACCGCTAAGCAAACAAAATGCCAATCATACGAATCTGAGAATCCTTGGGAAAGTTGACAACTCCTTCGCCCGATGGGTAAGGGAGTGTCATTTCTTCACCTCTCGCATGTCGGCCCATCAACATCTACGTCTCTCTGTGGGCGTTGGACGCAGGTGGACCCGATTCGGTTTCGGCGGGGCCAAAACCCCAATCGTTTGTTATACTTGGGCGTTTCAGGGCGCGCTGGTTGCGCCGCCCTTGGTGAAGAACGCACGGAAGGAACACAGCCAGCCATGGCCAAGCACTGCTCAATCTGCGGAAAGGCCCCTGTTGTCGGCCGGACCCATAGCCACGCCAACAACGTCCGGGCTCGCCGCTTCGAACCGAACCTCCAGAAGGTTCGGGCCAACGTCAACGGCACCCACCGCCGGATCAGCGTCTGCACGCGCTGCATCCGTTCGAACAAGGTCAGCAAGGTCGCCTGATCTCGATGCTCACGGCGGTGTCGACCCCGGGCGCCCCAGGCGCCATCGGACCGTACAGCCAGGCGATCCGCGCCGGTGACTTCCTGTTCGCGTCGGGACAGATCCCCATCGACCCGGCTACCGGTCAACTCGTCACGGGCGGCATCGTCGAACAAACGCACCAGGTCCTCAAGAATCTCGGCGCGGTCCTCGCCGCCGCCGGGACCTCATATTCGCGCGTCGTCAAGACAACGGTGTATCTGGCGGATATGGGCGAGTTCTCGGCCATGAATGAGATCTACGCGACCTATTTCACCTCGCCGGCTCCGGCCAGGGCGACCGTGCAGGCAGCCAGGCTCCCACGCGACGTGCGGGTCGAGATCGACCTCATCGCCTACTTGGGGAATTAGCAACCAACAACCTGGAACCTGCAATGCCGGAGGGCACGGGGCCTTATCCGGAACTGTTGGTTGAAGGTCGTAGGTTGCAGGTTGATCAGCGTCTCGTCCGCTCCACAGCCAATACACCGTCGACGCTCTTGAGCGATCGCATCACCTTGTCGAGGTGCTTCACGTCGCTAATCTCGACGGTCATGCGGATCGACCCGCGCCGCTCCTCGTCCACGGTCGCTTCCACGTCCTTGATGTTGGTGTTGATGTCCGAGATGCGCGAACTGACGTCGGCGAGGATGCCGCGCCGGTCCGCGACGCTGATCTTGAGGCGCACCGTGTACGGCGCCGTGTCCGACGACTTGTCCCATTCGACGTCGATGCGGCGTTCAGGATCGTAGAGAAGGTTCACGACGTTGGGACAGACGGCCGAATGCACGGACACGCCCTTGCCGCGCGTGATGTAGCCCACAATCTTCTCGCCGCGGATGGGATTGCAGCAGCGCGCGCGGAAGACCATCAGGTCATCCATGCCGCGCACCTTGATCTTGTCGTCGCCGCCCGCGCCGAGCACGCGCTTGACGACCGTGACGAGCGCGCCGTCCGGCGCCTTCTCCTTGAGCGCGTCCTGGCCCACCAGCCGCACGAGGACCGCGCGCGCCGTGACCTTGCCGTAGCCAATCGCCGCGAGAAGATCGTCGGCCTTCTGGGCGCCGTACTCGGCCGCGATCGCGGTCAATGCGTCCTCCGCGACGCGGGCGCGATCGATGCCGAATCGCCGCGCCTCCTTGTCGATGAGGCGGCGGCCCAGTTCGATGCTGCGAGCCTTCTCTTCGGCATGGATGAAATGCCGGATCTTGTTGCGCGCGCGCGAGGTGCCGGCGAAGTTCAGCCAGTCGCGGCTCGGCCCGTGCCCGGCCTGGGTCAGGATCTCGACGATGTCGCCGTTGGCGAGCTTCGTCCGCAACGGGACGATGCGCCCATTCACCTTGGACCCGACGCACTGATGGCCGACATCTGTGTGGATGAAATACGCGAAGTCGACGGGTGTGGCGCCGCGAGGCAGTGACTTGACCTCGCCCTTGGGCGTGAAGATGTACACCTCTTCCGGGTAGAGCTCGATACGCAGGTTCTGCATGAACTCCTGCGGGTCGCGCACTTCCTGCTGCCACTCGACGAGCTGGCGCAGCCACTGGAAGTACTGCTCGTCCCGCTCGGCGCCCACGCGGCCTTCCTTGTACTTCCAGTGCGAGGCGATGCCCTCCTCCGCGATCTGATGCATCTCCTCAGTACGGATCTGGACCTCGAACGGCATCCCGCGCTCACCCACCACGGATGTGTGAAGCGACTGGTAGCCGTTTGGACGGGACATCGCGATGAAGTCCTTGAACCGGCCCGGCACCGGCTGCCACATCTGGTGGATGATGCCGAGCACGGCGTAGCAGTCCTTGACGCTGGACGTGATCACGCGCAGCGCCAGGAAGTCATAGACCTGGTCGAGGCTGACCTTCTGACGCTCCAGCTTCTGGTGAATCGACCAGAGACGCTTGATCCGCCCCTCGATCGAGACCACAAGAATCTGCGCTTCCTCGAGCTTGGCGGCGAGGCCCTTCCTCAACTCGTCGAGCAGGCCCTCGGTCGCCCGCCGGCGGATCTCGACCTGCTGCCGCAGCGCCTGATAGGCCGCCGGTTCGAGGTACCGGAACGCCAGCTCCTCGAGCTCGTTCTTCACTTTGCTCATGCCCAGGCGGTGCGCAATGGGCGCGTAGATGTCCCTTGTCTCCTGGGCGATACGGACGCGCCGCTCCTCCGGCAGGTGATGCAGCGTCCGCATGTTGTGGAGCCGGTCGGCGAGCTTCACCAGGATGACCCTGATGTCATCGACCATGGCCAGCAGCATCTTCCGGAAGCTCTCCGCCTGGCGCTCTTCGCTCGAGGCGAACTGGAGGCCCGAGAGCTTGGTCACGCCCTCGACGACATGGGCCACCTGCTCGCCAAACAGCTCTCGAACCCGCTCGATCGTGTTGGGTGTGTCCTCGACGATGTCGTGGAGGAGGCCCGCGGCGATGGCCACCGCGTCCAGGCGCATGTCCGCCAGCAGGTCGGCGACTTCGAGCGGGTGCACCAGGTACGGCTCCCCTGACCGGCGGACCTGTCCCTTGTGCTCGTAGGCGGAGAAGACGTACGCCCGGCGGAGCAGTTCTGTGTCGGCGTCCGGGTTGGCCGCCCGCATCTTCTCGAGCAGATCTTCGAACCGGATCATGGGTGGCGGTGTCTAACGAAAATAGGCAGAAAATGGCGCAAACGCGCGCCGGGTGCCGTCCTCATGATACTGGTTGACGGTCTTTTTTGCGGTTCACTATACTGGCGCGGCTTCGAAACGCCTCGCTGAGACCGCACGGGACACACCGCTCGGGGTCGCGAAAGGGAGAAAGACATGCAGGTCCGATTTGTCCGTCCGGTCGTGCTGGTGGCCGCCATGAGCGTGGCCGCGGGTGCGTGCGGGAAGTACTCCATCAGCAATATCCGCTCCGCCAAAGCGTTCCAGGACGCCAACGCCCTCTACAAGAAGAACGATTTCAAGGGCGCGGCGGTGCGCTACGAGGACGCGGTCAGCTTCAACCCCGATCTGGGTTTCGCCTACTTCTTCCTGGGAAACAGCTACGACAACCTGTACAAGCCCGGCAAGAAGGGTGACCCCGAGAACGACGCGAACCTGCCCAAGGCCGCAGGTCACTACCGGACGGCCATCGACAAGCTGGCCACCGCGACGGATCCGAAGGAAAAGCAGATTCGCCGGTATTCCTTCGAGTACCTGATGGCGCTCTACGGTCCCGACAAGCTCAACGACTTCTCCAAGGCCGAGCCTGTGGCGAAGGAGCTGATTGCCGTCGACCCGAATGACTCCTCGACCTACCAGGTCCTCGCCAAGCTCTATGAGGATCAGGGGCGCTTTGACGAAGCCGAGGCGCAGTACCGGAAGGCGATCGACGTCAATCCCAAGGAACCGACGGGTTATCAGATCATCGCGCGGTTCTACAACGACCGGGGCGACTTTACGAAGACGATGGAAGCGTGGCACAAGCGCGCCGAAATCGAGCCGAACAACCCCGAGGCCTGGCACACGATCGGCGTCTACTATCAGGACAAGGTTTTCAAGGACAAGAAGCTCAACAGCAAGGTGGCGCTTGATTACGTCCTCAAGGGCCTGGAAGCCGAGAACAAGGCGCTGTCCATCAACGCCGACTACTTCGAGGCCATGACCTACAAGAACATCCTGCTCCGCCAGGAGGCTCTGTACGTGAAGGATCCGAAGCAGCAGAAGGACCTGCTGGCCGAGGCTGAGAAGCTCTACGCCGCGGCCATGGAGCTCCGGAAGAAGCAGAACGAAGCCGCCGGAACCGCTGCGCCGGCGGACGCCGCGAAGAAGTCCGGCAGCTAGACCGCCGTCCTCATCGCGCCCGCAGAAATACAAAGGGCGGTCCGGCCAGAAGCCGGACCGCCCTTTTCGTTTCCCTGATGCCCCGGGGCTACTTGCCCTTGCCGCCGCCGGCGGCTGCTGCCTGCCGCATGCCTTCGGTGACGATGCCGACCTTCTCGACGCCGGCGCCCATGGCCGCGTCAATGATCGCCATGATCTCGCCGTAGGTCACCGACGGTGCGCCGATGACGAACAGCGTCTTGTCCTTGCGGCTCTCGAAGTACTCACGCAGCTTCGACTGCGCGTCCGTGATGGCGACTTCCTGTTTGTTGATCGTCAGCCTGTGGTCCGCGGTGTAGTCGGCCACGATCTGGCCGAGCACGTCAGCCGCCGAGGCCGACGCGTTCGTCTCGAGGGGCAGATTGATGTCCACGCCCTTCTGGGCCAGCGGCAGCGCCGCGATGAAGATGACGAGCAGCACGAGGAGCACGTCAATCAGCGGCGTGACGTTCATGTCCGACGACGCCTGCGGCGCCGACGCTTTGACGACGCGCTCCGCGCCGTGATGCGCATGTGGATGCGACATTACTGGCCTCCCTGCGGCTTGTTCTTGTCGTTGCGTTCGGTGATCAGGCCGACGGTCTCGATACCGGCTTTCCGGAGCGCGTCCATCATCGACATGATGTCGCCGTACTTCGCGCCCTTGTCACCCTTCAGGTAGACCGTCTTGTCTGCGATGGTCTCCATGATTTCCCTGAGCCGGACCACGACATCGTCCTGCGTCGGAAACAGCTTGCCGTTGACGTAGAGCTTGCCCTGCGTATCTACGTGCACCACTGTCTGGTCGGCCGTGTCCGGCTTGTCCTTGCTGTTGGCCGCCTCCGGCATCTGCACCTGCACCTGGTTCTGCAACATCGGAGCGATGAGCATCACGATGATCAGCAGCACCAGCATGACGTCGACGAGCGGCGTGACGTTGATGTCCGACTTGACGCCACCTTTGGCGCCGCCAACATCCATTGCCATTTGCGGTTACTCCTTACCGGTTCAGGGTTTCGATTCAGGGTTCCAAGGTGCGTTGGTCTGGTTCGAGAACGCCGAACCGGACTCGCGAACCTGGAACTCTGAACCCTGAACGCGGAACCTACGCGGTTTTCTTAATGAAATAGTCGACGAGCTCCGACGACGAGTTGTCCATCTCGACGTTGAAATACTCGAGGCGGCCCGTGAAGTAGTTGTAGAGCCACACGGCCGGGATCGCGACGACGAGACCGAGCGCGGTCTCGATCAGCGCTTCTGAAATACCGGCCGAGACCGCGCCGAGACCGGCGGAGCCCTGGGAACCGATACCGGCGAAGGCGTTGATGACGCCGACGACCGTGCCGAGCAGTCCGACGAACGGCGCCGTCGCGCCGATCGTCGCGAGCGACGGGATGCCCTTCTTCAGGTCGTTCGAGGTCAATGCGGTCGCGCGCTGGATGGCGCGGCGCACCGTGTCGACGATGTCGTCACGGTTGAGTGAACCGCCCGTGTCCTGCTGGAACTGATACTCCTGCAGGCCGGCCAGAACGACCTTGGCGAGGTGACTGTACTGGTAGGTCTTGGCCTGCGACACCGCGAGCGCATCCTTCAACCGGCCGTCCTTGAGGTGCTTGGCGACCTGCGGAGCGTAGAGCTTCGACTGCTTCCGCGCCTGGTGGAAGGTGTAGTACCGCTCGATCGAAACGCCAAAAGACCACATCGACATGAACACGAGAACAAAGGCCACGCCTTTCGCGACCCAGCCCATCTGTTCCCACATGTGCATCAGATCCAGATCACCCATTACTGCCTCCGAAAAACGAACCGAGTTATAGAACGACGAATGCTAGTTGAGCGTGAAGGTCACGGTGACGGTCATCACGACCTCGACCGGCTGACCGTTGAGCAGTGTCGGTGTGTACTTCCACTGCCGAACGGCTTCGAGCGCGGCCTGGTCGAGCATCGGCGCCGGGCGAAGCACGCGCGCCTCCTTCACCGACCCGTCCTTGCCGATGATGGCTTCAATGATCACGATGCCCTGGATCTTGGCGGTCTGCGCGATCGGCGGATAGATCGGCTTGACGTCCTTGATCTTCTTGGGCTCCTTGATGTCGCCACCGACGCGCACGGGCGCGGCGGGAGGCGCCGGGGGCGGCGGCGCGAAGTTGCCCTGCACCACGCCTCCGACCTGGCCGCCGGGAATGCCGCCGGCAACGCCGCCCACCACACCGGCCATGCTGTACGTCGGCGCCGGGGGCGGCTCGGGTTTGATTTCCTTTGGCGCCTCAATCGGCGCCGCGTTCGGGTTCACCTGCACGATCGGCTGCGGTGTTGGAGGCGCAGCAGGCGGCGGTGGGGGCGGCGGAGGCGGCGGCGGGGGTGGCGGCATCGCCGCGAAGGCGAGCACCGACTGCGGCGTCGGCACCATGTCCGTGGCGAGCAGCGGGATAACCACCAGGGCGCCAAGAATGATCACGTGGGCGGCGATGGACAGCGGCACCGTGTACCACTGCTTGGTCCCGACCTTCACGGTTGGGTTTGAAACTTCGCCGAACATGTCTTTCACGGTGAACCTCCCCTTCGTTTTTCCCGTCTTTCCTGAGTAACCCTCGGGAAAGCGGTAGTGCCGGCTCCCGGGCAAAACGAAGTCCGGGATTATAGGCAGTACCAAAAAAAAGTGTCAACGAAACTGCAGGGCGCCCGATGCGCCCTGTTCAGTTAGACACCGGCTTCAGGAAATCGGATCTCCGGACTTTCGCCCCGCCTCAGGCGTGCTTGCCGCCAATCCGCATGCCGTAGAACGACCGCCACACGAAGAACACCGACACCGCCAGGAATCCCGCGGCCAGGATGTGCGTCAGGAAGGCGCCCTGTTGCGCCGTCACGCTCACACCCAGTTCGACCGCCAGCAGGCCGAACAGCGTCGTGAACTTGATCACCGGGTTCATGGCGACCGACGACGTGTCCTTGAACGGGTCACCAACCGTGTCGCCGACGACGGTCGCGTCATGGAGCGGAGTGCCCTTCTGCTTGAGCTCGACCTCGACGATCTTCTTGGCATTGTCCCACGCGCCGCCGGCGTTGGCCATGAAGATGGCCTGGAACAGACCGAACAGCGCAATGGACACGAGATAGCCGATGAAGAAATACGGCTCGACGAACGCGAAGGCGAGCGTGCCGAAGAACACGCTGAGGAAGATGTTGAACATCCCCTTCTGCGCGTACTGCGTGCAGATCTCGACGACCTTTTTCGAGTCGGCCACGGATGCCTTGGTCGAGCCCTCGAGCTTGATGTTCGCCTTGATGAACTCGACGGCGCGGTACGCGCCGGTGGTCACGGCCTGCGTCGACGCGCCGGTAAACCAGTAGATCACCGCGCCGCCCGTAATCAGGCCGAGCAGGAACGGCGGATGCAGGATCGACAGGAACTGCAGATACTCCGGCTTGAGCCCCTCGGTCAGCGCCACGATGATCGAGAAAATCATCGTCGTCGCACCGACCACGGCGGTGCCGATGAGCACGGGTTTGGCCGTGGCCTTGAACGTGTTGCCGGCCCCGTCGTTCTCCTCGAGGTTGTGCTTGGCGCGCTCGAAGTCGGGCGTGAAGCCGAAGTTCTTCTTCAGGTCGTCCTTGATCCCCGGGATCTGTTCGATCGTCGAGAGCTCGTAGACCGACTGCGCGTTGTCGGTGACCGGGCCGTACGAATCGACGGCGATCGTCACGGGTCCCATGCCGAGGAAGCCGAATGCAACCAGGCCGAACGCAAACACCGCGGGCGCGAGCATCATGCCGCCGGCCGCCACGTTGGCGGGATTGATCGCGGGAATGGCACCGCTGACGCCGTAGGCGATCGCCATCAGCAGCATGATCGCGAGGCCAATCCAGTACGCACTGAAGTTGCCGGCCACGAGTCCAGACAGGATGTTCAGCGACGCGCCACCTTCACGAGACGATCCGACGACTTCCCGGACGTGCGCGGACTCGGTCGACGTGAACACCTTGACCAGCTCGGGGATGATCGCGCCCGCCAGCGTGCCGCAGGTGATGACCGTCGAGAGCTTCCACCACAGCGTCGTGTCGCCCGCCAGATCGGGAATGAGCAGGTACGAGGCGCCATACGTCAGCGCGACCGAGACGATCGACGTCAGCCACACGAGGCGCGTCAGCGGCGCTTCGTAGTTCATCTTGTCGGCGTCGATGTACTGGCTCTTGGCGAGAATCTCGTTGATCCAGTAGGACCCGGCGGATGCCACCACCATCACGATGCGCATCATGAAGATCCAGACCAGCAGCTGAATCTGGATGGTCGGGCTGGTCACGGCGAGCAGGATGAAGGAGATCAGTGCGACGCCAGTGACGCCGTACGTCTCGAATCCATCGGCCGAAGGTCCGACCGAGTCGCCGGCGTTGTCGCCGGTGCAGTCCGCGATGACGCCGGGGTTCCGCGGATCGTCTTCCTTGATCTTGAACACGACCTTCATCAGGTCGGACCCGATGTCGGCAATCTTGGTGAAGATACCGCCGGCGATCCGGAGCGCCGCGGCGCCGAGCGACTCACCGATGGCGAAGCCAAGGAAGCAGGCGCCCGCCACCGTCGAAGGAATGAACAACAGGATGGCCAGCATGAAGAGCAGCTC
>DATNEY010000001.1:0-121723 GCA_035606665.1 Vicinamibacterales bacterium | reverse complement strand
TGCGATGTCTTCAGGAACCGGCTGCACAGCATCGGCGTGAGGCTGATTGACACAAAGCACGATACGAGAATGGCGACGCCGATCGTGACGGCGAATTCCTGCAGCAGGCGGCCGACGATGCCGCCCATGAACAGGACGGGGATGAACACGGCGACCAGCGATGCGGTCATCGCGACGATCGTGAATTCAACTTCTTTGGCGCCGTCGAACGCCGCCCTCATTGCCGGCTTGCCCATCTCCATGTGCCGGCCGATGTTCTCGAGCATGACGATCGTGTCGTCGACAACGAACCCGATGCAGAGCGTCAGCGCCATCAGCGACAGGTTGTCGAGGCTGTAGTTCAGCAGGTACATCGCGCCGAACGTGCCGACGATCGACGCCGGAAGCGCCAGCGACGGAATCAACGTCGCCGACAGGTTCCTGAGGAACAAGAAGATTACGAGGACGACGAGCACGACGGTGAGGAGGAGCGTGAACTTCACGTCGTGCACCGATTCGCGAATCGACTGCGAGCGGTCGCTGCGGATGATCAGGTTGACCGATGCCGGCAGCTGCGTGCGCAGCTCCGGCAGCAGCGCGCGTACCGCGTCGACGACGGCCACGGTGTTCGTGCCCGGCTGGCGCTGAATCGCCAGGTAGATCGAGCGCGTGTCGACCACCCAGCTCGCGGACTTGTCGTTCTCGACGCCGTCGTAGACGCGCGCGATCTCATTCAGATGCACGGGCCGGCCGCCCTGGTAGGCGACGATCAGCGGGCCGAACTCGGCGGCGCTGTACAGCTGGCCGTTCTCCGCGTAGACGGTGAAGTTCTGATTCGCGCCGTAGAGCGTGCCGGTTGGCCGGCTCGCGCTGCCGCGCTGGATGGCGGACGAGACCTGATCTACGCCGATGTTGCGCGCGGCAAGCTGGAGCGGATCGAGGTCGACGCGCACAGCGTAGCGCTGCGCGCCGAAGACCTGCACCTGGGCCACGCCGGACACCATCGAGATGCGCTGCGCGAGGATCGACTCCGCGTACTCGTTCACCTGCGAAAGCGGCAGCGTCTGCGAGCTGAGTGCCAGGAAGAAGACCGGCTGGTCGGCCGGATTGACTTTGTTGTACGAAGGAGGTGCCGGCATGTTCGCCGGCAGCTGCCGCAGGCTGCGCGAAATCGCGGTCTGCACGTCCTGCGCGGCCGCGTCGATGTTCCGGTCGAGGTCGAACTGGAGCGTGATCGAGGTGCTGCCCTGCGCCGACGTGGACGTGATCTGCGTGACGCCGGGGATGGTCGAAAACTGCTTCTCGAGCGGCGTGGCGACGGCGGCGGCGAGCGTATCTGGGTTGGCGCCCGGCAGCGACGCGTTGACCGAAATCGTCGGGAAGTCGATCGGCGGCAGGTCGCTCACCGGCAGCGCGCGATACGCCGCGATGCCGAAGATCACAATCGCGAGCTGGATCAGCGTCGTCGCAACGGGTCGCCGAACGAAGAGAGTGGAGAAATTCATCAAGAACCCTCGGCGGGCTAAAGCCCGCCGACTACTTTGGCGCGATCTTCGATCCCGGCAGCAGCCGCAGCTGTCCATCGGTGACGACCGTCTCGCCGGCGGCTAGACCCGACGCCACGATGGCGTCGTCGCCCCGCGTCCGCGAGATCTTCACGGGCCGCACGGCCACCGTCTTGTCTTCCTTCACGACGAACACGAACTGTCCCTGCTGCCCGTTCTGCACGGCGGTCGCGGGCACAACGACCGCATTGGCCTCCTCCGCGAGCCGCAGCGTGACCTCGACGATCTGCCCCGGCCAGAGCTGGCGGCGATCGTTGGCGAACGTGGCCTTGAGGCGAATCGTGTCGGTGGCCGAGTCGACGGCGTTGTCGAGGAACGTGACGACGCCGGTGGACTCGGGCGGCGCAGCCGCGCCCTGAGCGGCCTGGGGCCGCGCGCGCACGGGAAGCGGCGCCTTGGACTGGCCGGCGCGGATCTGCGACAGGTACTGGCTCGGCACGGCGAACGAGACGCGGATCGGCGACAGCCGGTTGATGACGATGAGCGGCGCGGTGTCGTTGGCGCGTACGAGCGCGCCCGTGTGCACGAGCAGCGCGCCCGTCCGCCCGGAGACCGGCGCCATGATCTTCGTGTACTGCAGCTGCAGCTTTGCGTTTTCGAGCTGGGCCTTGTCGGACTCCAGAGCCGCGGCGGCGGCCGCGGCGGTGGTCGCGGTCTGGTCGTAGTCGGCCTGTGCCATCAGGCCGCCCTTCAGGAGATCCGCGTGCCTGACGCGCGTCGCTTCGAAATTACGCGCCGTGGTCGTGTCTCGCGCCAGAATGGCTTCGGCCTGCTTGACGGCCGCCTCGAAGGTCCGCGAGTCGAGCGTGAAGAGCGGTTGTCCCTGCTCGACGTCCGCGCCCTCGGTGAAGTGGACCGCGGTGAGCTGGCCGGTGACCTGAGCGCGGACCTCAACCGTCGTGTCCGGCTCGCCGGTGCCCACCGTTGTGACTTCGAGGGGGACGGTCTTTTCGACGGCCGCGGCTATCGTGACCGGGACGGCGGCGTCCCCGCGTCCCCCCGCCCGGCCGGCACCCGCGCCGGCGTCGGCGCCCGGCGCCGAGCCCGCGCACCCCGTCAGACCAAAAAACAGGCCTGTAATGAAGAGAATGGATGCTGGTTTAGCGAGGCGCCACGGGTCTGGCAGGTGCATGTGGCCTTCAGTCTATTGATCTACGCGCCGGTTTGTCCCGTGCTTACTCCGATGTTACCCTTGGTCACTTCACCGCTCATCCTGGCACCGGAACAGGAGTTACGGGCCAGGGGGAACCGGCGCTTGGACCGCGCCCGGGACCGGAGTGATGGATCAATCAAGGAGCACAGTCGAAATGAAACAGCGAAGCACGATGGTCCTACTGATAGCGTTGTTTGCGACGCTTATCAGCGCGCCTGCGTTTGCGCAGAGCGGCGTTTCTTCCTCAATCCAGGGCGTGGTCATCGATACCGGTGGCGGCGTCATCCCTGGCGCGACAGTTACGGCGGTCAACGAAGCCACGGCCGGTAAGTCCTCAGTCGTGACCGCGGCAAATGGCACATTCACGATTCCCGCGCTCGCCGTCGGCAGTTACACGGTGACCGTAGAGTTACAGGGCTTCAAGACCGCCGTCCTCAAGGGCGTGCGCGTCATCTCCGGTGCACCAGCCGCCATTCAGGCCAAGCTGGAAGTCGGCGGCGTCACCGAACAGGTCGTCGTCGAAGGCGGATCGTCCATCGTGCAGACGCAGTCGTCTGCCGCCGCCAACACGATCACCACCAAGCAGATCGGCAGCCTCCCGCTGGGGTCGCGCGATACGCTTCAGTTCGTCACGTTCCTGCCGGGCGTGAACACGCCGGCCGGCAATCGTGATTCGTCCGTCAACGGCCTGCCGCAGAGCTCGATCAACATCACGATCGACGGCGTCAGCGTCCAGGACAATTATCTGAAGTCGTCGGACGGCTTCTTCGCGCGCAACAGCCCGCGTCTCGACGCGGTCGAAGAAGTCACGGTGACCACGGCCGGCAACGGCGCGGATGCGTCGGCGCAGGGCGCGGTCCAGATCCGGTTCACGACACGGTCGGGCAGCAACCTGTTCACCGGCAGCGGCTACTACTACTACCAGTCCGACAAGCTGAACACGAACACGTACTTCAACAAGGTGAACAACCTGCCGAAAGGCACCTCGTTGCTGTATCAGCCGGGCTTCCGCGTGGGCGGTCCGGTCTACCTCCCGGGCCTGTATGACGGCCGGGGCAAGATGTTCTTCTTCGTGAACTACGAGGAGAGCCGGTCGCCCAGCTCCAGATCGGATGACTCGGACTTCCTGACGCCGGAAGCGCGTGCGGGCATCTTCCGTTACGGCACCGGCGGTGCGAACGTCGTCAATCTCTACAGCCTGGCGACGGCGACGGGCAACACCGCGACGCCGGACCCGCTGATTGGCCAGTTGCTCCTGGACATCGAGAACGCGACGAAGAACGGCGGCGTGATCAACCCGCTTGCTGGAAACTACGTCGCGCAGCGCTATCGTTTCCAGCAGGACACGAACGGGCTCACGCGGTATCCGACGGTGCGCGCCGACTACAACCTGACGTCGAAGCACCGGTTGAACTTCTCGACGAGCCACACCCGACTGAATTCGACTCCGGACACTACGAACACCCGGCAGGCGTTCTTCCCGGGGTTCCCGATCACTGGCGCCCAGATTTCCAATCGCTCTTCGTATCAGGCGTCCGTGCGGTCGACGATTACCGGCAACATCGTCAACGAAGCCCGCTACGGCCAGAGCGGCGGCCCGACGCAGTTCTCGCCCGGGTTCAACTCCGGGATGTGGAGCGGTCCGCTGGCCAATCAGGGCGGCTTCTCGCTCGGAATCAGCGCGGCGGGCATCCGGAACGCCGGAGCAACGGGCGGCGCGTCCTCACGTGAGGCGAGCACCAAGTTCTTTGACGACAGCCTCAACTGGCTGCGCGGCGCCCACAGTCTCCAGATGGGCTTCACGTATTTCCAGGGCGACGTGTGGCTGCTGACCGGGACAATTGCACCGACGATCGGTTTCGGTGTCGCGACGGGTGATCCGGCGACCAACATGTTCTCGGCCACCAATTTCCCGAACAGCTCGCAGACCGAACGAACGAGCGCGCAGAACCTGTACGCGGTGCTGACGGGTCGTGTGAACTCAATCGCCGGCACGGGCCGGCTTGATCCCGCCACCGGTAAGTACATCTACAACGGGACGAGCCGCCAGGAAGCCAGACTGAAGGAGTATTCCGGCTTCATCCAGGACAGCTGGAAGGTCAAACCGAACCTGTCGCTGAACGTCGGCGTGCGCTACGCCTACACGCTGCCGATCGAGTCCAACGGGTCGTACTCGACGGCGACGCTCGACGACATCTGGGGCATTTCCGGCAACAAGCCCGGATGCGATCCGAGCGCGCCCACGAAGGCGACCTGCAACCTGTTCATGGCGAACCCGCCCACGAACGGCAAGATCCCGACGTACCAGGCGCTCGGCAAAGGCGTGCACCCCTACAACGCGGATGGGAACAACGTTGCGCCGTCGGTCGGCGTGAACTGGACGCCAAATATCGAGAGCGGTTTCCTCCACAAGCTCCTCGGCAACCAGGGCGACACGTCCTTCTCCGGCGGCTGGGCCCGGTCCTACGAGCGTCGCGACATGTCGACGTTCACGGATCAGTTGTCGTCGAACCCCGGTCTGACGACTGGCGCGACGCGCAACTCGACCAACGGCAACCTCGGGACGCTGCCGCTCTTGCTGCGCCAGGGCGCGGCCGCGCTCGGTGGCCCGGCGATTTGCGCGCCAAACGCGATCAGCGCAGCCTGCATGCAGGATTCGCCGATCTATCCGATTCCAACGACGGTAACGGGAAGCGTGAACATCTTCGACCCGAACCTGCAGGTGCCGTACGCGGAGTCCTGGACGGCCGGCATGTCACGCGCGATTGGTGCGAAGTCCGCAGTCGAGATCCGCTACATCGGCACGCGGTTCCGCGAGGGCTGGACGACGTACAACATGAACGAGACGAACATCCTTGAGAACGGCTTCCTCAATGAGTTCAAGCTCGCACAGGCCAACCTCTACGCGAACATCGCGGCAGGGCGCGGCACCACGTTCGCCTACTTTGGAGCCGGCACGGGTACCAACCCGCTGCCAATCTACCTCGCGCACTTCAGCGGCACCCCGATCGGTCAGGCCGGTGACCCGACGAAGTACACCAGCGCGAGCTGGTCGAACGCCGGGTTCTACAACAACCTGTCGCAGTTCACGCCTGCCGTCTACACGGCGGCCGGGACATCGACCAGCAGCACGGCGACGGGCCTGAACAGCACGCCGGCCATGCGCGCGAACGCACTCGCAGCCGGACTGGCCCGCAATTTCTGGGTGGCCAACCCGGATGCGCTCGGCGGCGCCAACGTCCTCGGCGACGGCGGCTTCACGAAGAACAACTCGTTCCAGGTCCAGTTCCGCCGTCGACTCTCGGCTGGCCTGCAGTTCGACGCGAACTTCGCCGTGAGCCGCACCTACGAGTCGGTCCGTTATTCGCTCCGCGTGCCGCGCAAGCTCGCGCGCGATGCGGGCTCGCCCGGCGACGTCTCGGAGTCGTTCAAGGCCACGTTCGTCTACGAACTGCCGTTCGGCGGTGGCAAGCGGTGGGGATCGGGCGTCGGCCCGGTGATGGATCGCATCATTGGCGGATGGCAGATCTCGGGGACGACCCGCGTCCAAACCGGACGCCTCACCGACCTCGGCAACGTGCGTGTGATCGGGATGACGCCACAGGAAGCGATCTCGTCCTTCAAGCTCCGCAAGGTGGATGACAAGATCATGTACATGTGGCCGCAGGACATCATCGACAACACGATGAAGGCATATGCGCGCGATCTGAACGGCTACACGCAGGGCGCGCCGACGGGCCGGTACTTCGCGCCGGCCAACGGTCCGGACTGCATCGAGACCATCGGCACGGGGAGCAACTACGGTGACTGCGGCGTCCGTACGCTCGTCGTGACTGGTCCGATGTACAAGAACCTGGACCTCAGCGTTGTCAAGGACGTCCGGTTCTCGGGAAGGAAGTCCTTCCAGTTCCGCTTCGACTTCCTGAACGCACTGGACAACACCGTCTTCACGTCCGTCTCCAACATCGGCGGCGCCAATGCCAGCACGCTCTCGTCCTTCCAGCTCACAGGCACCCAGAATTCCGGGCGCACGGGTCAGCTGGTCTTCCGGTTCAACTGGTAAGAACGGCGATCGCTACACACACAAGCCCGGCGCTGGGAAACCAGCGCCGGGCTTTTTCATGTGAGACAAGATCCACATGAAGCAGTGAAGGTAATGAAGGGGCTTCAGAAGAGACCGGCAGGCGCGTTAATAGCCGCCGTGATTGCTGTCAGCGGCTGTAGCCGTGAGCCGCAACCACCCGCAACATTCAACAAGGACGTCGCGCCGATCGTCTTCGCCAACTGCGTGACCTGCCACCGCCCTGGTGGTGACGGGCCCTTCTCCCTGCTGACCTACGCCGATGCCGCTCGCCACGCCCGGGACATTGGCGAGGAAACGCTTGCGCGACACATGCCGCCGTGGCTGCCCGAGCCTGGCGGCGTGGCCATCGTGGGCGTTCGACGGTTGAGTCAGATTCAGATCGACACCATCCAGCGATGGATCCGCGAGGGTACTCAGGAGGGCGCGCCCTCAGACCTGCCGACAGTGCCGTCATTTCGATCGGAGTGGCAGCTCGGAACGCCCGACGCGGTCCTGACGATGCCGCGTCCGTTTGTGCTGGGCCCGGGTCGCGAGGATGTGTATCGCAACGTCATCCTTCAGGGTACCGTCCCGAACGGCGCGTTCATCCGCGCGGTCGAACTTCGGACGAACGGCAGCCCGATTCACCATGCGATCGTCCGACTTGCCCGCGGACCGGTTCCGCGGGCCCGAGACGGTGACGATGGGCAGCCCGGATTCAACGGAATGTCGTCGGAGACTCTTCAGGATCCCGAAGGACAGCTTCTGGGATGGGCACCGGGGCGAGGGCCGATGGTGTCGCCCGACGGCATGCCTTGGAGTCTCGAGGCCGGCGCCGCGCTCGCGCTGGAGCTGCACCTGATTCCGTCAGATCGACCGCAGAACGTTCAACCGAGCGTCGCAGTCTATTTTTCCAGCGCGCCGCCCGTGCGCCGAGCTGTCAACAGCGTGCTGGCGATGAAACAGATCGACATCCCCGCAGGGCGTGCAAACTACGTGGTCACTGACAATTACCGCTTGCCGGTCGCCGCGGAACTCATCGGTCTCTTT
Organism: Vicinamibacterales bacterium; assembly: GCA_035606665.1. GTDB lineage: Bacteria > Acidobacteriota > Vicinamibacteria > Vicinamibacterales > SCN-69-37 > DASUGC01. The sequence continues at coordinate 113,913 of DATNEY010000001.1, read as the reverse complement.
CCTCACGCGCATCTGCTCGGCAAGGAAATCCTGATCACGGCCACTCCCCCGGCCGGCAGTCCGCAGACGTTGCTGCACATCAAGCATTGGAGCTTTCACTGGCAGCAGGACTACCAGTTCGTGAAGCCCGTATCGCTGCCACAGGGCACGGTGATCGATCTGCGCTTCAGTTATGACAACTCGGCGGGCAACCCGGAGAATCCCAGCAACCCGCCGGTGCGCGTCCGCGTGGGGTCGCGCTCCAGGGACGAGATGGCGAACGTCGGTTTCCTCTGGCTGACGTCCTCGCCGGAAGACACGACGGCGCTGCTCGCGTCTTTCCGTGAAAAGCACGTGCTGGGGAACATCGCCTACGGCGAGGCGCGCGTCCGCGAGACGCCGGCGTCCCTCCCCGATCGACTGCTGCTTGGAAGCAGCTACGCGCAGGCGGGTCGATACGCGGACGCGCTGCCGCAGCTCGAGGCCGCGCTTGCCATGGACCCGCGCAATGCCATCACGGAGAGCCAGCTCGGCGGCGCGTACCTGGCACTTGGGCGGCTTCAGGAAGCGGTTCCGCACTTCGAGCGGTCCGCCCGTCTGGCGCCCAGGGACGAACGCGCGCAAATCAATCTCGCGGACGCGCTACGGCAGTCGGGGAAACTCGCGGCCGCGGAGGCCGCCTACCGGCGCGCAGTAGCGATCAACGGCGACTCGCTCGAAGCGCATGCCAAGCTGGCTGACCTGCTGGCGGCGGCGGGCCGCCTCAAGGACGCGCTGCCTCACCTGCGGCGCCTCGTCGAGCTGCGGCCCAACTCAGCGGACCCCCACAGCGATCTCGGTGGCGCACTGTTGGTGCTCGGACAGAGAGACGAAGCGGCCCAGCACATCCGGCGCGCACTCGACCTGGATCCCAATCACGCCGGCGCCAAACAGAATCTGGCGCTGCTCAATCGCGGAAGATAACGTAGGGTGGCCCTTCAGGGCCGCCGAGCGTGCCGGGCCTAAAGGCCCGGCCTACTTTCCCAGCAGGCGCGCGAGATTCGCGCGAGCATCCTGATTGGATGGATCCAGCCGCAGCGCTTCGCGAAACTGCTCGATCGCCTCGGTCCCTCGTCCGCGCGCGGCGAGAGCGGCGCCGAACGCATTACGAAAGCTCGATGAACCTGCGTTGGCCGGCATTGTCAGCGCCCGGCGGTAGATGACGATGCTCTCGTCCAACCGGCCGGCACCTTGAAGCGCGTCGGCGAGGCTCGCATAGGACTGCGGCGCCTCCGGACGCAGGCGAATCGCCTCGGCCAGTTCCACGATGGCCTCGTCGTACTTCCGCTGCAGCAGAAGGACGTACCCGAGATTGTCGTGTGGCGCGGCATCCTGAGGCATGCTTCGGAGCACCTCGCGGTACTCGGCCTCCGCTTCCGCAAGGTGGCCCTGACGCTGAAGGGTCATCCCGAGGTTGTTCCGCGCCGCCGGGAACAACGGACGAAGCTCGAGCGCCCGGCGAAACAGGCGCACGGCATCATCAGTCCGATCCTGGCGCAGTCTGAGCGTCGCGAGGTTGTACACGATGTCGGCGCTATCCGGTCTCAATGCGAGGGCGCGTTGGAAGAACTCTTCCGCTTCGGCCTGGCGGCCCAAATCAACGAGCGCGATGCCGAGATTACGATGTGACTCCGAATCGTGCGGATCGAGGCGGATGGCTTCCCGGTACTGCGCCATCGCCTCCTCGAGCCGGCCCTCCTTGTATTTCACCGTGCCGAGGTTGTTGTGTGGAGACGCGAGCAAAGGATTCAGCCGGATGGACTCCTCGAAGTCCCGTTTAGCTTCCGCCATTTCACCCTGGACGAGTCTGATCGTGCCCCGTGTGTTGAACGCTTCCGCGTTGTTCTTCTGGATTTGCAGAGACGTCTCGACGTGTCCGAGCGCCTCGCTGTAGCTCGAATCCGTCGCGTTCGTCGTATTCATCAATGCGATGGCAAGGTTGTGGTGCGCCATCCAGGCGTCCGGATTGCGCGCGATGGTGGCGCGGAGCAATGTCTCCGCGTTGACGTACTGATGACTCTCCTGCCAGGAGAGAACGGCCAGCAGCGCGGCCGCGGTGGTGGCAAGGGTTGTTCGAACAGCCACACTTCGCACGAAGCGAGATGCGACATTCGTCAGCGCCGCTCCGATGAAGGCCATCGCCGCCACAGTCGCGATGTATTGAAAGTGATCGGCGACGTAACTGAACCGGAACGGATACACGTTCACGAAGCCCAGCGCGGGACCGAGCGCGACGCAGTACAGAAGCAAGGCGGCAAGCGGAGCGCGGGTGCGATCCCGCAACCGCCAGAGCATCGCAATCGCGCCAATCAGCCCGAGCGGGTAGAGGTATTGCCACGGCACAGTCTGGTCAACCAGCCAGTGCGGATAGGTGAACACCAGATGCGCCGGCCACACCAGCTTCGAGAGATAGAACCAGACCGCACGTCCCGCGAGAAGTCCGCGCTCAATCGCCGTCAGATCGAAGTCGGCGCCCTTTGCCCCAATCAGCGCATGTTCGACCCACGACGTCATGACGGCACCGGCGACCGCCAGCCCGAAAAACGGCAGGAGCGGCCGGACATCCGTCCCCCAGCGAATCTCGCCACGCCGCCACCAGGCGACGATCAGCAATGAGACTGGCAGGGTCGCGACAACCGTCTTGCTGAGCAGCGCCAGCGCGAACAGGCCCATCGCCAGGACGTACTGCGACCGTCGTCTGGACGTATCGAAACTGAGGTACGACAGAAGCGCGCCGAGGTACAGAGGTGTCGACAGCGTGTTCTTGAGCTCGGTCATCCAGGCTACGGACTCGACCTGCACGGGATGGACCGCGAACAGGAACGCCGCAAACCAGGCGCCGGGCACGTTGAGGCGGCCCAGCAGGATCGCCAGCAAGAACGCGCTCAACGCGTGCAGGCAGATATTGACGGCGTGATAGCCCGTCGTGTCCTCGCCCCACAGTTGGTACATCACCCAGAAGGCCGAGTGAACGAGGGGGTAGTACTGTTGCGTGGCCCCGACGTCCGTCCAGATTCGCTGAAGTCCATCCAACGATCGCAGACTCCGCTGCGTCAGATGGGCATCGTCATCCCAGACCGGTGACCCGTGGAGCGCCGGGCCGTACGTGATGAACGTGATCGCGACGAGCGTCGCGAGCAGCACCAGCCGCGATCGCCACTCTCCTTGGGGCGCGGCGGCGAGACCGGCCGGGCCTCCATGCTTTCGCCCTTTTGTCCTTGTCACACGGAGCAACTTGACACGGAGAACAGGTCTGGGGCTTCCAGGAATCTATCTCCGTGTCCCCTGTCCTCCGTGTTGCAAAAACAGGTTACTTGACTGTGACGACCAGGTCGATCGTGAGTCCTGGCCGCAGCAGGTTGGACACGGGGCACTTGCCTTCCGCCTCCCTTGCCATCGTTTCGAACGCGGCGGCGTCCATCCCCGTCAGGCCCTCGGCGGTGAGCTCGAGCTTCGAGTTCGTGATCTTGATACCGGCCTCGCCCTTGTCGGCCGTGATCGTGCATTTCACCGATCGCTGCTTCGTAGAGGCGTTGGCCCGCCCAAGTGCCCCGGTGACCACCATCGCGTAACACGTGGCGTGTGCCGCGGCGATGAGTTCCTCCGGGCTGGTGGTGCCTTCGGGTTCACCGATACGGCGCGGAAACGAGACCGGCAGCGAAAATGCGCCGGTGCCGGCGACCGCATTGCCAGAGCCCTCCATGATCGTGCCGGAGTAGCTGACGGTGGTGCTTCTCGAGAAAGTCATGTGAATTGATACCCCTTTTTTTGGTGTCGTTACCCGTCGTTACTCTTCTTCTTTTTCTTCCCCATCTTCGAACTGGTTGACATCTGAACGAAGACGCCGACAATTGCGAGGACGAACCAGGCCGCGGTGAGCATCCAGCCACCAGGCATGAGGTTCGTCGGATAGACGACCCAGACATTCGGGGCCGAAGCGGCCTTGAGCGCGGCGCCGTCGCCAAACAGGGCCGTGAGGCCCACGAGCGCGGTCCATGCTCCCGCGAGCGCGGTACCGAAGATTACGACCCAGCGCTGTACGTTCAGGGCCACCACCGCGCCGATCACACATACGACGACGAGAATGAGCGTGGGAGGATCCGCGCTGAATGCCCGCCAGACGAAGTTGAGCGCCATCGCGGCAAGGCCGGCGCCGATGAGGCCGACGCCCACGAAATAGGCGAACACCATCACGATCGCGCCCACGACGCCGCCACCAAGGCCGGCCATCAGATGCATGACGGCACCGTTGTTCGCATCGATGAGCGCCGTGCCCACCATCCAGCCGAGGAAGAACCCGTAGAGCCCCAGCACGAAGCGGAAGAGGCGGTACCCGGCGAAACACGTCACGAGGCCGCCGAGCGCGAAGAGCGCAGCCGCTGTCGTCGTATATGGCGCCGGGATCATCGCTGAAGATTATATGCTTCGGCACGTGACGCCCCGTGCGCCTGTGCGGCGCGCGATCTCCCTGCTCGCACTTGCGGCCGGCCTCGCGATGCTCGTGTGGCAGGTACGGCAAACCGGCGTCAGTGAAATCGTGCGAGGGTTTGCGTCCGTCGGCGCCTGGGGCGCGGCGGCGATCATGGTGCTGTCGTGGCTGCGGTTCGGTGCCCGCTCGACAGGCTGGACCGCGCTGATCGCGGGAGAAACGCCGCCCGGTCGCGCGCTCGCGGCGGTCGTCGCGGGCGATGCGGCCGGCAATCTCACGCCGCTGTCGATGCTGGTGTCCGAGCCCGCCAAGGCTGCCCTGCTCGGGTGGGCCGTGCCCTCCGTCGGCACGGCGCAAGCCCTCGCCGCGCTTGCCGCCGAGACGTTCTTTTTCGGTGTGTCGGTCGCGATCTATTCGATCCTCGGCGCGGCCGCACTGCTCATCGCGTACGACATCGACGCGCCGATCCGGATTGCGGGACTCATCACACTGGCCGCCATGACGACGGTGCTCATCGTGGCCGCGTGGATGGTGCTGAAGAAGCCGACCGTCGCGGGAGGCGTGCTGGCGCGCGTACCCGTCCCCTTCGTGCGGGCGTTCGCCGAACGCGTGCGGTCATTCGAGCGAACGGCATACGCGACCACCACCCGTCCCGGCGCCCGGGTTGGCGTCGTCATCGCCGCCGCATCGTTCTTTCACGTTCTGAGCTTCGCTGAAATGTGGCTGACGCTGTGGCTGCTGACCGGAGACTCGCTGCTCGCGGCCGCCTTCGTTCTCGACGCCGTCGGACGCCTCGTCAACGCCGTTTTCAAGATGATCCCGCTTCAGCTCGGGATACTGCAGGTGGGATCGGAACTCGTCGCCCGCGCCATCGGCCTCGCGCCAGGCACCGGCGTGCTCGTGTCGTTGATTCGAACGGCTCGCATGCTCGTGTGGACGGGGATAGGGCTGGTGATACTGGGAAGACACGGGCTGAGAAGCTCATGAATCACATCTCCCGTCTTCCCTCCATCGCCTTCGACATCGTGAACTCGTCCGTATAGTCGATGTCGCTGCCGACGGCCACGCCCATGGCGATCCTGGTGACGCGCACGCCGAGCGGCTTCAGCAGGCGGGCGAGGTACAACGCCGTCGCCTCGCCCTCGACGTTCGGGTTGGTGGCGACGATGACTTCCTCGACCTTCGGATCGGTGCTCACGCTGATGCGTGTCAGCAGGCTCTTGATCTTGAGGTCGTCAGGCCCGATGCCCTGGAGCGGCGCAATCGCGCCCAGCAGCACGTGATACCGGCCGCGAAACCCGCGCGTCTTCTCAATGGCCGCCACGTTCTCCGGCTGCTCGACCACGCAGATCGAGCGGGAGTCGCGGTCCGGCGACAAGCAGTAGCTGCACGGATCGTGCGCGGTGATGTTGCTGCAGATCGAACAGTAGGTGACACGGTCCTTGACCGACAGGATCGCCGCACAGAGCGCGTCTGCCTCCTCGCGAGGCGTCTTCAGAATGTGATACGCGAGCCGCGTCGCTGAACGGGCGCCGATGCCCGGCAGCCGCTGGAGCGCAGCGACGAGATCGGCGAGGGGTTCGTTACTTGATCGGAAAGTCACTTGACTTGACGTGGACTCGTTGACGAAGACAGGCTACCACGTCACGTCAAGCGCTTTCCGCTGGAATCAATTACTGGGCAGGCCCATGCCGCCCATCATGCCCTGCATCTGTCCGGCCAGGGCCTCGTCGACCTTGCGATGCGCGTCGTTGACGGCCGCGACGATCATGTCCTGCAGCATCTCGAAGTCGTCCTTGGCGTCGGGATCGATCTTGATCGAGAGCATCTGCTTGTTGCCGTTGACCTGAACGACGACGGTGCCGCCGCCGGCGGTCGCTTCGATCTTCAATTCGGACATGGTGCGCTGCAGCTTTTCCTGCATCTGCTGCGCCTGCTTCATCATCTTCTGTATGTCCATTATTCACTCCCGGGGGCTTCGCCCCCGGACCCCCTGCTCACTCTCTCGCTCGACTCGCCTCCTGTGAAAAGCGCGTAGGCAAGTCTCGCTTCGTTCGCGAGGCTCGTGCGCTGACCGCGCACTCGCTCCGCCATAAGGTTCAGTCAATTTCCTCAACACTATCGATGTCGCCGCCGAAGACGTCCAGCACATTCTGCACGACAGGCTCCGCTTTGGCGCGGGCGCGGAGCGCGGAGGTCCTGGCGGCGTCGACGGGCCCGGCGACGGGCACAGAAGCGCCCTCACCGTCTTTCGCCACCAGCCGGATCGCGCGTCCGGTCACAGATCTCGCGATCTGCTCCACCCACGCACGCTTGCCCTCGAGCTGGGTCTTGAGCGACCGGTGTTGCGGTGCGAACGTCAGTACGAGCGCGTCGTCGCCGAGTTCCACCTTCTGCGCCTGCGCGAAGACCATTGAGTAGAGCATCTTGTTCCCGTCGCGGATCGCCGCGAGGAGTGCACCCTTCTGGTCAGAGCCCGCCGAGGAAACGGAGGATACGGCCGGAGGGACCGGAGCGGATGAGGTCGAAGCCGCGGAAGGTGGAGCCGGAGGCCGAGGAGCGGAGGGCACGGTAGCCGCCGCCGGTGATGGGCGAGGTGCCGGCGGCGCTGACGCCATCGGCCCGGATCTTGGCGCCGCCTGCGGTCTTGCCGCACCCACGGAACCGCCAGAACCCATGGAACCAGAGGAACCCGCGGACCCCGTGAGCAGTTCCGTGAGCGGCGTCAGCTTTCTCAGATGAATCCACTCGATGAGCGTCATCTCGAACTGGTGCCGCGGCTGTGACGACCGCTTGATCTCGTACTCGGACCGCGACAGCAGGTCGAACGCGCGCATCAGGTCCTCGCGCGAATACTGATCGGCTAGTGCCTTCATCCGCTCGCGTTCGTTCTCGGCGGCGATCTCCGGATCGTTGAGGCGCGACGCGTCAACACGGATGACAAGGAGATCGCGGACGAGTCTCGCGAGCTCGCGGCAGACGACACGGAGATCGAAGCCGGCTTCGATGACCTTCCCGGCGGCGCCGAAGACGGCGGCCGCGTCCTCGCGGGCGACGATCTCGGCGATCTCGAACTGGGCATCGCGGCCGATGAGGCCGAGCACCGTGCTCACGTCGGCGGCCGTCACCGCATCGCTCGTGAACGCCAGCACCTGGTCGAGCGCAGACAGCGCGTCGCGCATGCTGCCTTCAGCCGCGCGCGCCACGAGCGACAGCGCCGCATCCTCGACCTTCACCTTCTCGCGCGTCGTGACCTGCTTCAGCTGATCGCGGATCGCCGCGAACGGCAGCGTCTTCAGCTCGAAGACCTGCGATCGCGACTGGATGGTGGCGGGCACCGAGTGCAGGTCGGTCGTCGCCATCATGAATTTCACGTAGGGCGGCGGCTCTTCGATCGACTTCAGCAGGGCATCGAACGCCTGCTTCGAGAGCCGATGCACTTCGTCGATGATGAAAATCTTGAACCGATCCCGCATCGGCGAAATCGAGAGTGGCTCGACGATGACTTCGCGGACGGCGTCGACACCGGTGTAGGTGGCGCCGTCGATCTCGAGCACATCGACGTCGCGGCCCTCGGCGATCTCCGTGCACGCATCGCACTTGCCGCACGGCTCGGCCGTCGGCCCCTTCACGCAGTTGAGCGCGCGGGCGAGAATGCGGGCGGTGGTCGTCTTCCCCACTCCGCGCGGGCCCGCAAAGATGAACGATTGCGCCAGCCGGCCGCTGACGATGGCATTCTTCAGGGTGTCGATGGTGCCGCGCTGGCCGATGACGTCTTCAAACTTCTGCGGACGCCATTTGCGCGCCAAAGCCACATGCGACATCACAAAAGAATAGTCCGTTTGGCGCGCAAAAGGGCAGAGGGCAAAGGTCAGAGGTCACAGGGAGGTTGAAGGTTCAAAGTCAAAGGGACTGCGTGCGGCCCTTTTACCTTCGTCCTCCGACTTACCTCTGCCCTTGTGGCGTGTAACCAACCGCGGCCCGGATGTCCTGCGGCACAGTGCAGGATCAACTGAGCGCTGCTGCCTTCCGGCCCTGACGCGGTTCGTCGTCTGAACTTGCACAGGGTCCGGACCGCGGTTCGAAACGCGCGAATTCAGCTTAACACGCGAACTAGGAACCCGGCTGTTCTCGTCGTTCCCGTTCGTTCGCGTCGTTGCAGAGCGTCAGGGATGGATGATCCTCAGCGTGAAGTTCGTGAGCTGCGTGAGCGTGCCTGGATCGGAAAGCTTCACGCAGTAGGTCCCGATTTCGACCGGTACCGCGAGCTGGGCGCCGCGCGAGGCTGTGAACGTGCGCGTCAACTGGCAGCCGCCGCCGTCCGTCCGGGGGAATCCGACGCCCGCGAAGAGCGAGGAGACACTCGCCGGAGAAATCGTGTCCATCACGACCGTGACAGTGCCCGCGGCCGACGCCTCGAACGTACGCGACGTGAAGCCCCCCGGGAATATCACGCTCGAATAGGTATCCGTGCCCGCCGTGGCAGTCGAGCTCGGATCGCCCTGCGTGATGCGAATGCCGAACAGCGCATCCCCGCTGAGCTGTCCGGGATCCGAAATCCCGACGCAGTACGTGCCCGCGGACGGCTGGAACAACAGCTGCGTCGCAAGCGCGGCCTGTACGGTCACTGTCTGCAAGGCGCCGCAACCGAGGCCCTGCGGCCGGCCGAAGGTCATGGTCAACGAATTGAGCAGCGGATTCTCGTTGAGGTCCGTCAGGCTTCCGAGCGATAGCCGCACCGGCAGGCTCGAGCCCAAAGAAAAGGCGTAAGAGGCTGAGCCGCGTGGCTGGAGCGTGCCCGTGAAGACCTGCGTAAACGATGTCGCCCCGCCGGTTGTCGGCGTCGTGGTGGTTTCCTGGCTCTTGTTGCAGCCGGCGGTGGCCGCCACGAGCGCGCAGCCGAGCATCAGGGAACGGATATGAGCCATCCGGGGGTTCATTCTCATCGGGGGTGGGTGATGTTGAGGACGAACACGGCGGGCGCGCCGAGCCTCGCATTGTCCGAGATCCGCACACAGTAAATGCCGGATGTCTTGGTGACGTTCAATTGCGGCGTGGCGCCAGGCGTGGCTGCGGCATCGACGCCGGCCGTGCAACCCGTTCCGACAGGCAGTCCAATCCCTATTGGAAACAACGCGTCAGACGGAACGGACGATCCCGTCACGCTGATGAGCGTCAGTGCCACATTGCCCGCCTGGGCCATCCCGAACGAATAGAACGCATCGCCGCTTGGCTGCAGCGTGCCGGTAAACGTCTCGGTCACAGGAACTCCGCCATCGTTCGGCGGCGTGGGGTTCGTGGCGTTATCGCAGGAGGCACTGACTATCGCCAACGCGGCGGTGCACCCCACCGCCAGGGAGCGAAACTTCGAGCGCATAGACCTCGGCAATTCTAACAGGCTGGGTTCTTTGACGCTGGCGGGCGCGGGAAGGACGGGGGATCGGGCAGGAACAGCCCTCCAACGAACAGAATCGATCCGACCGTGATCCCCAGCATCGCCGTCAGGGTCGCGGGCGGATGCACCAGCGCCGCAGCCGCCGTCTGGGGCGAGACCTGGACCGCCACGAGGAGACCGGACTCGACGTGCCCGGCGATCCACGATCCTATGAAGATAGCGAGTCCGGCCACCGATGCCGCCCAGGCCGGGACATCGAGCCACTGCGCCTTGCGATCGGGAACGGCCTGGACGCGTGGCGGCGCATCGGCCATCCGCGCGATGCGCGCCATCACGACGCGTTCGATGCTCGTGGGCGCCGAGGGCTCCGGCAGCTCACCGACGCTGGACAGAGGATCGTGGTTCATACGTTCTCCTTGCCGGGCGCGTCAGCCGCCATGCGGCGGAGTCGCTGACGCGCGCGAAACAGAAAGGTTTTCACCGTGCCTGCAGTCACGCCCAACGCGCGCGCGACGTCCTTCACTCCAAGGTCCTGGCGGTAGTGAAGGATCACGGCGGATCGTTCCCCGGCGGGCAGCTCCGCGACGCGCCGCCAGAGCGCGCGCCCGTCCTCGCTCGAGATCAGGGACGAAAGGGGATCCGTCGCGCCCGCGTCCGAGACATCAGGCCCGGCAGCCGGTGCTTCGTGCTCGGTCACGCGGCCGCGATGCACCAGCCTGTTCTGGGCCAGACGAACCGCAATGGTGGCCAGCCAGGGATAGAACGGACGTGAAGTGTCGTACGCATCGAGGTGGGTATAGGCGCGGACGAACGCGTCCTGCGTCACTTCTTCTGCGGCGGCCGGCTCGCGCAGCACCATCAGCGCCAGGCCAAAGACCCGGCGCTGATACCGCCTCACGATTTCACTGAACGCGTCGGCGTGCCCGCTCCGGACGGCGTGGACCGCCGCCCGAACGGCGGCCGGTTCGTCATTGGTGCCGTGTGTTGTCACCGCGCCTTCGTCGTCGGCGGGCTTTAGCCCGCCGAGCCCGTCGGGTCCACGAACCCGAGACCCATCGAGGCGTACACGACTTTGCGCGCGCCATAGAAGAGCGGAATCAGCCCGAACAGCAACGCCGGCGCGAAGATCATCCCAAGCAGGCAGAGGACCAGGCCTTTCAGTGCCAGATCCGCCGCATCCCGCTTCTCCTCGTCAGTGCGCGGCGCGGCCCTCAGGTAGGCCCGGAGCGACGGGTGGCCCTGCTCACGCGCTCTTCGGCGCAAGCTCTTGAACAGGACGACCGTCGCGATGGCTGAACCCACGACGATGAGCGTCGGTATCCCCAGGATGATGAACAACGGCAGCAACTGCAGAATCTCCACGGCTTGCCTCCTGACATGTATACAAGCCGCGGGCGCGGGAGGTTGACAGCGTTGGAGGCCGGGTCTTCAGACCCGGCTATCGCGCGGCCAAATCCACCGTCGTCGAGGTCTTCCCGAGCGGAATCACCCGCCCGCCCCGCTCCTCGATGAAAGTCCGGGCAGTGCGGAACGTGCCGAGGCCTTTGATGGCCGCGGGCTGCTCGATGCGCAGCAGGGCGCTCGCCGTGATGTCACTCTCCGGCGCGAGAACGACGCGGACTGCCCGTGTCGTGGGACTGATCGTCACGCTCTCGAACGCGCCGCGGTCGAGCGTCAGGTACAAACCCAATGGAGCGATATAGATGCGGCGACGCATGGAGTCCAGCGTCCGCACGGTCACGGAGGTGGGTGTGGTGGTCACGTTGCCACCGAACGCCTGCCATCCGTACTGAGGATGGTTGATCACGTACGTCCCTGCGTTCACCGCGTGACCGAAGAAGTTCGGGCCGTAGTCACCGGTGTAGGCGTCCCACCGCAGGTTCTGCGGGAACGAGTGGAACGCCGCCGACGGGAAGCCTTCCTCATCAATATTAGAGAGCGCTCCCGACGCGCCGGCATAGCCGATGCGGAGCAGATAGAAGTCGTCCGGATGCTGCCGGAAGTGCGAGAGCGCCGGAATCGCGTTGAGTCCTGACCCGTAGTGATGAATCTGCCGCTCGGTCGTGCCGCCGGGCGCGGCGCCATAGAAGAAGTCCCAGTACCGGCGCGCGTTGCCGTTGTAACCCCAGTGGGGCACCGTCGGCATGTACCCAAGAATCGAGCTCAGCGAGACCAACGCCTTGTCGTGGTACCCGAAGTGCGTCGTCCACGCGTAGATCTCTTCCTGTCCGGTCGAGTCCCACGCCATTTCGGATCCGAAGGGATACGCGTCCGCCTGCCAGCGATCGGCGCGGCGCTTCATCGCGCCTTCGAGGTACTCAGACTGCTCTTTCCAGCCCTCGCGCTTCAGGTCGTCGAGAAGCATCAGGAAGATGTCGCCATTCATGAGCCCGACGTTGACGTAACCGACACCGCCGCGCGCACCAGGCTGCTGGAATCCACCGGCCATGAACTTCACGGTGTTGAACGCTTTGTCGAGATACCACTCCCAACTTCTGCGCGCCGGGCCTGAAGACCCGGCCTCCGCGTGAGAAATGAGGCCCGGATGATTTCGCGCCAGCCGGTACATCGTCCAGTAGGCCGCGACAACGTGCGGATAGTCGTAGGCGCGATTGACCGCGTCGGCGGCTTCTTTGTTCCAGGACGTCCACGACGTCCAGTTGCCCTGCTGGTACTGATAATTGGGAAGCAGATCCGGCTGATAGAAGAAGAGGCTCTTCTTCACGCCGTACATTCGCTCGCCTTCGCTGTACTGCAGGCGGCCCCAGACCACCTTGTCGACGAACTGGGCGAGCTTGTCGACTTCCTCTTTCTTTGGCTGGCCGAACGCTTTCATCACGGCCGCGAGCCAGGCACCGACACCCCCTTCATCGGAAAGACCAGCGACCCACACACGCGTGTCCTGCGTGACGATGCGGTTGTTGGCGCGGTCGTAGGTCATCACGGACGGGGCGCGCTTGAATGGATCGGACTCGTCCGTGTACCAGGCCTTCGTCGTAAGGAAGCGGCCCATGTCGGCGATCACCTCCGCCGATGGTTTCGTGACGTAGTAGTGAATCGTCTGCGCGCTGCCGTCGGAGTAGTTCAGGGTGAGGCGCGAGCGACCCCACCTCTTGCCCTTCACGACGTACTGAAGTTGACCGGTCTTCGTAGCGGTGCCCGTGGTGACGGCCAGCGCGCCGGCGGGATCGACGGTGACGCTTGCGATCTTGCGGCGGCCGGGCGCGATGAACAGCTTCGCGTCGATGTCCATCGGCACGATGTAGCCCGGGATACCGACGGCGACCGGGCGGTCATTCTCCGCCAGCGTCTTTTCAATGTTCCTGATCTCGTCGGAGACGAGCAGGCGCAGGCCGAACGCGCGCGATTCACCGGGCTTCAGCGTCAGCGACGTTGGCGCGTTCCACTGATCGACACCCTTCCATTCAGCCGCCGCGTAGGCGCTCGAGTGCACCGTCCATTCGAACGCGCCTTCGAACGTCTGGCCGCGCCGTGTTGCGTCGTTGAGCGGCCGGTACGCCTCGAACGGAGTGTGAGTTCCCGGCTGTGGCGTGACGACAAGCGCGGGGCCGGCGCCGGAAAGGCGCGTCACCTGCAGGTAGCCGCCGTCGCGCCCGACGTAGGGATCGAAGAACGAGCAGATCTCGTGCGCCTGCGGCAGCGTGCGCGCGCGGTTGGTCACGAAGTTCTGAATCATGTTGTTGAACACGACCGGGAAGCCGAGGCCGCCGATCGCGACGTCGGCCTTGCTGGTGTTCATGACGTCGAAGTGCAGCACCAGGCGGCCGGACGCGTCGACCGTCCAGGCGCGGGTGACCTTTACCGGCGAGTCCCCCATGGTCGGCGTGAGATCCGCGGCCGCGAGCACCTTCGTTCCGGGCGAGGTTTTGTATCCGCTGATTGGACTGACCGGCTTGCGCGCGTTACTCGACGCAAGATCGACCCACGCACCCTCACGCCATCCGGCCTGCTGAACGCGCAGCTGGATATCGCCAAGATGATTGAAGCGATCGCCCTGCCGCGCCGTGAGTTGATCGGCGGGCGTGAAGTCGAAGGGGTTGGCGGCGTCCATGCCCTTCGCGCCTTTCGGCTGAAGCGCGGCGATGGTCTGGGAATCCTTGACCAGTTTCAGCGTGAAGTCCGGCGTATCGAAATCGAGCGTGCCGTTCTCGAGTCCAAGTGTCGCCGGCGGCGGCGTCGGGCCGCCCCTGCCCTGAGCTTGTTGTTGGACAAAAGGACGACGCGTCGCGGCCTCGCGCGCCGCCAGCGCGTGAACGCCGATCGACGCCACAGCCGCAAACAGAGCTGCTGCCACCACTCCCAGACTTCGTCTTCGATTCAGCATGAACGAGATCCTCTCATAGAGGGGGTGTGTAAGGCCTTTGTGCACAATGCAGGACGCAGGGAGGCCGGTACTCGAGGAATCTCGCGCGTTTTCTCTCATCCGATCTGGCATCCGGCTTGCTGTTACCTGGGTATGGTTACGCTCCACTCCCCGGCGCCCGATCTGGCGACGTCACGCGAGCAGGATTGGTTCCATTGCCTCTTCGTGCGGGAAGGCCGGACGATCAGCTGCGGCGTCGACGCGCGCGGCGACGGATCCTATTCGGTCAACCTCGTGCGCCTGTGGGAGACCGGCGAGCATGTGAGCGAGACCTTCGCCGAACCGGCGGACGCGCTGCGGCGTCATCGCGAGATCGCGAGATTCCTGCAGGCTTCGGGCTGGCTCATCGTGAATGGCGGCGTCGTCCGCCTGGCCGCGTAATCAGTTCACAAATCCGATCGCTCACCGGCGGGCTTCGGCCCGCCGCAGTCGTCAGACTACTTGACATTCAAGTAGGGCGCGTGCGAACGTGGACGCACTCTACTCGAATGGCTAGTAGTCGCAACCCGAACGTCGAGCTGATCCAGGGCTCCCTCGATCTGATCGTCCTGCGCGCGTTGGCGACGATGGGACCGCAGCATTCGTACGGACTGGCGGCGCGGCTGGAACAGGTGACCGAGCATCCGCTGACATTGAACCAGGGCACGCTCTACCCCGCACTCGTCCGGCTCGAACAACGCGGCTGGATCAAGGGTGCGTGGCAGCAGACCGAATCCAACCGCGAGGCGAAGTTTTACTCAATCACGAAGTCGGGCACGCGCGCCCTGGCTGAACAGACGCAGCGCTGGCGGCGGCTCACGGGTTTCGTCGATCGGCTGCTCGAAAGCGAGTGATGCGGCGCTTCTTCCTTCGCATGCGCAACGCCATCGCGCCGGGAAGGGCCGAACGCGAGCTCACGCGCGAGGTCTCCGCGCACCTCAGAATGCTCGAGGAGGAATACCGGCGCCGCGGGCTCGGCGCGGACGAGGCCGCAACCGCGGCCAGGCGCGCGCTCGGCGGCGTGGACCAGCTCAAGGACTACCACCGCGACGCGCGTTCGTTCCTCTGGCTGGACAACCTGCGGCGCGATTCCGCGTATGCCGTGCGCTCGCTCGTCCGCTCACCCGGCTTCTCGCTGGTAGCGATCGCGACGCTCGCGCTGGCGATCGGCGCGAATACAGCGCTCTTCACGGTGGTCGACCGCGTCCTCCTGCGATCGGTGCCCCTGCCGAATGCAGACCGTCTCGCGCGCCTGTACGAGTCGAATGCAGTCGCAAAACGCCTTCGTGAAGACCCCTCGCTTCCGGATGTCGCCGACTGGCGCCTCGCGTCAAAAAGCTTCGACCTGTTCGCCGCGCTGGGCGGTACGTCCTTCACGATGACCGGCGCGAAAGAGCCCGAGTCCCTCGTCGGGATGAGGATCACGCCGGAATTCTTCCCCATGTCCGGTGTCACGCTCGAGCTCGGCCGGCCGTTCGAACCGTCGGAGTACGGGTCGACCGCCAACGCCGCCCTGGGGCCGATGACGGTCAAAGGGCCCGTCACCGGCAGCGGCTCGATCATCATCGGCCATGCGCTCTGGCAACGGCAGTTCGGCGGCGATCCGGGTGTCGTCGGCCGGCACGTGCAACTGAACGGACGTGATGCCGTCGTCACGGGCGTCATGCCGGCCGGTATATGGCTCGATACTACGGCGTATGGCGTCGCCGAGATCTGGCTGCCGGTCGGCGGGGAGCTGCTCGGTAATCGGCGTTCGCGCCAGTTCAAGACGATCGGCCGTTTGGCTCCGGGCGTCACGATCGAAGCCGCGTCGGCTGAAATGAAGACGATTGCCGCGTCGATCGCGCAGTCATATCCGAAGGAGAACGCGAACTGGACCGTCGAGATCGCGCCGCTCAAGGAGAGCGTCACGAAAGGAGCCCAATCGACACTCTGGATTCTGTTCGCGGGCGGAGCCTGCGTGCTTCTTGTCGCCTGCGCGAACATTGCGAGCCTGCTGCTCATGCGCGCGGCCGGCAGATCTCGAGAAGTGGCGATCCGTATGGCGATTGGAGCGGGCCGTGGACGCCTCGTGAGTCAGTGGCTCACCGAAGGGATGGTGCTGGCTCTGGCGGGTGGCCTCGGTGGATTCCTGCTCGCGCTCTGGGTCGTGCCGACGCTCGTGTCGTTCGCGCCGGCCGATCTGCCGCGGCTGAACGAGATCTCGGTTGACCTGCGCATCTTCGCGTTCTGCCTGGCCCTGTCGTTCTTTGCAGGCCTGCTTTCCGGGCTTGCGCCCGCGCTCGCCTCGCGCGGTGTCACCGTCGCGGCCCTCCGCGCGTCGTCCGCGCTCTCGTCCGGGCCGCGCAGAAGGTGGCTGAGGCCCGTTCTCGTGGCTGTGCAAGTAGGAATTTCCATCGTGCTCCTCGTCGGCGCGGGCCTGATGGCTCGTTCGCTGCTGGCCGCTTCACGCCTCGAGCTGGGCTTCGATCCCGAACGCGTTCTGACATTCAACGTCAGCACGCGCGGGGACCGGTACCAGGGACTCGCAGCCGTGCGCGCGTTCCACAACGAACTCGCGCCGGCGCTGGAAAGGCTGCCCGGCGTGGAATCGGCAGCGGTGGGCGGTATTCCCCTGCAGACGTCGTTCGAGTTGGACTTTCTCATCGACGGCAGGACTGAGCCCGTCACCGCCAGCGGTAATGTGCCGACGCCTCATTATTTCCGCGCGCTTGGCGCCCGCTTCCTTGCCGGACGCGATTTCACCGACCAGGACGACGACAGAAGCGAGCGGGTCGTGATTGTCACGCGGGCGTTCGCGATACAGGCCTGGGGCGACGTGAATGTGCTTGGCCGCCAGCTGCGGATCGAATATGCGGACGGTCCTCGATTCGCCGTCATCGGCGTCCTGAATGACATCCGCACCGGCGGGCTCGAACAGCCGCCACGGCCGATGGTCTTCATCCCGCTTCGTCAAAGCACGGTCGCGACGCTCAGCTCCTACGTCGTGCGGACGTCAGGACCACCGATGGACGTTCTGCCTCTCGTGCGCGATGCCGTCAAGCGACTCGACCCGGATCTCGCAATATCGCGGGTCGCGACGATGGAAGAGCGGATGTCGAAAGCGATTTCGCCGAGACGTTTCAACCTCTGGCTGGTCGGGCTGTTCTCCGTCGTCGCGCTCGTCCTCGCGGGATGCGGAGTGTACGGGCTCATCAACGAAGCCGTCACGAGCCGGACGCCGGAGATCGGCGTGCGAGTGGCGCTCGGCGCGACCGGGGCGCAGGTGATCCGGATCGTTGCCAGCGGGACGATTCTCGTGACGTCGATCGGGCTCGTGCTCGGACTCGCCGGCTCGGCTGCGAGCGCTCGGCTACTGGGTTCGATGTTGTTCGGTGTGGAGCCGCTGGATCCGGTCACGCTCGTGGCAGTGCCGATCGTCTTCGTCGTCATCGCGATCGTTGCCGCAGTGGCGCCGGCGCGGCGCGCGACCCGAGTCGATCCGGTGATTGCGTTACGCGGCGAGTAGCATTCGCCAACTCCGGGCGAGGCGGCTCGGCTTTTGCAATCTCCGCAGCCATGATCCACAACCTTCCGCTGCCGTGGCGGGAGCTTCTGCGCCGCACCTGGCGCGAGTCGGTGGACGACGACGTGCCCGGGCTCGCGGCGCAGCTGTCCTACTACTTCTTCCTCGCCCTTTTTCCGGCAATTCTTTTCCTGCTTGCGGTCGCCAGCTTCTTTCCGCTGTCAACACTCACGGACGATCTGGCGGCCTCGCTGGGGCCGTTCATGTCACCGCAGATCCTGGAAATCATCCAGGACCAGATGCGCCGCCTGGCGAACAACGAAAGCGGCGGCCTCCTCACCGCCGGCGTGGCCGGCGCGCTCTGGAGCAGCTCCGCCGCGCTGGTGTCCATCGTCCAGGCGCTGAATCGCGCGTATGACATCGAAGAAGGCCGGCCGTGGTGGCAGGTCAGGCTGATTGCAATCTCGCTGACGATTGGCGTCGCGCTGCTCGTGCTGGTGGCGTTGACGCTCGTGCTCGCAGGCCCGGAGATCGCCGAGACGCTCGCGAAGATCACGCGATTCGGGGCGGCATTCGAATGGACGTGGCTGGTCCTTCAATGGCCCCTCGTCTTTTCTTTGGTCGTCGTCGCCATCGGTTGCATCTATTACTTCGGTCCCGATGCGGATCAGGACTGGGTGTGGATCACGCCCGGCGCGGTGGTGGCGACGGTGCTCTGGCTGGTCGTCTCAGTGCTGTTCAGGCTGTACATCGTCAACTTCACTTCTTACAACGAGTCGTACGGTGCGGTCGGCGGCGTCATCGTGGCGCTGCTCTGGTTCTATCTGACCGGACTTGCCATTCTCGCCGGCGCTGAGCTGAACGCCGAGATCGAGCACGCGTCGCCGTATGGGAAGGCACCGGGACAAAAGACGCCTGGCGGAAGGCAGATCATCGGTCGGCGCGCGGAGCGGGAGTATGAGCGCAAGTGTCGGCAGGTACGGTAGTCAGGTCGCGTTGGCGAGACGGAAGCCGGCGGCGCATCCGACCAGGCTCAGCGCAACCTGCCCGATCACATTCCAGATAGCCTGAGCGTGCTGGCCTTCGCGGAAGAGAGTCAGGGTGTCCAGACTGAACGACGAGAATGTCGTGAATCCGCCCAGGATGCCGACGATGACGAACGTGCGGGCCTCGAGGCTCCAGTGCAGCCGTCCTGAAGCCAGCAATCCTGCGAGCGCGCCGATCGCGACGGAGCCGCTGACATTAATAAGGAAGATGCCGAACGGAAACGTGGCGCCAAGCGCGCGCTGATGGATGACGTGGTTCAGGCCATGTCGCGCCATCGCGCCGAGTGCGCCGCCGGCACCGACGAGAAGCCAGGTAGTCATGCGGGAATGATACGGCGCGAACGTGTACGCAATACGAATTCGTAACACTCCGCCGCCGGTCGTCAGGCGATGCATTTCCCCGTGCGATCCCGCGTGGCACCCGCCTTGCTCGGAGATTTGAGGGAGTTTCCTATGTCTCGCACATTGCTCGGGCTGGTTCTGACTCTTGTGCTGTCGTCGGTTGCAGTTGCAGCCGGGCGCACATCGACCGCGGCTGCTGATTTCAGTGGACGATGGTCGGGCACGATTGCGATCCCCGAGAACGGCAAGCGCGTGAAGTCCGGGCTGCATGCGACCTTCAAGCACGCGGGCGAGGAACTGACCGGCTCGGTCGGCCCGGATCCCGCGGCTCAGCTGCCCATCACGAAGGGCCGCGTCGAGATCACGAAGTTCGGCACCGTCATGACGTTCGAAATGCCCGGTCAGGGATTCGTGATGCGTTTCGAGCTGCGCGAAGACCACGGCGTGCTTCGAGGCCTCGCGCGGTTGGCGGGACAGCCAGGCCAGGCACCGGTCGAGTTGCAGCCCAGCGAGAAGTAGCGCGCGCGAATTCTCCAGCTGTTCCCTCAGATCAAATGCGATATACATGTGGCGTGAGTGCCATGCGTGTATCGCCCCGCCCGTTCGTTCTCTGTGCGCTTCTCGGCGTACTGAGCTACGCATCAGTTCCGCGTGCGGACCAGGCGCCGGATCGCCTGAGACTAGAGCAGGTCAAGGCCGCGGCCGCGCGCATCCGCGCCGAAGACGTCCTGCGTGACGTCAGCGACCTCGCATCGGATGCGAACATGGGCCGGCGGACACCGTTCCCCGATTCCCCATCGCCGGGATACGACGCCGCGGCGGCCTACGTGGCGCGCCACCTGCGCGACCTCGGTATCAAGCCGATGGGCGACAACGGCACCTATTTCCAGCACTACACCGTCACGCGCGTCACGCTTGACACGACACGAGTCGCCGGCGCGATTGGCGGCGAGCGACTCACCTGGGGGGACGATTTCATCATCAACAACTTTCTCCAGCCGGGCGTGCGCGAAGCGAACGTGATCTATGTGGGCAATGGTGTCCGGCTGCTGAAACAGGGTGTTGACCCGTATGCGGGATTCGACATCCGCGGTAAGTGGCTGCTGGTGAATGCGGCGGTTGGTGGACAGGGTCGCGGCGCAGGCGCCAACAATCAACAGGCCGGCAGGGTGGGCGTCGACCATACGACTGTCAACGAAGTGGCGCGGCACGGCGGCGCGCTCGGCATCCTCATCGTGCCGACTGCAGCGACGCTCGCAAACTGGAATCCGCGGGCGGTGACCGGACAGGACCTCAATCCTTCGGTGGGCGTGGCCTATGCGCAGTTCCAGGTGCCGCGGGTCATCCTGTCGGTCGCCGCGCTGCGCCGCCTGTTAGCGGGTACACCACTCTCCGCGGATGCCGTGCTGAATGCCGACGCAACCAAGACGTATCCGCCCTCGGTCGATCTGGGCGCGGGCAAGCGCGTCCGCATTGACTTTGCGGCGACAACGGTGGAGGCGCGGCCGTACAACGTGGTTGGCATGCTCGAAGGCGTGGATCCGCGGCTCAAAGAGGAGTGGATCTCGCTGGCGGCACATCTGGATGGCGCGGTGCCCCAGGCCGCCAGCCTGCCGGGGAACAACCTGCCCGACCAGTACAACGCGGCCGACGACAATGCCAGCGGCAGCGCGGGCAACATGGCGATTGCGCGCGCGCTGGTGGCGGCGCCGCGGCCCAAGCGTTCGATCCTGCTCATCTGGGATTCTGGTGAGGAAGTGGGACTCTGGGGTACGCGCTCGATCGCCTACGGGCCGTGGTCGGAGAAGCTGGTGCTGCACGTGAGCAACGACATGATCGGCCGCAGCCGCACCGCCGACACGCCGGCATCGCAGAATCTGTCGGCGGCCGACACGATCTATGTCACCGGACCGAAGCTGCTGAGCACGCAGGCGGAGGCCGTGCTGCAGCGCGCGCAGCAGGAGTTTCCCTTCATCAAGTTGGATCGTGTCTACGAGGATGTGTCCAGCGAGTTCTACTATCCGCGCACCGACGCCGGGCCGTATCTCGAGCGCGGGATCCCGATCATGCAGTTCTTCAATGGAACGCACCCGGAGTATCACCGCCCGACCGATGACGTGGCCAAACTCGACATCAATAAGATCGTGAACGTGTCGAAGCTGTCGTTCGGCGCGCTCTGGCTGGCGGCGGATGATCCGGAACGGCCGCGCTGGGATGGCATCCTGCCGCAGACGCTGTGGTGGGTGAAGCCGCGACGGTGATAGCTGTGGGAGAATTGTGTTGCGGGACAATTCTAGGGAGGGAGCACAACATGCGAACTCGCCTTGCGGTAGTTATGCTGTGCGCGGGCGTACTGTTGTCACCTGGCGTAGCCGCCAAGGAGCGTCAGGCCCGGCCAGATTTCTCCGGAACCTGGATATGGATCGCGGACAAGGATTCGTCGCCTGACGCCCTGCCGTTTGGTGAGAGGTTCACCGCGTCCCAGTATTCGACCGCACTCGTGCTGGACTGGCAGGTCCAAGGCCGTCAGGGTCGCGGCGGAGCGGGACGTACCGCGGATCGGCTGGCACATTCTGCTTTCCTTTTCGATGGCACCGACTGCAACGTGACCGAAGTCTACGTGACTGGATCGCGGGTGGTAATCGCGGACACTGTGTCTTGGGACGCAGCCCGACTCGTCGTCCACAGTCACAGGCGCACATCGACTCCGCCAAAGACGACCCGGAAACGCGTGCTCTGGCTCGACGCTGAGGGCACGCTTCGCGTGGAAACGAGCCTGCCAACCGACACAGGCGACTGGACGACCGTGCTTCACCGGTATCGACGAAACCGGATCAGCGAGCCGCGCCTACACGAAGCGTCTGTGCTGGGTTTTCCCCAGGGGTGAGAGTCAATCGAAACGGGTTGGATTGAGCGAGCCCGCCGAGGAATGTGCGATCGAACATCGCACGCGAATCGACGTCGGTCAGAACAGCCAGATAGTAGTCGCCGGCTGGCAATCCGGACACCATGAACGATCCGTCGGTCGCAGGGCGGGCCTGCTGGACTCTGCGAGTTCCAACGGTCCACAAGCGAGGATCGATCGGAAACAGGACCACGAAGAAGTCGACGGCCGGCCGGTCCGACTTGTCGAGGAGTCGTCCGTTGAATTCAGACAACTGAAGCGAGAAGTTGACGTGGAGCGAACTGTCTGGAGCCGCCGGAACGTCAATCACATCGTCTGGCGCGTCCACATCATTGAGCCGCAACGACGCGGACCACGATCGCGGGAGCGGGGACTGGGGTTCAGTCACCAATCGGTAGGGCCCCGGCAACAGGTCACCAAACCGGAACAAGCTGGCTTTGCCGGGAGTCATCTCGACATCGGCGGTGGAGGCAAAGTCCGGGACCTGAAGTGATTGCAGCTTCAATCGCACGGGCGCTCGGGGCGGGACGGCAGAGGCCGCAAAGACCACCTGCCCGTCGAGGGTAATCCCAGGTGTGCACGTCACGGACAAGTCGGTGACGCCGCCGAGAGGAACCGTGAGCTGTCGCTGGGCCCAGAGGGTGCCCGGCTGCGCGCTCGGCTCGACGCCGGCGGCGTCGCGGACAAGCCGATCGGCGCGAACGATGAGCTGGTAATCACCGGACGGTACGTTGGAATCGGCGATCCGCCCATCGCGATTGACGTTCAAGTAGGTGGTCGGGATCGTGCCGTAGGTGGATCTCAAGAGTGCTGAAAGGCGGTACAAGGACGCCGGCTCACCGGTCGCGAGGCGGATCGTTCCGCCTATGAAGACCGGTGGCGCTGGAGTAAAGGCGACGTCGATTCCCGTCAGTTCCTGCCCCACCTCAAGCGAAAGGCGCCTGGCATCAACGAACCTCGCGGCGCTGGGATGATAGACAAACGCCCGGCTCTCGCCTCCGCCGCGCCCTCCGGACGCCGCGATGACGTATTCGCCGTCGCGAAGATGAAAGAACCGATAGTCGCCACGATCATCCGTAGTGGTTGCGGCGATCAGCCGCGGTTCCACTGTCCCAGATGCGTCAGCACGCCCATCGAAGAGCCGTACCGCCATGCCCGACGTCGCGCGGCCCGACGCATCGCGCACGACTCCTGCGATGGCGCTGGATGGCCAGAGGATCAGGGAGAGGTCAGCCATCCGATCACCCGCGGACAGCACGATGGGCGTACCGAGTCTGTTCGGGCGGACGGATCCATACTCCGTTGGCAAGAATCCTGGCTTTTGAGCCGTCAGTCGATAACGACCTGCCGGTATCCCCTCGTAGCTGAAACGGCCGTCCGCGGATGTCGAGAGAGATATGGGCGCGACGTCCGTCGAAGTCAGCGTGACCGTGACACCTGACACGGCTGCGCCGCCGGACGTGACGACCCGGCCGGAAACTCCGCCGCGGGCGGAAGGCTGCTGATTGGAAGAGGCGGACGCACGAACGCCCGATCCGGTAGCCGAGATCGCAAGAAACAGCGCGGTTCCGGCTACTAGCGCGCGACCCACTTTGTCGTCTGAATGGAAACCGTTTGAACCTGGCCCTCTGCGACGCCTAGTCGCTGGCCGGTCATCGACAACCAATCCAGGGACTTCGGTTCCTGCCAGACTTCGGGCACGGATCCCTCGACAGCGGCGATCGCGTACCGGCCAGCCACGAGTCCCTTGACTTCGAAGCTTCCGTCACGCGAAGAACGAGCGGTTCGCCAGCGCAACGGAAACGCCATCGCATAGTCCACCCAAGCGGATCGATCGGCCGGAAAGATATAGACGGAGGCCCCTTCGATCGGCTGGCCCTGCGCGTTGCGCACTGTGCCACGTAATTCCGTCGCACGCTCCGTCATCAGCACCTTGATCGGCGGTATCGTCTGGGATCCAACGTCGATCGGGCGCCCCGTCATGTCTACACCACCGACTTGCAATGCTTGCATGGTGTATCCGGGGAACGACAGCAGAAACGTCAACACATACGGAGCAGGAGGCAGGCCGACGGTTCGAAATGTGCGATCGGCCTCGATCCGGGTAATGGGTATTCCCGTGTCACGACCATCGACGGGCGTCACGATGACCGACGATGCCTGGAGTTGGTTGGAGTCTGGCTGTTGATTCCCCCGGAAGACAACCTCTCCCGTGAGATGAGCGGCGGAACGCATCACGAGCGGTACGCCCGTGACATCTTTGTCTACAACAACAATGGAGGCTTCGGCCCACAGCGTCGGAGAGTCTGGTAGTGGCGGCAGGGGGGCGCCGATCATCGGCGGCCGTCCTCCCGACATGCTGAAGCCCGTGGCAGTAACCCGCCCGATGACCTGATCCATGCTCCGCGGTGCCTGAATTGCGCGAACGAGGTATCGGCCGGGAAACACGGCAGGAAATGTGAACTGTCCTTGCGAGACCGTGGCCGGCGCCATGTCGAGCTCGGTAGGGATCGCGCCCGGCTCGTCGGACACCAGCGACACTCGGACACTCGCGGCGGGCTTTTCTTCCCCACTCTCCAGCCGACCAGACACGCGATAGGACTTGGCCGCCGGGAGCTTGAAATCAACCGGTCCCTGGTTCTCCCCGCCTCGAAGGTCGATGAAGTTCACTCCCGCGGTCGACGTCAATCCAGGGTGGAACAATGCCGGATAGGCGGGCTGCCCAGCTGGAGGACTGGCTGCCGAGGGTTCCAGCGCCACGACGTATTGGCCTGGTGGCACCGACAAGCGGTACTGACCGCGATCGTCGGTCGTGGCTTGTACTCGCCGGCGCAACTCGAACCGGCCACGGGAAAAGACGGAGCGGAGAGCCGTGACGCGAACGCGCGCGAGCGGTTCATTCTGTGGCCCTACAACCGAGCCCCAAAGCACCGCCACCGGCCAGAGCCTGAGTTCGATCTTGCTCCTCCGCTCACCGTTGGCAAGAGTGATTGGGAGGTCGGTGTCGTCGGGATAGCGCTGCCCAAACCTGCCGGCAATGTAGCCTTCATTTCGAGATGCGAGACTGAATCGCCCCGCAGGCAGCGCGTCGAATCTGAACGAACCACCCTGACCGGTGACCGCCGGCGCCAACGACTGCGGGACACCGGGACCGGTCAAGGTCACAGTGGCACCAGCGATTGGGCGACCGGATACGGCGTCTATGACGGCGCCCTCCACAGTGCCGGTGCTCTTGGTCGTGGAATCTTGAGGTGCGACCGCCTGGGCCTCAATCGTGACGGCGACGAGTATCGCGGCCAGGCTGCTGACAGTCGTCCATCTCATGAGTCCTCCCAAGCCGTCGCAATTGACTCACGACTCAAGTGGCACCGGCGCTGCAACTATTCTAGTCAAGTCTATTCAAGTTCGTCGCGATGGCACTCCAGGATGATTGTGGAGCAGTAGTATGGGTCGTTCGTCTGACTGTTGAACCCACACACCTGCGGCTCGGAGCAGCTTCCTGTCGCTGATCCCCACCAATGGGATCCCCCGTCATCACATCGGTCGTCGCAGGCGTCGTTTCGCAGGTTCTCACTGCCGCAGTCGCCCGACGCCTCGCTGGCCGACTCGCCGAATCCCGTATGCGCGACCGGGACCTCGCACACTTCCGCTCGAACGACCTGACGCGAGGTAATAACGTACGCGAGACAGACGATCACGAACGAGACGTTCCTCAGCATTCTGGCCATGTGGGGTCCTCCTTGTACAGCATGTTGGGCGCTGGTCATTCCAGTTCTTCTCCATTGCAGTGACAGACCCCGCTCGAGCAGTAGACCGTCTGACCCTGCCATTGACCTGACGCGGCGCCGTCGCTGCAGTCGTCGCCGTAGCTGGCCGTTGACCCGCATCCTTCGGGCTTCGGCGTGCTGCACGCGGCGTCGCACGAGGCCGAGTTGCAGCTGTCTTCCGCCCGCTGCGCTGGATCGTTTCCGCCGTACTCACACTGAGTCGCGACCGCCAGGCACTCGCTGTCGGCGCGCGCGATGGCTGGCGTACCCAACGACGCGGCCACGCAAAGAACGACAAACGACACGTTTCTTATCATCTTCATCGGGGGGCTCCTCCTCACTTCAATAAGTCGTTCACCTTCGCTTCGAGCTCGCCGTTGACTTGTGAACCTTTCAGGACGTGCGCGACCTTGACGCGGTTGTCGGCCAGCACCGAGCCAATCAGAAAAGTCGGCGTCGACACGATGCGCAGCGACTTGGCGAGTTCGACGTCCGCCTGCACCTCGGTGTCAGGGCTACCCATGCAACTCGCGAAGCCCTGTTCGTCGAGCTGCAGTTGTGAGGCGAAGCCAGCGAGCGCCGCGTCGTCCAGCCGGGACGGCGCCGTGAACAACAGGCTGTGCATCTTCCAGAAGGCGCCCTGGCGGTCCGCACAGGCGGCGCTGGCAGCCACACGGCCAGCGAACGGATGCAGTGTGGTCAGCGGCAAATGCCGAAAGACAAACAGTACCTTTCCCTCCGCAATGAACCGCTCCTTGAACTTCGGATACATCTGTTGAGCGAACACCCGGCAAAACGGGCACTGATAGTCCGCGAACTCGATGATCGCCACCTTCGCCGTGGGACTCCCTTCAAAGGGAAAACCGGCAATCGACACCGGCGCGGAGGGAACGGGCGGGGCGGCTGACCCGTTCGAGCGACTGCGTGCGCGTGGCTCGACAACATTCACCCAGATGAGCACGCCCGCCGCGATAATCATGGCGACGGACGCCGTAAGGTCCAGCAGCTCGCGACGCGAGCTCTTTGTTCCCGACACGTTGTTCTCCACACTCCGCGTTGACATGGGGACGGCGTGATTCCCTGTGTACTGCGCGCGGACTCTACGTTGGAAGCTGCAGGCGTCGCAATGCAAAAACTGCTGGAAATTCGTGCGCTTGAATTCGCCCTCTTGCTGTAGGTTGCCGCGAGCCCACGCGGCTTTCGCGTCATCGGCGCTGAAACCAGCACGGGCGCATTGGCTGGGGCGTCGGCCAGAACCACCAACGTGGCCTTGGTGGTCTATCGACTCCGGGGTCAGAAGAACGGATTGTGGCTGGCCACGCTGCGGCCGTCAGTGATCGCGGCACGATAGGAGGTGTTCCACCGTTCACGACGCGAGCCGTCGCAGGCTTGCTTCAAGTTGTTGATCTGAAACGTGTTGGAGGATCGGTCGCAGACGCGTGGCGGCGTGTGCCATAATCCCTCGTCGACAGCTCCTAAGTTGTTGATTCTAAATGACGGAGAGATGTCCGAGTGGTTGAAGGAGCACGCTTGGAAAGCGTGTGTAGGGGAAACTCTACCGTGGGTTCGAATCCCACTCTCTCCGCCAGTTTCAAGTTCGCGATTTTCCGAGCATTTTCACGAAAACGACCGAGAGCACGATTCTCTCTGCCTACGCGAGCCAAACTCGCCGACTTCCTCGGAAATCAAGCGTAAGGACATCCCGACGATGGCTACGTTCCATTTTCGCGTGCCATCTTCCGTAAATCGGCTCCTTCCAACCCGCTTCGCTCCCAGGACCTTGGTCATCACGCTGGCTCGAAACGGTGTGGACGACTCGGAACGAATGGAGGCTGTGGCGTAGTTGCTTGTTTCATTCGGCCTGGATCGCCTGCCTAGGGTTCGTCCGTGAGGCTCGAAGCGCCGGAATCAGACTCCCGATCAGGCATATCGTCAGCGACACGACGGACGCGACCGCCAAGGTGGGCCCGTCTGCCGGACTTACACCGGCAAGGACAGACTCAAGCCAACGACCGACGCCGTATGCCGCAACCAACCCGACACCCACACCTACCATGCCAAGCACGAGTCCCTTCCTGGCGACTTGAGTAAGGATCTGCTGCGGCTTCGCGCCCAGAGCCAGTCTCACACCGAATTCACGCGTGCGCGCAGACACCACGAACGCGAGCAGCCCGTGCAGGCCCACGGCGGCCAGCAGCAGTGAGAGTGCCGCAAAGGCGACGAGCACGCGCACCTGCACGACGCGCCCGACGACCTCTCCACCCAGAATTGCGGACAGCGGCCGCACGTCCGAAATCGGCTGGTCCGGATCCGCATTCCTGACGATACGGCGGATGGCCGGCACCAAGGCGTCCATCTGGCTTCGATCCGAATCTGCCGAATCGAGACGAATGACGAGATCTTTCGGCACGTAGCCCATCGCCCGGTTGTCGCCCTGTTGTTGATGCGGCAGGTACACCTGCGGCTCGTTGCTGCGCTCGAGCCCCCGGAACTTCACATCACCCACCACACCAACGATCGAACGTGTACCTGCAAGAAGGAAGTCGAATGTCTGACCGATGGCATCGCCGCCGCCGAGATAATCCGTGACGAACGACTGGCTCACAATCGCCACCGGCTGCGCTTGGACTGAATCGGACTCGGCGAATGCCCGTCCTGCCAACAGCGGAATGCCCATGGCGTCGAAGTACGACGGCGTCACAAACCGCGAGCTGGCAAGCTCCGGTCTTTCGGGATTCACCGGGCGGCCCGGAATGGTCACAGGCCAGACGCCACCGCGCATGGTCATCGGAAGATAGCTTGTGTACGCCACGGCTTTCACGCCCGGCAAGGCGTGGAGCTCATTCAGGACCTGACGATAGAACTCGGTGCGCTTCGATTGTGGGCCGTACTTCGCCCACGGCAGGAACGTCCGCATGGTCAACACGCTGTCGCTGCTGAATCCGACGGGCGTCGCCTGCACGCGCATCAAAGCACGAATCAGAAGACCGGCTCCCACGAGAAGCACGATGGACGCGGCCACCTGTATCACGACCAATGCGCTTCGTACGCGTGTGGTTCGCCTGTTCGATCCCGTCCGGCTGCTTTCGCGGAGACCATCGGAGGTTACCCTGCGGGCCGCGCGGAGCGCCGGAAACACACCAAAGCCGATGCCTGTGCCGAGCGTGGCGAGCGTCGCGATCGCGAGCATCCGCAGGTCGGCCGCTGGAGTTTCTGCGATGGGCAGCGCGGTGGGCACCAGTCGCACCACCGTCGGGATGGCAGCAATTGCGATCATGATCCCCACCGCTCCACCGAGCACCGCCAGCACCACACTCTCCGTCAGCATCTGACGTGTGAGCCGCCGGCGGCCGGCGCCCAGTGCCGTTCTCACCGCCAGCTCCCGGCTCCGGGTGGTGGCCCTGGCAATCGTCAGACTCGCCAGGTTTGTGCACGCGATCAGCAGCAGGCACGCCGCGGCGCCAGCTATCGCGACGAGTAGGGTGCGCGACTGACTATTGATCTCGTCGCGCAGCTCGATCATGGCTGCCCGGGCATTCGGCCGCTGATCTGGACCTCGTTTCTCGATTGCAGGCGCCAGAGCTTCGAGTTCATCGCGTGCCTGTTCGAACGAGACGCTCCGGTGCAGTTTGGCAATCACGGCCAGGTAGTTGTTGCCAAAGTTGGATGCCGCAGCGGCGTCGAATCTGATAGGACGCCAGAACTGGGTCGCCCGACTCGGGAAGTCGAAGCGCTGCGGCATTATGCCGATGACTTCGCAGGTTTCGTCATCGAGACGGAGACGGCTGCCGAGTGCCGAACGCTCGGCGGCGAACCGGCGCCGCCAGAGGCTATCGCTGATGAGGATCACGCACGCAACACCGCTCTGGTCGTCGTCGGCGGTGAACGTTCGTCCCAGCGCCGGGCCGACGCCGAGTGTGGGCAGGGTGTCGAACGACATCTGCGCCCCATTCAGTCGCTCGGGTTCGCCATTGCCGGTCAGGTTCGCCGACGCTGTGCTGAAGGCGCCCATCGATTCAAATGATTTCGACAGGTCTTTCCAGCCTAGGTACAGCGCCGGAGAGACATCGTTGGTGCCGGCGATGCTCCTCAGGTTGCGAGGACGGGTCGGCGCGGCTTGCCAGATCTTCACGAGGCGATCGGAATCAGGAAACGGCAGCGGCCGGAGCAGCACGTGGTCGGTCAGCGTGAACACGGCCGTCGTGGCGCCGACGCCCAGTGCGATGACAAGGATCGTGGCGACGGAAAAGCCGGGCGCTCGGCGCAGCGAGCGCGCGGCGTGCCGAAGATCCTGACGGAGCATGTCCACGTGCACGGACACGGCCGTGCCGATGACGTCCACGAGCGCGCGGAGCCACAGAGTGACGCGCGCACCGGCGCCAGACGCGTCACGCCATTCGCGCGCGAACACGCGCGTCAGCTCTTCGCCGTACTCCTCGCGAAAGGACGCGGGAAGCAGCCGCAGCAGCAGGCGATACGGGCGCATCTCAGGTCCTCCGCGGCGCCAGGCCGCTCGTCCGCGCCAGCCTCACGAGATCGGCCAGCCGCTGCGCCTCGGCCCGGGCGACTTTGCGCCCGAGCGGCGTAATCCGGTAGTAGCGCCGCCGTTCATCGTCCTGTTCGGGCGCGGGCCGGTCGTCGAGCTCCATCACCAGACCATCCTCGAGCATGCGCTGCAGCGAGCGATACAGCGTGGCGGCACCAATGCGGACGCGGCCATCCGTCCGTCCGGCAATGGCCTGAATGATGGCGTAGCCGTGCGTGTCGTCCTCGGCAAGCGCCATCAGGATGTGGAACACGGCCGGCGGCAGCGGGCGCTCATTCGCGCGATCTCTATCCATGATGGGTATAGTCTCACCGGGGTTAGACGAGCTACCGGATGGCCGGTTGGGTCCGTCTAAGTCCACCATGACCAGACAAGCGAGTGCGACCACGCTCACGGTGATGGCGTTGCTGATAGGCGGTGCGGGCGTCGCGTCCGGACAGCGGGAGGGCGGGGCCGCCGCGACCGGCAGCTGGCCGCAGTGGCGCGGGCCTGGTCGCGACGGTGTGATCGGTGCGGCCTTGCCCGCGCAATGGCCGGATTCGTTGACCAAGCGCTGGGAATTCGCCGTCGGCGCGGGGCATTCCTCGCCGGTCATCGCGGGGAACCGAGTCATCGTGCTGAGTCGTCAGGCGGACCAGGAGATCGTGCGCGCGCTCGATCTGGCGTCCGGCAAGGAGCTATGGCGCGCAGCTTATCCAGCGCCCTACCGCGTGAACCCGGCGGCGCAGTCCCACGGTCCCGGCCCGAAATCTACACCGGCCATCGCAAACGGACGCGTCTTCACCCTTGGTATCGGGGGCACCCTGTCGGCGTTCGATCTAGCCACCGGCAAGCTGGCGTGGCGTGTACCCGCACCGAGCGTGCTTCCCGAGTACGGATCTGCCACATCGCCGCTCATTGACGGCACCAGCGTCATCGTCCACGTCGGCGGAAAAGACAGCGGCGCACTCACGGCATTCGATGCGGTGACTGGAAGGCCCCGCTGGCAGTGGAAGGGCGACGGGCCGGGCTACGGATCGCCCATCATTGCGACGTTTAGCGGCGTCCGTCAGGTCGTCGCGCAAACGCAGAAGCTGCTGGTCAGTGTCAACGCCAAGGACGGCACGCTGCTCTGGCAGTTGCCGTTCACGACCAGCTTCGACCAGAACTCCATCACGCCGGTGGTCTTCAGCGATCTGCTCATCCACACCGGCATCGACCAGCCGCTGGTGGCGATTCGACCGAAGCTCACAGGTGCGAAATGGACGACGGAGAGCGTGTGGGCCAATCCGCAGGCGCCGATGTTCATGAGCTCGCCGATTCTCGTCGGCGGTACCGTCTACGGCCTGACCCAAAGAAATCGCGGCCAGTTCATTGCGGTCGACGCCGCGACTGGAAAAACCATGTGGACCACTCAGGGAAGGGAGGGTGACAATGCGTCGCTTCTCGGGAGCCGCCAGTGGCTGCTGGCCGGCACGACCGGGGGCGATTTCGTCGTTGCGCGCGTGAATCAGGAGAAATTCGACGAGGTGCGGCGGTATCAGGTGGCATCATCCGCGATGTGGGCTCATCCGGCAATCGTGGGCCGCTCCATCGTCGTGAAGGACGTCGACAAGGTCATTTGCTGGGGGTTCTAGACTCGGCACGTTGCTCCCCGGCACGATCACCTCATCGAAAGGTAGAGTTGCGCAGTTCGAAGAAAGAATGAGGTCGGTAGTTATGAAGTCGATCCTTTGCTTTGCTCTTGTGGTGTTCTTTTCTCCGCCCCCGCTTGTACAGAACGCCACTTACGAATCGTATGCCAAAGCGCGCGAGGTCCTCGACCGATCCATCGCTGCTTACGGCGGAATTGACAGGCTCCGTGCTATCGAGAACGTGACCTTTCGCGCCGAGGGCGACACCGTTCATCGCAATCAAAGCCGTAAGCCATTCACGTCAGACCGCACACCCTTCAAAGCGTCGTACATGATTGACGCGAAGAACACGCGTTACCGGCAATCACAAGACTTCTGGTTTCCTGGCGGTTACCACGTGGTGAATGGTTTCGCGATGAACAAGACCGAAGGAATTTCCTGGAACGTGCTACGTGCCTCGATGAGTCCGATCCAGAATATTCCACCGGCGAACTTCCGCGGACGATTGAGAATGTTCCCGCAGTTCATCATTCTCAATGCCGCCGACCGCCCGCCACATCTGAGATTTGTTGGCAAAACCACATTCGATGGCCGGGCTCACGATGTCGTGAGTTACCCGAACGAAGATGGGCTCGAGATCTCGCTCTACATCGATCAGGCGAGCCATCTCCTGTCCAAATACGAGGCCCTCGGGACGGACCCGTATGCAGGCGACGTGGTCAACGAGGTCATATTCCCCGCGTATCGCGAGCAGAACGGACAGCGCGTCCCGACTGGACGCATCGACAAGCGCGGCGGTGACGTGACGCTTGACGTGAAGTATCTCGACGTCGTGTGCAATGCGTCCCTCACGGATGACGATTTCAAGAAACTGCCCGAAGGAATAAGACCCGCGACACCGGCACCAGCAAATGCGCCATCGAGCACGAAGTACGCGGACAACGTCTACACGGTAAACGTCACCCCCGATTACAACTCGCTCGTTGTCGGCTTCAAAGACTACGTGTTCGTGATGGAAGCACCGAATAACGATGCGACGTCCCGGCGGATTATCGCCGAGATCAAGAAGCTCTTCCCGGGCAAACCGATTCGGTATCTCGCACTGACGCATCATCATGACGATCATGGAGGTGGCATCAGGACGTACGTCGCTGAGGGCGTGACGGTGATCGGGCCGCCGGGTCAGAAGACGTTCTTCGAACAAGTGATGAAGAGCTCGTTTACGATCACTCCCGATGCGCTGACGTTAAAGCCTCAGCCGCTGAAGTGGGAATCGGTCGAAGGCCGCAAGCGCGTCCTGACCGATGGCACGACGACTGTCGAACTCGTCGACATCGGGCCGAGCCCGCACGCGGAGGAGATGCTGATCGCCTATCTGCCGAATGAGAAGCTCGTCTTTCAGGGCGATCTGCTGGACCGTTACGACGATCAGCCGATTATCAACGACATTACGGTCCATTTTTCGAACTGGCTGGACATGTCGAAGCTCGACGTCGTGCGCGTGCTCGCGGTCCATGGTCCGCCATCGACGCGTGATGAGTTGCGACAGGGTGTCGCTGAAAAGAAGAAGGGTGTGAATCCGAAGGTCGCGTCACTCGTTCATGGGTCTCGCGCCAACAGGGTCCGAAGGCGAGCCATGTGATGGTCATCGTGTTCGGCGACGAAATATGCCAGGTCGATCAAGCGCATGGGTGTTCCCAGCCGTGGGTGTCGGGCGGCACGTTCCAGATCCGCGTCGCTCGCGGATCGCAGCGTCGCAACGAACGCTCGTCTCTGCAGTTCGACGCGATCCACAAGTTCCGGCAGCGGCCAGTTGTCATGGTCGGCGTCCTGTGTTTTGCGGTTGGTGAGATCCGCTACGGTCAATTCCGCTCGACCGGCAAGAATGTCTCCCGCGCGCGTACGCCAGACTGGTTCTAGATCCGCGAGATGGCCAAGCTCTTTCGCCGCACTCCATCCTGAGCTCACCGGCGCTGAGACGGCCTGGGCAGTCATCGAACGGAGGCGTGCAGGAGTTCCCTCGAGCCGTTCGAGAATGCCAGGCAACAAGCCGTTGTCTTCAATCGGCGGAAATGTTCGGTCAAACCAGTTGGTGCGGCGCATCAGGCGATGTTATCGCCTCGCCCGGATTGTCGCGACCGGCGGCCGATAAACCCGCGAATGACCGTGCCTTGATCGTTGGCGCCATTGTGATCGCCTTGACGGTCACGCCAGGCGCCACGTTGGATTCGCGGCAAGGACCAGGCGCAGCTCTTCTCCCCGGAGCTCTGGCAGACGTCGAACTGACTACGCCGATTAGGGTCGCTGAGGTCAGGGGCACGGTCTACTCCTCCAGGCGCCAGCCGTTGGAGGAGGCCGACTTCGTACTCGAGCAGGGGAATGGCTGGTCCGTCGGCGTGTTCACTGACGTCAAGGGTTCGTTCGAGTGGCTGACGTTCAGAAACAGAAAAATTGCCCAGGGGACATACAGGTTCAGGGCGCGGCCAGGTCCTCACTCCGTGGATTCACTTCCGAGTCCACCGCGTCGAGTGCCATTTCGAGAGCCATTGAAATGGAAAAATCGGCAAAAGCCGGCAAACGGACGAAAACGGCGGCGAAGATTGGAAGACGCTAAATCGCTGCCGTTGCGAGAGATAAGCTGGAAACTGCTGTAAACATTGGGAATCGCGAAATCGCGTTCGAAGACTCCCACTCTCTCCGCCAGTATTCGCATGTGGTTCTCCGCCAAGGGCGCGGACAGGTTTCACGTTGCGCCGCGGGCTTTCAGGAATCCAGCGATATCGATGAGTGCGTGCTTTGTCGCCCACATTAGGGGGGTCTCGCCGTACTTATCCTTCGGTGACGGATCCGCGCCGAATTCCAACAGAATCGCCGCACACTCCGTCCGATGGTCCATCGTCCGCCCGCGAATGTCCTTGTGGCACAGCTCGTGGAGCAGCGTCACTCCATCAATCGTCGGGTAATTCGGATCGAGGCCACCGCGCGTCAGCAACTCGCGCAGCATATCGGGCCGCTCGAGCACATATGAGTGGCACCCGCCCGCCTCCGGATGGACCTTGAAACCGGCATCGAGTAATCGGTGCATCAGCTCGCGCCGACCGCAGGTCACGACGGCCGTGAACACGCCGCCGCAGCCGGCCAGTGCCGTCTCGGGCCGTTCGGTCACGATCCGCATGACCTCGTCGTCTTCGCCCTTCCACACCAAATCGTACGGATCAAGAAAACCGCCATGCGCCTCGAGCAGCTTGCGGATCTCTGGCGTCTTCGCGGCACACACGGCATTGCCGCTGGCGTTGACGAAACCGTTGGGATCGGCATTGTGTTCCAGCAGCAGTTCGACCATCCCCCGGTCGCCACGCCGGGCTGCGGCATGCAGGGCCGCGCCGCGCTCGGACGAATCGGCGTCGGGCCACGTCGGATCCGCACCACGCTCCAGCAGCAAGTGGACGATGTCGAGGCGGCCGAAGTCGGCGGCGGCATAGAGCGGGCGACGATCATCGGTACGCTGCTCGGAGATGCGTGAGGGGTCGGTGTCGAGCATCGATCGCACCGCCGACAAATCGTTTAGCGCGGAGGCGACCGCCAGATCGTAGGTCGCACCGCGTGAGATGAGCAGCCGAGCCAGTGGCACGTTGCAGGGCCGCAATTGGCGGTCCGACCACCGATTCCATAGGCGCCGCTTCAGGACGCTGACGAAGGAACGCCACCTCGACACCGGCACCTGGCACGGACCGCCCCAGATCGCCAAGTCAATCGGCTGCTTATCCTGCGGCGCGTAGCCCGCCAATGACCCCACACCGGCCCCGTGAACAGCGTGAATGTCGGCGCCACGATCGAGCAGCAGCATCACGACCCTGGCCGATCCGCCGATTACCGCGCGATGCAGCGGATGGCCGCCGGCGCGGTTGACGTCGTGGACGAGCGACGGCTCCTGATCGAGGAAGGCGCGGACGCGCGCCAGATCCCCGGCTTCGGCGGCGCCATGGATCGGATGATCCTCGGGTGCGGTCGACGGCGTGAGCCGTTGTGACGGATCAATCACGTTCACGAAATGATATAAGCCGCCGCTCCTTCACGGAGTCCATGCTTCCACGGTCAGTCGATTTGTCGTTCGATTCAGTTTTCGACAGAAGACGCCAGCGCCGAGTGCGCTCCTCAAGGTCGGGCGCGCATGACGAGGGTCGCGGTTGCTTCTACCGCCAGGCCATGTCAAGGTTTCGCTCTCGGAGGCCCAACCTAGGGATTCTGGCTCGTGTTTGGCCTAACACTTGGATTAGAATCCTCGCCATCCTCGAACAGCACTGGAGGCGTTCCAGCCTCCGGATACAGAGCGGAAGGAACGCCCAAATGCGTCGCCTTGGCGTATTTCTCCTCGTAGCTATCCTGGCGTTTGGCTCGACTGGCGGGCGGGTCAAGGGGCAAGCCGCCGCTGCCCTAGCTGTCGGCGCCGTGTTCACCCGACTGGAATCATTGGCAGAGAAACTCAAGGAGAATGCACGGTCGCTGATTGAGCAAGGGAACAATGCCGCTGCTGAGCAGCAAGCCTTGCTAGCAGGATTGATTCGAGAGTCGATCGCGGAAGCGAGAAAGGCCTACGCGGATTCGCTTCGACAGACCATTGACCAATTTGGCGATCTCGAAAAGGATGCTTTTGCGAAGCTCAACGATTTGGCCGATCGGCTCGAGGCTTCGAAGACGGACGCTGTGAAAGACGTTACAGGTCTGATCAGACAGACCCATAGCGCAGCGAATCAGTTGCTGTCAGCTATGCCGTTTACATACAAGCGGCCGGTCTTCGAGGGAGTCTTGACTCGGGACGTCCTGATGGAAACCGACCAGAATCCGTCAGACTTGGAGCTCCTGGGATTTTGGCTCATGGATCCCGATCTCAAGAAGAAGCCTCTCGTCAGGATAAAGGGCCCAGGCCCCGGAGACGAGAAGATGATTCCTCCTGACTACATCACGGCATTTTTCGATCGCCTCCAGATTCAGCTTCCCGACGACGTGAAACGTAGCCTTTACTTTGCAAATACGCCGTGTGCCCCACGGCAGACGTTCCAGCTCATTGCGACAGTCTTCTACCGATCCACGAGAGGCTATTGGCCGATCACTTGGAGGCAAGAAACTCAGGTGGCACATTCAGCCAATGTTCTACCTGGAGGACTTGCCTTTCAGGTAACCGTGGCAATCGACGGTCGGGCTGTAACAAGTGTGAAGAAGAGCCAGCCCTTTACTGCCTCTCACGCGACCTCGTGGGGCTGCGAGTCAGACAATCATCCCAGCGTGACGTATCGAGTCGAGTCGGGGCAACGGATTGTCGGATCGCCGAGTTGTGCCTTCAACGCGGTCGGCAAGTTCGAGAACAATCCGACCTGCAATGCCCACGTGAGCGGAGATACAGCGACAGCGTCTGGTTATGTGAGGGGAGCCAACAAGATCGGCATAAGTA
The DNA here is from genome assembly GCA_035606665.1 of Vicinamibacterales bacterium. GTDB lineage: Bacteria > Acidobacteriota > Vicinamibacteria > Vicinamibacterales > SCN-69-37 > DASUGC01. Next base: position 76,535 of record DATNEY010000001.1, on the reverse strand, counting down.
CGCCCTTGGGTGATGTGAAGAATTGTCCCGGAGGAGGTAACGGCACGTTGGTACTGACTGGTCAGTATGAGTTCGACACAACAGAAGAAAAGACGTACTCGGACACTCCACTGGGAACGACAATGATGTATTCCAGGAACAAGGTCCAAGTTGCGATACCAACCGGCCCAGGGGCCGTAATTCAAAAAGTTCGGATCAGAATCTACCGTGCTACTCGCAGAGATACTTGCCCGACCGTTCATGATGAAATCGAAATACCGGTTCCTCAGCTGGCCAGCGGTCAGGCCGGGAACACGGTTCAGCAGGTGAAACAGAGCTCAAGATACGGCGGGTTTCTTGTGACGGTTGATAGGGCGCAAGTAACAGTGGAACGCGTGTACTGAAGTCCAGGGGCTCGTGCTGTTCCGGAGGCAGTCTTGCTCGAGACCAAGGGCCGATTCGCCCCTAGGACGGCAGTGACCATCCCGCAGATTGCCGGCGTTAGCCGTCCCCCTTCCTCCTACGGCTCCGCGCTGACCCACGCGGCGGCGGTTCGCCTGGGCGAGGTTCGGCGCGTTGATTCCAAGACTCCCACTCTCTCCGCCAGCCTTCAACTGGCGGCATTCTTGGCATTCCGACCAGCCATTCGCGCCGAGTTCCGTTTCTGCGTGTCATTCGGCTGCGGACTGCGCCATGGAGCCTAAGCGACCGCGGCACCACTGACGAGGATCTCGGCGATCCGCCCTCGCGCTGAAGGAACTGCGGCTCAGACCTTGACCGACCGCTGAGCGGCCTCCAGGATTTCTTGCGAAAGCTCCCGGCTATCGACCGCGCGCGCGCCGGCTGAAAGAGCGGACCGGTGTGATGCGCTCTCCTTCCTTGGCGAGCCTCACGTCAAATGCCTTATGGCTCGCTAGGCGCCTTGCCGCGGGGAGTGGTCGTTGCTCTGCTGGCCGGTCAGGTCGATCTGAACGATCCCGCCGTGACCATCGAATTGCTACGGCTGAATGCAGTCGTGGGAGTAATGGGCACCGTCGACCGTGCAGGTCACCTGACCAGCGTCGGAATCACATGTGCGCTCTGTCACTCCTCGGTCGATGACTCGTTGACGACAGGTATCGGCAGACGGCTCGACGGCTGGGCCAATACCGATCTGAACGTGGGAGCGATCGTGGCCCTTTCGCCGGTCCTCGACGACGCCACGAAGGCAGAATTCAACGCGTGGGGCCCTGGAATGTACGATCCACGCCACCATGCGTTCGACGGCACGCAGCTCCGGGCGCTGAACAGTCCGTCGCTGCCGATCGTCATCCCACCAATCTATGGATTGAAGGGGGTTGGCTTCGAGACCTATACGGGCGATGGCGCGATCTCGTATTGGAACAGCTACGTCGGTGTGGGACAGATGGGCGGTCAGGGCAACTTCAGCGATCCCCTTATCGGGCTCTTCATTACCCAGACACCGGATCTCGTCACTCCCAAACTGCCGGCGCTGTTGGAGTATCAACTGAGCCTGCGCGCGCCGGAGCCTCCGACAGGCAGCTTCGATCGTGCGGCGGCCGGGCGCGGCCAGCGTGTGTTCCGTAACGAAGCGGGATGCGCCAGCTGCCACCAATCGCCTCAGTTCACAGACGTCTTGCGCGGCCCCGATCGAACAGTGCCGTTCTTGCACTACCCGGCTGAGGTCGGAATGGATCCGGCGTACGCTCAGCGGACCGCCACGAAGAAATACCGAACGACACCGTTGCGAGGACTCTGGCAGCACGCACCATACTTTCATGATGGCAGTGCGCCCGATCTCCTGGCGGCCGTCAATCACTACGATCGGCTGTTCAGATTGAATCTGTCAGCCGCGCAAAAAGCCGATCTGGTCGAGTTCCTCAAGTCGCTCTGACGCCTGCGTGACCGCACTGCGCGCACGGTGGCGTCACGCCATGTGTGCGTTACAGGGCAGACCTTCGTGCAGAGAGTCGGTACCGTGGGACGTGAGGTGAGACTATGTCGACTGTACTAATCGTCCTGTTGGTGCTGTTCGTGCTCGGCGGTGGCGGCTGGGGATACTCGCGTATGCGCCGAAGCTAGCGCGCTCGCTGTGACCGCTGCGCCTGACGGCCGGACAATGTGTCCGGCCAAACTCGCGGTTCGTGCTGACGCCAGTCGCTTCACGAACGGTACGTGGGCTCTCGCTTACGGTGCAGTGGTGATCGCCGCCGCTCTTAGCTCTTAGCCGCAGTCGAGACCTGCACGCCACTAAAGAGGCACGGCCCTGCTGATCGAGGTGGCAGGCACCCGCTCAAGCCTTTCGCAGGGTGGGGCTGGCGTGGCATGGGACTTGCGGTTCTTCCCAGGTATTGCTCGACAAAGAGCTCGTGTCGGACTTCAGGCGGCGCGTCGATGCCTACATGAAGCTTCACGAGAAACTTCGGAGGCAGGGCGCTCGCCAGAATCAGCGGGGCGATGTCGGAGAAAACCTGATCGCACAAACGGCACTCGCGATGCGTATTCGCTTCGCGCGGCACGACGCGCGGCCGGGCGATCTCTTTGCGCTCCCCATCGCGATGGCGCTCCGTCGCGCCCTCAATCCGGTGTTGCGCGGCGTTGCGGCCCGCCCGACCAGGGAGTCGATCCGAGAGGACGCGCCGGCAATCTTTGTGTTGGCGGTGAATGCCGACTACCCGTCTGGCGCGTCCGTGTCGACCATGCCGGGGAACGTACTGAGCATCCTGCCCCCACTTCCCGAGGGCCTTCAATACCGCATCGTCGACACCCATCTCTTACTGATGGACGTCGAGGCCAACATCATCGTGGACTACATACTCGACGTCATGTGCCAGGCCTGCTGACCGGCGGCCCAGCCGCGCCGGTTCCGCGTTATGCTGCGAAACGTCGCGAGGAGGGCCGCATGACCCGCTGTCGCCCGATCCCGGTGCTCGCCGCCGTCGTGATTCTCGGCGTGAGCATGACGTCTGGCGCGATTGCCCAAAAGGCCGCCGTCGAAGGCCGCGCCAGAACCGACAGTGGCGCGCCGGTACAATTCGCGCTGGTCCAGCTTGTCAACGCCGATGCCAGCCCATTGCCTTCAGGCAGTCCACCGCAAGAGATCACGAACGCTGATGGGGCATACCGGTTCGATCGCGTGCCGCCCGGACGTTATCGCGTACAACTGCTGAATATCGGTTTCGAGCCGGTGCTGTCAGACCCGGTGCAAGTCACGACCGAGGGGACTAAACGCGTTGACCTTCGCCTGGTCTCCCAGTCACTCAGGCTGCCCGCAGCCAACGTCACCGTGACCGCGGACGTCTGCGTGCCGGCAAGGAATCTCAGGGAACACCCACAGCTCCAGACGCTCTGGCAGCAAGCTCGCGCTGGAGCGTCGGTGCGCACGGAGTTCATGGCCCGATTCCGCTACCACGTGTTGAGTCATGAGGAGTCGTACGAACTGAAAGCCGACCGTCCGACCGCGCCGGGCACGCTCGATCAGCCCTACGTCAGCGACCCCAAGTGGGCAGTCAAGAACGCCGCGCGCACCCGGGAGCAGCGGCTCTCTCGCGGCTACTACGGTCCGAGCAATGACAACGGCGACGGGTTTTACGTACCACACGAGTTGGACGTCTTGCACGAGGACTTCCTGAAAACGCATTGCTTCGTCGCAGCGCCCGCACGTGGCGAGGGCGAGGTGGGACTGCGTTTCCGGCCACTGCGCACCCGCCGGAACTTCCTCGACATTCTCGGCACGATCTGGCTCGACAGGGCGACCTATCTCGCGCGACGGCTCGAGCTCGAGTACGTGGACGGCATCGAGTCGCGCGGAACCGTCCGCGTGGACTTTGCCGATGTCCCAGTCGCCGGCGGCATGCTGCGGATGCCCATCGGCACGTCGTTCACGATGCGGCCGTCGCGAACGAATCCCGCCAGGCGCACCGAGGGGAAGGTCACGATCACGTACTCGGGCTTCGAGGAGGTGCCGCGGCGTTAGGTTCACGCCGACGGCGGTCACCGATGGAAACCCGGCGAATGGCTCATTGGCTGCGGTGGTAGAGTCAGAAAATCCAGAAAATGGAGGAGCCTCAGTCCTTGCCGAGGGCGTCGAGCGCGCGCGCCAGGCCTCGGAATGACATCGGTAGAATCGTGTCCTGACCCGAGCCGCTCTTGAAGACCAGGCGGCCCGCGCCGTCCTGCGCGCGCCAGCGCGAGAGAATCGCGTCGGTCATCGCGAGAGTGGCATAACAGCCCGTTTGCAGACACCGGGTCCAGGGAAGATCGGCAGCCTTGTCGTCCTTCTCGTCAATGGAGACGCGCACGACGCTCGGCAGCGTGATGTTGGACGGGAGGACGGCCGTGAGGTAGAGCGTCTCGCCGCCAATGCGGCCGAAGGCCAGCTGCGCGATCGGCGCCGTTTGGCCCTGGATGACGATGCTCTGAACGAGTTCGCAGGTGCGCTGTCCGGGTTTGCCGGCCACGGCCTGGCATTTCAGAATCCAATCGCCGTAGGTCGCGGTCGTCGTATCGGGGCCGGTGTCCTTCTGCGGCGCGGCGCCCCGTCCGGTGGTCGCCGCGGTGCCCTGCCCGAGCGCCAACGCCCACACCAGCAGGACCGCCTGCATGCTCGAAGTCATCAACGCTCCTTTTACCACACCATGCTGAAGCCGAACGACCGGGCAATGTCGGTCTTTGCCGCGCGCGAGAAGTCTCCCTGAACGTTCACGTAGATGGACACGCGACCGAAGAGCAAGCCACGCACATCGACGTTGGCGCGGCCGGCATCCTTCGGCGGCTCGGCACCGTGCACCACGAAGCTGACGTCGGGCGCCGTGAGGAAGGCGCTCTCGGTCGTCCGCGCGGTCTTGAACTCGTGCCGGAAAGCCAGGCGGGTAAACAGGGAGAGCCGAACATTGCGGCTGACTTGGCCCGCTCTGCCCACCTGGAGGCCCGCCACTGCCGGTACGGATAGCGTGTCGTGGGCCCGATGGATCAGGCCGACAAGGCTCGTCCCGGACGCTGGTGCGTCCGTGTACGAGCCCGCGTGCAAGGAACTGAACTGGACGCCGCCAAACGGAATGACTTCGAGCGACCAGAGGCGGCCCCGCCGCCCGCCTTCAATGGCGCCATCGATCGAGCGGCTGTCGAACCGGGCTGACAGATTCTCCAAGGCGCCGACGGCAATCTGCGCGACCGATCCGGGCGCGTCCCCCGCTTGCACGGGCACGACGGTCGATGGCAACACGGCGGTTCGCGCGATGGTGTTCTCATAAAGGCCCACACCGAAGCCGCCGGTCGCGTAATAGGCGCCCCTCTCCGCCGCGATGTAGCCAGCTATGTGCTTCGGCGTCGTCGCACCCCGTGTGGTAAACCCGTCCGCCTCGAAGGTGTAGCTTCCCGTGCCGAACGCAACGCCCACGAGGAGGCGTGGCCGAAGGCGGATGTCAATTCCTGCGGCCATGCCGCTGCCGCGCTGGTTCGAGTCCGTCGAGCCGACAGGGACGCTGCCTGCGAGCTTCGCGTTGCCGTTCACGCCGCTGATCCAGCCACTCCACTGCTGCTGGGGACGAGCCGGCGGCCTGGTCGAGTAGAACGCAAACCCGCTCCTGTTGGCCTGCGCCGCGCTCTCGCGCGCGAGGACGTGCTCCGCGTCGAGGCCGACGCGCGAGGCAGTCTGGCGCCCTACAGCCGCCAGGAACCGGTCAACGGAGAGGAGCGACAGATGCTCGCCGCCGGCGCCGGCCGATCCACCCATGAGGTCGTAGGCCCGCGCGAGCGCACCCGGATCGGTCTGGAAGAAGAGCGCCGTCGCCACCGGCGCAAACGCCGGCGATCGCTGCAGCAACTGGATGGTGTTGATCGCGTTGCCCACCGAGACCTGGTTCCGCGAAAGCGACGCGGGGCCGGCGAAGTTGATGACCTCGCGCAGCACGATACTGTTGGCGTTGGGATAAATGAGCGCGTGCGAAATCACCGCCGTCTGAAGCGCCTGAAGCGCGACCGTCTGCTGCGTGACGCCCTGAGCAGCCGAAACGATCGTGAAGTCCCGCGTGCCCGATTTAGCGTGCGCCACCGCTGAGAACAGGTTCGGCAGGTTGACCACCACCGTGCCGGCCATCGACGCGGTCCCGGTCGCGCTGATGCGATCGGCCGCCACGCCAACCAGATCGAGATCGACCAGATACGTGCCGCCCGACGTCTGCACGAAACTGCCGGTCATGCTCGTCGTGAGCGCGCGGTTGACCGCGCCCGGCGAGACAAGCCCGGAATTGAGGAGCTGATTACCCGGGGCGCCGAGGAAGAACGATACGCCGGACATGAGCACCGCACCCGTCCGGTTGATAAACGTGTTGACACCGGTGCCGAGATCGACCTGTCCTGCGATGCGGCCGGTGTTCTCGATGAGCTCGTTACCTTCGGCGCCGACGAGCGCCCATCCATCGACTCCGGCCGACCCGGTCACAATACCGGCGTTAGTGAACTGATTGGCCGCCCCGCCCGAGAACTGGACGCCGACACCGTTCGCTCCCGTATAGATCATCTTGCCAGATGGCAGGTCTATCGTCAGGTTGCCCTGACCTGAGGTGCCGCGCGACTGCGCGAAGATGCCGATGGCGTTGGCCCCGTCGGCAACGACACTGCCGTTCAGCGTGATCGTGATCCCACCCGACGACCCGGCGCCGCCAGCCCGGTCGGCGAACACACGATCGACAACACCGCCGCCGCCACCGAGGCTCTGCGCCAGGATCCCGATCGCCCCGTCACCGTGGACGATCACGTTGCCGGTCTGGTTGAGCTGGATCGTCCCGCCGTTGCCGCTGTTGCCGGCATTGAGCGCGAACGACACAAATGCCGGCGCCGAATCAGTGAACACCGCGCCGCCGCCGCCCCCAATCGACTGCAGAAAAATCCCGTGCGCTCCGGCGCCCTGCGTCTGCACGTCGCCCACGTTGGTGAGCGCGATGTTTCCGCCATTGCCCGCCGCGGCGTTCGTCCCGCCCAGTGCGACATTCACCGCGCCGCCGCCGCCGACTTGCACTTCGCCACCGCCCGCTCCGACCGACTGCGCGACGAGCCCGAGCGCGTGATTGCCGATCGTGCTCACGCCGCCTGAGAACAATGCCGCGATGTTGCCACCGTTCTGACCCGAGCCGCCCGAAGCGCCAAGCGTCAGGTTCGACGTCACCGAGGGCGCCGCGCCCCCAGACGACGCGTTGGCACTCGAGGAGGCGAGCGGCACACCAAAGCCAGCTTTGGGATCCAAGCTCGCCGTCGCCGTCGAAACGCCGGCGGTCACGCCCAGACCGTGCGTGATGAGCGCGCCAACGCCGCCACCACCGCCGACGCTTTGGAGAATCGCGCCGGTCGACAAATCCTGTGTGGTGAAGATGGCGCCTGCTTGCTGACGATTGATGTCGCCGCCGTTCACGTTCGACCCGCCCGATCCGCCAAACGAGAGCGTGAAGGACCCGACGTTCGCGCCAGCCTGGGCGTTGACGTCGAAGATCGCGTGTCCGCCGCCGCCGCCGATGCTCTGCGACAGGATCCCGAGCGCGTTGAATCCGGTCGTCAGAATCTGGCCGTTGTGTGCATTGTCGATGCCGGCGCCAGAACTGTTCGACAGGCTCGACCCGCCGAGCGCGACCCGATAGGCAATCGCCGTAAGCGAGGCCGCCTGATCGGTCGTCACATACAGGGTCCCGCCGCCACCGCCAATCGATTGATCGGCGCTCGCAACTCCGTTGCGGCCGGTTGCGGCAAGACTGCCGGTTGACGTGACCGTGACCTTGCCCGCGTTCATGTTGCTCGACCCGTCGCCTCCGAGACGCGTGTCGATCACCGGATCGCTCACGGTCGGGCTGTTCGAGATGCCGAACGTGTCGCCAAACAGGCTCATCAGCGAGGACCCGGGCATCCCGCTGACGCCACTCAGGTCGAACGACAGATGGCCGCCACCGCCGTTGATGCTTTCAGCGACAATCGCCCTCGCGCCGGCGCCGGTGACGGTGACGTCGCCATTCTGGATGACGGTGACCGTGCCGCCCGCGCCACCCGTCCCGCCGCCAAGCGCACCGGCGACGAGCGCCACCACGTTCGAGATGGCGAACGACGACGCGTCGGTGGTCGCTGTAATCGCCACGCCCGCGTTGCCGCCGCCACCTCCGATGGACTGTGCGACGATGCCGTGACTTTCGGTGCCCGTGGTGAAGATCGAGCCGGTGTTGGTGACCGTCACGGCCCCGCCATTCCCGCCGGTGCCACCGAAGCCGCCGATCGAGAGGACCGGCGCCGCCGCTTTCGCGGCGAACGCCGCGGCTGCGGCGAGGACCAGGCCGCCGTTACCACCGCCGCCGCCGATCGACTGCGCCAGAATCCCGTAGGCCTGGTCACCCGTCGTCGTGATCGATCCGCTGTTGGTCACGGCGACGGCGCCGCCCGTGTTCCCGCTGCCGCCGCTTCCGCCGAAGTTCAAGCCGATGGAAATCGCCGCCTGGCCGCCCGCGATCCCGGTCATGGAGATGATCGACGACCCGTTGCCACCGCCGCCACCGAGACTCTGCGCGAAGATCCCGTGCGCGAAGTCTCCAGCGGTCTGGATGATGCCGGAATTGGGCGCGCCGGTCCTCGTGTTGGTCACGGTGACGGCGCCGCCCGTGCCGCCCGTGCCGCCGCTCCCGCCGTAGTTGAACGTGAGGTTCTGGGTCTGCGAGCCCCCGCCGGTCAACCGCACGAGGGCGGTAATCATGACCCCGCCGTTTCCGCCGCCGCCACCGATGCTCGTGGCGCGAATGCCCTCCGCGCCGTAGCCGGTCGTGAGAATCGCTCCAGTATTCGAGACGTTCACGACGCCGCCCGCGCCACCCGTGCCGCCACTTCCGCCGACGTTGACGTTGACCGACTGCGTACTACCCGTGCGGAGCGTGAGCGTGGCCTGGGAGATCGCGCCGCCGTCGCCGCCACCGCCGCCCACGCTGTCCGCACGAATGCCGAACGACTGGAGTCCCTTCGTCTGGATCAGGGCGCTATTGCTGACCGTCACGCCTCCACCCGTCGCGCCTGTGCCGCCCGTGCCACCAACATTCACTGAGAACGAGCGGGACGTCTTTCCAGCCGCGACGCTCTGAATGGTCGCCTGCAGGTAATCGCCGCCGTTGCCGCCGCTGCCGCCAATCGACTGGGCCCAGATGCCGCTCGATCGATCGCCAGTCGTCTGCAGGACCGCCGAATTCGTGACAGTCACTTGCGACGATATCGACCCGCTGCCACCCTTGCCTCCGATGTTCACGCTGGCCGATGTCGTGCTCTGCACGTCGTTGTCCACGCTGCTCAGCGCGAGCATGTCGCCGACGGTGCCGCCCATGCCACCGCCACCACCAATGCTCTGTGCCAGGATCGCGTGCGATCTCTCACCCGATGTGACGATCCCGCCTTGAGCGGTCACGGTGACGCTGCCACCGGTCGCGCCCACGCCGCCGTCGAGCCCGACGGCGACGCTCCCGCCGTAGGTTGAGGACTTCGCGGAAAAATCACCGCCGATCGATGTGGTGCCGCTGTCGCCGCCACCACCGCCGACGCTTTGAGCGAAGATGCCCATCGACTGATCGCCGGACGTCTGAATCAGACCATTGGAACTGACCGTCACCGTCCCGCCGGTACCACCGGTGCCGCCGACCCGGCCGATGTCGATGCCGAGTGTCGCGCTGTCGAGTTGGCCGCTGGCGAAGTCGAGAATCGGATCAACGTATTGATTGAGGCCGTTGGCCGACCCGCCACCGCCACCGATGCTCTGCGCCTTGAGACCAACCGACCCGTAACCGAGCGTGGTGATCGAGCCGATGTGATCGACCGTGACGGTGGCGCCGTTTCCGGCCGCGCCGTTCGCGCCACCGACGCCGATATTCATGCTCTTGGTCTTGTCTCCGAGCGCGCCAGCGGCAAGATTGACGTTGGACGAACCACCGCCGCCGCCAATCGCCTGGGCCACCAGGCCATGGGCGTACGCGCCGGCGGTCGTAATCTGACCGTTGGCTCTGACCGTCACCGCAGCCGCATTTCCGGCGTTGGCACCCGATCCGCCGACCGTGACGAGCGCGGCCTTGTAGTCGCGCTCGTCCGGGTTCGTGCCCGATTCTTTGTTGTACGCGAAGTTGAAGTTCATACCCGCCGTGCCGCCGCCGCCACCGACGCTCTGCGCGACCAGACCACTGTTGAAGTCGCCGACGGTAGACAGGAGCGTTGGCGTCGCAATTTGCGTGCTGCCCGACGTCACGTACCCGCGCGTGACCGTGACGGCGCCGGCGTTCCCACCGGCGCCGCCATTGCCACCCATGCCGAACTGCAACGTGTTGCCGGCGTTTCGCGCGACCGACGCCGTGATGTTCATGCCGCCCGTGCCGCCGCCGCCACCGATCGATTGCGCGAGAATGCCGCCCGCGGTAAACGCCGTCGTCCCGGTGTCGGGAGCGTCGGGCGTTGACGTGCTCGTCTGCCCAATCACGGAGATCGCGCCGACGCTCGTGAGCGTCACGGCTGCCGCATCGGCCCCGGCGCCGGCGGTGCCGCCCACGCCCGCGATGATGCGGTTGGTGGACTTGCCGGCACTCGCGTTCGCGATGTTGGCCGAGACGTTCAGCCCGCCGTCACCGCCGCCGCCAGCGATCGACTGCGCGAGGACGCCGAACGCATTGTTGCCCTGTACGTTCACCGTACCGGTCTGCGCGACGTTGACGGCCCCGCTGATGTTGCCTGCGCCGCCGAAGCCGCCCAGGCCGAACGTCACTGATGTGTCGTTCTGGCTGCTGATGTTGATCGTGCCCGCAACGTTGATGCCGCCCGCGCCACCGCCGCCGCCCAGCGACTGCGCCAGGATGCCGCGGCTGCCGTCGCCGTTTGCCTGAATGTTGGCCGTGACGCTGGCCGTCACGGTTGCAGCCGTGCCGCCGCTACCGCCAAACCCGCCCATCCCGAAGGCCAGCGTGTTGCCCGTCGAGATGCCGCCTGACACATTGATCCCGCCGATACCGCCGCCACCGCCGAGCGACTGCGCCACCACCGCCGCGCGGTTGTCGCCCGCCGTCGTCACGGAAACCGGCGACGTACCCGGAGCGTGAATGTCCAGCGCGACAGTCCCGGCATTGCCACCGCTGCCGCCGAACCCGCCAATCCCGATCGCGGCGGCACTGCCGGTCGACCCGGATTTAGTCAGACTGATACCGCCGCTCACATTCAGTCCGCCGGTTCCGCCGCCACCGCCGACGCTCTGAGCCACGACCGCGCCGGTGAAGAGGGGATCGGCCGAGCCCGCGCCCAACCCAATCGCCGACACGTTGCCGATGACGGTCGCGCTCACCGCGTCCGCATTTGCTCCGCCGCCGCCGAATCCGCCGACACCGATGTTGATCGAGGCGTTATTACTCGACGACAGGGCAAGTCCGCCGGACACGTTGAGGCCGCCATTGCCGCCGCCACCGGCCAGGCTTTGAACGAGGATCGCTCCCGAGTTCGCGCCGGACGTCGTCGTGTTTCCGGTGCGCACGAGCGTCGCCTTGCCCGAGGCGCCGCCGGATCCGCCGAAGCCGCCGACACCAACCGACGCCTGGCCGGTGCTGCCGGAGGTTGACGCGCTGAGACCGCCGGTGACGTTGAGGCCGCCATTGCCGCCGCCCCCGCCGATGCTCTGAACGATGATGGCGGTCGAATCGGCGCCGCCGGTCATGACGGTGCCTGTGATCGTGCTCGTCACATCACCGGAGCGTCCGCCCGATCCGCCGAAGCCACCCACGCCAACGCCAATCGCCGCGCCACTTTGCCCCGTGAGATTGACGGCGCCCGTGACGTTGAGGCCACCATTGCCACCACCGCCACCGAGCGACTGCGCCACGATCGCGGACGAGAAATCGTCCGTTGTTTGAATGACCGGATGAGCGGTCGTCGTGGTGACGGTCATCGTGACGTTCTCGCCCCTGCCGCCGCTGCCACCAAAACCGCCGACGCCCACGCCGAGCGTGCCACCCTGTTGCTTGCTGATGTTCACGGCGCCGGTGACGTTGATCGCGCCGTTGCCGCCGCCCCCGCCGAGCGACTGCGCCACGATCGCATCCGAATGCGCGCCGGTCGTGACGACGCCGCCAGTGACGGTGCTGAAGACCACGTTGCCGTTGCCGCCGCTGCCGCCGAATCCACCGACGCCGATCGAGGCGCCGCCGCTGCCGTTGGCCGAAGCCGTGATGACGCCGGTCACGTTGATGCCGCCGCTGCCGCCGCCGCCGCCGGCCGATTGCGCGAGGATGCCCGTCGCGTTGTCGCCCGTGGTCTGGACGTAGCCGCTGACGGTGCTCGTGACCACGCCGGCGGCGCCACCGCCGCCGCCCGATCCGCCAATCCCGACGCCGACTGCGCCAGCTCCGGTCTTCGCGACCGACACGGCCGCCGTGACATTCAGACCGCCGTTGCCACCGCCGCCGCCGAGCGACTGCGCGATGACGCCCGACGCGTTCGTTCCCGTCGTCACGAGCGTGCCGGTGTAGGACGACGTGACGAAGTCCGCGCTGCCACCGCCGCCGCCCGATCCGCCGATGCCGACCGACGCGGCGCCGCTGCCGGTGCCCGCGCCCGAGATCGCCGCGCTCACGTTGAAGCCGCCGTTACCGCCACCGCCGCCGACGCTCTGCGCGAGAAGACCAATCGAATTGCCGCCCGTCGTCAGCACGTCGCCGATGACGGAAGAGGTGACCCAACTCGCCGTGCCGCCTGTGCCCGCGCTGCCGCCGAGGCCGACGCTCGCCGCGCCGCTGCCCGTGCCCGCGGCGGACCCCGCGACCGTGACGTTGAAGCCACCGTTGCCGCCGCCGCCACCCACGGACTGCGCGACGATGGCCGATGAATTCGATTGGGCGGTCTGCACGTTGTTGCGAACAGTGAGATCGACGCTGGAGCCGTTGCCACCACCCGCGCCGTTGCCACCGAGCCCGACGCCGACCGCGCCGCTGCCCGTGCCGGCGCCGGAACCGGCCACCGAAACGTCGAAGCCGCCGCTGCCCCCGCCGCCGCCCACCGATTGCGCCAGGATGCCGCCGGACTTGGAACCGAGCGTCTGAATATCGGCGAACGTCTTCAGCACGACGGCACCAGCGTTCGATCCCGCGCCGCCCGTGCCTCCGAGGCCGACGCTCACCGTACCGCTTCCCGTGCCTGCCCCAGAAGCGAGCGCGGTCACGTTGAAGCCTCCGACGCCGCCGCTGCCGCCGAGCGACTGCGCGATGACGCCGAAGGAATGGTCGTTTAGCGTGAAGACCGTGTTGTTGACGGTCAGCGTCACGGCGCCGCCGGTGCCCCCGCTCCCACCAGCGCCGCCAAGCCCGACGCCGACAGAACCACTCCCGACGCCGGCGCCCGATGCGCCGGCAGTGACGTTGAAGCCGCCATTGCCGCCGCCGCCGCCGACCGACTGCGCCAGAACGCCCGTCGATGATCGGCCGAACGTCGCGATCGCGCCGCTAGTCGTCGCGGTCACCGCGCCACCGTCGTTGCCGGTTCCGCCGGTCCCGCCGAGTCCGATCGCGATGGCGCCACTTCCGGTGCCCGCGCCCGACAAGCTCCCCGAAACATTGAAACCGCCGTTGCCGCCGCCACCACCGATCGACTGCGCGACGAACGCTGACGATCGATCCGAGAAGGTTGTGATGCTGCCGGTGGCCGTCGCATTGACGGTGCCGCCGACGCCGCCCGCACCACCACTGCCACCCAGGCCAACCGCAATACCGCCACTGCCGATCCCGGCGCCGGACAAGCTCCCGGCAACGTTGAATCCGCCGTTGCCACCGCCGCCACCGATCGACTGCGTCAGGACGCCAGCCGAGTCAGTTCCGAGCGTCTGGACGCTCGAGGCCACCGACGAGAACACGTTCTTACCGTCGCCGCCGCTGGCACCGCCGCCGCCGAGCCCCACCGATACGGCGCCACTGCCGACGCCCGCGCCGGAAAGACTCGCGGACACATTGAACCCGCCGTTGCCGCCACCGCCGCCGATCGACTGCGCGACGATGGCGCTAGAACTGTTGCCGCCGGTGGAAACCGTTCCTGAGGTGTTCAGCGTCACGGCGTAAGCGGACCCGGACAGAGAGCTGGCACCGCCGTCGCCGGCTGTTCCGCCCTTGCCGCCGAGTCCCACGGACACACCGCCGCTGCCGACGCCCGCGCCGGAGAGCGCGCCCGACACGTTGAAGGCGCCGTTACCGCCGCCGCCGCCAACCGCCTGCGCCAGGATGCCGACGGAATTCTCTTTCGCGGTACTGATGTTGCCGGTGACGCTCGCGCTAACGACGCCCGCATCGCCCCCAGTCGCGCCGTTGCCACCGAGGCCGACTGAAACGGATCCGCTGCCGACACCCGCGCCGGCGATCGCGCCAGAGACGTTGAAGGCGCCGTTGCCGCCGCCGCCGCCAATCGACTGCGCCACGACGGCCGCCGATCGCTCGCCAGCGGTGCTCACGTTGTTGGTCACGCTGAGCGTGACGATGCCCGCGTCGCCGCCCGCGCCGCCCGCGCCGCCGAGTCCGACAGAAACCGCGCCGCTCCCCACGCCCGCCCCGGCGCCGGTGCCGGTCACGTTGAAGCCACCGTTGCCGCCGCCCCCGCCGACGCTCTGCGCAAGGACGCCGGTCGAGCCGTCGCGAGCCGTCGAGATCGCGCCGGTCGTGGTCGTGGCCGTGACGTTACCGCCAGCGCCGCCCGAATTGCCTTGGCCTCCGAGGCCGACACCGACGGCGCCACTGCCAACACCCGCGGCGGCTCCCGCGGCCGCGATGTTGTAGCCGCCATTGCCGCCGCCGCCGCCAATCGATTGCGCAACAAACGCCGACGAACGATCGCCCGTCGTCGAGATCGAACCGGTGGAAGCGACTGTCACCGTACCGCCGTCACCGGCGACTCCACCGTTGCCGCCAAGACCTACCGTGACGGCGCCGCTGCCGACACCGGCGCCCGATACCGCGGCCGACACGTTGAAGCCGCCGTTCCCGCCGCCGCCGCCTACCGACTGCACGAGAATGCCGCCGGAGTTCTGACCGGTCGTCGTAACGCTTGATTGAAGATTCGCCCTGACCGTTCCGCCGTTGCCGCCGCTGCCGCCGTTGCCACCGAGACCGACATTCACGGACGCGGCGCCCACACCGGCGCCCGATCCTCCGGCGGACACCGAGTAGCCGCCGTTGCCGCCGCTGCCGCCAATCGATTGCGCGACGATGGCCGTCGAGTTCTCGTTGCCGGTGCTGACCGTGCCGTTGCGCGTGGCGAGCGTGACCGTGCCGCCTGTGCTACCGCCACCGGCGGCGCCTCCGATCGACACACCGATCGTGGCCGCGCCGCCCGCGGATACAGAGATCGGGACCGCAATGGATCCACCACCGTTACCGCCGCCACCGCCAACGCTTTGGGCCAGGAGCGCGGTCGCGTTTGTGCCCGTTGTCGTGATGTTGCCGGAGACGCCGACGTTGACGGTGCCGCCCGCGCCGCCAGCTCCGCCCTTGCCGCCAACGCCGACCGAAACGGATCCACCGAGGAGCGCCGAACCGCTCACGGCACTCGACACCGCCAGCCCGCCATTGCCACCGCCGCCACCCACGCTCTGCGCAAAGAAGCCGGTCGACCGATCGCCGGTCGTCAGGATGTTGCCGTTGAATCCCGCGGCGAGGAGATTGCCTGAGCTGTCGAATGATCCCGCATCGACCGTGCCGCCCTGGCCGGCGACTCCGCCGGCGCCGCCGACGGATGCGCTGATTGAGCCCGACGCGACGCCGCCGGAAACCGCGAGCGACACGGCGTAACCGCCGTTTCCACCTCCGCCACCGACACTCTGTAGGAACACACCGGTGGCATCCGCCCCGCCAGTTTGAATGTTGCTCGTGCCGCCACCGCTCGTCAGTGTCACGACACCGCCGTTGCCACCGCCACCGCCGTTGCCGCCGACGGCGAACGACGCCGCGCCGCCGAAGCCTCCGGTCACCTGGACCGCTCCGCCACCCGAGCCGCCTCCACCGCCAATCGACTGAGCGAAGAGCGCGGTCGATCGCGCGCCGCCCGTATCGATGAGCGACGCTGCACCGTTGCTCTGACCCCGGAGTGTGACGTTGACGTCGCCGCCCGCACCGCCGCCGGCGCCCGTGCCACCGACGGCGACGCCGGCGAACACACCAATCGAACCCGCGCTGCCGCCGTTGCCGCCACCGCCGCCGATCGACTGGACGAGAATTCCTTTGGCGTCGGCGCCCAACGTCGTGATGCTGCCGCCGTTGGTCACCGAGACAAGGCTGCTCGAGCCGCCACCCGCGCCGCTGCCGCCGACCGACACCATGCCGCCCGAATTCCCGCCGTCTCCACCACCGCCGCCGATGCTCTGCGCGACGATGCCGCGCGCGAGATCCTTTTCAGTAATGATGGTGCCGTAGTTGGCCACGCTGACAGTGCCGCCAGTACCGGCGCCGGCGCCGCTGCCGCCCACCGCGACCAAACCGCCGGCGTTCGAGCCGCTACCGCCGCTGCCGCCGACCGATTGCGCGAAGATGGCGTCGGACCGCAAACCCTTCGTGTGGATCGTCCCCGTGTCGTAGTTGTTGACGGTGACGGAGTCAGCGCTGCCGCCGGTCGACCCGGAACCGCCGAGCGCGATCAAGCCCCCGCTGCTGCCGCCAGATCCACCGCCGCCGCCGATGCTCTGTGCGTAGATGCCGCGCGCGTCATCGTTGCGGGTCGTAATCGAACCGTAGTTGAAGACGAAGACCTTGCCGCCGTTGCCGCCGTTGTCCGGACTGCCGCTGAGCGAAAGCAGAAGATTGCCCGACGATCCGTCCGAGCCGCCGGATCCGCCGATGCTTTGCGCGAGGATGCCATGGCCATAGGAGCCGGACGTGTCGATCACGCCGCTCGCGTTGTTGGTGATCGTGACCGTGCCGCCGTTGCCGCCCGAGCCCGCGCTGCCGCCGCCGCCGACGAGGCCCCACTGGCTGCCACCGTTCCCGCCGTTGTTGCTCTGACTCAGACCGTAGATTCCAAACGCGGCCGTGCCGGAAGTGATGATCGTGCCGTCGTTGGTCACCGTGACCGTGCCGCCGTCACTCGAATGGCCACCGGGCCCGCCGCCGGGCGCGGCGAAGCCGGACCCGCCATTGCCGGCCAGTCCGCCTTTGCTGTACGCAAAGATGCCGTGCATATTGTCGCCGGTCGTCGCGACCTGGAACGGACTTGCGTTGATGATGGTGACCGGCCCACCCGGGCCGCCGCTTCCACCCTTTTCACCGCTGAAGACGCCGACGTAGGAGTTGCCGCCTTTCCCGCCGGTGCCGCCGATGCTGCCGGCCTCGATGCCGATCTGATTGGTCGTGCTGATGTTGAAGGTGGTGGTGTAGGTGACAGGGGGCCCTGCCGCTCCGTCGCCGCCGCTCGTCGGTGGCACGACCAGCGCGCCAGCGCGGCCGCCCGATCCGTCCTGGCCGTAGTAGACGAGCGTAACGCCGCTCGCCCCGTTCACCACCGTTGGCGGATTTGTCGAACCAGGCGTGCCCGAGGGTGGAAACAACAAATCCTGAATCGTCGCGTTCGTGAGCAGCGTTTGGTACGGCAGCGCAGAAGACATCTGCTGTCCCGACGCCAGGATCTGAACGGTCTGCGCCGTGGTGTCCTTGCTCAGGATCGTGAACGCGACCGGCGGGCTGTCGCCGTTGTAGATGGTTTCACCCACCGCCTTCACCATGAAGATGTATCCATCGGCCGTCTGGACAAACGCCGTCGAACCCGCCGTCGGCGTGCCGACTGGATCGACGATCAAGGCGGTCACGGTAGTCGTCGTACTCGTCACCGGGTTGTTGACCGATTGGCCGACCGTCGAGGTCTTGTCGGGATTTGGCGCCGCACCCGCGGCGAACAGCGCAGCCGACGCACCCGTGATCGCAAGCGAGACTAGCGTGGCGAGAAGACGCCACCGCCAAACGCGCCTCTGGTCTGGCCGCCGAGGGATCCTGAGGGTCGCCGCCATGAAGTAGTCGAAGTGGTCGGGGACTGTATCACGCCTGTTCATTGGTGCGGGCAGGCTGCCCCTCGACCGAGGGTTACGCCCGCGTGACAATGCCAGCCGCCCGATTTACGCCGTCCTCAGGCTTGCCCCGCGAGCGTAGTGTGATTTGCCCAGGCGCACTTTGACTGGAGGCGTCTCAGCCTGGACCTGTACATTAAGGAGCGGAAGCGGCCGTCGCGCTGACCCGGCGCTCAGGAATCGAGTCGTCCCGCGAACGCCGCGATCTCGGGCTTCTGCTTGTGACCGGCCTCCTTCAGGATGGGCGCGACCTCGGGGTCGGACGCGAAGTTCTTCCAACCCTGCTCGTCCCAGTCGAACAGCACCCAGACGCGATCGGTCTCGGCAGGATCGCGAAACACGAGCGCCCCCTTTGAACCGTGCTGCCTGCGCTTCTCGGCGCTGGTCGTCGAGAAGATCTTCATCCAGTGGTCGAAATCCTGCACTCGTGTCGTGGCGAGCATCATGGTGGTCTCCTTTGCGCCGGCCCTGAAGGGCCGGCCTACGTGGTTTCTTTACACAGCAACAACTGAAGGCGTGACGAGGCGCTCCTGAGGATCAATCGAGCCGAGCCTCTGGACGATCTCGAAGCGACCGGCGCGCGCCTGGGCGATGTACATGTTCATCCGGACGTGATGCTGCCCTGGCGCCATCGCAGCCGGCCCGCCGGGACCTTCGCTGATCTGCGCGTGATCGAGGGCCGCGATCACCTGCACTTGATCGAGTGAGCCCGCCTCGGTCACGGCAGCCGCCCACATGCGCAGCCCGCGATAGAGGCCGGAGCACGCACTACCTCCAGTGAATTTGGCATGGCCGGGATAGAGCGCGTCGTACTGGGCGAGCAGCTTCCGGCTGAACGGATCGTCGACCGTCTGGTAGTAGTCGAGGCAGCTGTACAGACCGTCCGCGTGAGCCTCCGGAAGCATGCCGAGAACGTTCTCGTCGAAGTAGGTGCAGACGAGCTGGCCGCCACGGCGAGTGAAACCTGAGTCGTGGAGCTGGTCGAAGAACGGGGCGAGACCAGGAGGCACGATCGTGTTGAAGACGACATCCGCTCCGGTTGACGCGATACGTTCGACGGTCGCGCGATAGTCGGCGTGATCGAGCGGAAAATACTCCTCGCCCACGATCGATCCGCCGTGGGCCGTCACCACCTCGCGGACCCGCTGATTCATCACGCGCGGCCAGATGTAGTCGGCTGATGGCAGGTAGAACGTCTTCGCGCCGGTCTTCCGCATCAGCCACGGGATGAATGGATCGACCTGCTGCGCCGGCACCGGGCCCGTGCAGAACAGAAGCGGATCCGATTCCTGCCCCTCGTACTGTTCCGGATAGATGTAAAGCGTGCGGCCCTTGACGACGACCGGCTGCTTGATGGCCTGCCTGGTCGAGCTGTAAATGCCGCCGAAGACCACGTCCACGTGGTCCTGCTCCACCAGTTTGGCTGCGCGCGCAGCAGCGACGACATCGTTCGTTTCGCTGTCCTCGAGGCACAGTTCCACGTGCCGTCCGAGCAGGCCACCTTTGGCGTTGAGGTCGCCGATGACCATCCGCGCCACGTTGGCATTTGCGAGCCCCATGACCGAGAGCGGGCCGGTCTGATCCGCAATGACTCCTACCTTTATTGAACGCATGCTAACCTCCCCTGTTCGACGGCCAGTGTAGGAAACCGGCGCAACCGAAACATCGGGAGAACTCCCTATTTTGAATCCGCCCCTCCGCCTCAGTGAGTTCGTGGCCACGCTGGCCCTGGCGCAGGACAACGCCTTCGGCCAGCCCCTCGAGTCACAGCTTCGGTCCTGTCTGCTCGCATCGTGGATGTGCGAGCGCGCGGGCTTCGAGCCGGGCGTGCGTGAAACCGCGTACTGGGTGGCGTTGCTTCGCTACGTCGGCTGCACCGGCCACGCGCACGAAGTCGCCACGGTGTTCGGTGACGAAATCGCGATTCGTGGCCAGACGCTGATCCACGACGCAGCGAACCCGGCGGAAGTCATGCGCGACGTGATCGCCTTCGCCACGAAGGGCAAGAACCCTGAGGAAACAGCCGAGACCCTTCAGTGGCTCCAGCAGACGGCCAAGGAGTGGGTCGTCTACAACTTCAAGTCCGGATGCGAAGTGGCCGTGATGCTCGTCCAGCGGCTCGGTTTCCCCGCCGGCGTGCAGGACGCGCTGCGCTGCACGTTCGAGCGGTGGAACGGCAACGGCCATCCAAATCATGTAAAGGGCGACGCGATCCCCCTGCCGATGCGCGTGGTGCATCTGAGCCAAGACATGGAGGCGATCGCGCGAATCTTCTCGCCAGAACGCGCTCTCGAAGCAGCGGCCGACCGTCGCGACCGCACATACGACCCCGCGCTCGTCGACCTCTTCCTCGCGCACGGTACCGAGTGGTTCGATCGACTCCGGGCGATTGAGCCGTGGGACGCCGTGCTCGCCCTCGAGCCCAAGCCGCATCGGCTTCTGGACGGCGACGATCTCGATGCCGCATTGACCGTCGCGGCCGACTTCATCGACCTCAAGTCGCCGTACATGGGCGGCCATAGCCGGCGTTGCGCGGATCTCGCGGCCGATGCCGCGCGGGTGCTCGGATTCTCCGAGGAGGCCACCCGCACGCTCCGCCGCGCGGCGCTCGTGCACGACTTCGGCACCACCGCCGTGCCGAACTCGATTTGGGACAAGCCGGGTTCGCTCACGCGCACCGAGTTCGATCGGGTCGAATTGCATCCGATGCTGACCGAGCAGATGCTGCGCCGGTCACCGGCGCTGGCTCAGCTGAATCCGATCGCGGCCGCCCACCACGAGAAGTGCGACGGATCCGGGTACCACAAGCGCCTGCGTGGCGACGCGGACGACGCCGGAGCAGGAGTGCTGGCGGCGACGGAGATTTATGTGGGGATGACGACCGATCGCGCAGACCGCCCGGCACACTCGCCCGCTGACGCCGCGGCGGAGATCCGCCGGCTCGAGTCCGAGGGCGTGATCGCGTCCCGCGCGTGTCGCGCGGTACTGGTCGCGGCAGGACACGGCGAGTCGGAGGCCCTCTCGACCAGGCGCCCGAAGAATCCTGGCGGGCTGTCCGAGCGCGAAGTCGACGTCCTGCGCCTCGCCGCGCGCGGCCTCACTGCGCGCCAAATCGGGGATCGGCTCTTCATCTCACCGAAGACGACTGACCACCATATCCAGCACATCTACAACAAGATAGGTGTCTCGACCCGGGCCGCGGCCGCACTGTGGGCGATGCAGCAAGGCGTGGTGGGCGTTTAGCGGCAGGCCATGTCGATCCGGCCCGGTCTCGTTCGACGCCATAGTGAGGGTGCGAGGTCGCGGTCAGCGACCGAGCCTCGCGAACAAGACGAGATTTGGCCAAGGAGAAAACGATGCGAGTACTGGTCATGGTCAAGGCAACGAAGAAGTCCGAGGCGGGCATCCTGCCCGGCGATCCGACCTTCGACAAACTGCTCGAGGAAATGGGCAAGTTCAACGAGGAACTCATCAAGGCAGGCGTCATGCTGGCAGCCGATGGCCTCCACCCCAGCAGCAAGGGCAAGCGCGTATGCCTGAACGCGTCAGGCGAGAAGAGAACCATCGTCGACGGGCCGTTCACAGAGACCAAGGAGCTCGTCGCGGGCTTCTGGATCTGGCAGGTGAAATCGATCGAGGAGGCCGTGGAATGGGTCAGGCGCTGCCCCCATCCGATGCCCGGTGAGGAGTCGGACATCGAGATTCGCCCGATCATCGAGGCCGAGGAATTCGGCGAGGACTTCGCGCGGGGGAAGGAAGAGCGGCTGCGCGCGATGCAGGACAGGCGTAACTGACCATGCTCACCGATCTGAGATCCGCCTTTCGCTCGCTTCTCCGCGCCAAGGGTCTCGCGCTGACCGTGGTCGTGACCCTGGCTCTGGGGATTGGCGCCAACGCCGCGATCTTCAGCGTCGTCCGCGGTGTGCTGCTCCGGCCGCTCGTCAATCGCGACCAGGACAGCCTCATCTACATACGTCAGTCCGCGCCGGGACTCGGATCGGAGAACGCGAACTTTTCGGTGCCGGAGCTGAAAGATCTCCAGCGCGGTGTCAAGAGCCTGACCGCGTTCGGAGACTTCTCCACCATCGAATTCACGATGATCGGCCTGGGCGATCCGCGATCCGTGCGCGCCGGCGTCGTCGGCGGTTCGTACTTCGACGTCATGGGTCTTCGGGCGGTCAGAGGGCGACTACTCGGTCCTGCCGATGACGGGCCAAAGGCCGACGGCGCCGCGGTTCTGACGTACCGCTTCTGGACGAGCGCATTCAAGAGCGACGAGAGCGTCATCGGCAGGAAGATCACGCTGAGCGATCGTCCCGCGACCATCGTCGGTGTGCTCGAGCCGTCGGTGCCGTACCCCCAGGAAACCGAGATCATCGCCAACGTCGTCACGAGCCCGCATCATCTCGACGCGACGATGGTCGAGGGACGTGTACACCGGATGACGGAGCTCTTCGGACGTCTCGCGCCGGGAGCGACCCTGGAAGGCGTGCTCGCGGAACTCAAGACCGTGCACGCGGCAATGGTCAGTGCGCATCCGGAGGCATATCAGGCGCAGGCGCGTTTCGGCATCGAGGCCAGGAAACTGCGCGATCAAATCATCGCGCCGGCGCAGACGATCCTGTGGATTCTGCTCGCGGCTTCCGGCCTGGTCTTCATCGTAGCGTGCTCGAACGTCGCGAACCTGATCCTGGCGCGCTCGGTGCGTCGCGAGAACGAGCTCTCCTTGCGCGCCGCTCTTGGCGCAGGCAATGGCGCGCTGAGAAGAACGCTGCTCGCTGAAAGCCTGCTTCTCTGCGGCGCAGGCGCCGTGCTCGCTGTCGCGGTGGCTCGGCCCGCCGTCGCCGTGCTTGCGAAATACGCCGCCCGTTTCTCCGTGCGCGCGCACGATGTGACCGTCGACGCGTCGCTGCTCTGGGTGGGCGGCGGTCTGGCCCTGGCCGTGGCGGTGCTCCTCGCCTTCGTACCGCGACTCCCGTCGTCCACCGCCACGAACGGCATGGGGCTGGGCGGACGAAGCCTCCGGCTCACGTCGGGAACGAACCGGCGGCTGCGCGTCTTCGCGATCACGCAGATCGCCGCGTCCTTCGTCCTCGTTGCGGGCGCCGGGATGCTGATCGCGACGCTCTTCGCATTGCAGCGCCAGGAAACCGGACTCCGCGGCAACGTGCTGGCCGTGAACGTGCCCGTCGTCTCGTACGAGCGGAAGCCCGCCGACGTCGCCGTGTTCTACAAGGAAGCGATTCGGCGGATCTCGCAGATAGCCGGCGTGGATCAGGTTGCCGTCGGCACCGTGGTGCCGTGGCGCGATCCGGGCTTCTTCGCCGCGCAGTTCACGGCCGAGGGCTACAAGCGCGCGAACGGCGAGGAAGACCCTCGCGCCAGGTTCCGCACGGTGTCGCCCGGCTTCTTCGGCGCGCTCGGCGTGCGCATGATCGCGGGCCGCGAGTTCAACGACGGCGATCGTGCAGACGGCGAGAAGGTCGTCATCATCAGCGAAAGCGTCGCGAAACGGATGTTCCCGAGTCTTGACGCGGTCGATCGCAAAGTCATGTGGACCGATCCGGTCACGAAGTTCATCGGCGTCAGCAGCGAACCCCGCCGCATCGTCGGCGTCGCGGCGGACATTGACGATGAGAACCTGGTGCCTGAGCCGGCGATGGCGGTGTACCACCCGCTTGGCCAGGAGATGGCCGGCGGGCGCCTGTTCATCCATGCGAAGGTCGATCCGTACACGCTCGTGACGCCGGTGACGAAGATCATCCGCGAGCTGGCCGGCGATCAGCCGGTGGAGCGCGCCGCGACGCTCGACGACATCCGCGCAGAAGTGCTGGCGCCGAATCGCGTCAACGCACTCGTGTTCGGCGGATTCGCCGGCGTCGCGCTGTTGATCGCGGTGGTGGGCGTGGCCGGCGTGCTGGCCTTCTCTGTGAGCGCGCGGACACGCGAATTCGGCGTGCGTCTGGCGGTCGGCTCGACGCCGGCGCATCTGCTGAAAGGCGTGCTGAAGGAAGGCGTGGTGATCGGCGTCCTCGGCATCGTCGCCGGCGCCGCCGGTGGCGTCCTGCTCGCCCGCGTCGTCGGCAGCTTCGTGTCAGACGTGCAGATTCCCGGTCTCGTGCCGATCGGCCTGGCGGCCCTGGTGCTCGTCGCGGCGGCTATCCTCGCGTCGGTGACGCCGGCAGCGCGGGCGTCGCGCGTGGACGTCGTGCGGGCGTTGCGAGCGGAATAGCGGCCCGCGACGGGCACTTCGGCATCCAAATTGCTCCTTCAGCTGTACCGGGCTCCAGGAACGGCCCGGCCGGCCGAAAGTTGGCCAAGAAATGGTGCTGAAATGCCTTTACTTCTCATTATCGTGCTGATTGTGCTGCTCTTCGGCGGTGGAGGTTACTACTACGGCCGCGGCGCAAATTGGGGAGCGCCCCACTACGGTGGTGGACTGGTTGGTCTGATCGTGATCATTCTGATCGTGCTCCTGCTGACCGGGAACCTGCACATTTGATGACCGGGCCGAGTTCGCCGGGACGGCTCCTTACTCCGGCTTGATCACGCGTTCCTTGCCGTCCAGATTGAGCAGCCGCACGGTGGTGCCGGCTGGCTTGGCCAGGAGCTGAATCCCGCTCCACTCCTGCGTCGCAGGATCGCCGGTGAGCATCAGCCCCGATCCGTCGGCGCCCGCGCCGAGCTTCACGAGCGGTTTCTGATTCTGATCAATGAGCCTGAAGAGCACGGTGTTGCCGCCGGGCTGAACGATGATCTGCGCGCGGACCATGCCGCGGTCGTCGACGATCTGGAGCCCCTTGGCGCGCAGCACGTCAGGAACGGCTTGCGCGCTGGTCACCTGCACCTGCGACCAGAACGCGAGCATCGCGACGAGATTGAGAGCGGTCAGGGCGAGCGCGAAACGGTTGATCTTCTGGGTGGGCATCTCAGTTCTCCTCTACTTTTTCCGCTCGAGCGTGTAGCTGAATGACGCGTTGCCGACGAGCAGGTTTCCGGATCGATCCAGAAACATGACGGCGTCGTCGCTGACCTTGAGCAGGGATATGAGCGTCGTGCGATTCGGGCCCTCGAGCGTGATGACGCCTTTCTCGGAGAGTGCGAACGGTCCCTCGACGCGGTCAGCGCGGTACAACGTCCCTTCCAGCTTGAATGTCGTCGGTCTCCGGTTGTCAGGATTCTGGTAGAGGGTCAGTCGAAATTTCAATTTGGGGCAGCCCGGAGCGACCTCGCGCGCGAGCAGACGAGCCACACCCTGACACGGTGTGCGCCCTTCGAAGACGCCATACACCGTCGGACCAGTGGCTAGCGGCGAAATCGTGTAGTTACCCCCGGGACCCAGCATTGACGGCAGCGACGGATCCACGGCGGGCTCAGCGGCGTCGGCGCGGTTCAACGAAAAGCTCCATGCACCGTTGCCGGTCAGGAGCGCACGGTCGGCCGACAGGACGTGAATCACATTCGGACCGACGCGCACGAACGCCAAACCGCCGAGATCGACGACGTCTTCCGACGGACTCCACTTCGTGCCTTTGCGGGCAGTCCAGCTCCCCTTTCGATCCACTTCATGGCGATCTCGCTGGATGCCGGGAAAGTTCGGCTGCGTCAGGCCATACGAGGCGTGAAGTGTGTACTGGGAGTGTGAGGTCAACGACAAGGACCACTCGACGAGCTCGGCGTGGGTTCCAGCCGGAGCGTCGAGAAACTCAAGCAGTGCGGCGGGCGCGGATGTCGTGCCCACGAACGTACCGGTTGAATTCGCCTGACTCGTGCCGGACGCCGCGCGGCCAAATCCTGCGAGGCTGCAGAGCAGAATCGTGACTACGGTGAGGTGTAGACGCATGTGCCCTCCGCTATTGGCGTTGCAGAATTAGACACCTGTCCTGGCCTGGTTGCGGAGGTTACTAACCGTTACACGGCGTGTTCCGCTAGGAGGTCACCTTCGACGCCAGGTGTTGAGCGCCTGGCCTCCCACCAGCAGACCGGCGCCCGCGATGACCAGTGCAATCACGACATGACCGACCAGCTGATGCGTGGGGTCGTCAAGCGGGCAGAGGATTTGCGCGACGGCGGCTCCGGTAGCGACGCTCGCCAGGCTGGCCACAGTCGCGGTCCACAGAGGCTGCAGCGGCGCGGCGCGGGCGAGCATCGCAAAGAGAAGCCAGCCGCTGGCCACGGCACAGCCAGCAATCTCAATCGCACACGCCGAATGGACCGCAGCAGTCGGCCGAATGGGCGCGTCTGCAGCAGAGAACACGACAAGCCAGATCACCGACCATGCCGCGGCAGTGAGTATCGGCAGGACGCGCTGCGCCGGCGATCGTTCCGCGCCGGGCACGGACAGAACGAAGGCCGCAGTTCCCCCGCCTGCCAGCGTCAACAAGAGCGCCGCCAATGATCCCAGGAAGATCGGCCGGCCGAGTGCTGAGCTGAGGTCGTCGCGCGGCCCAATCAGCACAATCGCGGCAGCCATCACGACTAGGGAGGCCGCGAACCACCCCGCTGCTCGAACACCGGGCGGAGGGAGCGGCCTCACCGGCTTCGCCGATCGCGCGAGCTGTACGATGAGTTCGTCAGTCCTCACGCTGTCCCCCGAGGATCTTCCGCAACGCCTGATAGCCGCGATGCGCCGTCACTTTCACCGCCGAGATCGACATGTTGGTCCGGTTCGCGACATCGCGGACGGACTCATCCCGGAACTTCAGTCCTTCGATCACGTCACGTTGGCGTTCGGGCAACGATCGAACCGCCGCGCGAATAGCCTCGACGTCGATGTCCTGATCGCCGGCCGATGGCTCCGCCACATCGAACCCGGAATCGCGCGGCAGCTCCCTTTGCGTGATGCGGCGCTCGCGTCGGACGGCGTCGATCAGCCGGGTCGAGGCGATGGCGTAGAACCATGGACCGAACGGGCGCGCCGGATCGTACGTATGCAGTGCGCGGTGGACTGTCAGTAGCGTCTCCTGCACCACGTCGTCGATCCACGGCACGCCGCCCAGCCGCGCCCGAGCGAACCTCCGTGTCGTGGACGTCAACAGCACCAGCAAGGACGTGTAAGCGTCCTGATCACCCGCTTGCGCCATCCGCATGAACGCGGCGCCCTGGCGCTCCTGCTCGGGAGTCACGCCAGAGACTCCTCCGCGATTGGCATTACGAAGCAGCGGTGGATCTGGTTACAGCGGGCATGGATCAGCGCTGCCAGCCGGCCTCGTGTAACCGGCTGTTCGCGGGCTTCGTAATGACCCCGAAGAAGGGAGTTCACTATGCGTATGAAATCACGACTGCTGACGGTTGGGTTGTTCGCGATGGCCTTCACCGCAAACTCGCTGGCGACGCCGGGAGACGTCCAGGCGACGGCCCCGAAGATGGCCGGCCCGATGAAGGCGCCGACGACCGAACCGGACATGATCAAGAGCGCCATGTCGGCGGCGCCGCTCGCGATTGCTCAGGGCGCGACGATCGTCACGATGGACGACAAGATGAACATGAAGACGTTGCGCGCCGGCACCAACGGCTGGACGTGCCTCCCCGACATGCCGACCACGCCCGGGGCCGATCCCATGTGTCTCGACAAGTACGGGATGGAATGGGCGCACGCCCTTATGGCGCATCAGAATCCGCCGACGGACAAGATGGGCTTCGGCTACATGCTGGCGGGGGGCTCGGACGCGAGCAACACCGATCCGTTCGCCACGAAGCCTGCGCCCGGCGGCAGATGGGTGGACACCGGTCCGCACGTGATGGTTCTCAACATCGGCACGAAGTTCGACGGTTACCCGACGACCGCGGCCAACACGAAAGTCCCGTACGTCATGTTCCCCGGGACGCCGTACGCGCATTTGATGCTGCCCGTACGATAAGACCGGAACATGACGCACCGATCACTGCTCTGCCTGGGATTCGTACTCTTCGCCACGCACGCCGCCACGTCAGTCGCGGCAATCCCCAAGGTAGGTGACAAGGCGCCGGACTTTACGCTCGGCCAGATTGACGGAAGGAAACTGACGTTGTCGGCCGAGCTCAAGTCCGGTCCGGTGGTGCTCATCGTCGGCCGTGGCTGGGTGGGATACCAGTGCCCTTTTTGCAACCGGCAGTTCGGCGACTTCCTGAAGGCCGCGGCCGACATCGAGGCGGCCGGTGCGCGTGTCGTCTGGGTCTATCCGGGGCCGGCTGAGGACGTGCAGAAGCGAGCCGAGGAGTTTGCGGCGGGCAAACCCTTTCCACCGAACTTCCGTTTCGTCCTGGATCCGAACTACGCCTTCACGCGGTCGTACGACTTGCGTTGGGACGCGCCGCAGGAAACGGCGTACCCGTCAACGTTTGTCATCGACCGCGCAGGCGTCGTTCGCTACGCGCTGGTGAGCAAATCGCATGGTGGCCGGGCGACGGCTGCCGATGTGCTCGCTTGTCTACGCGCCTGGTCGCCGCGGCCATCCTCGCGTCGGTGACGCCGGCGGCGCGGGCATCGCGCGGGGACGTCGTGCGCAAGCTGCGATCGGACGAGCGCCTCGGCCCCGTGCACAACAGAACAGCGTCAGCCGGCGGTGGACCTCTAGACTGACTGCGTGAAGGCACCGTGGCGCTGCATCTGCGATCGGTAGTTACCCGCGTGGCCAGGGGCGCGCCGGCCCGGGGAAGCCCCGGCCGCGCCGCCGGGTCGCGATGGGCTTGGCCTACCCTGCGGGCCTTCTTCATTCGCGCTTTCGTGCGTACCGTGGTTGTCGGGTCAGTGCTGGCCGTTCTGGTCGCCGCCGCCGAGCTTCATCACGTCTATTTCAATCGACAAAATCTGCCCGACCTCGGACCGTTCATCCGCTTCGAGTTTCCAACGATCGGCCGTGTCTACGACGCCGGCGGCCGGCCGCTCATCGAGTTCGCTCGGGAGTACCGTGAAATCACACGGTACGAGGACATCCCGCCGATCGTGCGCGACGCCATGCTGGCCGCCGAGGACAAGCGCTTCTTCTCTCACAATGGAATCGACTACGCCAGCTTGCCGCGAGTGGCCGGGAAAGTCAGGGTCGGCATGCTGATGGGACGGCTCCTGCGTGGCGGACGTCACGACGAGGCGAGGGGGGATTCGCTCTTCCCGCAGGGCGGGTCGACGATCACGCAACAGCTCGTTCGCGGAAATTTTCTTCGTCGCGTGACGACAGCAGAGAACAGCTACCAGCTCCGCCCCACTGGATTCATGGCGGGTGCGTTGGCGCGGGTCGTCGGCGCGCGGGGCGTCAACATGCTGGCTCGTAAGCGAGAGGAGACTCGCCTCTCGCTGTGGCTCGAACAGGAAATGCGGGCGCGGTTCGGATCGAAGCGCCGCGCGAAGGAAGAGATTCTGGCCCGTTACGCGAGCTTCGTCTACATGGGCAACGGGCAGTACGGGTTCGCCAGAGCCGCTGAGTACTATTTCGGCCGGCCGCTCAAGAGTTTCACCGCCGACGATGCCGACAAGGCGGCGTTGCTTGCCGGAATCGCCAAGTCGCCTCGCGATTACGCGCCGACCGCAAAGGACCCGGCACGGGTCGTTGCCAGGCGCGACCAGACGCTGGCCCTGATGCAGTCGGACGGGTTCATTTCGTCCGCGGTCGCAGCCCAAGCCACAGCGCGCTCGCTTCAAGTGGTCCGACAGGACCCGCGGCAGTTCCAGGCGTCGGCAGTCGTCGAGCACGTGCTCGCGGAGTTGACGGCGGGCCACGACGGTCTGGGTCTCGAAGACCTCCTGCAGGGGCGGATCCAGGTGTACGCGACGGCCGACGCCCGCCTGCAGGACATCGTGAACGCGGCGCTGGAGCGAGGCCTCGCGCGGTACGAGCAGCGGCATCCGAACGCACGAGGGGTGATTCAAGGATCGGTCGTCGTGCTGCGGAACAGCGATGGCAGCATTCTCGCAGAGACCGGCGGACGCCAACTCTACAACGGCCGGTCGGCTTCCTACAGCGATTACAACAGGGTGACGCGTTCCATGCGGCAGCCTGGATCCGCGATGAAACCGATCGTGTATCTCTCGGCGTTTCTGGCCGGCACGTTTACGCTGGAAACGCTCGTGCCCGACGAGCCGATCAGCGTGTCGAACGGGCTGGGGCGCCCGCCAAAGTGGATCGCGAACTACGACGGCCTCTTCAAGGGATGGATCCCGATCCGCCAGGCGCTCGCCGAGTCGAGAAACGCCGTGGCCATATGGATCACCCGGCAGATCGGCATCGACAGCGTTCTACGCACTTCGCGCAGTCTTGGCGTCCGCACGGCCCTTGCGCGCTATCCAACAACGGCACTGGGCGCATCCGAGATGAATCTTCTTGAACTGGCCAATGCCTATCGGACGATGGCCTCGGGCATCGTCGCTGAACCGTACGTGATTCGGACTGTCGTGCGCGATGCGAGTCAGGGGATCGCCACGGTGCGGCGTGGCCCGCTGCGGGCCGCAATCGATCCGCACGCCCTCGCGCTCATCCAGGAAGGTTTGCGTGGTGTCGTGCGCCTGCCCAGCGGCACCGCGCATGCGCTCGCATCCCGCGGATTTCCGATCGCGGTCATGGGAAAGACCGGAACGACGAATGACTTCAGGGACGCGATCTTCGTGGGCTCGACGTACGGCGCCGGCGGCATCACCGCCGCCGTCAGGATCGGCTTCGACGACAACCGTTCGCTTGGATCCAGCGAGACAGGTGGAAGGTTGGCGCTGCCGGTGTTTCAGGAGTTGATGCTCGCGGCCTATGGCTCCAACATCGTGGGAATCGCGCCGGCGTTCCCTGCCCCGATGGAAGCACGCATTACTGCGGCGCTGCAGCCGCCACCGATCCTCTTGCGACCGGCGGCCAACAGTGCCGGGACTTGGAAGTGACATGAGGCGACGCGACCGCGCCACACCGCATCACCCGCACCCACCGCATCCCCAGGCGCGGCACCGGCGGAGACGGCGCCGTCGGCAGATGCGGTCGATGCTGCTGGCGGGCGCCGCCCTCGTCGCGCCGAACGCCGCCAACCTGCCAGCCACCAAATCTGCGAACGTCGGCGCCGGGGCAGTCACGCATTCAATGCCCGCACTGGTTGCTACGGTCGCCACCTCGGAGACCTTCCGGCTGACGCCGGAGCACGCCTACGACGAGTTGATCAAGGAGGCGGCCGTCCGCTACGCGCTGGAACCCGCGCTGATTCGCGCGGTTATTCGAACCGAGTCCGCGTTCGATGCCCTTGCAGTCTCGAGCGCCGGCGCCCGGGGTCTGATGCAGCTCATGCCGGCGCTCGCGCTGGAGCTGGGAGTCGCTGATGCGTTCGACCCGCGCGACAACATCATGGCGGGCACGAGGTATCTGAGCGCACTCATCGGCGACCACCACGGCGACATCGCGCTGGCGCTTGCAAGCTACAACGCCGGTCCGAGCGCCGTGGAACTCTACAACGGCATCCCGCCGTTCGAAGAGACCCGGCGCTACGTGGCCACGGTCCTCGGCCTGCTCGAGCGCGGCGACAGGACGCCGGACTTCTAACTTCTTCGTGCGCGCGCCGCGATCGGAATAGGAGGCCACTCTGCCACCACTATTCGGTATCGCGCGCCACAGCCGGCGGTCGAGCGCCCTGATGATCGCGGCACATGCTTTGCTCCTCACATGGCCTGGACCAGTTGGCGGCACGTGCACGTGAGTGTGCGATAGCGGACATGCCTCGCGACCGGATGAGTGCCACCATCGCATAAGGGGAGTGTTGATAATGACGCGACTACTTCGTTCAAAGAGAGTTTGTGCCGGCCTTGTCCTGGCCGCCGTTGCCTGTCTTGCCTTGCCGGCCGCTGCCGCGGGCCAAGATGCGCGTGTTCGGTCGATCAAGAAGGTAAACGGTCCTACCACTCGGTTCGTCAGTCCCATGCCAACGGTTGATGCGCTCAAGAAATCCATGGCACGCGAAGCGATTCAGAAGGACATCACCATCGTCCTGAGACACGCCAAGGCGGAGTCACTGGATGCGGAAGTGCGCGCGATCCTCGCCGACGGCCGGGTCACCGAGAGTACGCTCGCCCCCGGCACGACGATGGAGTGGATGGCGTTTCGCCGGGCAAAGCGCCCGGTGATCATGACGAACCTCCGTTGGGATGGAAAGGCTCCGCTCAAAGGTTACGACTTCATCGTCGACGACATGAGCCAGACCTACTCGTTCTTCGTACCGGCGGACTGTGGCAACCTCGTGCTCCTCAAGCGCGAACCCAGCCGCGAGGCCGCGCGACGCGCGGCCGAGGCGGCGCGCGCAGAAGCGGCGCGCCAGGAAGCAGCCAGAGCCGAAGCGGCGCGCGCTGAAGCTGCGCGGCAGGAAGCGGCACGCGCGGAGGCCGCGAGAGTGGAAGCGGCGAGAGTGGAAGCCGCACGGGTGGAAGCCGCGAGAGTGGAAGCCCTCAGGATTGAAACCGCACGCGCCGCGGCCGCGAAAGCCGAAGCCGATCGGCTCGAAGCCGCGCGTCTGGAAGCGTTGAAGCAGGCCGAAGCGCTGGAGCGCGCGCTGCGCGTCCGTCCGTTCTTTGCGCCGATGGTCGGCAAGCAGCACGGTCTCGCCGGTTCGAGTGACGGATGCGGCGGCTGCTTCCTCGCCGGGCTGAAGGGCGGCGTCAGCATCGCGCTGGGCAAGGGCTGGCGGTTCGCGCCGGCCGTGGGCTTTGCGTCGAACCTCGAGGAGGGCGGACGCACGGCGCTTCTCATCGACGGATCGTTCGACTACGTGTTCAAGAACGGTGCGTACCTCGGCACGGGTCCCACCCTGTGGGATCTCAACCACAGCGACAACCGGACGGCCGGCTGGCTGTTTGGCGGCGGCGTGCGTGTGTGGCAGAACGACGCGAAGAAACACGAGGCGCACTGGGTGGTCGAATGGCGCCAGATGTTCAACGAAGCGAACGAGCCGCACGACGTCCGCCGAATGTTCTGGACCGGAGTCAGATTCCTGTTCAAGTAAGACCCTAAGACCGGCGGCTGCCGGGTCTGCATTGTGTAGACATGCTACTGAACATGATGTAGCATGCCTACGCAATGGCGAGGCCTGACAGCCGCATCGATCTCCTCCAGGGCACGCTCGATCTGCTCATCCTCCGTACGCTGGTCTTCGGCCCATCCCACGGGCACGCGATCGCCAAACACATCCGCACGATGTCGGACGAAGTCCTGCACGTTGAGACCGGTTCGCTCTACCCCGCCCTGCACCGCCTCGAGGAGCAGGATCTGATTTCCTCTGAATGGAACACTTCCGACAAGGGCAAGCGGGCCAAGTACTACGAGCTCACCGCGTCCGGCCGGAAACACCTCCTCAGGGAACAGTCGAAATGGGAACAGTTGTCATCGGCGATGGCCCGGGTGCTGAGGCCTTCGAAGGCCACGTAGGGTATCCCGATGCCGCGCCGCCTGACATCTCGCCTTCGCGCGCTTTGGAACAGGAAGCGCAGGGTGTCCGATCTGGACGAGGAATTGAGGTTTCATCTCGAAACCGAAGAGGAAGAGCGACGAGACGCAGGGGCGAGCCTCATGGCGGCCCGTCGCGCGGCGCGTCTTGATTTCGGCAATCCGGCGGTCGTCGCGGAGAACACGCGCGCGACGTGGGGCTGGAGCTGGTACGAACAACTCGCGCAGGACGTTCGATACGCGGGCCGCACACTGAGAAAGAGCCCGGCATTCACGGTGACCGCTGTGATGTCGCTGGCGCTGGGAATCGGCGCGAACACGCTGCTCTACGCCTTTACCGACGCGATCCTGCTCCGCCCGTTGCCCGTGCCGCAGCCGGAAACGCTGGTCCGGATGACTTGGCACGCGCCCAGGAGCGAGTTTCACGGTTCGTCTTACCACGACAGTTCCTTCAAAGACGCGGCGGCCGGATACACCGACGGCGTCTTCGCATATGCCGCCTTCGAGTTGTTTCAGGCGCACGACGACATCTTCTCCAACGTCATCGCGTACCAGAGCACAGGCCCGATCACGCTGACGATTCACGGCGAGGTTTCACCCGCGACGGGCGAATACGTATCAGCCGATTACTTTCGCGCTCTCGGCGTCGTTCCGGCTGCAGGGCGGTGGCCTGGTCCCGACGACGACCGTGCGGGCGCGGCTCCTGTCGCCGTACTCAGTCGAGCGCTGGCGGACAGCCGGTTCGGTGGGCCGACCGAAGCGATCGGACAAACGCTCACGATCAACAACATTCCGCTGGAGATCGTCGGCGTCGCGCCCGGCGAATTCACCGGTACCGATCCCGGCGCGTTTCCTGAGGTGTTCGTGCCGCTCCACGCCAGCCTCGTGCTCCAGGCGCAGTCCGGCCACCAGCCGATCGAGCTGTTCAACGATCCCAACGAAGTCTGGCTCGAAGTCATGGCTCGGCTCCGATCTGACGTGAGCCTGGAACGTGCGCAAGCGGCGCTCGCACCGCCGTACCGTCTGCTCACGGAGCACGTGAAGACGCTGGGCACCTGGAAGCAGGCACCGGAACTCGTGCTCGTGCAGGGCGCGCGAGGCATCGATGGCGTGCGGCGCGCCTTCGCAGCGCCGCTCGTGTTGCTGACCGGACTTGCAGGCCTGATCCTGCTCCTCGCCTCCTCGAACATCGCCAATCTGTTGCTGGTGCGCTCCGCGGCACGTACGCGCGAAATCGCCGTCCGCATCAGTCTCGGCGCGTCCCGCGGCCGCGTCGTCCGGCAGCTCCTGACAGAAAGCCTCGTGTTGGCCTCGATCGGCGGATTGCTGGCTGTAGGCGTAGTCGCAGTCGGCGCGCCGGTCGTGACGAGTTTCCTCAGCGACGGGCAGTCGACCTTCACGCTCCACGCCGAGTTGAACTGGCGCGTGCTGTCTTTCGCGGCCGGGTTGTCCGTACTGACCGGTCTACTGTTCGGCGCGATACCCGCCCTTCGCGCCACGCGAACGTTGCTGCTACCGGCGATGCGGGACGCGCGGTCGACGCCGCCAACAGCGTCGGGCCGCCGCGCCCGAGCCACACGCGCCCTCGTCGTGCTTCAGATCGGCGCCGCGCTCGTACTGCTGGTTGGCGCGGGTCTGTTCGCGCGCACGCTCGCCAACTATGCGGCCATTGACCTGGGTTTCAATCCCGATCGTCTGCTCACGGTTGCCGTCAATGCGAAGCAAGGCGGTCTGGACGATGCGGAGGCGACCGTCCTGTATCGGAACCTGCGCGAGCGTTTCGCTGCTATGCCCGGTGCCCTGAGTGTCGGAATGTCGGACAGCGCGCTGGTGGGAGACGAACGGAGGATGACACCGGTCGTGCCGGCCGGCGACGCGCCGAAGAGCTCCGCCTACGTCATGACTGTCGGCGCCGGTTTCCTTCGCACTCTGGAGATTCCGATCGTGAGAGGCCGCGACCTCGACGAGCGCGATGATCGCGCCGGCGCAAACGCCGTGGCGGTGGTCAGTGAATCCTACGCACGCGCGCACTTCGGCGACGCGACTGCCGTGGGACAGATCCTGCGGTTTCCGCACGGTTCCGTCGAGATCGTCGGAGTCGCGCGAGATGCTCGCTACTACGCGCTGCTGGTCGACCGGCCGCCTGTGGTCTATGTGCCGTTCAGCCTGGGTATCCTCGGCGGCCTGGGCAAGATGGTGTACGAGATTCGCACGAGTGCGGACCCCTCGACGTACGAGCATGCGATCCGGCAGATCGTGC
This sequence comes from Vicinamibacterales bacterium, assembly GCA_035606665.1. Taxonomy (GTDB): domain Bacteria; phylum Acidobacteriota; class Vicinamibacteria; order Vicinamibacterales; family SCN-69-37; genus DASUGC01. The sequence goes on along the minus strand of DATNEY010000001.1, from coordinate 40,855 downwards.
GGGATGCCAGCGCGCGCACGCCGATTCTGCGGATCGCCACGCAGGCGGGCCTGATCGATCGCCTGATCGCGCCGCAGATCCTTCTGAGCCGGCTGTGTGCGGCGTTCGCGATCCTGGCGCTCCTCATCGCCAGCGTCGGTCTGTACGGCACGGTCGCATACGACGTCTCGAGGCGGACTTCGGAGATCGGCGTGAGGATGGCGCTCGGTGCCGACCGACGAGAGGTCGTCCGGCTGGTCCTCGGCGACGTGCTCACCCTGTTCGCCGCGGGGATCGTGCTCGGCGTGCCGGCCGCGCTGACCGTCACGAAGTTCGCGCAGGTGTACCTGTTTGGCGTCAGAACCGGCGATCCCGTCACGATGGCCGCGGCGGTCGGCGTGCTCCTGACGGCGACCTTGACCGCCAGTTACGCGCCTGCCTACGCGGCCTCACGCCTGAATCCGACGATCGCGCTGCGACGAGACTAGCGACGTCGAAGTGATCACTTGATTCTCAGCTGATTCGAATTGCTGATCTGCACCGTGCCCTTCGCGCGTGGATCGCACAGCGGTGCTGCGACGATGCCCTGCACTTCAATCGCCCGGCCGACCAGCGACGTCGCGTAGCCCCGGCCCAGCCTCTCGAAGAAGATGTCCGGAAACGACGAACAGACGACGATCGCGTTGTCCGGAGATTCCTTGAAATAGAGAGTGATCCACGTCGGGAATTGTCCGTGGAGATCGACGCGCGAGACGGTGCCGAAGATCACCGCTGTCTTGCCATACCACTGATCGTGGAAGGGACCTGCGGCCGACAGCCGCGGCGACGTCCACGCCTCACCCTTGTCCGGCGAGACGTGATTGATCTCCGCCGACCGCTGCTGTGGTGTCTTGCTGGCCTCGGCGACGACGCCCCTGAGGAACTGATCGAGCAACTTCTGGACGAGTGCGTCGTTCTCGGCCTCGCGAGCGGCTTCGACCCCGGCGGGCACGCCTTCCCTCAGACGGAGGCGAGGATCCGTTGCGCTGGGCGCGACTGTGAACTTGTTATGACCGAGACCCGAGAGCTCGCGCCGAGGGTCGTAGCCGGTACGAACGAACAGCGCCGTGTCGACGCTGAGATACTGGCCCCGGTTCGGTCCGTTGCTGCCGAGTGTCGCGCAATCCGGCTCCAGCACGCCGTAGTGGTAATTCGTGACGCCGGTGCGCAGCAGGCAGACGTGCTTCACGGTGCGCTGGACCAGTGGCGCGCCCCGATACATGCCTGAATCCGGCAGGTTGTCAGCCGGCTGCCCGACCAGACGGCCGTTCATGGTCACGGCGAAACCGAGGTAGAACTCAACGGACGTTCCGAAAGGAATGTCGCCGCATTTACCGGGGGCAATCACGGTGCTTTCCACGCCCCAGTCCTCGGTCAGCAATCCCATGTCGTAGGCCAGGAACGCGACTACCGGCACAGTGCCCGCGTTGCAGACGTTCACCGCCTGGACCGCCACTGGCGCCGCTTGGGTGGGTACCGTTGCGGAGAACAGAAGGGCGAATCGAACAATCAAGGCGAGAACGAGTGTGCGTGCGGGCGCCATCGAGTTGCACCTCCGAGGATGAACGAGATCATACGCGCCCTCGACCTACAATCGACCCCATGGAATTCAGCGGCCTGCCGGATCGCTTCCGCCTCGAGCAGGAGATCGGCCGCGGCGGAATGTCGGTCGTCTTCCGCGCTCACGACGCCAAGCTGAATCGTGCGGTCGCGATCAAAGTGCTGTCCGAGGCGTACTCGAACGCCGTCGGCATCGAGCGGTTCCAGCGCGAGATCTCCGTGATGGCGAAGCTCACTCATCCCGGCATCGTGTCGCTGTTCGATTCGGGCGTGGCTCGGGACCGGTTGTACTACGTCATGCCGCTCGTGCCTGGCGAAAGCCTGCGCGCGAAGCTCGCGCGCGAGCGGCGGCTGAACGTGGCGGAAGCTCTTGCCTTGACGGCGGACGTCGCCGATGCGCTGACGGCCGCACATGCAGCAGGCGTCGTCCATCGTGACGTCAAGCCAGAAAACATCTTCGTCGTCTCCGGGCGCGCGATGCTCGCGGACTTCGGCATCGCGCACGTGACGGCGCCGGAGCTTTCCGGCACCGACACGACCACGGCCGCAGGCGGGCTCACGATCGACGGCATGATCCTGGGGACGCTGGCATATCTCAGCCCGGAACAGGCCGCAGGACGATTGGCGCTTGATGGTCGATCCGATCTCTACAGCCTTGGCTGCGTTCTCTACGAGCTGCTTTCGGGCTCACCGCCTTTTACCGGCACGGCTGTCGCCCTGATTGGCCAGCACCTGACCGCTGCGCCGGCGCCGCTTGCGGACCGTGGCGTGCAAGTGACGCCCGATATCGCTGGCCTTGTCGATCGGCTGTTGGCGAAGGATCCAGCCGAACGGCCCGGCGACGCGTCGCTGGTCGCCTCGGCGCTGCGAAGGGCCCCGGCCGCCGGGAAACTCTCGGCCCAGCCGGCGCAATCGGTGAACGTCGACCGTCTGATCGACGAAGGTCATAAGGAGTTCCAGATTGGCACGGTGGGAGGGTCCTCCTCGCGCACCCACATGGATCAGGCTGGTGTGTACTTCCGCCGCGCCCTTGCTGAATCGCCGCGGCATGCCCGTGCGCTCATCCATCTCGCCAACTGGCACTTCGTCATGGCGCGGCTCGGATTCTCCCCGTCCGACGACGCGAACGCCAAAGGGCGCGAGCTGATGCTGGCCGCCCTCGAGGCAGACGATCAGGTGGCCGAAGTGCATTGCTCGCTCGCCAAGATGGCGCTGTACTACGACGATGATCTGCATTCGGCCGAACGGCACGCCGGCCGCTCGGTCGAGCTGGCGCCTCGCGATCCCGAGGCCCTGCGAACGCTCAGCGTCATCCTGAAGGTCCAGGGCAGAACCGCCGAGGCGATTGACGCCGCACGCGCCGCCGTCGAGGCGGCGCCTCAGATGATGAACGCGTTGAGCGCGTTGGCGGACGCGTTGCGTGTCGCCGGTCAGCACGCGGAGGCGCTGAACGTCCTCCGGCGTGCGCTCAAGATCGTGCCCGGGCATTTGCCGACGCTCGATCGGCTGGCCTGGACGTGTGCCGAGCTGGGCGACGTCGACACGGCCGTGGATTACCGGGCGCTGAGGCTTCGACAATCCGGGCAGGCCGATCGGGCGGACCAGCTCCAGGAGAGTGCCGCTCATCTTGCGGCGGTCGAAGCCTGGCGCCGCGACCTGCTCGTGGAAGTCGATCGATTGCAGGCCCAGGCGGCTGAACACGCGCCATTCTCCGACGGCCCCACAACGAACTCAATCGGCGACCGGCTGGCGTTGGCGCACTCGCAACTCGGCGATTGGCCGGCGGCGGTGACGTGGATTGAGAGGGCCTACGCCCATCGGCCTGGCAGGCTGCGGCGAATGCTGATGGATCTGCCCTTCGATCTTCGCGGCCTCTCCACCGAGCGTCGTTTCGTCCGGCTGTTGCAACTTGCCGGGCTCGAGGACCTGGTGACGATGTGACGGCGCAACGACCTCGGGAGTCGTTTCGGGCTCCGACGGAAACCGAAGTTACTTTCGGAAACCCGTGTTTCCGTTTCCGTTTTCGCCCGAAACGACTCCCGAGGTCTTACCTCTGCGCGTTGCGCTTCTGAATCGTCGAGGCGGCTGCCTTCATCCGCATGGCGTTGAGCCCCGTCGCGGCTGCGCCGTCCTTGGCCAGATCGGCGGCCAAGGCGTTGAGACGATTGACCGCGGCCCCACGATTCGCCGCGGTCGCGCCTTCGACGTCCTTCATGGCCGCGTTGAGCGCGTCGATTTTTTCCTGCGGCAGCGCCTTGTCGCGCGCGAGCTGATCCAGATACGCGCGCGCGACCGTGAAGTGAGCCGGCCACACGTAGTGCGGCTGGCACTGCACGTTCAGATCGTTCGACGCCCCGCAGCCCTCGCGCGTGGCGAGCTTGGCGGCGTCGATTTCGTTTTGCGACAGGAATTCGCTCGGCGTCAGCTGGAAGATGTCCATGCCGCGCGCGATCTCCGAGCCGTACAGGAAACCGTTGTAGTAGTAGACCGACCAGTAGCCGCCGATGATCAGGCTCTTCTCGTCGATCGGCCCCCGGTCGAAGTACGCGATCTCCTTGATGTTCGCGGAGTTGGTGAAGTCGAACACCGTCGCGCCGCCCTGATAGAAGGCCTGGGCCATGATGTCGCGGCCGGGCACCGGGACGAGGCTGCCGTTGTGTGCGACACAGTTCTCAGTCGCGGTCTGCCACGCCGGCAATTTGAAGTAGCCGCCAAATTTCATACGGCGGTTGTCGCCCGTGCCCTGGATGTCGAACACCGCGTTGCCGCCCCACATCGGCGGATGAATGTTCTGGCACATCGGCGAGGTGCCGCCGCCCCATTCGTCGGAGAAGAGCAGCTTGGTCCCGTCGTTGTTGAACGTCGCGGAATGCCAGAACGCAAACGCCGGGTCGGCGACGTCGTCCAGCCGCTTGGGTTTCGTCACATTGCTCGTGTCGAGCAGCAATCCGTTGCCGGAGCACGCGCCGCCGAGCAGTTTGGCCCACGGATAGCTGGTCACATCGTGGCAGCCGGCGGTCGGGTTCGGGCTGGGTTCGCCCGTGCCCTGGCGGCGGCCGTGGAGACTGGCGAGCTGTCCCGTGTTCGCGTCCGCGAAGATGTACGCGTGGCTGACCACGGCGGCCTGCTCCGGATTCTTGAGCGGCACTTTGATGACGTCGATGCCGTAGGTTGACGTGTTGGGTGCGGTTGGATCGGAAACGCAACCCGCCTTTTCGTCAGCCGAACGGACACCCGAGTTGCCGGACACGTAGATGTAGATGTTGTCCTTGTCGTTGATATCCGTGACGAGCGAATGGGTGTGCGAACCGCGGCAGGTCTGGACGGCCGCCACCTGGCGCGGCTTGCGCGGATCGGAAATGTCGAAGATACGAACGCCGAACATCCGGTCGGGATCGGCGGGAGCGCCGCCGCCGCGGCCGCCGGCCGGCGGTGTTGCGCCTGCGGCAGGAGCCGGTCGCGGGGGTGGTCCCTGCGCGCCGCAATCGATGCGTCCATAGCCCTCGACGGACATGAAGGCCAGGTTCCCCCAAATCGAGGTGTCGCCCTGCCCGCCTGGACACGCGACGATCGACTGCAGTGACGCCTTCGTCGGGTCCTCGATGTTGTAGAAGATCAGGCCGTGGAAGTTGCCCTGGAGCGCGAGTCTCCCGTTCATGCCGAAGGCGACATCCGAGTTCGCGTAGTCGAGGCTGCGCGGGTTCGTTGAATTCGGATCGAACATGCCGTCGGGCTGGCGCAGGGTCGTGACGAGCTTCATGTTGAGCGCGGCTTCGCCGGCGTCGTACTTGCCGGGCTTCAGCCCTTCGCGGGGATCGGGCATGTGGCAGGTTGGACCGCCACCGCGACCGCCGCGGCCACCGCGGCCCGCGGCCTGCGGATCGACCGGCGCCTTGGCCTGCGCGATTTCCTCCGGTGTGCACGCCTTCGGAATGGGAATCTGTCCCACAGGGTTCTGCGCGAAGGTCGTGGTGACTGCCAGACTCAGGGCAGCACCAATACAAGCAATGATGAGGCGAACGTGAGTACGCGAGTTCATTTCCATTCCACTGGCCTCCCTAAGAGTCCGTACATGCGAACAATTTCCATGCGCTGATCGTTGTCCACGGCATTCAGAAAGTCACCGATGTTGGTTTCCTTCCCTCCGCCGGCCTCGCGCAGATCGACGACCATTTTCAGCGCGCCCTTGTGGTGCTTGATCATGCCCGTGAGAAACAACTCGTCGAAGCTGGCGCCGCGCGCCTTATCGAGCGCCTTCATCTGCTCCGCCGTAAGCATGCCGGGCATCATGGGCATGTCCCCGTGGTCCATGACCGTCCCGTCGGCATTCATCATGGGCACTTCCTTCTTCCGTCCGGTGAGCCATTCCTTCATCATCCCGATCTCGCCGCTCTGCGAGAGCTGAATCTTCTGGCCCATCGCGATCAGTTCCGGTGTCTTGGTATGGGTAGAGATCATGTTCACCATCAGTAGCGCCTGACTGTGGTGATGGATCATGCCCTGCATGAACTTCACGTCGCCGTCCGTGTACGTGTTGTCGTTGAACTTGGGAACGCTCGAGACGACGGTTGATGCCTGACCGGGCGCGCCGGGCTGGACGATGGCCGGCGCCTGTGACTGGGTGCCGGCATCGGTGGCCGGCTGGCTGGCCGCCGGATCGGCCGCGCGGCTGCAGGCGCATAGTCCCACGGCAGCAATGAGCGCGAGGGACGAAATTGATGGTGTCTTGGTCATTCTGCTCCGCCGAACGATCGGCAAGAGCCGCAGCATACACCGGGGCGACCGTCATCGGAATGCCAAGGTTTTCACCGGCTGCGCCCCTGCGGTATAAAGCAATTCATGATTCTGACCAACGACGTGATTGCGGCTTGCGCGCTGACCATGGTCGGCCCAGCCGTCCTGTTCGTTGCAGCACTGTTCATCCGCCAGGTGCCGGCGCCCGAGTCCGCGCCGGCGCGAACCGCCGATCGCATCGTCAGGTGGTACGCGGCGCATCCGCAGCTCGCGCTCTGGGTGCTTCTCATGCTCTTGCCGCTCTCGGCGTTCACTGTTGGTACCGCGGCCTTGCTGCGGACCTGGGGCAACAATCCCAAGCTCCAGTACTACACGTGGCGCGCGCTGACGGAGATTCCAGAGCACTGGCCGGCGTTGTCTATCGGCGGGGCGACGATCCTGGCGGCTGGCGTGCTGGCGATGATCACATCGCACCTGGTGGGCGGGCAGACTCGCAGCCGCCGTTCCGTGTCGTAAGACCTCGGGAATCGTTTCGGCGCAAAAGGGAAACTCGAGTTTTCCTTTTGGACCGAAACGACTCCCGAGGTCCTACTCGCGCTAGCGCCAGGTCACCTGAATTCGATGTTCCTGCGCGCCGCGGGTCGGACCGTAGATTTGGACGATCGCCGTGTAGCCATTCTGGCGGGACGGCTGCTGAATCACGCGAACGTCACCGCGCCCCGTGAGATCTCTCACGTTGACACGGACGGCTTCCGCCGGCAGGCCGTAGCCCGAGGCGAAGATGGCTCGGCCCTGGTCGAACCTGTTGCCAGCCACCGCGCGCTCCTGAACCGATCGCCCGCGAATCACGAGCTGCACGCGGTTGTCGACCCAGCCGCGCCATTCGAGGCTTCCGGTTCGCGAGTCGGCGTATCCGAGGCCGCGTCCAGCGCCGCGGCCGTAGGCATTTCCGCGACCGCGATTGCCGAACGATCCGCGCGTGCCGATCTGATACGACGAGATCGTGTCGTTCCATCCGGATTCGCGCAGGTCGGGCTCGGACACGTCGAACCACTCCGAGACGCCTCCGAAATCCCTGTCGCGGTAGACGACGAGCTCGGCGTTACCGAACAGGCGGATTGAGGAGATGCGGTCGTTCGTGCCCTCAGGAACCATCTGGACGCTTTCGCCCTGGCGCGAGCAGAAGTACTGACCGGTGAAATTCACGTTGTCATAGAAACACGCGCCGTTGGCCGGAGTCGCCGGTCTGCCCCAGCGGTTGGCCCAGCCGCCTGCCCCGCCCTGCGGCTGCACGCGCACCGAGCTGATCGTGTCGTTCCAATTGTCGCGCCTCAGATCGTTGACGTCCGAGACGAACGTCTGCGACCGTCCCTGAAAGTCCCTGTCCTGATAGACCGTCACTTCCGCATTGCCGAATACTCGTATGGATGAGATCCCATCGTTCATCTCGACAAGCGGATCTTCGGTGTTGGTATTCGTGCAGAAGTACCGCCCACCGTAGTTGATATCCGCATAGAAGCACACGCCGGTTCGCGGCGGTGTCTGTGTCTGGGTGCGGTTCCACACCTGCGCGCTGGCATCCGCGCTGCCAACCAGCAGCGCCGTGACCGCGAGCAGGCTCGCTCTGATACTGGCTCTCATGGAGGCCTCCTTCATCGAAGAAAGCAGTCGCATGATTCGTGCCGGAAGAGCGACGTGCGAAGGTGTCACGCGCGTTCACATTCCGGCGAATGACGTGCCTTTTGTTGGCGATCTAGTCGTCAGTGTGACGCCCGGAGCGCCGCGGCAGCGATTCTGTGCAGGGCAAGTACGTCCCCGCTGACGGCCACTTCGGGAAACAATTGCCTTGACACACTTGGGGGGCAGGAGACTGAACTGTTCCCAGTGGCTACAAAGTCGAACGTTCGTTCGTTGCTCGCCCGCGTCAATGCGCTGGAGCACGCGTGCGACGTCGATCTACTCGTCTTCTTCTATCGCCATCCCCGTGCGCTGCTGACGAGTGAGCAGCTCGTGGCGTACGTCGGCTACAGCGTGCAGATCATCGCGCGTTCGGCGCCGTTGCTGCGCCGTGCCGGCCGCCGTCAGTGGTCCCGACAAGGCCCGCACTCGAGAAGCGGGCTTCGACGGTCAGGTCGACAAGCCGTACGACGACTCGAAGATCACGAAGGCGATTCGCGCGGCCCTCAAGAGCCGCCGGACGGCATAGCACCCCGCGCAGAGCTCAGCGTCAGGTGGCGCTAGAATCGCAGCGTGACCGGATCCCCGAGACTGCGTGAGTCGCTTACTGCGGCCGCGCTGGTGTTCGTGATTTCCGGCGGAAGGCCGCTGGTTGAGCAGCGATTGTCCGGGAAGCTGACGGACGCAAAGGGAGACGTCTCACCGAGCGCGCAACTGCCGGTGCCACCGGATCTCATCGAGGCGACGATTAAAGTCGATCGGGGCGTGTTCACGCTGACGATCTCATTTGCACGCGGAACGTTGTCCCCGCAGACGAGCGTGACCGTGTATCTCGATACGGACGAGGACCCATCCACCGGCGAAATTGCGTTCAGGACGGACAGCGTGCCCATCGGCGCCGACTACGTGCTTCGCGGCTTGCAGCCACACGATCCGGCCAGGGCAGCGCTGACACATCAGACGGCGTCGAACCAGCAGGACTTCAACGGCATCGTCGGCGTCACGACGCCGGCGCCCGATACGCGCCAAATCGAGCTGCCGCTCTCCCGCCTTGGAAATGACGATGGCCGGCTGAAGTTCAAAGTGATGTGCGCGCAGGTAGTGAACTTCACCCAAACCGATCAACGCTCCACGCAGACGATCGTCTACGCAGACACGATGCCGAACTTGGGCGGAAAGCCGGGCGTCGTCAAGTAAGTCAGGACCTCGGGAGTCGTTTCGCGGCCAAACGCAAACTTGGGTTGCACGATGCTTATTTCCGATTCGGCGCGCCCGGTGTGGGAACCGTGCTGGCGACACGTGCTCCACTCGCATGCGATTTCGTCAACGGTGTCGTTAGTGTGATGCCCGTACCCGCAACTTGAGCACCGGCGGCGTGCGCAAATCGGAGCGGCGCAGAAACGGTGACCGTGATCGGCGCGCCGCCTCTGCCGCCGCCTGCGGTGGAAACGACCACCGCTGTCTCGGCGTTCGAGCCAATATCAATGGTTATCGTCTGGCCGTTGTTGAAACCGGCAGGACTGGCGACCGGGATTATCGTCGCGCCCGCAGCGCTCGCCGTACCGATCGTCGTGGCGCCCGCTGTGCCGACCGTCGCGATCGTGGCCGTCTCCTGGTTCGCGCCCGCATCGATCAGGATCGCCTGTCCGGCGGCGAAGTCATTCACGCCGGCGACCTTGATATTCAATGCGCCCGTAACGGACTCGCCCGCCATCACGGTTGCGGCCTGCAACAGGAAATCGTTGCAGTTGCTGTCCGTGTCACGACCGTCGGGGAAGCGGCCTGCGCTGCGATCGGGCAGATTGGCAGGCGCCGCCGGCCCGCCGCCGCGCCCGCCGGGGGTAGTCACGCGGCAGCCGTTTTGTCCTGCTCCGGAAATGCCTTGATACCCCTCGGCGGCCCATGGATCGACGATGCCGCCGTAGTTGAGACTGTCGACCACGAGTCCGGCGGCGTCACGCAGCACGATGGCGCCCGCGTTCCCGAGCGCCGGTCCTCCGAACCATTGATTCGGTACAGGCGTGCCCTGATAGCCGGCCGTCGTGACGGCCGCATCGCGTACAACCGCATCGATCGAATGGTCGCTCGTCAGCGGTTTATCCAGCGTGAGTCCAGTACCGAGCGGCTGGACGGGTTCGTTGCTCGAGTGCGGAAATGCCGTCGCGGGTGTGACGGTGATGCCTGTCCCACGATTGCTGAAGGGAAGGTTGGCGGCGTGGCTGAACTTGAGCGGCGCCGCCAGGCCGAGACCAGTCCCCAGCTCCGTCTCTCTCAGCGGACCGTTGAAGCTGTTGCGCACCGACTGCGTACCGACACGCGTCACTGTGACGGTTTCGATCCCATGTCCGACGCTGTCGATGTCCAATCTGATTCTGTCACCCACTGAAATGTTTGCGACCGATGACACTTTGAGGTTCGTGTCGCCGGCTTTCGCATCCGCGGAGAGCCAAGCCTGCGTGCCCTGCTTCCCGACCGCTGTGACAGTGACGACTTCGTATCGCTCGGTCGCCTTCGACACAGTGGGATAGGTGGCGCCGTAGCCGATGCCGACCTTCTGACCGGCCTCGAAGCCCGCGACGCCCGTGACCGGCACGTTCGTCGAGCCCACGGGAATCGTGATGACGGGACCGTCCGGCAGCGGCTGCCAAATTGTCGTGTTGGCGGCAGCCGGCGTTCCAACACCGACGATCTTGCGGGTTTCAAGGGCGGAGCCAGTGTCGATGTCGATCGTGTCTCCAACCGTCATGCCCGCGGTGCTTCTGACGTGGATGGTCGTGTCACCCTTGCGCGCCGGTACAGCAAGTCCGGAGTTGGACAGGCCGAGTAGATAGAAACTGCGCGCGGCGAGCGTCGTACCCACGGGGACCTTCACCGTGGAGAAAATCGCCTGCTGCGTCGCGTGCGCGGTCAGCGTCCAGTTCGAGAGGTCGACGACGCCGCTGCCTGAGTTGTAGAGCTCGATGAACGAATTCGTCCCGTTGATGGCAGGACCGCCGCTGACACGGAACTCGTTGATGGTGACGAGACTGACGTTACGAACTTTTTCGGCCGCCGTTTCGACGTGCTTCGTACCACCGGTTCCCGTCCATCGCGCCTGGCCGACGAGGTCGCCATTGAAAGCCGCCGGGCCTGACGTGACTTCGAATGTCGCGCTCACGCTCTCGCCCGGCGCGACCGGCGTTGCGAGTGTCGACGACTGCGCTACAACGGTCCGGCTCACCGTCCATCCTTTGGGGGCAACGATGGACAGTGCGACGTTCGTCACCGGCGCGCCCGTCGTATTCGTAAAGGTCACAGTCGTGTTCTGCGACGAACCAGGCGAAAACGTCTGCAAGCCTGGAGGATTCGCGACGGGGGTGGGCTTGCCCGCCGTAGCTTCGGTGGAGGCGGGAGCAATGCTCACCCGCTGCACGTCGTACTTCGCGGCGACGACGTTGGCTTGAACCTTCTGATTGGTCTCCAGAGTCGGGAACGTGCCCGGCGCGGTCATCGCGCCTTCATAAAAGGTGCCCTGCGATGCGTTGCTGTTGTCGCCGCCGTTACCCAGAAGAATCGCGCCCTGCTTGCGCATCGGATCGTAGGTGGCGTTGACGCGGGGTCCGTCGAACATCACTTTCAGATCGCCTCTCTGTCCGTCGCCTCCCATCGATCGCCAGTGATGCGGCTCACCGTCGGCCGTGGCTGTCACGAATCGCCAGGTGATGCTCGGAAGATCCGCGCAGAGCTTCGACGGACTGCCGGGGTTCACGCATCCGACGAGGTTGTTCTCCTGATCCGTCATGACCCACGGCCCGGGCGGTGGACCGTGATACCAGCCCGTGGCGTTGCCGTAGTACGTCGTCTCCATCGTGCCGTTGCCGTCGTCGCGACTGTCGATCTCCGCGTTGCCATAGTCGAAGCAACAGCCGGAATTGAAGTGCAGGCCGTTGATGACCCAGTACTGACCCTCTGCCTGATCGTCGACGGCCGTGCCGACGGGATCGTCGTCGCGAAGTCCCATGCCGGGCGCGATGAACACGCCGTAGACCTTGTGACCCATCAGCGTCACCGGCGCCATGTCGGCGAGCGGCACGTTGTTGAAGCCGCCCATGGCCGGCCCGCTGAATCCGCCCCGCGGGGCCTGCGTCAGGTCGTTGTGCTTCGGGGACTGGTCGTAGATCTTGATGATCCAGCAGTACGTGTTGGCACAGAACGTATCCTGCGCGGCCGCATTAGCGTAGCCGCCTCCGTCAGGAATCGGCGCGGCCGCGGGACTGACAACACCGATGTCCAGCGTCTTGCCGTCCGACTGACGCAGGACCTGGTACAGCGGACCGGTGTAAGCGGCATACAGCGCGCGCGTGGTGCTGTGCGCGGCAACGCATGGATTGCCGGCAACGGCGTAGATGTCGCACGGACCCTGGGGCCTGGAGGGAATATCCCGACGTCCGCCCTGTCCGTTCAACGTGGCGCCGATTAGGACAAGCGACAGCGCAAGTCCCTTCACGAAGGAAGCCCTGGTAGTCATGGTGATTGAGCGCAGAATATACGTACGGCTCTGCTTCTGGCGACGGCTGGGTTTTGAGCGTAACGTAGTGATAGTGCATCGACTCCGCGCCGACGATTTGGGCTGGGCCGCCACGATCGCAGTGGCCATAGGCATCCTGCAGGGTTCCCTCACCGAATCGGCTGGCCCGCAGAAAGCGTCGGCATCCATGCTCGTGTTTGTCAGCAGCCGGCACGAGCCGGGCGCCGACCCGGCGACCGATCCCTTACGGACCTGGGCCGCCACCGAGATCTATGCAACAGACGAGGCGTGGACCTCGGTGCGGCGTCTGACCAGCAACACCGTCCCTGACCTGTTTCCGGCGATGTCCTCGGACGGCACGCGCGTGGCTTTCGAAAGCGGACGGCGGCGCGGCGAGGGCGAGCCGCTCAACACGTCGGATCTCTTCGTCATGAATGCCGATGGGACCGATCAGGTGTTTCTGGTCCGAGGCAGCTCCGCGACGTGGTCTCCTGACGGCAGGCACATCGCCTTTCATGCGTCTGCGTCCGGGACTGGCTTGCCCATCAAACCGGATCCGGGGGCGGCGACTACGGACAGCGACATCTTCATCATCGACGGAAACGCCGGGCTTCGCTCCCACGACAAGCCACGAAATCTGACTGCCAGTCCGGCGGCGATTGACGATGACGCGGACTGGTCGCCGGACGGGAAAACGATCATCTTCACCAGTCACGCGACGACTGACAATCCGATGAATTCTCCGACGGCTGAGATTTACGCCGTCAGTGTCGACGGCACCGGAAAGCCCGTCCGGCTCACGAACAACACGGAAGAGGAAAGGGCGCCATCGTGGTCGCCGGACGGCAAGCGGATCGCCTTCAGTTGTCGTCGCAATGGTCCCGATTTCGAGATCTGCATCATGAACGCGGACGGCAGCGGACAAATGATGCTGACGGACAATTCAGCCCCGGATCTGACGCCGACGTGGTCGCCCGATGGCCGACGGATCGTGTTTCACAGGCCCATCGGAGGCACGGCGCGGTTCCAGTTGTTCAGCATTTCCGCGGACGGTACCGGCGAAACGCAATTGACGTTTCCTCCGGGACTCAACGCGTTCCCCAACTGGGAAGCCCTCCGAACCATCCGTCGACCGTAAGAACCGCCTTCTTTCAGTAGCCCTTCGTCGAAAGCTTGTCCTTGATCTCCTGAATGCGCGACCTGACCGCCGCGGTGAAACCCTCGACCTCGCTCGCATTGGCGCCCGAGGCCTCGAAGGCCTTGCGGATCTGATCGTCGCTGAGCTGCGCCGCGATTTCGAGGAACCAGCGAGCGTGCGACACCGGAATCGCAAGCGGATCCTTGCCCAGCAACGGTGCGCGGAATGCCAGTTTGTTCATCGTCACGCCGCTGACCAAACGGTTCTCGCGGTACTCATCCAGTACCCATCGATTCGGTTCCTTGCCGAGCCCGCCGCGCATTCGGCCGAACGTGGCCCCGAGATCGGTCAGGACGTACCGATCCTCTTCGCCGCCGCCGGGCAGGGTGACGCGAACGATGGCGGTGTTGTAGGGCATGTTGTCCCAGCTGGCGAGCAGCAGCATCAATGCATGGAGCCCGGCCAGCTCTGGAGTCCCCTTGAACGGGTTGTCCTCGATGTTCCACTCGCCGCGCGATTCCATGCCTTTCTCGCGGCGCTCGAACCGGGCTGACGTGAAACTGCCGTCCGGCCCCACCACCGGGGCTGCACGTTTCAGATCGTGAACGCCCTCGATGCGTCCACTCGGCACGAAATAGTTCTCGTCCACGAAGTAACCGAACGCCCAGACCAGCCTGGTCGCTGCGATCTCCGCATGGACTTCGTTCACGCCGGGCTTGGGCAGTGAGAGCTTCACGGACCACGCCACGCCGGCCGCGTCCGTGACGTCGAGCTTCGGCTTCGATCCGGACAGGTTTTCCTGAACGAACGTGAAGGGAGGCTTCGGCACACGATCGGCGCTGCCCCGGCCCCAATACAGATCCTTCTTCGCGACCGGACCGGAGTCTCGCCAGAGCACCTTGTCCGCGTTGTTGTTCGAGGATGAAGAGCGCGCCGTCGTCAACGGAGCGACGACGAGACACAATGCGAGAGAAAGAATGGCGCTTTTCATAGGGAACTCCCGGGTCAGTAATTGCAAGAATCGGACCTCGGGCTAGCCGCAGATCGTGGTCGTGGTACGTCCATAAAGGAGTAGCGCAGTGCCTCAGAATGGATGAACATCCCCTCATGACTCGACACTTGTTCGTCTTCGTCGCCCTGCTGGTCGCCGGCATCGCAGCGCCGGCCTTTGCCCAGACTCGCCCGAAGATCGGCGAGTCGATCACGACTGAATCTGGCCTCATCTATAAGTTCACGCAGCTCGGTAGCGGACCACAGCCGCAGACCGGTGACCTGATGGTGATTCACGGCATCGGGAATCTTGCGGAGGGCAAGGAGTTCTGGAACACGCGCACCGATGGTGCGCCCTACGAGTACACGCTGGGCGTGGACAGCGTGATACGCGGATTCTCCGAGGGCATGCGCTACGTGCGCGAGGGCGATCGCATCGTCATTACGATGAAACCGGAGCTCGGCTATGGCACGCGAGAACGGACGGGCATCCCGGCGAATTCGACGCTGGTCTTCGACTACGAGATTCTCGCGGTCAAGCCGCTTTCCTTCGTGAAGCTCATGCGAGAAGCGATTGCGGCCGGCACGGGCGATGAGGCCATCGCGAAGGCGAGGGCCCTGCCAAACCTGAAGGACTACTATGTCAGTGCGTCTTCCATTCAGGCGGCTGCGAACGCCGCGAATCGCAAGGCAGCGGGCACCAACGAAAAGGTGCTCGAGTTGGGTCTGACCCTCCTGCCGAAGGCGTATCAGCTCCACCAGGCCCTGGGACGGCTTCAGGCCACGCGCGGAGACAAGCCTGCGGCCATCAAGAGTTACGAAGCCGCGCTGAAGCTCAACCCGAAGAAAACGGCGACTGAAATCCGCGACCACGAGACCGCCACGACGGCTCTCGCCGCGTTGCGCTGACACACGGCGGCCCGGGGCGTGTGCGGTTCTGAACACCCGGGCGCTCCGCATTGAATTAACGATAGAGAACAACCCCACTTGGAGGTCAGCCGTGGCTACGTACTCTGTCGGTTACTTCGTCGGCAGTCTGGCGAAGGCGTCCATCAATCGCAAGCTTGCGACGGCGCTGGTGCGCCTCGCGCCGGCGGAACTTGTCATGACCGAGATTCCGTTCAGGGATCTTCCGCTGTACTGCTATGACTCTGATGCCGACTTCCCGCCACCGGCGCGCGCCCTCAAGGAGGCCATCGCGGCCGTTGACGCCGTGCTGTTCGTAACGCCGGAGTACAACCGATCGATTCCCGGCGGACTGAAGAACGCGATCGACTGGGCCAGCCGCCCGTACGGCCAGAACTCGTTCGCGCGAAAGCCGTCTGCCATCATCGGCACGTCGCCTGGGAAGATCGGGACCGCGATTGCCCAAGCGCACCTGCGCAGCATCCTGGCGTTCTGTAACTCACCGCTCATGAATTCCATCGAGGCGTACATTCAGTTCGAGAAGGGGTTGATCACCGACGACGGTGCTGTCACGAACGCGTCCACCGAGAAGTTCCTGCGGGGTTTCATGACGGAGTTTCACGGATTCATCGGTCGCGTCTACACCGTGTTGCCAAGACCATCGGGAGGATAGCGGCTGGAGCCGTTTTCACGACCCAGGTGAAAACGGCTCCAGCACGGTCGCCGTCAGTACGGCAATGTTCCGGCGTATGGAATGACCTGCCCGGCGATCACGGTGATTTCGAACGACACGGGCATGAACCCGTCGGCCCGCAGGTCCACACGATGGCGGCCGGCGAGCAGCGTGAGCGGCATCTGCCCCGGTGAGAAGTCGTCCGCGACGCCCACGTACTGGCCGTCGATGAACACTTCCGCGTCGTACGGATCGATGTTGAAGCTCAGGCCGCCGACACGGCTGTAGTACGAGCTGTAGCCGGAACCGCCGTAGTTGTAGCGGTGCAGCGAGCTGATGCCGTAGTTATACGGCCCGTACGGATCGTAGTACCGGAACGGATACCCGACGCTGTAGCCGATGCTGATGCCGAAGCCGATGCTGAGCCGGGGTCGGAACGCGTAGTACGGCTGCACGAAGACCGGGCGCCGCACCGGAATGTACCCGCGGCTGTAGCCGCCGTAATAGGACGTCTGCGGCCGGCTGTAATTCCGCGGAGCCTGGTAGGACCCCGGACGGCTGGCGCCGCCCTGATAGCGCGACGTCTGCGAATCGCGATACCCGCCGTTGTACGTCTGCGATCCTTGGCGTTGAACGGCCTGCCCCTGTGGACGTGACCGTTCGACGGTCGGTCCCTCGCGCTGGATCTGGCCTGAACGCGGCGCCTGTTGCGGCTGCGACCGGTAGACCTGCGCGGACGGGCGCTGCGACTCCTGCGATTGTCGCGGCTGCGCCTGAGTCTGGCGTGACGGCCGCTGCGTTTCGAGCGGCCGCTCATACTGTTGACGCGGCTCCTGCTGTTGACGCGGTTGCACCTGCGACTGACGCGACGGTCCCTGCGCCTGGCGCGGTGCCTCCTGACGTTCTCTGGGTGCTTCTTGTCTCGCGGGCGCAGGCTGTGAGCGCGGCTCAGCCTGCCGGCTGCGCGCCGCTCCGGACTGCGACTGACCACGGTTCTCGCCACGGCCGCGCTGCGCAGCAACCGGCGCCGCAACTGCGAGCGCAGCCACAAACACAACCAGCGATGCGACTGTCTTTCTTAGATCGATCATGATGGCCACCTCCGCCTGAAACTTGAGTCGGAATCGGCCGATTTCAAGCTGGCAAACATTATGTTGAATGGCAAGGAGCCTGCCAATTCAGAAATTCAGTTTTTGGGCCTGAAGTTTCTCGAACGCTTCGTACGGTCGGTCGAGGATCGTCCCACTCAAATGACGACTGGCCTCAACAGGAGAAGCGCACCCTAGCGGGCACGCAAGATACTGCGCCGAAGGCAGAGCGCCTCCGGCGAGGGTGGCCATGATCGGACCGGCCGAGATGAACGGCCCGAGGCCTGGAATTGCGAGGGCGCCAATGCCCACCAGCAATCCCAGCATTCCGCCCACTGCTTGCTTGTAAATGGCGCAGAGCTACTTGCTTGACTTGACGACCTAAGACTTCAACGACATTTTTTCGCCGCAGCACACGAGCGACCCCTGGCCACCCTTGCCTGGCACTGACGGAGCTACCGTCACGGTGACTTCACATCCGCACTGTTTGCACGTGTACCGTTCGTCTTGCGTCATCTGCATTGCGGCCTCCTCTGACGAAACCAGAATCGTCCCGCCCGTCAAATCACTCTGTTCACTCTGTGCCGGCGCCGAAATCGACGCTGTCACAAGGCGGACAGTCCAGGCGTCAGTCGCTCACGATGACGGTCCGCAGGGAGTCATTGATCGTGAACGTACAGTTGTGCTCGTACTGGACGAACCCGAGCTTCCTGAATCTGTTCATGAAGAAGTTCACGCGCGACCGGGTGGTACCGACCATTTCCGCCAGCAATTCCTGTGACACGCGGGGCAGCGGGCGCCGGGCCGCCTCAGGTTCGGCGTCCCGCGCGAGCAGGAGGAGCGTCCGAGCCAGACGTTTCTCAGTGGAATTGAACAACTGGTCGAGCAAATCCTCTTCCATTCGAATACTGCGCGTCAGCATGTGTGTCATGAACGCTCTTGCAAACGCCGGTTGTGTGCGGAGCTGGTGCGTCATTTCCTCACGTTCGATCGCGAGGACGACGGCCGCTGACATCGTGGTGGCGGTGGCCGTCCGATGCGTCTGCCCTGCCAGGCAGCCCTCGCCGAAAAAATGTCCTGCGGTGAGCACCGCCACGACCGCTTCCTTCCCGGTGCGCGAAAGGACCGAGAGCCTCACCGTTCCGGACAGGACGTACAACACGCTGTCGGTGGCGTCCCCCTGCGCGAAGATCACCGCCGAGGCGGCGTACGCCACGCGCTCAGCGCAGATGCCGGTCCAGTCCAGGGTGGCCGGCTGGCTGGGCTTCGCCGGGCGGCGTGGCGGGCTCATCATGGCAGCGGTTCCTACCGCCTGTGTTTGACCGTTCATCAGCATGTCCATTCCCCGTTGTGTGCAAGAGCCGCACCAAGACAGTCTCAGGTGTTCCATTGCGAACATTGGTTGCGCGCTGAATCAGCTAGGGTGAGTACGAAGCACCGGCGAGTTTTTGAGAAACCCGAGCGCCACCGGGCGAACAACCGCCGGCAAAGGCAAAGAGGTTCCCATGGCGAGCGATCAACGCCCTCCGCCCGAAGACGCGTCATTGTCAGGAAGCTCCCCACAGGAGGCCGAAAGCCGCCGGAAGGGTGCCGAGCACAGCCGTGAACGCGCCGAGGACGCACGCGAGACAAACGAGAGCGACCGTCGCGAGGCGGAGCGCCTCAGACAGCTCGCCGAGGACGCGCGGGCGGCTGCGGAAGAGGCGCGGACCGCCGCCGAAGCGGCCCGTCAGGCCACGATCAAGTCGGTAAACGCAACCGCCGAATCCTTGCAGGCCACACTGGGACAGATGAAGGCCATCGAAGACATGCGACGCACACTTCGCGAGCTCCGCGATCTCAACAATCTCAATCCGCAGTAGACGTTCGTCAGGCGGGTACCGAGCCGGCGCTCAGCCTCTCGCACAAGTTCCACGCGTTTTCGATGGCGGCGCCGCTGGCGGTGTTGTCAAACACGCACCACACTTCCGTCGCCGGGAGGCGCTCCGCCGTTCGCGCCAGGGCGGCGAGGAACTTCTCGCCATATGACGACCAGTACATCCGCGGTGATCCATGGAGTCGAAAATAGGCCAGCTCCGGCCAGGCCGCGGGTTCGGTTGCTGAAGGCACTGGCGGCGGATCCGCCGCCACCCGTGATACCCGGTACCGCTCCATCATCGCTGTCACGAACGGCGTGAACCAGGTCGCATGCCTGGGTTCGCATACAAGCAAACCGTCGTAGACGTCGCGGACGAGTTTCAGGAATGCGGTCGCGACTCTGGAGTCGAATGACAGCGAGGGCGGCAACTGCATGAGTATCGGCCCGCGTTTCTCCGCCAAGCCGCCCGTCTGATCGAGGAAGTCGAGCAACGGCTTCCGCGCGGTTGTGAGCCTCAACTCATGCGTAATCGCGCGCGGCATCTTGACGGCGAATCGAAAATCCGGCGGAGTGCTGTCGCGCCACCTCGCATACGTCGCGGCCGCATGCGGACGGTAGAACGATGAGTTGATCTCAACGCAACTGAGCGCCCGGGCATACCGCTGGAGGTGCGTTCCGGAACCTTCGAATCGGAACGCGCTGACACGCGGAATCGACCAGCCGGCGGTCCCAATCCGCACGTTATCGATGCGGTGCTCGCAGCTCGTGGGTTTCACCCGGCTCCACCCGCTGGCCAGTGTTCTCACCGGCTTCGAGCAGTTCTTTGAAACGACGGAGATCCTCACGAACGGTCTGAGTGGGCTCGCGGCCAAACAGTGAGGCCACCAGCGCTCCGACCTTACCTCCTGGCGGCGAGTACTGCAGATGGACGGTGACTTGCGTGCTCTGGCCGTCCCGTGCCGGCTCAAAGCAGACCGATCCCGCTGTCGCGACATCAGATCCAGGCAGGGAGGCCCACGCGAGGAGCTCGTTCTCGATGTCGTTGAGCACCTCTGCGTCCCACTCAACCACCACCCCTGCGGGACCTGCAGCAACCCAGTGCGACCTGCCGTCACGCGTCTCGGTCACCCGGTCGAGGTGCGTCATGAACCGCGGCAGGTTCTCGAGACGCCGCCAGAAGCGGTAAACGACCGCAACTGGGACCTCCAACCGCACCGATTCCCGCACGTGAATTCCCCGCTCGCCGCCAAGGGCGGTTTTCGTGTCATCGCGCTCCCGCGAGCCGGTCAGCCCACCAGGCCAGCGGCCGGTGACACCGCGGTAAAACAAGGGAATCGAGGACAACGCGAGGCACGCGCCGGTCGCGGATCGCCGGCGGGACGCGGCAAGGAGCAGCAACGCGCCGGTACCGAGCGCCATCCAGGTCTTGACGTTGGCCAGTGAAATCTTTCGGTCGTGCAGCGTGAGTGTGTGCATATCGACTGCAACGAAGCACCTTGCGTGCCAGCGCCCATGGCCAGCACGGCACCGGAGCCGGTCGCGATACGCGCGACCGCTGGATCTTTTGAGCAAGCACTTCCTCTGAGGCGCGTCGCGTGAACCCAAGTCTTCTTGTAGTCGACTGGTACCGTTGTTGCGATTGATCGATGAGACCAGCGCATGACTTCACGCCGCGAAACCGATCCCCACCGAGTGAGGGATCTTCTCGACAACACCAGGAGACAAGACCATGCCAGCACAGGGAACACTTCACGACGCGTTTCTCGATGAACTGCGGGACGCGTATGACGCAGAAAAGCAGCTGCTGAAAGCGCTGCCCAAACTCGCAAAGAAATCCTCGTCGGACCAGCTCCGGCAGGCCTTCGAATCGCACCTCGGCGAGACCAGGGGTCAGGTGAAAAAGCTCGAGCGGGTCTTTGCGTCCCTCGACGAAAACGTGCGCGGGAAACACTGTGACGGCATCGCCGGGATCATCGAAGAGGGCAAGTCGGTCATGGAAGAGGACTTCGACGATCAGACGATGGACGCGTGCCTGATCGCCGCGGGCCAGCGCGCGGAGCATTACGAGATGGCGGCGTACGGCACGCTCGTCGCGTGGGCAAGGTCGATGGGTCATGAAGAAGCAGCGGTACTCCTCGAGCAGATCCTCGAAGAGGAAAAGAGCGCCGACGAAAAGCTGACCGAACTCGCCGAAGGCGGCATCAACGAAACTGCAGCGCCCTCGAACGGCGCCCACCACGGCGCGGGTAAGACCAACGGCGCATCGAAGATGGCGAAGGGGTCGCCAACCGTGAAAGCCAAGGGCAACGTCAAGAAGGGCGGACGCTCGAACAGGGCCGAGCCGATGTGAGCAGCCTGGCACGTACATGTGGACAAACATTGCTGAGGTCGCGAATGGAGGCCGCGCGCGACCGGGGCATCACCGGCATCTGCGCCGCGGATCCGGACGCACCGTTCTTTGCATCGGAAACATGCGAGGACAATGAACCATGCAAGTCAAAGACGTGATGACTCACTCCCCGGGAACCTGTGGCGTTCGCGATTCGGCAAATGACGCGGCCCGGATCATGTGGGAGCGCGACTGCGGCGCCGTGCCCGTCATCGATCAAAGCGGATGCGTGGTCGGCATCGTGACCGATCGGGACATCTGCATGGCGGCGTACTTCCACGGAACGCCGCTCTCTTCTATTCCGCTGACCGCGATCATGTCGCGCGAGGTCTGTACCTGCGAAGAGCAGCAGGATGTCACCGAGGCGGAGCGTCTGATGCGGGTTCGTCGCGTGCGGCGGCTACCGGTCACTGCCAACGGTGGGTCGCTCGCCGGCATCGTGTCGCTCA
Source organism: Vicinamibacterales bacterium (assembly GCA_035606665.1). Classification (GTDB taxonomy): domain Bacteria; phylum Acidobacteriota; class Vicinamibacteria; order Vicinamibacterales; family SCN-69-37; genus DASUGC01. The sequence goes on along the minus strand of DATNEY010000001.1, from coordinate 18,868 downwards.
GCGATCTGGCTCAGACGGTCTCCGACGTGGGAGGCCTGGAGCGGGCGCGCGGGGACAGCCGCGAGCTGCTCGAGACGTTGACGGTCGTCAGCGAGCCGAGACACCGGTCGCGGGTATCCTGAGTTCGGCCACACGGGGCTGGTGTCTCGTTTTGCACAGACACCGGAGTTCGGGCGAACTAGTCTTGCGACATGTCAATGAATGGAACGATCAAGCGTCTCGTGGGCGACAAGGGTTTCGGCTTCGTGGCGGCGGCTGACGGCAACGAATACTTCTTTCACCAGTCGGCGGTCGCCACCGGAAGCTTCGACGAGCTCCGCGAGGGCCAGGCGGTAACGTTCGACACGGGCCAGGGACCGAAGGGTCCGCGCGCCGAAAACGTCCGTCTCGCCTGATCCTTTGCGCGCAAACGAGATCGTCCGGAGCACCTGCGCCAGTTGCGGCGCCGCACTGGAGCTCGAATGCGAGCCCCTCCAGGGGTTTTACGACTACAAGACGTTCAACGAGTACTTCTGCCCGAAATGCGAGAAGAGGAACGTCGTGCTCAGTCCGGGCGCCGTCCTGAAATCACGCCTGGCGGAGGTCAACCCAGCCCATCGGAGCGCGTGAGCTGCCTCTTTGAGGGCGGTGGGAATGGTTGCCCAATGTGGGCAGCCAGCGCAATGAGCAGCGCACTGTACTGACCACACGGCACTGCCCTGTCGCATCAACCGTGATGGTGCGTGGCACCCCGCTTGCACAGATGCCAGTCATGCCCGAGAGCTACTGGCTTTCCTCGACTCCACTGCCCAAGTACCCGGCACTCGATCACAGTCGCTTCGCGGATGTCGTCGTGATCGGCGCCGGCGTGACCGGACTTACCGCGGCATATCTCCTGAAGCAGGCGGGACTCAAGGTGGTGGTACTGGATCGCCGCACCGTCGCGAGCGGCGACACCGGTCACACGACCGCGCACCTGACGTGCGTCACGGACACGTGGCTGATGGAGCTCATTCGCGCGATCGGTGAAGACCATGCGCGCGCAGTGTGGGACGCAGGCCTCGCCGCGATCTGGCAGATCGCCGAAATCGTCGATGCAGAGCGTATTTCCTGCGGGCTGTCGTGGGTGCCCGCGTACCTTCACGCGCCGCCGGATGGCGAGTTCACAGAGTCCGATGTCGAAAGACTCCGCGAAGAGGCGCAGGCTGCGGCGAATCTCGGATTCGATGCGACGTTCGTCGAGCGTGCGCCGGTGGTCGACGCACCAGCTGTCGAGTTCGCTGGCCAGGCAAGGTTCCATCTGACACGCTATCTGAAGGAGCTCGCCGCTCGAGTCGACGGCGATGGATCGGCCATCTTCGAGCACACGGACGCGCACAGCGTCGAAGACGACCCCCTGACCGTCGTCGCGGGTTCCTATCGCCTCCGATGCAACAACGTCTTCGTCGCCACCCACAATCCGATTGTCGGCAAGGCGAGCCTTCTCAAGGCGACGCTGCTTCAGACGAAGCTGTCCCTGTACTCCACGTACGTGGTCGCCGGTCGCGCCGAGCGCGATCAGGTGTTCGATGCGCTGTACTGGGACACAGCGACGGCGTATCGCTATCTCCGGCTCGACCGCCAGCGTGACGGCGATCTCGTGATCCTCGGCGGAGAGGATCACAAGACGGGCCAGGTCTCGGAGACGTCGGCATGTTACGAGGCGCTCGAGCGGGCCGCCGTACGGCTCGTGCCCGGCATCGAGCTCTCACACCGGTGGTCCGGCCAAGTCATCGAAACCAGTGACGGACTACCATTCATCGGCGAGATCTCGCCGCATCAGTTCATCGCGACGGGCTTCAACGGCAATGGCGTCACGTTCGGCACTCTTTCCGCGATGATCGTGCGCGATGCGATCACCGGCCGGGCAAATCCGTGGCGCGGCCTGTTCGACGTGAATCGCAGCGGAGTGCTCCGAGGCTTCTGGGACTACCTCAAGGAGAACAAGGACTATCCGTACTACCTGATCCGCGACCGTTTCGCTGGTGCGCAAGGCAAGACAACGAGGGCACTGGCACGGGGAAAGGGAAAGATCCTGGAGCTGGACGGCACCCGCGTTGCGGCATATCGCCACGAAAACGGCCGCGTGACGTTGCTCTCGCTGGCGTGCACCCATATGGGTTGCCAGGTGGTGTGGAACGACGCAGAAGCCACGTGGGACTGTCCCTGCCACGGGTCTCGTTTCACCGCCACCGGCGACGTCATCGGCGGTCCGGCAGAGTCGCCGCTCGATGAAATCACCGCCAAGGTCGCGGCGAAGGCGGGTCAGTGAGCGTCACTTGCCTGCTGGTCGTTTCTCTTGCTCGGCGAAGGCCTGAGCAACCTCCAACGCAATCGCCCTCATGCGCGAGAACGACAGGTTCGCGGTGACCGCGACGACGATCCCGCGTTCGGGAAATATCATGAATGACGTGGACGCACCCTCAATGGTGCGGCTCGCGTGGCCTGCCAGCCGCGTGCGTTCTCCCGCCAGTTCAACTGTCTCCACCATCCAGCCGAGGCCATAGTCGGTCTCTTTGCCCGACGCCAGCTGCTGAGGAGTCTGCAGCATCCTTACCGTGGACGGCTGAAGCAGTTTGTCAGTGCCCAGCGCTATCCCGAAGCGGACCAGATCGGACGGCGTCGACAGAAATGCGCCAGCGCCGGCAAAACAGGAGTAATCGACATTGGTGGTGATCTCGCGCCCGAGATTCCCCCGGTAGTAAGAGGTCGAGCGATTCGGGATCGGCGCCGTCGCAGCCTCGGACGATGTGTCAGCCATGCCCAGCGGCTTGAAAACCTGCGTCTGCATGAAAGCGGAGAACGGCTCGTTCGCCGCGGCCTCGACGGCCGCGCTCACCAGGACCCAGCCGTACGTCGAGTAGCGGTATTGCGTCTCCGGCTCGAACAGCAGCGGATCATTCGCGAAACTCTGTACGCCTTCCGACGCTCGTTCGCATTTCACCTTGGGCTTGTCGCCCCATTCGGTGTTTCTGTAGTGCCTGACGCCCGCGACGTGCCCCATCAACTGGCGCAGTGTGACCGGCCACTGTTTCCTCGGAAACGCGGGCACGTACGTCTGAATTTCGTCGGCGAGATGGAGCCGTCCTCGCTCGATCAGTAAACCGGCACCGGCCGACGTCAGCGATTTGGAGACGTGCCCGATCCTGAACCGTGTCGTGGGCGTGACTGGCGCCTGAGTCTCGATGTTCGCCCAGCCAAAGCCCTCGGCCCAGACGAGCTCGCCGGCGATGCCGACTGCGACTGACAGTCCCGGCACATTCTCCTCGCTCAAACCCGCACGCGCGGCCTTCTGCCCCCGCTCGATGGCCGCCGCCCACCTGGGCGATGGTGCCGAAAGCATCACGGATGTCACAGCTTGCGGATTCGGATGCAGCGGCCGGGCGCTGGCAATGTAGGACACGAGCGCCACGACCACCGCGATGGGCAGACCGATGGCGAGGACGACCAATGTGGACCAGGTCTCGGTCCGGCGCTTTGCCATGCCAGGCATGTCTGCGGCGACGCCGCGTGCACAACGTTACCTCCATTGGCGGCTTTGACGCAAATGACTTTGTAATGTAAAGTTCTCGGTCGAACGTATGGCAAAGACTCGGATACCAATCTGGCTCCTGCTGATCGTCGGGGCCATCAGCTTGCCGGTCACGGCGCTTGTGGGCCTCTGGACGTACAAGAGCGTCACGACGCCGACGCTTCATCCGGACCCGCAGCAGATTCGTTCGGTCACACGCTCGACGCCGTCTCCAGAATGGGCCGGCGCGGTGGAACGCGGCCGGCAAACCATGCGCGCCGCTCTCACGAAGCAGAACCTGCCGGGACTCTCGGTGGCGGTCGCGGTTGGTCAGGACATCGTCTGGGCCGAGGGCTTCGGCTGGGCGGACCTCCAGAACCAGGTCGCGGTCGCGCCAGAGACCCGGTTCCGGGTCTCAGACGCATCCAAGACGCTCACCTCAGCTGCCGTCGGCCTGCTGCTCGAGAAAGAGGCGCTGCGTCTCGACGATGAGATTCAGGTGCGAGTCCCACAGTTCCCGAAGAAGCGGTGGCCGGTGACACTGCGGCAGCTGATGGCTGAAACGGCCGGTGTCCGGACCGAAGAAGGCAGCGATGGACCTCTGTCCAACACGCGCAGTGAGGATGGAAACCAGGCGCCGCGCTGCACTCGGACAACGGACGGACTGCAGCTGGACAACTTCGCCGAGGACGCGCTGCTGTTCGAACCGGGCACAAAGTACAGCCCATCCAGCTACGGCTGGATCCTGGTCAGTGCGGCGATCGAATCGGCCGCGGACGAGCCGTTCCTGTCGTTCATGCGCACGCAGGTGTTCGAACCGTTGGGTATGCGTGACACGACGGTTGACGTCACGACGGACGTAATGCCATCGCGCTCGACGTTCTACTTCGTGAAATTCGGACTCGCCAGGGACACGCGATACGGGCCGAAGCCGGCGCGCGTTGGGGATTATTCCTGCTATGCGGGCGCCGCCGCGTTCCTGTCCACGCCTTCTGACCTCGTGCGGTTCGGAATGGGAATCAATGGCGGCAAGTTCCTCACGCCCGCTACGGTCAAGTTGCTCCAGACGCCGCAGCGACTGACCTCCGGCGCTGAGACTGGTCATGGTCTTGGCTGGGAGCTCGAAACGCATCCGCTTGAAGGCCAACCCGCTCGAATGGCGGGCCATGGCAGCCAGCCGGACTTCATCGGCGGTACGACATCATTGATGACGTTTCCCGAACGCGGCCTCACCGTGGCGGTGATGGCCAACATCTCGTTCGCGGATACGAAGTCGATTGCGCTTGAGATCGCGCGGGCCTTCGCTAACCGCGCCCGGTGAGTTCCCGCGTCAACGCGACACGATCCAACTCGCCTTCCCACCTCGAGACGACGAGCGTCGCCACACCGTTGCCGATGAAGTTCGTCAGCGACCGGGCTTCCGACATGAATCGGTCGATGCCGAGGATCAGCGCGAGGCCGGCAACCGGAATGGACGGCACCACCGCGAGCGTGGCCGCGAGGGTGATGAAACCCGCGCCGGTCACGCCCGACGCGCCCTTCGAGGTCAGCATGGCGACGCCCAGCAGAGTCAGTTGCTGAACCACGGTCAGCTCGATGTTGAGAGCCTGCGCCACGAACAACGCCGCCATCGTCAAATAGATGTTCGTACCGTCGAGATTGAACGAGTAGCCTGCTGGAACAACGAGGCCGACGACGGATTTCGAGCAGCCCAGGCGCTCGAGCTTGTGCATGAGCGGCACGAGCGCGGACTCCGACGATGAGGTGCCGAGCACCGTCAGGAGTTCCTCGCGGATGTACGCGATAAACCTGAAGATGCTGAAGCCGCAGGCCGCCGCGATCGTGCCCAGCACGATCAGGATGAACAGCAGACACGTCAGGTAGAAACTCGCCATGAGCGCCGCGAGGGGCTTCAGCGCCGCGAGCCCGTAGTTCCCTATCGTGAACGCCATCGCTCCGCCGGCGCCGATCGGCGCCAGCTTCATGATGGTGTTCATCATCGCGAAGAAGATGCGCGAGCACTCCTCGATGAAGATGTGAACGGCCTGGCCGACGGCGCCGAGGTGTGTCATCGCGTACCCGAAGAGCACCGCGACCAGCAGAACCTGCAGCAGATCACCGGATCCGGTGAAGGCGTCGGTGAATGTTTTCGGAATGATGTGCAGGATGAAGTCCGCGGTCGTCTGAGATGCCGCGGTCTTCGCGTAGGCGTCAACCGCCTTGGCGTCGAGCGTGCGGGGATCCACGTTGAAACCGCCGCCCGGCCGGATGAGATTGACCACGAGGAGGCCGATGATGAGCGCGATGGTCGAGACGACTTCGAAATACAGAAGCGCCTTGCCGCCGACACGGCCGACCTTCTTCATGTCGCCCGCCCCGGCGATGCCGAGGACGACGGTGCAGAAGATCACGGGGCCGATCAGCATCTTGACCAGCGCAATGAAGCCGTCACCGAGCGGCTTCAGCTTCACTGCGGCATGCGGATTGAAATAGCCGAACGTTCCGCCCGCGATGATGGCCAGGACGACCCAGAAGTACAGATGACGGCTGAGGTTTCTCATGCTGCCGGCGCGCGACGCTTCGGGTCGATGGCGCTGACCAGGAGGCCCACGACAACGACCGCCACGACACCGATGACGTTGTGCCAGAGGAACGCGACGTTCGTGTAGTTGGCGGCCCACGCGACCGAGCCGATGCCGGCGGCGAGGCCGACTAGGGCACCGGCGGACGTGGCCCAGCGGATCATGGCGAGGACGAACACACCGAGGATCGACCCGTAGAAGAACGAGCCGAAGCGGTTGACGACCTCAATGAGCGAGCCAAGCTCGACGGCCCACACCGCGACGCCGCAGACAAGCAGTCCCCACACGCCGGTCAGCGCCTTCGAAACCACCAGATAGTGCGCATCGGTCGCCGTCGGGCGCCACCAGCGTTTGTAGAAATCAATCACCGTCGCGGTCGAGAGTGAATTGAGCTCGGCGGCGATGGTATCGGTCGCGGCCATGAGGACGCCGACGATGAGCAATCCGATCAGGCCGATCGGAAGTTGCGTGAGGATGAAGGTTGGAATGACGTAGTTGACGTCCGTGAACGCGCGGTCACCTTTCGTCTCGCGCACGAGCTGGGTGGCGCGTTTCCGCACGTCCTGGAGCGCCGCGTCCCTCGCGCGCAGACTGGTTTGGGCGTCTGTCAGGCGGCCGGCATCGCCGGACTGGCGGGCGCCGGTGAACTCGACGGCGGCGAGGCGGCGCGACTCGTAGGCGGCGTCGTACTCGGACTGCAGCGCGCCGTAGGCCGCGGCATTCGGGCTGGCCTTTACCTGCTCCTGGGCCGCGGCGTTGAAAATCATCGGCCCGGGATTGAAGGTGTAGAAAACAAAGACCAGGACGCCGACGAGCAGCACGACGATCTGCAGCGGGATCTTCCAGTACGCGCTCATCAGCAGCGACTGCCGCGCGTCGTCCAGCGATTTGGCGGTCAGGTACCGCTGTACCTGACTCTGATCCGCGCCGAAGTAGGAGCAGAAGAGAAACAGGGCGGCAATCGTGCCGGACCAGAACGTGTACTGGTTGGTGAGATCGAACGAGAAATCGAAGGTTCGAAGCCGCCCGGCGTTCGCGGCCACCGCAAAGCCGTCCGTGACGCTGACGCCATCGGGCAAACCGAGCAGCGCCACGACAATCATCACCAGCAGACCGCCGACAATGAGGGCCGTTGTCTTGACGTCGGTCCAGGTCACCGCCTGCACGCCACCGAACATGGTGTAGACCACGGCCGGCATCGTGATCGCGAGCGCGGTCAGCGCCAGGTTCCAGCCGAGCACGAGGGACATGACGACGGCCGGCGCTGACACGACCGCCCCCACCGACAAACCGCGTGAAATCAGAAACAGCAGGCTCGTGAGGCTTCGAATCTTCGGGTCAAAGCGCTTCTCGAGGTACTCGTAGGCCGTGTACACGCGGGCGTGGTAGAAAAACGGCACCAGCGTGACGGACAGGATGATCATCGCCAGCGGCAGCGCGAAATAGAACTGGATGAACCGCATCCCGTCCGCGTACGCCTGGCCGGTCGTGCCGATCATCGTGATGGCGCTCAGCTGTGTGGCCATCACCGAGATGCCGGCGGCCCACCACGGAATGCTGCGCTTCGCGAGGAAGTAGCCCTCGAGCTCGTGGCTGTCCTTCGTTCGCTTCAGTCCGTCGTACACGATCCACGCGGTGAACCCGACGACAATGGCCCAGTCGATGGCGTGCATGGATCAGAGAAAGGCGTACTGCAGCAGCCAGAGGCCGGCGAGGACGACGACCTGAACGATCAGGACCTTGATGTAGGTGGCTTTCACGCGGGAGGGATTCCGGGAGTCAAGACAGACAGATCCTAATCCAACGCCCCATTGGAGTCTGCTGCCCCCGCCGCCGGCCGATCAGACGCCTGCTGTGGCAAGCACCCGATCGGCCGTGACGACTACGCTGTCGTCAGGAAACGCCCTCCTCGCCCGCTTCAGGCTCGTCATCCTGCTCGGGCTCCTGGTCGTAGCCCGCTCCCGGCCCGGTCCGATCGCCGACCTTGTCTTCGGTCGCGCCCTCGTGATCGTCCGGGCTCGGAACTTCGGGAGTCCGAGCATTACCGGGAATCTCGGTGTTCCCCTGGCGATCCCGCGACGGCAGGCCGCCCTGATCAGGTGCCGGCCGCGTTGGAGGCGTCCGCTCGGTCGGTGTGTCGTGTGTAGTGTTGGGCATCTGCGTGTCCCTTCAATCCGCGTCCGACTCACGATGTTTCGGGTCGGCGTTGCCGCGATTCCGATCGCGATCCGGCGTGGAGCCGGAGCCCGGCTCACTGCCCTTGAAGCCATCGCCCTGATTGCCACCCTTGTTGCCCTGCTCCATACCACCCTGCTTGCGATCGCCCTGATTGGGCACAGGCTGGTTTGGCTGCGACCGGTTGCGGTCCTGATCGCCCTTGTTGCGATCCCGATCGTCTGGGCTTCCGGTCGCGCTGCCGGACTGACTGCGATTACCTTGATTCGCCATTTTTTTCACCTCTCGCCGGTCCATCCGGCTCGCCGGTGAAGAACTGCAACGGACGTGCCGCGCCCGACGGCAAGACGGTGGAAGCCTGCCGCCCGCAAATGGATTCCGGCGGAGTCGGAGAGTGAGCAGCGCGCTACCGACAAATCCCTCGGCGGATCGACAGAAAGACCGCATACGGTCTCGTTCCCGCCACTGCCGCAGGAACAGTACATGCAGTAGCTGGCTCGATTCAGAAAGCAGGAGGTTCCATGACAGAAACAACGACACTCAAAGATCTCTTCATCGACGAACTCCGCGACATCTATCACGCAGAGCGCCAGCTCGTGCGCGCGTTGCCGAAGCTGGCTAAAGCCGCGACGTCTCCGGATCTGCGTGAGGCCATCGAAAGTCACCTCGCTGAGACGGAAGAACAGGTCTCGCGCATCGAGCAGGCCTTCGAGATGATCGACGAACCGGCCAAGACGAAGACCTGCTCGGGGATGTTGGGCATCGTCGAAGAAGGATCCGACGTCATCAAGGAAAACGAGAAGGGCGCCGCGCTCGACGCCGGCATCATCGCCGGCGCCCAGAGGGCGGAGCACTACGAAATGGCGGCGTACGGCACGATCATGGCCTGGGCACGGGCTCTTGGCCATGACGACGTCGCCGAATTGCTGTCGCTGTCGCTCGAAGAAGAAAAGGCCGCCGATCAGAAGCTGACCGAGCTTGCAGAGTCGGGACTCAACGAAGCTGCCAGAAACGGGCGTGATGAATCACGTCAACCGGCGATGGCTGGGACCACCGCCGGCAACAGCAACGGGAACGGGAAGGGTCGCGGCGCTTCGTCCAGACAGCGCGGCGGACATCGCTAGTCCATGATCTTGAAACCCGCCGGGACGGCGAAGAGATCCTTCGCCGGCTCCTGGCGGGAGATCTTCGTCAGCCTGAACTCGATGTCGCCGCTGCGTGGGTCGCTGTGCTTCGAGTACATCACCACCTTGAGATCGGTCGACGTCCATTGCTCGTCCGAGATCTCGATCGGCCGATCGTTGCCGATCTGACCAGCGGGAATCACGGTGACGAGGAGCTGGCCGGTCGCCTGGAAGCCGTCGATGTCCTTCGTCCCAAGATTCTGCCGTGTGACCTTTGTCGGGCCAGGACCCACACCTTGAGGCTTGGGTTCGGTCCTCAGCACGCTTGTCGGCATTCGATGCGCGGTGCGGGATCCGGGATTCAGCGTGTACATCACGCCCGCCACGTGATCGACGATCTGGACCACCGAGCGAAAGTCGTTGGAGGGATCGAGCACCTCGAGACCGACGACCGTCTGCTCGCGGCGGACCCGGCCGGCGTTGTCACGATAGAACTTCGCGGTGACGCTGCGGTCGATGCGGGTGCCGTCATACATCCGCATTTTCACTGTCGTGATGCCCTCCGCCGAGTACGGCGCCCCAGCGACCGGTGCGGCAAGCGTCGGATCGCCGTTCGTGAAGATCGCGATCTGCTTGTCCTGGGCTCGCGGGCCTGCCGCGGCCAGCAGCACGATCAGCCCGCTCAGAGCGGCAGCAAAGCGGTATCGGTTCAAGTGCGTAGTCATGGCTGTTTCTCCTCTGGTGTTGAAGGTCGAACAAATCTCACCGCCCGCGCCAGGCCGTCGTCGCCGATGGCCACATCGGCGAGCACGGTTCCCGAAGAGAGCTCTTCCGCCGCCTCCGCGGCCGCAAGACCGAACGAGGCAAGCGCACGGCGCGGCACTTCGATGCGGACGATGTGAGTCGAGGTCAGTGGCGTTGTTGTTGAAATCAATGGGAAGAACGGCGTCGTGACCTCGGCACGAACTCCGGCTGTGGAAGTGTCGGGAGTCCCGTCGGCGGATGGCCCGACGGCACGCCACAACATGTAGCCGACTCCGAGCATCACGAGCGCGGCCGCTGCAAGCGAGATCGATGACGTGCGCCGGCGCGCGCGCGCAATCGAGCGGACCTCATTCAGCAGGCGGGCGCGAACCGCGGGCGATGCTCCGGCCGTGTCGTCGTCCTCCGCCACACGACGAAGCGCGCCGGTCAACGGACGATCCCGATTGTCATCGTGTGGGTTCATAGAGCGCTCCCGAGCTTCGCGGCCAGCAGGCGCCTGGCACGATGCAGTCGCGATCGCACCGTGCCGATCGGACATTGCATGAGGCCGGCAGCTTCTTCGTATTCGAGTTGCTGGAGTTCACACAGCACGACTGCCTCCCGATATGCCGCCGGCAGTGTCTCCACTGCCCGGCGAACAGCGCCGGACATTTCAGATCGCGTCATCGTCTCGAGCGGTGACGGGTCCGCCGACGCGAGCTCGTCGTTCGCCTCGTCAGCGGGCTCTTCGAGCGGCGTGTGGGCCGCAGCGAGCCGCTTCAGTGCGATGTGACGCGCGATTCCGAGCAGATACGACCGCACGCTTCCGCCGGGCGTATCCGAACGGCCGGTCTGCCGCAGCACAGCGAGGAATGTGTCCTGCACCACGTCGTCCGCGGCGTGAGGCCCGCACATGTACGCGCCGTATCGGTAGATCTGCCTCTGATGGCGCTCGAAGAGCAGCGAGAACGCATCCTCGTTCCCCCTTCGCGCCTTCGCGAGCAGGGCCGCATCATCCATCTCATCTGTATAGTCCCGGAAAAGGGCTACCGGGTTCCCGAAAGTGTGACCCCCTCGACGTCCGGGGCCGGCGGTACGGCTCTTGCTGCCCTATTCCCCAGGTAACCACCACATCCTGCTCTCAAGGGAGGACGCCATGCTTCAGCGTCTCTTGCTCATTGCCACTCTCGCAGCGACCAGCGCCTGCCTGTCATCGACGATGAGGGTCAATCAGACCCTGTCGCAGGATGCCGGCGACCTCATGACAGTGAACACCGTCGAGATCCGCACTCAGTCGGGGGACGTACTCGCGCGCGGGACATTCTCCGAAGCGAAGAATTCCTCGGGGAAAATGCTGCGATCGGCGACGCTGTCCGCACCGGAAACGAACATCATCCGCGGCAGCGCGACGATTGAAATCGATCGCGTCAACGGCCTCTCGGACGAAGAACTCATCGTGAAACTCGACGAGCTTCCCTACCCCGAGAGCTGCCGCCTGATGGCAGACGGCCGCGAGCTCACCATCTTCACGACTATGAAAGGCGGGGTGGAGTTCCGCCTGGGCCGCCGGATGTCACAGACAAACGTTGGCAACAAATAGCCACAGAGTGTGGCAACGCACCTACTTGCCGCCGGGGCCTTCGCTTCGCGGGCAAACGCCTCGGCAACTTTCAACGCAATGGCGTCCGTGTCCGCGAACGAGATGTTGGTTGTCACCGCGACGACGACGTCGAGGCCGGGAAACCGGAACACTTTCAATGACGCGCTGCCGCCGTTGGTGAACTCGCTGTCGTGGCCGACCGTCGTCGTTGACTCGCCGGAGAGCTGAACCGTTTCGAGATCCCAGCCGAGACCGTAGCCGGTCTCTTCGCCTGTCACAAGCCGCTGAGATGTCTGGAACTGCGCGACGGTCGCGGGCTGCAACAGTCTGCCGCTGTTCATCGCCATTCCGAACCTGACCAGATCCGACGGCGTGGACACGAACGCGCCGGCACCGGCGAAGCAGGAGTAGTCCCCGTCCCGCGCCGGCTCGGGCCCGTAGCGCGTGTCTCCGGCGAACCTCGGGTGGTAGAACTTCGCGCGGTTCGGAGGTGGCTCGGTCTCGGAATCCGGCGACGAGTCGTTCATCCCAAGCGGTCCCAGAACCTGACTGCGCATGAAACTGAAGAATGATTCGCGCGCCGCGGATTCCACGGCTGCGCTCACGAGTGTCCAGCCGTAGGTTGAGTACCTGTACCGTGTGCCCGGCTCGAATCGCAGCGGCGTCTTCGCAAAACGTTGCACCACGTCAACCGTCCGCGCGCAGCGCTCAGACAACGGCTCTTCGTCGCCCTGGTCATTCGCGACGCCACCAACGTGCCCCATGAGCTGACGCAACGTGACCGGCCACTCCTTGGCTGGGTACTCCGTCACGTACTTGTGAATTTCATCGTCGAGCCTGACCTGATTTCTTTCGACCAGCAGGCCAACGGCGGCGGAGGTAAGCGCCATGGAGATGCCGCCGGTCCGGAATCTCGTCTCGGGTGACACGGACGCCCGATTCTCGAGATCAGCCCAGCCGAAGCCCTCGGCCCACACCACCTCCTGGCGAACACCATCGCCAATGCCCGCCGCGACGGAGAGGCCGGGCAGGTTCTGCGCGCTGATGGCCTCGCGAGCGGCCTCCTGCGCCTGGCTCACCGCCGCGGCCCACCTCGCGGGCGGGGCCGCGCGTGTCACCGACGACACTTCGCGGGGATTCGGGTGGATGGGCGTGGCCGTGGCGCTCATGTAGGCCCAGAGTCCGAGAACGAACACGATCACCAGGCCGACCGCGAGGACGACCAGCACGAGCCACGTCTGCATCTGGCGCTTCGGCATGGGCTACAACTTTATTCTGCAGAGTTCTTTGTGTCTAGACGCTGGGGTTCGCAGGCGCGCCGGTCTGCGCGTATCCTTGTGGCGACGGGAGAAAAACGGTGCGGCGAAGAATCTCACTAGCAATATCACTATCACTGGCGATCGCGGCGGCGCTGGTCAGCGTCGATGCCGCCCGAGCCACGGAAGCCGTCGCCAAGTCGATCCTCGTCACCGTCCTGGACGACGCGGGCGGTCCGATTCGGGATCTCCGGGCCAGCGAGTTCATCGTGACCGAGGACGGAACGCAACGGGAAGTCATCGAGGTGCGGCCGAACAACGAAGCCTTGTACGTCGCGCTGCTCGTCGACACCGCGAAGCCCGCTCCGGGCGTGCAGTTTCCAACACAAGATATGCGGCGCGGGCTGGCGGCGTTCTGCCGGCGCGTGCTCAGCGGAACCGCGGGATCGGAAGTGGCGATCATGGATCTCGCCCAGGGTGGTTCAGTCGTCGTGCCCTCCACGTCCGAATTCAGGAAGATCAAACCCTGGACGGATCGGCTGGTTGAGAGTCAGCAGGGCGCCGGCGTGCTCCTCGAGGCGCTGGTGGCGGCAAGCCGGGAGTTGATGAACAGGGAATCACCAAGACGGGCCATCGTCTCCGTTACGTTCGACGGCCCCGAAAGCAGCGCAATTACGCCACAAAGCGTCGCCGACACCGTGCTCAAGTCCGGCGCGGCCTACTGGCCCGTGACGATCCGGGGGATCGCGGGAATCAGGCCGGCGCTCGTCCCCCTTCGTGACACCTTGTTCTCGAACCTGCCCGAACCCACCGGCGGCATGCAGGTCACGGCCGTGTCGACGACGGCGATGGAATCGATTCTGAACCGCGTGGCGGCGGCGCTGACGTCGCAGTACGAGGTGACGTACGCCCGGCCGACTGGCATCACGCCCAGGGTCATTCAGGCCAGCGCCAGGCGGGGCGCGAAGGTCCTCCGAGCGTCCTGGATCCGCTGAGAGGCGCGACTCATCGCTCGGTCTTGCCCCAGTGCGTCGTGTTCTTGAAGAACGAGCACGTGGCCGCGAACCCGATGAACGTCCAGTAGTACGGCAGCATCATCACGAACGGCACCGACCGTTTCAGTCCCAGCACCCAGAGCGTGTGGACGTACGACACCACGCACATCGGGATGCCGACGACGAAGAGCGTCAGCGCCCAGTAGTACATCGCGTTCGAGTACGCGGTGTGCGGCACGACCGAGAGCGTGACGTCAGGGATCTGAAATCCGCCTGCGACCGACAGGCCCCACTGGCCCACGATCAGCAGCCATCCGACGAACGCCAGTGCGCAGCTGAGCGGCGTGAGGAACGGCAGCGACAGCGCGCCCTTCCTCTTCCACGACAGGTCCGACCGAACGAGGCGCGCCAGACACGTGAGGTACCCGCGATTCCAGCGCAGGCGCTGAATGAAGTGCGCCTTCATGCTGCGGGGCGCCTTTTCGGTAATGACCGAGGACACGAGGCCGAAGCGCTTGTCGCGCTCCGTAAGAAGGATGCCGAGATACGCATCCTCGGTAAGTACTTCCGGGAATCCACCCACTTCGTTCAGCACCGCTCGACGCAGGAACAGACCCTCGCCGCTGAGCGGCATCCCCTTGGCGAGCCCGAGGACGAATGGGAGGTACTTCCTGAACCAGAACGCCGTGTCGATGAACAGAAACTCGCTAAGGATAGATCTTCCCTTCCTCAGCACGGTCGCCTGAACCGCGTCGTAATGCTTCTCGTGCATCAGAAGCGCCGCGCGCTCGATTTGCGCGGGCTCGATGTCGTCGCTGGCGTCATAGAACGCGCAGATGTCACCGTGCGCGCGCTCGATCGCCAGGTTGAGCGCGTACGCCTTCAGGCGCTTGCCGCCGTGACTCATGACGATCGCGCTCCCGATGCCGGCGTCGCGCAGCTTGCGGACCGCCCGATCCGCAAGCGGATGAATCGCCTGGTCGTGCGCCTCGATGGCCACCAGCACTTCCAGCCGCTCCTTCGGATACGTCTGCTTCAGCAACGACTCGAGAGTCATGTCGATGTCGTCCCAGCGCTCGCGATACAACGCGAGAATCACGGTAACCAGCGGCGGTGTCTCCGGCGTCACCGTCGGCAGCTCGAGCTCCCTCCGCGGCGGCGCCACGTGAGGAATGAGACCAGCGGAGAACAACACGCTCCCGACGACGGGATCGAAGCCAATTGACATTAGTGAGTCCTGTATCGATCCATTTGTTCAACGGACCATCGATCCATTGACTTAGCGAATTGCGGTAAGCGTCCTTACGTACGCCGATTTCGCTTCCTCGAACGCCAGACGGTCGCGCTCGGGAAGGCCCGAGGCGTTCTTCTGGAAGACCGCTTCGACCACCGCGGGCTCCGGCGCGGCCCGGCGGGCGGCTTCGACCACGGGCACGATGCGTGACTCCAGCAGGATGTTCAGAATCCACAGCTCGCCCCAGTAGCTGTCCAGGAACACGTCCGGATTGCGGACGCTGAGCAGTGGCAGGACGCGCTGGTACTCGATCGCCACGTCCACGAACTCGTTGCGATTCCTTCGCGCCTCCACCAGCACCGGCAGCAGGTCGTTCCAGATCGCCGCCTTGCGGTCCTCCGGATCGCGGCTGATCTCGAGCTTCTGGATGCCCGCGAGGATCCGGTCGGCGTAGGTCGTATTCCGATACGCCCGCGCGCGAGCCTGCGTGTTCACATCCCAGCGCGCCAGTTGGGCGGACGTCTCTGCCGCAAACGCCGGATCGACCTGCTGCGCGACGACGAGGGCGATCGATCGGCGCTCGGGATCCTCGCTGGACAACGCCGGCAGGAGCGGCCCGATGAGCTGGGCGCGGGCGAGCTGGCGCTGGGCCTCGAGACCCGCGCGGTAGTTGAAGTGAACCGACACGGCCGCGAACGCGACGCTGGCGGCGATGACACCAAGGAAGAAAGTTCGAAGTTCGAAGTGTGAAGTGCGAAGTTCCGGCTTCGGAACGGCTGCTTGAACCTCCTGGCGTACCGCCCGCGCGAAAGTGTCCGGATCGATCCCGGCTGACTCGAGCATCTCGCGCGCCTCGACGTCGCTGTGCCGGGCCTCGGCAGCGAGCTCGTCAATCTGCCTGAGAGTGTCCTCGCTATCGCGTGTTCTGGAATCCATGGGCTCTGCTCCTGGCGACACTCGTGCCCGTGCGGCGAAGCCGCTTCAGTCCGTTGTCGATGACGTCCACCGTTCGTCGGGTCGCTGCGGCAATCTCCCGCCGTGTCGCCGCGCCCTTCCGGATGGCGTCGATGATCTCGATCACGACGGTGTCCCCGTGCGACTGGCGGGTGATCTCGCCGAGGATGGCGTCCGCCTCCGTCGCCCGTTCGTGCGCAAGGAGTGCGCTCTCCGGCGTTGGCGACCCCTGAACGTAGTCCGCGCCGGGCTCGTGCGGACGGATGTGCCGGTTGTCCGCGCCCCCGGCGGCGTGCGATAGCAGACTGTCGATCACACCCATCAGGAAGCTCTCGAGGTCCCCATATTCCGCGCGATTCCATCGCCGGCGCCCGTCGAGCCACAGGACGATGGCTTTCGAGACGATCGACTGCGTCACCTCGCCGTCCGGCAGCTCCCCGCCAGAGCCGGTGCGCCAGTAGAACCTTCGGCTCTTCTGCACGGCATACCGGCCGAGCTGAACGATGAGGCGATGCCATTCCCCGTCCGACAGGCGGCTGACAACGTCCTGCGGACCGGATGCGGCGGTGAGTTCGTCGCTCACTACTTGATACTGCCGGACTGATGGGGTTTCTTGCCGTCCGGGGAGCTACTCGCTGAGCAGGGCGACCATGATGTCGCGATTGCCGGCTCGCGCGATGTCGAGCGCGGTCTTGCCCTCGAAGCCGGGCGCCCCGGATCCCCGGATCGCGCGGTCGGCGCCGGCATCGACGAGGATCCCGACGATGGCGTCGCGTCCGTTGATGACCGCGAGCATGAGTGCTGAGAGATGAAACTTGGCTGTGTGATTGAGATCGGCGCCATGTTCGACGAACCAGCGCACGACCGGCGTGCGGCCATCGCGCGCGGCGATCATCAGGCCGGTTTGGCCGTGATCGTCGAACGCGTCGATGTCCGCACCGTCACCAGCCAGGACGTCGAGCCGCGCGAGATTGCCGTCCTTGATGGCGTCCTTCCACTCCGTCGTCACGCAACGCCCTCCGGCGTCGTGGTGGGGCGGCCCTTCAGGGCCGCCGGGCCGGGCCTAAAGGCCCGGCCTACGCCCCGGTCCGCCACCGCGTCTGCCGCCGCCGGCCGGGCCAGCCGGCACGACATAGTTTCTCGGCGGATCGGCGTCGAGCAGGTGCCGGACAAAATAATTCCAGCGCTGAATCATGACGTAGTTGGCGGGCGCGAATCCGTGGCCGGAGTTCGGAATCAGGAGCATGTCGAACTCCTTGTTGGCCTTGATCAACGCGTCGGCGACGAGGAGCGTGTTGTACGGTGGCACGTTGTTGTCCATCGTGCCGTGGATCAGGAACAGATGGCCTTTCAGCCCGGCCGCCTGCGTCTGTGTGGCCTCGATCGCGTAGTTGTCCGTGCCGTCCGGATTCTTCACCAGCGGCCCCTGGTAGCGCTCGCCCCAGTCGTCCTCGTACTGGCGCTGGTCGTGGTTCCCTGACTCGGCGATTCCGACCTTGAAGAAGTCGTTGTATGGCGCGCGCAGCAACGCGTCCGCGGTAATGAATCCGCCGCCCGAGTGGCCCCACATCGCGGCCTTGTCGATGTCGATCCACGGGAAACGCTTCCCGAGCTCCTTCATGCCGGCGATCTGATCCGGGATCGTGTTGTGCCGGCCCATCGCACCGTAGTACGCGTCGGTGTACGCCTTCGATCGATTCGGTGTCCCGGTGCCGTCGATGCTGACGACGACGAACCCGAGTTCGGCGAGCGCCTGACGGTCGCCGCGCGCCGCGCTGAAGGCCCGCGATCCGACGCTGCCCGACTGCGGGCCGGGGTACGCCTGATTGATGATGGGGTACTTCTTCGACGGATCGAAGTTCGTCGGCCGATGGAGCACACCGTAGATCTCCGTCTTGCCGTCGGCCGCCATCATCTTCACCTGCATCGGCGGCTTCCAGCCGTACGCCAGCAGCTTCGAGATGTCGGCCTTCTCGAGCGGCATGATCAGCGCGCCAGTGGCGCCGTCACGTAGATTGATCGCTGGAGCGACGTCAGGCTGAGAAAACGTGTCGATGATGTACTTGCCGTCGGGCGAGATCTGCGCGGTGTGTGTCCCGTTGTCGGGCGTCAGCGAGACGAAGTTCTTTCCGTCGAGACCAACCTTATAAAGATGCGTGAAGTAGGGATCCTGGCCCTTTTCCTTGCCGACCGCGTTGAACCACATCGTGCGCGATGCGCGATCCAGCCGGGCAATTCCGGTGATCGGCCCGACGCCGGTCGTGATCTGATTCTTCGGCTGGCCGGTGCGGAGGTCGTAGAGGAACATCTGCGCCGTGCCGTCGCGCTGCGAGTACCAGAGGATTTCGTTCGTGTCCCAGAGGATCTGCCACTGCACGCGCGTCTGCACGTGGGTCTTCTCGCTCTCGGTGAAGAGCGTCCGCACCTCGCCCGACGTGGTGTCGGCGAGCTTGGCCGTGGAGTTCCTGTGAAACCGGTCCGTTGATACGTATCCGAGCTTTGAACCGTCCGGGCTCCACAGGTACTCCCCCATGTCGATGTTGTCTTCCGACATGGCGCGATGAAAATCAGGCTTCATCAGCAGCCGTTTCATCTTCCCGGTGTCCACGTCGATGACGACGCGGTGGATCATCGCGACATCCGGATCGCCGGGCAGTGGATACTTCCACGCGCGG
>DATNEY010000033.1:0-130444 GCA_035606665.1 Vicinamibacterales bacterium | reverse complement strand
ATTCGACGGCGCGGCCGAGTCCGATTCGCCGAGGACCTGCTTGACCAGCGACTTCTCCAGCCCGAGGCCCTGCGCCTTGGTGATGTACGACGCCAGCTCCATGTCGAGCGTGTCGAACAGCGTGTCGGCGCCGAATCCGTCCTTCTCGTCTTCCTCGTCTTTCCACGACCCGGACTTCCGCATCTCGCGCAGCATCTGCAGGAGCAGCATCGACTCGAACTCGCCGGCCAGCTTGGCGAGCTTCTGCCCCTGGGGCCCGTCTGAAGACGGGCGGCTACGATCGGCTTCAGCCGGCGCAGCCGCCGGGACGCCGAGCGAGGCGATCTTCGGGTCCAGGCTCACAGAATCACCAGCTCCGCGCGCAGCGCGCCCGCCGCCTTGAGCGCCTGCATGATGGCGATGATGTCGCGCGGCGACGCGCCAAGCGCGTTGAGCGCGCTCGCCACGGCATCGAGCGTCACGCCGTCCGGCAGCGTGACCAGGCGCGACGTGCCTTCGCGGACGTCCACTCGCTGGTTCGGGACCACGGTCGTCTGGGCGCCGGTCGACAACGGATTCGGCTGCGACACGCTGTACTGGGTCGAAATGCGCACGCTCAGATTGCCGTGCGCCACAGCGGCCGGTCCGAGCCGCACGTTGCCGCCGACGACAACCGTGCCGGTGCGCTCCGCAATGACGACGCGCGCGATCGTATCCACTTCGACGGTGAGGTTCTCCATCCGCGCCATCAGCTCCGGCACGCTGTCGCGGCGATCGGCCGGGACGCGGACGGAGACGCTGCCGGGATCGAGCACGCGCGCGATGTCGGTCTTGAGGTCGTCGTTGATCGCGCGGGCGATGCGCGACGCGGTCACGTAGTCGGGATCGCGCAGCGCAAGCGTCAGATCCTCGCCTCGCGGCATGGTGGCCGGCGCGACCGACTGCACGATGGCGCCGCTCGGCACCCGGCCGACGGTCAGATGATTGACGGACACGCTGGTGCCGCCGCTGCCCCCGCCAAAGCCACCCACCGAGAGCGAACCCTGCGCCAGCGCGACGATCTCACCGTTCGGCCCCTTGAGCGGCGTCGCGAGCAGCGTGCCGCCCTGCAGGCTGCGCGCATCGCCGACCGAGGAGGCCGTGACGTCGAGCCTCGCACCGGCGCGGGCAAACGGCGGCAAATCCGCCGTCACCAGCACAGCGGCGATGTTCTCGACCTTGATGGCCTCGCCGTCCACGTTCACGCCGAGACGCGAGAGGAGGTTTGCGAGCGTCTGCGTGGAAAAGATCGTCTGGCGTTTGTCGCCGGTCTTGTTGAGACCGACTACGAGCCCGTATCCGACCAACGGCGAAGAACTGATGCCCTGAAGGGCGACGAGATCTTTGAGGCGCGCCGTCGGCGCCTGCGCCTGTGTGGCCGCATCAGGCGCATTGAGGAAGAACAGCACACTGAGAAGAAGAGCGGAAGTAGTTTTCATTCCTAGAACACCTTGTTGAGCACGCGGATGAGCCAGCCCGGCGTGACGCCGTCTTCGATCTTTCCCTTGCCGAGGCAGCGGATGCTGAGCTGGCCGACCGAGGACGACAGCACGACGTTGCCGCGGCTGATGTCGACTGTGCGGACGACGCCGCTCAGCACGACGAGCTGCCGATCTCCGTTGATCTCGAGTTCCCGGACGCCTTCGATGACGAGGTCGCCGTTGGACAGGACCTCCGCCACGCGCGCCGTCATCGTCGCCGTGATCGCCGTCGCGCGTGATGTGGAACCGTTGCCTTTGAAATTGGAGTCGGTGTCGAACGGCAGGATCTTGGGCAACGCCCACGAGAACGGCCAGGGCCAGGGCGCGTTGACGTTCGCACCCCCCGCCTTGCCGATGGTCCGGTCGGCCGTGCCGGTTGCCGAGACGCTTTCAATGATGCGGATGGTCACGAGATCGTTCGCACGGCGCGCGGTCGTATCGAGCATGAGCCCGGACATCCACGAGTCGGACGTTGATGGCGGCGGCGACTTGCGCGCGAGCTCGAGGTAGTGGCGGTACTCCGCTTCATACGAAACAGAGGGCGTCTTCTGCGCAGATGCCGTGGATGGCAGGAGCAGGAGCCCAATCAGCGCCCAGCTCGCAGCCCACACGACGGAACGAAACTCACCGGCCATTCACAACCTCCACGACTCCCGTACTGATGACTTTGGCTCTGAGATATCTGCGGCTGCCGGGCAGTGACACACGAATGACATCGCCGGGGTTCCCAGCGTCCGCGGCAATCGCGCTGGCGGACACCTCAAGAGCGCCCGTGACGGCATAGGCCGTGACGGCATCGCCCGCATTGATGGCACGCTTCGATGCGACGAACGCGCGTTCGATGGTCTGCCCCGCGGCAAGAGGACGCAGTGTTTTCGCGCCGGCGAGCTCACCCATCGCCGGCAGCGCGCGCAACGGCAATGCCTTGAGTTCGATTGGTTCGACCGTCAGGTTCGCCGCGTCAAGCGTTGTGCCCCGCTCGATGGCGCGAGACGCCTTCACCACACGTCCGATGACACGCAACTCAACGCTCGCCCGCACGTTCGCGCTGAGACCGTCTTCACGCGTCATCGTGAACCAGATCGCCTTTCCCAGCACCGCGCCCGGATCGGGCGTGGCGTGCGAGAACACGCCCGTCGGCTCGCCGGACGGAAAGCGCTCGACCGTCACGTCGACGTCGCCCATGCGCGCACGAACGGCGGCGGCGACAGCGTCGCGCGCGGTCTCGGCAGGCTGCGAGCCCGAGAGCACCGCACCACCTGCGAGCATGGCGACACAGACGACGAATGGAACGGCAGTCCGCGGCATCAGTTATCTGACGAGGTTGTTGACCTGGGCCAGCATTTCGTCCGCGGCCTTGAGCACGCGCGAGTTCGCCTCGTACGCGCGCTGGCCGACGATCATGTTGACCATTTCCTCGACAACGCTGACGTTGGACTCCTCGAGGAATCCCTGCGCGAGCGTGCCGCGTCCGTCGGCGCCGGCGACGCCCGTCTCCGGTTCACCGGACGCCGTCGTGACTTCGAACAGGTTGCCGCCAAGCGGCCGCAGACCCGCGGGGTTGGAGAATTGCGCGATCGTGATCGAGCCGACGTTCTGTGCCGCCGCCTGGCCCGACACCGAGGCAGACACGATGCCGTCCTTCGAGATGCTGATGGACGTCGCGTTCGACGGAATGGTGATGGACGGCTCGAGCGCGTAGCCCTCGTTCGTGACGAGCACGCCCTGGGCGTCGCGATGGAACGAACCTGCGCGCGTGTAGGCCGTGCCACCGCCCGGCAACGACACCGCGAAGAAGCCCTGGCCTTCGATCGCGAGGTCCAGCGGATTCGACGTGGACTTGAGGTTGCCCGCGGCGAAGTTGCGCGCGGTCGCAACCGGCCGCGTGCCCAGGCCGATCTCGAGGCCAATCGGCGCTTCGGTCGCGGCGGATGCCGCGGCGCCCGCCGCGCGAATCTCCTGGTACACGAGGTCTTCGAACTCGACCCGGCTCTTCTTGAAGCCGACCGTGTTCACGTTGGCGAGGTTGTGCGCCACGTTGTCGATGTTGGTCTGCTGGGCATTCATGCCGCTCGCAGCCGTGTATAGCGCTCTAATCACTTGTAACCCCTTGACTTGGCGTCGTTATCGTCGTTTGCGTCGTTCGCGTCGTTTGAACTATCTGCGTCCAAACTGTTCGATTGCTTTTCCGTCGACGTCGTTCATCACGAGCGACAGCGCTTTCTGCAGCGCTTCCATGCCACGCGAGACCTGGACGAGCTCCGCGAGCCGATCCGACATCGTGACGTTCGATTGCTCGAGCGCGCCGGCGCGTATCGTGCGCGTCGTCGATGCCTTCGCGTCCATGCCGTCGGCCCGCAGCAGGCTCGATCGATCGCGCGCGAGGCGGGCGGGTTCGTCGAACTCGACGACCGCGAGCTGGCCCGCCTTGGTCGCGCCGTTCCACACCGTACCGTCGCCGTCGACGCGAATCTCGCCGTCGCCGAGCGCGATGGGACCGCCCGTGCCGAGCACTTCATCGCCGTCGGCCGTGACGAGCTGGCCGCTGGCTGATTTCGTGAAGCGGCCGTCGCGCGTGTACCGCACGCCTTCGTCCGTCTGAATGCTGAAGAACCCGTCGCCGTCGATGGCGACGTCGAGCGACCGGCCGGTCGCATTGATGAGCCCGGGCCGCACGTCGAGACGGCGCTCGCCTGACGTCGCGTCGATCGCGGTCTTGAGCTGGTCGCCGAACGAGGCGCGCTCGGCCGCGGCGCGCGACGCGCGCTCGCCCTTGTAGCCGATCGTGCTCGCGTTCGCGATGTCGGCCGCGAGCCGATCGAGATCGTCGGCGCGGGCGCGAAGGCCGCTGAGCGCGATGTAATGAGTGCCTGGCATCTTTGTACTCCGGAACCCTGAACCCTGTGCCCTGAACCGCTACGCCGCGGAAAGTTCTTCGTCGGCGAGCGCGAGATGAAGCCTGACTTCGCCTTCCGAGAGCGACTCGCTGCCGGCAATCGCGCCAATGGACTGCCCCGATCGGGCGGCGCTGGCGATCCGTTTCGCGGTCGTCCTCGCCGGGGTCCGCGGTGCGACCCGGCGCTGACCCACCCGGCTCACTTCGCTCGCGAGCGCGGTGAGGCCTGCTTCGGTCGTGTCCGCAAGAAGCGTCGTCGCCTGCGCCAGCCGGCGCAGACGCTCATGGACATGGTCGACCTGCCGCAGGCGGGTCAGCAGACGAAACCCGATGAACGATTGAACGACGAACACGAGCGACAGAACAGCAATCGCAACAGTCACGTGACTAAGCCTCCACTCCCTGACGATGTCTGGTGATTTCAGTGACGCGCACGCCGTAATTGCCGCCGACGATGACGACTTCGCCTCGTGCGATGAGGCGCTCGCCGACGAGCAACTCGACGGGCTCGTCCGGCGATCGGCCCATGTCGACCATCGACCCCGGCCCGAGCGCGGACAACGCCTTCAGATTCATGACGGTGCGGCCGAACCGCACGGTCAGCGGCAGATCGACATCCATGACGGCGTCGAGCGTCTCAAGACTCCTGGAGTTGTCTTTTGCGACGGAAACGACTCCCGGGGTCATTGGGACTGCCATTTGGACTGCCGCGACCGCGCCAACCAGGCAGCGGATGTCGGCGATCTGCAACGTGGTCGAGGGCGTCCACGCGCCGGCCTTTGCTTCGGCAATCGTCGCGGGCCCGAAGGTCAGTGATTCGAATGGCGAACGCAGCACGAGCGATCCCGCCGCCTGGCCCGCGATCTCCTTCACGAGATCGGCGACCGTGGCAGCATCCGGCGCCTCATTTTCAGTCATCATGAGCGCCGCCTTGGCGGCGGCGGACGCGCCTTCGCTGTCGCAGGTAATCGTCACGGTGCCCGCCGCACCGCCGGACACCGGCAGCGTGACGAGCCAGCCGGTCAGATTCCTGGAGGCCGGGTCTTTAGACCCGGCCGCGTCGGACCCGGCAGCCGTCGCGGTGCCGCCCAGCGTCGCCGCGAGCGCGTTCGCGAACTCCTCGACAAGCGCGGCGGCGATCGTTTCCTTGTTCAGGGTCACAGTCTTGGACATTCCTTAGGCTCCACACGCCATAGCCAGGCGCTGCTCCACATGCATCCGCACGCGTCCCTCTTCGGCGACGAGACGTCCGCGGAGTTTCAAAGCGTTGCCGGCCCAGAGATCGATCGGCTGATCCGCGCCAAGCGAGAGCGACAGGACGTCGCCGGGCTCGAGCGCCAGCACCTCACTCGCGCCGAGGTGCGTGCGCACCATCGGCGTGATGGTCACGGGCACGCGGCCGAGGTTGTCGGTGAGCCAGGTCTGCTCCGTCGGCGTCAGCTCGCGGCGCTGGCGGTGCCAGGCCTGCACGAAACCCGTGCCGGTGGACTCGATGATGCTCGCGGGCACGCAGAGATTGATCTGTCCGCGCGACTCGCCGATCTTCGCGTCGAACACGATCATGACGACGACTTCGTTCGGCGCGGCGACCTGCAACATCTGCGGCCGCGTCTCGCGGCCCTTGATGGCGAACTGCAGCTCCATGATCGGCCGCCAGGTCTCGGTCAGATTCTCGAGCAGCAGCTTCACGACGCTGTCGAGGACGTGCTGTTCGATTTCGGTCAGCGCGCGATTGAGCGCCACCGGCCGGCCGGCGCCGCCGAGCATGCGGTCCACCATGGCAAACGCCACGCCCGGATTGATTTCGAGCGCGCCGAGCTCCTCGAACGGCGGAATCGCGATGGCGTAGAACGCCGTCGGGTCCGTGAGCGACATCAGGAACTCCGAGTAGGAGAACTGCTCGACGGAGACGATCTGGATGTCAGAAATCGCGCGGAGGTACGCCGATAGCGACGTCGCGATGTTGCGCGCGAAACGGTCGTGCAGAAAGTGGAGCGAGTGGATCTGCTCCTTCGACACGCGGTCGGGCCGGCGGAAGTTGTAGCGGATGACGGACTCGCGAACCTCCGCCTTCGGCCGGTTGCTTTCAGCCGGCTCGGTCGCCGCGGTCGTGGACAGCAGCGCGTCGATTTCGTCCTGCGAAAGAATCTTGCTCATGACTTAGTTCGGGCGCGTCGCGGCGACGCGCGCCTGGATGGCCGAGCGCAGCCGGGCGATCGCCTGGGTGCGGAGCTGCGACACGCGCGACTCGCCGACGCCGATGACGGCACCGATTTCGGCCAGCGTGAGCTCTTCCTCGTAGTAGAGCGCCAGAATGTGGCGCTCACGCTCGGGCAGATCGCCCAGCGCTGCGACGAGGTGCGACTTCAGCTCGCTGCGCTCGAGCAGCGCGTGCGGACCCTCGCTGTCGTCAATCGCAATCTCGAACGCCGGCCGTGCGTCGTCCCCGTTGCCCGCGTCGGTGGATCGCAGCACAGCGAGATCCGCGGTACGAAGCTGGTCGAGCACCTTGCGGTAGTCGTCGGTGGACAAGTGCATCGTCTGCGCGACTTCCTCCTCGCGGGGCTCGCGGCCGAGCAGGTGACGGAGTTGCGCCAGCGCGCCGTCGAGCTCGCGCTGCGCCTTGCGGACAGAGCGCGGCGCCCAGTCGAGCTCGCGGAGAGCGTCGAGCATCGCGCCATGGATGCGGCGTCGCGCGAACGCGTCGAACGGCACGCCAAGCGACGGACGGTAGCGGCCGGCGGCGTCGATGAGGCCGAGGATGCCGACGCTC
This sequence comes from Vicinamibacterales bacterium, assembly GCA_035606665.1. Classification (GTDB taxonomy): domain Bacteria; phylum Acidobacteriota; class Vicinamibacteria; order Vicinamibacterales; family SCN-69-37; genus DASUGC01. The sequence goes on along the minus strand of DATNEY010000033.1, from coordinate 123,276 downwards.
ACAAGCTCCGAAACTTCGACCTGTGAAGGGAGGCGGCGCGCGAGGCGGTTGGCCATCGATCGCACCAGGTTCACGTGGTTCATGACCAGCTCGTCTCGATTTTCCTGGCTGGTCGTGGTTGCTGTACGAATCATGCGCATCGGTGGGCGTCCTCGCCGTGTACGGCTTCCAGCGCGACATCCGGGCGGGGGCCCGGAACGGGAACGGGTGGAGCGGTCCAGGCCGGACGCGACGCCGCAAGGCGGCGAGCGAGCCGGCGGAAACACCGTGACGCGCCCTCCGCATCGTCGCGGTCCGCGACGAGCGCCTGACCGCGCACGGCCATCTGAAGTTCCACGTCGTGCACCACGAAACCGTCGTAGCGCAACGCGCGGCCAAGGAATTTGTCGGCGGCCATCGAGAGCTGGCGGAAGACGAGGTCTGCTTCGTCCGCGTCCTCGGCCGCGTTCACCACGACGCCGATGCCCTTCGTGCGGTGGCTGGCGCTCACCAGCTTGATGACCGCGTAGGCATCGACCACGGCGGCCGGCTCGAGCGCGGTCACGACGAGCGCGTAGTCAACGAGCCCGATGAGATCGATGACGTTGTCGGAGACGCCGCTCGCGGTGTCCACAATCAGGAAGTCCAGATCGCGAGAGGCGACGACGAACGCTTCGGCGAGCCGCGTCCACTCATGCGTGTCGAGCTGCGTCAGCGCGCGCACGCCGCTTCCGGCTGGAACGATCCGCACGCCGTGCGGACCTTCGATGGTCACGTCATCGACCGAGCACTCGCCGGAGATGACGGCGCCAAGATGCGACTGGGGCGCGAGGCCGAGCATCACGTCCACGTTGCCCAGCGCGAAGTCCGCGTCCACGACACCGACGCGATGACCCAGGCGCGCGAGCGCCACGGCCAGGTTCACGGTAAGGCTGGTCTTGCCAACGCCGCCCTTGCCGCTGGTCACGGCAATCTTCATCGCCGGCCGCTGCATTACCGGCATGCGACACCGCCATCAACGCCGGCCCTAGAGGGCCGGCCTACGGTTCGCGATCCGATGTAGGCCGGGGCTTCGGCGCCGGCGGTCTCACCCAGCAGCGCCGACGCGAGCCACGCGGGCGTCGCGCGCTCGAGGTCGTGCGGTACACGCTGGCCCGCTGCGATGAACGAGACCGGCAGGCCGCGCTCGCGCACGACACTGAACACGCGGTGCACGGAATCGGTTTCGTCGAGCTTGGTGATGACGACGCGCGTGGGCTTCGCCACGGCGTACTTGTCGAAGATGCGGCGCGCGGTCGGCACGCTCGTGTCGGCGGCGAGCACGAGGTGCGTGCGAACGCCGCGGTGGGTGTTGAGGAGCTCGAGCATGTCGCGGAAGCCGTCGTCCGTTGGCGCGCGGCCGGCCGTGTCGACCAGCTGCTGGCTTCGCGTGCCCGCGAGGACCTTCTTGAATTCGTCAGCGGTGCGGGCGGCACGGAAGGGCGCGCCGATGATGGCGGCGTAGCTCCGCAGGTGCTCGATGGCGCCGGCACGGAAGCCATCCGTCGAAATCAGGCCGAGCGCCCGGCCCAGACCAGCGCGTTCCTGCGCCGCAATCTTGGCGATGGTCGTCGTCTTCCCCACTCCAGGAGGGCCGACGAAGACTTCGTACTTCGAGTACTCGCCGTCGTTCGCAACCAGGCCCGAGAGCTCCGTGGAAAGGGCTCCGAGGAGCATCCCTGAGGAGAGGTTGCGGCAGTCGGCCTCCGAGAGATGCGTCGCGGTGGCCTCGGCCAGGGTGGCATCGAGGCCGGCAGCCATCAGTCGGGCCACCACACCTGCACGGGCACGGTCTCTGCGCGTAGGCCGGGGCTTCACCCCCGGCGCGTCGCCAGGGTGTCGGCCACCCGGCGCATTCGTCCGTGTTTCCGACAACGGCTCGCGTTCGAGAGCGCCGGTCACGCGCACGGTGCGCTGCCCGAGCCAGCCCCTCCAGCCCCTCGCTGCAACCAGCTCGGTGGACAGGAGGAGGGCGTCAGGCCCCAGGCTTTTCTTCGCGGCTTCCATCGCTTCTCGCACGGAAGGCCCGTCAAACTGCTGTAAATGCATCTCAGTTGAGTGTTGCCGTCGCCACGACCCGCACGTGAGGCGGGACTTCGCTATGCGAGAGGACGGCTATGTGCGGCAGCGCTCTGGCGAACAGACGCCAGAGGTGCGGCCGCAGCGTCGGCGATGACAAGAGCACAGGCTGTGCCAGATCTCCGGTGAGCACTTCGCCCAGTTTTGTGGCGAGTTGCTGCGCATGTGTCGGATCCACGGCCAGCACACTGCCTCGGTCCGTCCGGGCCATCGATGACAGCAGGGAATCCTCGACGGACGGCGACAGTGCAACCACTTTCAGGTCGCCGCGCTCGTCCTGATACGCGCGGCAGATGGTGCGGCCGAGCGCCACGCGGACGGCCTCGGTGATGACGTCCGGGTCCTTCGACGCGCTTGCGGCGTCGGCGATGGCCTCGAGGATCGTCGTGAGGTCCTTGACCGGCACGCGCTCCCGCATGAGCTGGCGGAGCACCCGCTGCACTTCGCCGATCGACACGAGCTTGGGAACCAGCTCCTCGACGAGCTTGGGAGATGTCTGCCCGACCTGGTCCACCATCTCCTTGGTCTGTTGGCGCGTGAGGAGATCCGGCAGATAGGTGCGGATGACTTCGGACAGATGCGTGGATAGTGCGGTCGTCGCATCGACGACCGTGTAGCCGGCGGACATCGCGGCGTCGCGTTGCTCGCCGCGAATCCACGTGGCCGGCAGGCCGAATGCGGGCTCGCGAGTCTGCAGTCCATCCAGGCCGGTCGCGACCGTGCCGGGATTGATCGCCAGGAACTGATCGGCGAACAACTCGCCGCGGGCGGCTTCGACGCCCTTGACGAGAATCACGTAGGTGCGCGGACCGTGCTGCAGGTTGTCCGTGACGCGGACCGCGGGCACGACCATGCCGGTGTCGGTAGCAATCTGCTTGCGAATCGCCCGAACGCGCGCCAGGAGCGCGCCGCCGCGTTTTTCGTCCACGAGCGACACGAGCGCGTATCCGACTTCGATCGCAAGGGGGTCGACCATGACTGTGGTCTGGTCCGTGGCCTCCGCCGCGGGTTTCTCCTCCGCTGCCTCGGCAGTGGGCGTTGCCGCTTCTCTGTTCACATAAGCGGCAGCGCCCAACACCACGGCCACCAGCAGGAACGAGAACTTCGGCAGGCCCGGAATGAGTGCCAGACCGACGAGCACGCCCGCGGCAACCGCAAGCGGCTTGGACTTGTTGAAGAGCTGATCGGCGACTTCCTCGCCGAGGTTCGACTCTGACGCCGCGCGGGTCGTGATCAAGCCGCCGGCCATGGAGACGAGGAGCGCGGGAATCGCGGTGACCAGGCCCTCGCCGACGGTCAGAATCGTGTAGGTCTGCGCGGCGGTTCCGACGTCCAGCCCGTGCTGAACGACACCGATGATGAGGCCGGCGACGATGTTCACGGCGGTGATGAGCACGGCCGCCATCGCATCGCGCTGCGTGAAGCGGATCGCGCCGTCCATCGAGCCGTAGAAATCGGCCTCGCGCCGTACCCGGTCGCGCCGTATTCGCGCCTCGGCGTCGTCGATGACGCCTGCGTTGAGGTCGGCGTCGATCGCCATCTGGCGGCCGGGCATCGCGTCGAGCGTGAATCGAGCGGTTACTTCGGAGATGCGGACCGCGCCGTGGTTGATGACGAGGAACTGGATGACGATGAGGACGGCGAAGACCACGATGCCGACAACGAAGTTGCCGCCGACCACGAACTGGCCGAACGACATGATGACGTGACCTGCCGCGCCGACGCCCTCCTGGCCGTGCAGCAGCACCAGCCGCGTCGACGCGACGTTGAGCGACAGTCGCAACAGTGTGAGAACCAGGAGGAGTGATGGGAAGACCGAGAACTCCACCGGCTGTCTCACATAGATCGCGGTGAGCAGCAGCACCACGGCGAGCCCGATGTCGACCGAGAGCAACAGGTCGAGCACGATCGGCGGCAGCGGCACGATCATGAGGAGCACGACCGCCAGGACGGCGGCGGGCGCGAGCAGGTGTGAGGCGCGTTTCTGTCTGGGCAGTGTGGCCATGGGTCGACTCAGAGCATCAGCTGTTTGATTTTCACGAGGTACGCGAGGACTTCAGCGACGGCGGCGAACAGGTTCGCCGGAATGCTGTCGCCGACTTCCGTGTCTTTATGGAGCGCGCGCGCGAGCGCGACGTTCTCGACGATCGGCACGCCAGCCTTGCGCGCGGCTTCGCGGATGCGCGCCGCCAGAGCATCCTGACCCTTGGCGACAACGGTCGGAGCAGTGCGCGTGGCGTGCTGGTATTTCAGGGCGACGGCGTAGTGCGTCGGGTTGGTGACGACGACCGTCGCTTCCTTGACGGCAGCGATCATGCGGCGCTTCGCCATCTCGCGCTGGACCTTGCGGACGCGCGCCTTGATCTCGGGGCTGCCTTCGCTGGCCTTTCCCTCGTCGCGGACTTCCTGGCGCGTCATCTTGAGTGACGAGTACCAGCGGTAGTACTGCAGGCCGTAGTCGCCGCCGGCGAGGAGCGCCATGGCGATCGCCGACTTCCAGACGGTGCTCCAGATGACGTCCCAGCCGTGCACGAACGCTTCCTGCGCGGCCATCGCCGCCACTCTCGGCGTCTCGGCGGCCATCGTCGTCACCTGGTGGTACGCGATGACGCCGACGACCGTGGCGCCGATGAGGGCTTTCAGAAGGTCCACGCCGCCCTGTGACGGCTTCAGCTTGGCGAGACCGTTCGAAGGATTCAGCCGGCCCCAGTTGAGTTTGAGCGCTTCCGCGGAGACGTTCCAGCCGCCTTGTGCGTAAGAGACGACAAGAGATACGACGATGCCGATGAGCGCGATGGGCCCGACGAGCCGCGCGATGAGGCCCGCGTCGGCCACGACCTGCGTGGTGATGTCACCCGCCGTAATGGCCGTGCGTGCGTGATCGCCCACCTGCTCCAGTCCGGTTGACACGCGGGCGCCGAGCTGCGCGGTGAGTCCCGGCCCGAGCGACAGGAGCGCGAGCATGATGGCGATCAGGCCGAAGGCCGAGGCGAGATCCTTGCTGCGCGCGATCTGGCCGCGCTTGCGCGCGTCCTTGATGCGTTTTCCAGAGGGTTTCTCTGATTTGTCCTGATCCTGATCCGCCATCGTGACCTGTCGTTACCTGTCGTTACCCGTCGTTACCTGAAAATCCGAGCCGTGTCGGCGGCGAGCTGCAGCAGACTTGGCGCGTAGCGGTTCACGAACGAGGGCAGCGATGAGACGGTCCAGGAGATCGCCAGAAGGCCGACCAGGCCACGGAGCGGCGCGCCGACGGCCATCGGATTGAGCGACGGCGCCACGCGCGCCATCAGGCCCATCGCGATTTCCACGAGCAGGAGTACAACGACGAACGGCGTCGCCAGACGCGCGCCAATGATGAAGACCTGGCCGAGCATCTTTGCGACGGCCGCCGCGAGATCCGGGCCCATGCCGCCCGTGCCGATCGGCAGCGCGTGATACGACGACACCAGCGCGCGGAGCAACGCGTGATGCACGTCGGTCATGAAACAGAACAGCACCGCTACGTTCGCGTAGAGCGCGGACACGAGCGGATTGCGAACGCCACCCTGCGGGTCGACGAGCGCGCCGTAAGAGAAGCCGGCCTGATACCCGCTCAACTGCCCCGCCAACTCGATGCCGGCTACCAGCACGCGGATTGACATGCCGATGGAGAGTCCTATCGCGGCCTCCCGAATGATGGCGACGGTCATGCCCATCCCGGTGACCGCCGCGCCCTGGGGGACGAACGGCGCGATGGCGAGCGCGAGCAGCAACGACAGGCCCGCGCGCACGTGTGCCGGCGCGTACAGGCGCCCGAAGAACGGCGTGGACACGATCACCATGCCCGGCCGGACGAGCAGCAGACTGATTCCTGTGATGGCGCCAAAACCGTTCATGGATCAGTGCCGAGTGCGCAGTGCGCGGTGCGGAGTGCTCATCGGACAAGGTCCGGAAGTCGCAGAATGAGGCCGCGGGCGAAACCCGAGACGACGCGGAGCATCCAGGGGAACGTGAAGGCGAACACGACGAAGATGGCCGCCGCGCGCGGGATGAACGCGAGCACGTTGTCCTGAATCGACGTAACGGTCTGGAAAATGCTGACCGCGACGCCGGCGATGAGTCCCGCCGCGAGCAGCGGCAGCGACACCATCACGGCGATCTCGATGGCTTGACGGACGATTCCTACGACCTGTGCTTCAGACATTCGTTCTCCGATTGCTTGCCGGCCCTAAAGGGCCGGCCTACGGACGCGGCCAGCCGGCCTACGTAGGCCGGGGCTTCAGCCCCGGCGTTAGAGGAAACTTCGAACCACCGACCCGACGAGCAAATTCCAGCCGTCGATCATCACGAACAGCAGCACTTTGAACGGCAGCGACACCATCGCGGGCGGCATCTGCAGCATGCCCATCGAGAGCAGCGTCGTGGACACGATCAGGTCGATGAGCAGGAACGGCAGGAAGATGAAGAAGCCCATCTGGAAGCCGGTCTTGAGCTCGGAAATCGCGAAGGCGGGGATGATCACGCGCATCGGCAGGTCCGCCGGCGTCTTCGGCCGCTCGAGCTTCGCGAGCTCGACGAAGAGCGCGAGGTCGGTCTCGCGCGTCTGCTTGAGCATGAACTCGCGCATCGGCGGCGCCGCGCGGTCGAGCGCGGTACCGACGTCGATCTTTCCGGCGATGGCCGGCTGCAAAGCGACGTCGTTGATCTTCGATGCCGTCGGCGCCATCACGAACGCCGTGAGAAACAACGTGAGGCCGATCAGCATCTGATTCGACGGCAGCTCCTGCGTGCCGAGCGCCTGCCTCAAGAAATGGAAGACGATGGCGATTCTGGTAAAAGCGGTCATCGTCACGAGCATGGCCGGGACGAAGGTCAGCAGCGTGAGGAGAACGAGAATCTGCAGCGGGACCGAGACCGAACCCACGCCGTCGAGCTTGACGTTCATGTTGTTCGCGTTCTGAGCGAACGCCACGGCTGGGGTCGCGAGCAGGGCCACGACCGCCACAACGAGCGTGAGCGAGCGTCTGAGAACGTCGCGGCGGATCACTGGTTGCCCCTTCCCACTGCGCGATCGACGGCATCGCTGAACGCGGTGGTGTTCTGAAGTTCGGTGAGAAACGAGACCTGTCCAGGGGCGAGGCCCAGCAGCAGACGGCGGCCTTCGACCTTGACGATTGCAATGCTGCGGCGATCGCCCAGCGCCAGCGCGGACTCGACGGCCATCGGCTGACCCGTGCGGCGCGCGAATCCGCCGCGCTTGAGCAGCCAGAGGGCGCCCGCGAGAAGCAGAAGAACCACGACGAACGCGCCCGCGGTGCGCCATCCGGCCACCTGCGGCAGACCGGCGTCCTGCATGGCGATGAAGATCGTGGAGCTCATATCTGCGACGGCCCCGCCGGTCCAAGCACCCGGCCAATGCGCAGGCTGGTGGAATCATCACGGACGACGACTTCGCCGGTCGCGAAGGGCACGCCGGCGACGCGGACTTCGAGGTCGCCGCCCGCGGCCTGCACCAGCCGGAACACCTGGTGCCGCTGCAGACCCGCGCACTCGCGCACTTTGATCGTGGCCGTGCCGACGACGAAGTCGACCGGGCACTGGATGTCACCCAGCCACACCATCTCCCCTTTGGGGCAGGTGTCAGTACTGGACGACGAATTCTGAGAAGAGGACATCAATCACCTCGCGGCCGTCGAACGCGCCGGCCACTTTTTCTGCGATGGTCTTGCGAAGCGCTGCCTTGCCTTCCGCGGACAAGAGCGCGGTCGACGACTGTTGTGAGAGCACCTCGAGAATCGCCGAGCGCGCCTGCATCTGCAGCACTTCGCTCTCGGAGATGTGCTTGCCTTCCTCTTCGGACGCCACGACGATCTGCACGGCCACGCGAAGATAGCGGCTGCCGTCACCGTCGGTGAGGTTCACGACGAAGGGATCGAACTTGACGAGGCCCCGTTCGTGCGCCGCGGGCTTCCGTTCCGGCGCCGCTTCGGCCGCTCTGCCGCGCAGCATCCACCACGCGCCGGCGCCACCGCCAAGCAACACGACAACGGCGATCACGATGAAGAGCCGCTTCGACTTCTTCTTTCTTGGCGGCGCCGCGACTTCGCCTTCGGCGCCTTCGTTCGTCTCGACGGCGTCGCTCATTTCTTGATCCCGGAAGCGATAACGCCCGTGCTGGCCAGTGCATCAGTGACAGCCTGTCCAAACGATTCTGGGAATGTCGTGCGGGTATTCATGCCTGGAATGGTCTGGTTGTCTTTCTTGACTGGCATCCGCTCCTTCAGCCGGAGCGCGGGATCGCTGGTCGGATTCGCTAACTTATTGAGGCTATTGATCATGTTGGCTTCCTATGCGGTCAGATCGAACTCAGGCAGCTGCTGCGCCGGCCGCCGTCGGCGGCGCTGCGGTTCCTGTTCGCGACGCTCGCCGTCCTCACGGGAACGGTCGCGGTTCTGCTGGGATTCCGATGACTTCGCGATGTCGAGATGGCCGAGCTTGAGGCCGTGCTCGCCGATCGCGTCGCGGAGCTGCTGCTGGTGGCCGTCGAGCCACTCGCGCACCGCGGGCTGGTCAGCGTGAATCTGCGCCGTGACCGCATCGTTCACGACTTTCAGTGAGATGCGCACCGCGCCGAGGTACTTCGGGTCGAGCTGCAACTCGACTTCCCCACCGCCAAGCAGCGCCTGGATGCGGATGCTCCGAACGATCTGGTCGGCGACCGGCGTTTCCGCCGGTGCGCTCCCGACCGTCGCCGTGTTGATCACCGTCACGCCGCGATCCCACGTCGTCGACGGCTGTGGCGCGGGCACCTGGAACGCGACAACCGACTTGGAGGCCGCATGCTTCGCGGCAATGTCCGCGCCCTGGGGTACGTCGGCGGTGCGGCTGACGGCAATTCTCGACGGCTCGATAGCCGCCGGTGCTGACGTCGATGCCTGCGACGCGGCTTTCAGGGATGAATTGCCTGCACTCTCGCGCTCGGTCGATGACGAGCCCGGCTTTCTCTTCGCGTCCATGAGCTCCGCAACCCAGGGCCGCCGGGCGATGCTGTCCGTCACCGGAGCGAGCCACTCGCGATGTGTGTCTTCCTGCAGCGGCGTGGTCACAGACGGGTTGGCCGCGGGCGGCTGGTCGGCGTTGTCCGGCTTCGAGGGCGTTTCGGCCTTCCGCGCCGGTGCGGTGTCGACAGGAGAAGCGACATCGATCGGCCCCTGACCTGCGAGCAATTCTGTCGTCCTTCGCTCCGCGGCCTCCGTCCATCCTGCGGCTTCAGTCAGGTGCTTCTCCAGGATCTGTGGAATCCCGACCGGCACGACCACCTGGTCGTCCGCGGCGGGCATCTTGGCGGTGTCTTCGGTCTCGGAGTCCTCGGCATCACGCGCACGATCGCGCACGTGCTGCGGTGATCCGGCCTCGGGGGTTGATGGCACGTCCAGCGCGACGTCTTTCACATCGATGGCGACCAACGCGAGAGCCGCGTCGGCGTTCTGAACGGCGGCCGGTTCCGCGTTGATCTGGATCGGAGCCGTCGCGGCGTCGGCGCCATCGGTGTCTGCGCCGACGAGTGCGGCGAGATCGAACGAGGCGGCCTCGTTCGTCGAGCGATCGGACTGGCCGGCGGAGTCCGCCAGCCAGTCCATGTTGCCTGTAACAGGTGCGAGCATTTATCGACTCTGGGAATGCGCGATTAGCGCTTGAGGTTGAGCGTGTCCACGAGCAGCTCGTCCGCGACCGTGATGCTCTTGGAATTCGCCTGGTAGCCGCGCTGCGCGAGGATCATCTGCGTGAACTCCTGCGCGATGTCCACGTTCGACTGCTCGAGCGAGCTGCCGATCAGCGAGCCGCGGCCGCCCGTACCCGCGACGCCCACGTTCGCGATGCCGGAGGCCTCGCTCTCGGAGAAGCGGTTGGTGCCGACCTTGACGAGGCCCTGCGGGTTGTTGAAGTTCGCGAGCGCCAGCTGGCCGACGGTCACCGTGCGGCCGGATCCGAACGACGCGACGATCTGGCCGCTGGAGTTGATGGTGATGCTGTCGACGGTGCCCGCCGCCGATCCGTTCTGGAACACAGACGACGTCGCGGAGGGCGAGGAGTATCCACTCACGGTCGCGACGCCGTTGGCGTCGATGAGATCCCACGTGAAGTTCGTCGCCGCGGCGCCGTTCGCCCACGCCGGGCTCGTAATCGTGACGTCAGCCGGCGCGCCGCCGTTGACCGTCAGCATCTTGCCGAGGCCGTCGAAGGTCATCGTGCCGGACGCAATCTGGAACGGTGTGCCGGCCGTGCCGCCGGCGATTTCCTGGCCGGGCACCGTCACGCTGTAGCCCCACGCGCCGGCGCCGGTCTTCGCGTACTTCACCGTCGCGACGTGCGGAACGCCGAGCGCGTCGAAAATCTGCACCGCGGCGCTGAACTGCGTGCCCGTGGCCGCGTTCGCGTCGAGGTTCGTGACCGTGCCGAAGGACGTCGTGCCGACGGGCGCGCGCAGCAGGCCCGGCGGAACGACGATGTCCGACGGCTGGCCGGTCGTGATGATGGCGCCCGTGACCGGATCCACCGCCGTGTAGCCCTGGACGTTCTGTCCGTCCACGGTGATGAGCGTGCCGTCGGCGTCGAAGGTGAAGTTGCCGGCGCGGCTGTAGCTGCGGTTCGCCGCGTTGCCGACGACGAAGAAGCCGTTGCCCTGGATCGCGACGTTGGTCGCGACGCCCGTGTTCTCGATGCCGCCCTGCGAGAAGTTCGGCGAGATGGATCCAGTGGCGACGCCGAGGCCGATCTGCATCGGGTTCGTGCTCGCGCCGCCGACCGACTGGCTCACGAGGTCCGCGAAGCTCACCGTGCTCGCCTTGAAGGCGACCGTGTTGATGTTCGCGAGGTTGTTGCCGATGACGGCGAGACGCTGCTGGTTCGCGTTGAGGCCGGAGAGACTGGCTGAGAAAGAACCTACTGACATTTGCGATTGCTCCTTGTTTGCCGGGGCTAAAGCCCCGGCCTACGTAGGCCGGGCCTTCAGGCCCGGCGGGTTTCTGCGGGGGCTCCAGCCCCGGCGTGTTGTTATGAACCTTGAACGGCGGACGACTCGACCTGCTGGCGGAGTGCCGCCATGTCCTGCCGGATACCCTGCAGTTGCTCGAGCGAGCTGAACGTGGCGAGCTGGGCGATGAATTCGCCGTCGGCTTGGGGCTCGAGCGGATTCTGATGTTCGAGCTGCGTCACGAGCAGCTTGAGGAAGGCGTCGCGGCCGAGCGCGTCGGCCGTCATGCGGTTGCCGCCGGTCGTCATCGGCGTCATGGCCGCGGGATTCGTGTTTGTGCTGGTCGGGCTAACTGCCACTGTCGTTGCTCCCTGCGAGCGCCGCGCCTCCCATCGCGAATCGAAGGCGCGCCAGCTCGTCGATGTCCTTGCGTTCTTCCGCGGCTGCTGCGTCGCCATGACGCTCGAGAAGCCGTTCCCGCAGCCGTTCGAGCGTGAGCCGCTTGCGCCGCGCCACGCTCCAGTCCTCCTCGGCTTCACGTACTTCCCTGGCAAGCCGGGCGGCGTCGATCGCTAAGGCTTCGGCCGTCGCCGTCAGTCCGACAATCCAATTCCGGTGCCACTCCAGTTCATGGCTCGAAGTGCCGGCCACGGCGTTCCGGACCGCGCCTGTGTGGCCGTCCTGAAGACGCCGGACGGCCTCCACAGCGCGCGTCTGCCCCTCGGCTGCGGCCTGTTGTCTGCGGAAAAGCTCAATGGAAGCGGTCTCTTCCTGTTTCTTGCGCAGCTCGAGCGCAGCCGCGGCGCGGAAGCGGAAGGCCCTCACGTCAGAGCCGGTCGAGAGCCGAGAGGTTGTCGGCCAGGCTGCATGTGGTGTCGGCGGGCTGACAGAGGAATCGCGTGATCGCGTCCCGCTTCGCGATGGCCGAGTCAATGCGGGGGTTGGATCCGGCTGAGTAGGCGCCGACGCTGATCAGGTCCTCGGCGTCCCGCAGCGTCGCGAGCGCCTCCCGGACGTCCGCGGCCCGCCGGCGATGCTCCGCCGTCGTCACCTCGGGCATCGTCCGGCTGATGCTGCCGAGCACGTCGATGGCCGGATAGTGATCGCGGGCGGCAAGATCCCTCGACAACACGACGTGGCCGTCGAGAATGCCGCGCACGGCGTCAGAAATGGGTTCGTTGGTGTCATCGCCTTCGACGAGTACCGAGTAGAAGGCGGTGATGCTGCCGCGACGCCGGACGGCGCCGGCGCGCTCCAACAGTCCGGGCAGGAGGCCAAATACAGAAGGCGGATAGCCCTTCGCGGTGGGCGGCTCACCCGCGGCCAGCCCGACCTCGCGCTGTGCCATAGCAAAGCGCGTGATGGAATCCATGATGAGCAGCACGTTCTTGCCCGCATCGCGGAAATGCTCGGCGATGGCCGTCGCCGCATAGGCGGCGCGCAGGCGCGCGAGCGGCGGGCTGTCGGACGTGGAGGCCACGACGCAGGATCGCTCCAGCCCGCGTGGACCAAGGTCTTTCTCGAGGAAACTGCGGACTTCGCGGCCTCGTTCACCGATCAGCCCGAGCACGACCACGTCGGCCTCGGTGCCGCGCGCCATCATGCCGAGGAGCGTGCTCTTGCCGACGCCGCTGCCGCCGAAGATCCCGAGACGCTGGCCGCGCCCACACGTCAGAAGTGAGTCGATGGCCCGGACGCCGGTACCGAGCGGCTCGGCAATCGGATCGCGATCCATCGGATTCATGGCGGGCGTCTTGAGCGGCACACGCCCGCTTGCCGAGATCGGACCGCGGCCGTCGATCGGCCGGCCGAGGCCGTCAAGCACTCTGCCCAGGAGTTCAGGACCGCAAGGAATCGTCAGCGAGGCGCCGCGCGCCAGGATCCGATCGCCCGAACTGATCCCTGACGTATCGCCGAGCGGCACCGACAGCAGCCGCCCGTCCCGGAATCCCACCACTTCAACGAGCAGTGCCTGGCCGCCGCGTTGCGGCCGGACTTCGCAGATCTCGCCCACGCTTGCGACAGGACCGCGGGATTCGACGAGCAGGCCGACGACGCGCGTCACGTGCCCGACGATCGGCGCCGGATCGAGCGCGGGCACCTGGCTCAGGTACGCCGCGAGTGACGGGGTGAACTCAGCGACCGAAGCCAACGGCGTCGCTGTTGGAATGGGGCACGGCGTCCACGAGCAACGCCTGCGAGAGCTCGGCAATCTGCGCTTCGATCCCGATGTCGATGAGGCCGATCTCCGTCTGCACGATGCAGCCACCGCGGCTGACGGAGGGATCGGCGAGGACCTGCACCGCGCCGGTGTCGACCGCCTGCGACGCCGTCAGCTGCGCGTAATCTGCGGGATTGAGCTTGATCGTCGCCACGGTTCCCGGCCCCACGCGATCGATGGCCACACGCGCCATCGTCACAAGGAGGTCGCGATCCAGTGCGATTTCCCGGCGAACGATGCGTTCGGCCAGCGCCAGCGCCAGCCGCACGAGGTCGTGTTCGGCGCGTTTCAGCAGGTCGTTGCGGAGCGAGGCGACTTCGTCGACCGTCGCGGCCAGACGCCGCAGCATGGCTTCGCCGCGTCGAGCGGAGGCCTCGTCACCGGCGCGCTCGCCCTGCGCGTAACCTTTGATGAAAGCGTCGCGTTCGACAGCCGCGATATCCACGTCTGCCGGCGCGACAGGTGGGGCCGGGCCGCGCTGTGCCGCAGGCTCGTAGCCGCGCGTCGGGGGCCCGGCAGGTCCGGTCCCGGCCGACGCTGTCGTTCTCCACGGAAACGGCTCGACCTGGGCGCCCGGGAGCCGGCGTGCCTTAGTTGACATACGGCTCGCCTGCCTCCGCGCCCGTCGTAATCACGCCCTCTTCTTCCAGCTTTCGCGCGATCGCGACGATTTCCTGCTGCGCCTTTTCCACGTCGCGCAGGCGAACGGCGCCCAGCACTTCCATCTCTTCCTTGAGCAGATCGGCGGCGCGCTTCGACATGTTGCCGAAGAACCGCGTGCGGATTTCCTCGCTCGATCCCTTCAGCGCCACGGTGAGCGCCTTCTTGTCGGAACGGTTCACGATCTCGCGGATGCCGGTGTCCTCGACGTTGATCAGATCTTCGAAGACGAACATGAGATTGCGAATGGCGTGCGCCATTTCCGGGGACGAGGATTCCATGTGTTCGAGCGTCGGGCGGCTCACGCCGCGGTCCAGGCGATTGAAGAGCTCGGCCACCGCGCGGACGCCGCCGCGCTGCTGGCGGCTCGGACCGCCGAGTGCTTTGAGCCGCTGATCGATGACGCCGGAGACGCGGCTGATGACATCGGGAGAGATGTCCTCGAGACTGGCCATCCGCATCAGCACTTCGGCGCGCATTTCGTCCGGAAGCTGCGTGATGAGTTGAGCGGCGCTGCCCGGATTGAGGTGCGCGAGAATCAGCGCGACCGTCTGCGGGTGCTCGCCCAGGATGAACTTGGACAACTGCTGCGGATTGGCCTTTTCGAGCGAGGCAAACCCGGCGATCGTCGAGAACGAGTGAATGACGCGATCGAGAATCCGCCGGCACTGGTCCGGGCTCATCGTCTTGGACAAAATCCGGCGCGCCTGCTCGACGCCACCGGTGGCCATGTGCGACGCCGCGATGACGGTGTCATGCAACTCCGTCAGCACGCCCTCGCCCACTTCGGTCGGCACGGTGCCGAGCGAGGCGATTTCCCGCACGACGCGCTCGATCTCTTCTTCCTGCAGGTACTTGAAGACGGTCCCCGACGACTCTTCGCCGAGCGCCATCAGGATGATGGCGACCTTACGGACGCCGGTCATGTGGTGCGGTGCGGCTTGCATCAGCGGCCGTCCTCGTCAATCCACGCACGAACCACGCGGGCCAGCTGCTCGGGTTCCTTTTCCGCCAGCTTGCCGACGCGCTTGGAGAGGACCGGCAGACGCCGTTTCTCCTGCGGCAGCTTGGCATCGAGCTCGGCTTCAATCTGGCCGTCGAGCTCCTCGGACGTGAGCCGGCGTTCGGGCTTCGGCGGCACCGGCGCACCGGCAAGCGCCGGCAGCGGCGCCGACCTCGCGGGCGCGGGCGCCGCTACCATGGCGCGGCGAAACATCGGACGAATCACCCCAAAGAGCGCGAACAACGCAAGTGTGAACACAGCCGTCCCTCGGAGAATCGATACCCACTGCTCGCGCCAGACGTCGCCAATCTGCGTCACGACGGACGGAGCGGCCACGGGTGCGACCTCGAGCGCCTCGTTGAACGCATCGAACGCGATGTGCTCCACGGTGATCTGGTCGCCGCGCGCCTGGTCGAAGCCAACGGCCGCGGCGACAAGTTTCTGAATCTGTTCGACTTCGGTCGGAGTTCGCGCCTGCGCGGCAGGCGCCGCCGGCGCGGCGCCGGCGGCTGCGGCGGCCGTAGTGGCCGCGGCCGGCCGTTTCTCATCGATGAGCACCGCGATCGACAGCCGCGCCACCTGGCCGCTCGGGCTGACACGGCGGCGCGTGAGTTTGCTCACCTCGTAGTTCGTCGTCTCGGACGTCCGGCCAAGACCCTGGGCCGTCGTCACAGGCGTCGCGGCAGCCGGGGCCGGCGATGTCGTCATGTTGGGCGGCAGATTCGCGCGTGCGCCTGCGATACCCTGCGACCCCGTCTTCAGGTCGCCCTCGGCCTGTGTCTGACGGCTGCGGACGACGGACGTCGGATCCCAGCGTTCTTCGGTCTCCTCTTCCGCGTCGGCCTTGAGGCGAACCGAAATATTCGCGCGGACACGGCCCTCACCGATAACCGGCTCCAGCATGGCGATGACACGGCCTGTCAGGTCACGCTCGATCCGCATCTGCCGATCGAGCTGCAGGCCTGTGGCCTCGCCTTCGTCTTCTTCGGCCCGCGTGAGCGATCGGCCGTACGCGTCGAGAATCACCACCGACTCGGGCCGCAGCGATTCGACGCTCGACGCGACAAGGCCAGCGATGCCGCGGACGACCGCCACGGGCGGTTGACGGTTGGCCTTGAGTCTGAGCACCACGGACGCCTTCGCCGGCTGATCCCGGTCGGTGAAGAGCGAATCCTTGGCCATAGCAATGTGCACGCGCGCGCTCGAGACTTCGGAGAGCGTAGAAATCGTGCGCGCCAGCTCGCCCTCGAGAGCGCGGCGATAATTCACGTGCTCCAGGAATTCCGTCGTGCCGAACGCCGGGCGATCGAAGATTTCGAAGCCGAGCCGCCCGCCGGCGGGCAGGCCGTCGGTGGCGAACTGCAGACGGAGCTCGTCCAGACGTTCGGCCGGCACGCGAATCGTGCGGCCGCCCGCATCGAGCGCGTACGGCACCTTCGCGTCCTTGAGCTTCGTCACGAGCGCACCGGCCGATTCAGCATCGAGGTCGGCGGCAAGGAGCGCGTACGACGGCGTGTTGATGAAGTAGGCCGAGCCCACGACGATGGCGACGACCGCGAGAAAGGCGGCCGCGAGCCCGAGAATCTGTTTGGCGCTGAGCGAAGCCGCAAGCTTCTTCAGCGATTGCATCATCTGTTCTGGATTCACGAGGTATCAGTCTTCTGCGCGGGTTAGACGGGCATCCGCATGATGTCCTGGTAGGCCTGAACGATCTTGTTGCGCACCTGCACGGCCAGCTGCATCGTGACGTCAGCGCGCTGGAGGGCGATCATCGCCTCGTGCACGTCGCCGGTGCCGTTGAGCATCCGGCCGACCGCATCGTTGGCTTCGGAGTTGGTCGAGTCGACGGTTTCGAGCACTCTCTGCAGCGATTCGCCGAACCCGTTGTCGAGCGGCGTCGAAGACTGACCGGGCCGCGCGAGCGGCAGCGATCCGGATCCACTAATGGCACTAATGTCAGTCGGCATCGTTTACCTCGAGAGCTCCAGGGCTTTCTGAATCGTTTCCCGCACGATGGCGATCGCGGAGAGGTTGGCCTGATACGCGCGCGCCGCGCTCAAGATGTCCACCATTTCCTCGGGCACGTCCACGTTCGGCACGGAGACGAAGCCCTCGGCGTCGGCATCCGGGTGTCCGGGCTCGTAGCGGCGCCGGAACGGCGCCTGATCTTCGACGACGGCCGCGACGCGTACGCCGGGTGCGCCGACCGACCGGAGTGACGCGCCGAATCCATCGGGCTGCGCGGTTTCGAGTACGACTTCTCGGCGGCGGTACGGCTGGCCGTCCGGCCCGCGCGTCGCCTCGGCATTCGCGAGGTTCGACACGGCCACTTCCATACGCTGCCGCTGCGCGTTGAGCGCGCTCGCGGACGCTCCGATTGCGGATCCGAGGGTATCCACGTGTTACTTCCCTTCGTTGATGGCGTAGCGGACCAGGCGGAACTTCGCGGAGAGCGCCGTCTGCGCCGCGGCGAAATCGCCGCCGGCGCGGCCGAGCTTCAGCAGCTCCTGGTCCACCTGCACGGTGTTGCCGTCGCGGCGCGCGGCGACGTCGTCGATTTCGCGGACGACGGCGCCCGTGCGCGCGTCGCCGGCCTGGAAGTGCGCGCCGTTCGTGGCGGCCGCGTTGATTTGTTCGTCGAGCGCGTCCGCGAAGTTGACCTCGCGCGCGCGATAGCCCGGCGTTTCAGCGTTGGCCAGGTTTCCCGCGGCCACCATCTGCCGCTGGACCGCTCGGCTCATCTGGCGGCCGAGCGCGGCCATGATTCCGTTGTCGGTGGTGATGTCGCCCAAGACTTACCTCGGGCGTCAAAATGGCAAGAGCCGTACCGGGACGGACAAATGAGCCCGGGGGTCGTTTCCTCACGGAAAACGAGCGGAAACGACCCCCGGGCTCTTGGCGCGCAAAGCGCCCTGTCGCGGTACCGTCCGGCTAGCGTCGGCCGGGCGTCATGCTGCCGTCCTGGAGATGGGCGGCAATCACACCCAGCGTCGAGTCGATCGACCTGAGCAATGTCTCGATGTTGTTGAGCCGCTGCTCCACAGGATCGCCCTGCGCCGGAGTGACAAGACGCGGACGCGGCGCGGGAGCGGGCACGATCGCGGGCTCAACGGCCCGCAGTGGACGCTCCGCCTGCGACCGGCCTGTGAGCGCGGCAAGATCCCGAATCCGCCGCAGGATCAGGTCGAGCTGGCCGAGCGAAAACGGCTTCGGCAGATAGTCGTAGGCCCCCATCCGAACCGCGCGAATTGCTGAGTCCAGGGAGGCATAGCCGGTCACGATCACGACGAACGTCAGAGGCGAAAGGCGGCGCGCGGTGTCGAGCACCTGAAAGCCGTCTGCGCCGGGCAGATTCACGTCGGTGACGATGAGGCCGAAGTCGGTGGCGCCCTTTTCGAGGATCGCGATGGCTTCCCGGCCGTCGGCCGCGACTGTCGTGGGAATGCCCTGCCGGATGAAGAAGTCGGCGATGAGTTCGCGCACTCCGGGCTCGTCGTCCACCACCAATACGTGGTGTGGGAACTCCGAGTGACCCCCTGGTACGCCAGTTGCTTGAGGCATGCTGGCCCGCATCTGCCGCTGTAATCGGCACGGGCCGGAAAAACTTCGAGGCGGCCGGGCCGGATGTACACTCGCCCCGAAGAACAGTCGAACCAGGGATGGGAGCAGACAGTAGTGATGGACGTGTCGCGCACAACGGTCCTGGTGGTTGAAGACGAGGCCGAGCTTCGCCAGACCATCGTCGAATCGCTCGAAGCCGAGGGCTTCGCGGTCGCGCAGTCGAGCGACGCGAACGACGCCCTGGAACGGCTCGAGGGTTTTGCCTACGACGGCCTCGTGGTCGACCTTCGGTTGGGCGACGCGGACGGCATGGACGTCCTCGAACAGGCGCTCGCGCGCTATCCGGAAATCCGCGCGGTCGTGATCACCGGGTTCGGCGGCGTCGAAGAAGCGGTGCGCGCGATCAAGCGCGGCGCCGTGGAGTTTCTCATCAAGCCGTTCCAGCTCGTGCAGCTGGTGCAGGTCATCAAGACGTCGATCAGCGAAAAGCGGCTGCTGCGGGAGAACGCCGAGCTGCGCGCGAAGCTGCACGACCGGTTCCGCTTCGGCGGCATGGTCGGCGGCAGCAAGTCGATGAAGCACGTGTTCTCGACGCTCGAGCTGGTCGCGCCGATGAACAGCACCGTGCTGATTCAGGGCGAGACGGGCACGGGCAAGGAGCTCATCGCCAAGACGATTCACTACAACAGCCCGCGCAAGGATCAGACGTTCGTCGCATTCAACGCGGCGGCGATTCCCGAGAGCCTCGCGGAAACCGAGCTCTTCGGCCACGTGAAGGGCGCGTTCACGGGCGCCATCAACGCGCGCGTCGGCCGGTTCGAGCTGGCCGACCGCGGCACGCTGTTCATCGACGAGGTCGCGTCGATGTCGATGTCGCTCCAGGCGAAGCTGCTGCGCGTCCTGCAGGAGCGCGAAGTCGAGCGAGTGGGCACGTCCAAGCCGGTCAAGATCGACACGCGCATCATCGCGGCGAGCAACGTGAATCTCCACAAGATGGTGCGCGAGGGCAACTTCCGCGAGGACCTCTATTACCGCCTGAACGTCGTCCGGGTGGCGCTGCCGCCGCTGCGCGCGCGCGTCGAGGACATCCCGATGCTCTCGCAGCACTTCGTGCTGCAGTCGTGCAAGAACAACAACATCCCCGCGCGCACGCTCGCGCAGAGCACGTTGCGGCTGCTGATGCAGAACACCTGGCCGGGGAACATCCGCCAACTCGAGAACGCGATCGAGGCGGCCGTCGCGATGAGCGGCGCGTCGAACGAAATCCTGCCGGAGATGCTGCCCGAAGAAATCAGGACGCCCGAGCGCTCGAGCGTCGTGCCGAGCATGGCGATCCCGGACGAGGGCATCAACTTCGTGTCGGTGATGTCACAGGTCGAGAAGGATCTGATCCTTCAGTGCCTCGAGCGCACCGGCGGCAACCGCCGCCAGGCCGCGCGTCTGCTCAACCTCAGCAGAACGACGCTGATCGACAAGCTGCACAGGCTCGGGATCGACGACACGTCAGCAGCCTGATCACGCGCCGGGCAGCGACAGTACGAACGAAGCGCCGTCGGGCGTCTCGGACAGCGAGAGCGTGCCGCCGTGGCGTTCGGCCAGACCGCGTGAGACGTGGAGACCAAGACCCGGACCCACCGGTGAGTTGAACGGATCGAAGAGCGACTCCCTGCGATCGACGGAAATGCCGGGGCCGTTGTCGGCGACGGTGAGGCGAACGAGAGCGCCCTCGGACGCGAGCGTGAGACCGAGCGTGCCGCTGCCCTGCGGTTTCAGCGCGGCTTCCGCGTTCATCAATAGATTCAACAGGATACGGAGGGCGTGCGCGCGGACGGCGCGCACGGGAAACCGGCCGCCTTCCGGCGCGAGGGTCGCCGCGATCCGGCCTCGGCCGAACGCGAACGACCGCAGACCCATCGCTTCGACGGCGAGCGCCTGCAGATCGAAGACTGTCGGCCCGGCCTCCCCCGAGTCGTTGAGCAGGCCACTCACTTCGCGCAAGCGCGATGACGCCTTGGCGGTGTGGGACGCGATGGCGGTTGCGCGAGACGCCAGCTTTTCCGGCGTCGGCATCGCGCCTTGGAGGAGCTCCGCGTGCCCGCCGATTACCTGCAGAGCATTGCCGGTCTCGTGCACCACGGACGAGAGCAGCCGGGCGACGGTCGTGTAGCGGTTGATGGCGTCGAGACGCGCAAAGTCCATTTTCGAAGCGCTAAACCCTACCACGAGAATGCCGATTAGGAGGCCAGCGAGGCGCTGGAGCCACCACACCCATGAAATTCCTGGTTGTCGACGATTCGAGCACGATGCGACGCATCATCATCAACACCCTCAACAAGCTGGGTCACAAGGAGTGTCTCGAGGCCGGCAACGGCGTCGAGGGCCTGGCCAGGCTCTCCGAGGGGATGGTGGACATGGTGATCACCGACTGGAACATGCCCGAAATGAGCGGCATCGATTTCATCCGCGCCCTGCGCGCGAGTGACGCCACGAAGAAGGTGCCCATCCTCATGGTCACCACCAACGCCGCCGAGGACGACATCGTGGAAGCGATGAAGGCCGGCGTCAACAACTACGTCGTGAAGCCGTTCACGCCCGACACCATGCGGGAAAAAATCGAGGCGGCGATCGCCTGAGTCCCATGCCTTCACCGATTCCGACACAGCTCGTCGATACCCTCACGACTTCCGTCGAGGACGTCTTCACCACGATGGTTTTCCAGCCGGTCCAGCCCGGCGGCGTCGTCGGCGAAGTCCCGCGGCTGAAGCAGACCAACATCGTCGCCACCGTGGCGTTCGCCGGTCACCGGCGCGGCGCCGTCTCGTTCCACAGCAGCGCGGACTGCGCCAAGGACATCGCGGGCTCGATGCTCGGCATCACGCCCGCGGAAATCAACGGCGAACTGCCGGACGCCATCGGCGAAATCGCGAACATGATCGCCGGTACGTTCCGGACGAAGCTCGCGGCCTTCGAACCGGCCTGCGCCATCTCGGTCCCCACCGTCACCATGGGCTCCGACTTCGCGACGAGGTACGTGGCGGAGGTCTCTCGTACGGTCATCCCGTTCACCATGAGCGGCCAGACGCTCTGGGTCGAGCTCATCCTGACGGGTCAATAAGGCCATGTACGTGGTACCCGATTCACCGCTCGAGCCGGTCCGCGACTTCCAGAAGGCGGGGTCGCAGAGCCGAAGCGGTACGGGGGTCGCTTCGCCGAAGGGCAAGGTGTTGCTGGTCGACGACCTCCCAGCCAGCCTGCGGCTCATCGAGCGCTGGCTGAGCATGGACGGTTACGACGTGCTCAAGTGCCACGACGGTGCGGCCGCCCTGGCTGCCGTCGCCGAGCATCGGCCGGACGTGGTGCTGATGGACGTGCACATGCCCGGCATCACCGGTATCGAGGCGTGCCATCAGATCAAGATGGATCCCTCGACGCGGCTCACCCCGGTCATTCTCATGACCGGCGTCGCGCGCGCCGACGACCGCATTCGCGCGATTGACGCGGGCGCCGACGATTTTCTGACCAAGCCCGTCGACGCGCAGGAGCTGCGCGCGCGCGTGCGGTCGCTCATCCGCCTGAAGCGGTACACGGACGACCTCGACAGCGCCGAGGCCATCATTCTCAGCCTCGCGTTGACCGTTGAAGCGCGCGATCCGTACACGGACGGTCACTGCCAACGGCTCGCGCAGTACGCGGTCGCGCTCGGCCGCCGCCTTGGGCTCACGGACGAGGATCTCTCGGCACTTCACCGCGGCGGCTACCTGCACGACATCGGCAAAATCGCGATTCCGGACGCCATCCTGCTGAAGCGGGGCAAGCTGACGAGCGAGGAATACACGCTCATGAAGACGCATCCGGTCGTGGGCGATCGGCTGTGCGGCAACCTGCGCGCGCTCGATCGGGTGCGCCCCATCGTGCGCCACCATCACGAACGCCTCGACGGCAGCGGCTACCCCGACGGCCTTCGCGGTGACTCGATTCCCCTGCTCGCGCAGATCGTCGGCATCGTCGATGTCTATGACGCGCTGACTACCATCCGCCCGTACAAGAAGGCGTTGTCGTCAGCCGACGCGCTGGATGTGCTGTCGAAGGAAGCCGCAATCGGCTGGCGCGACCGTCATCTTGTCGATACGTTCATCGAATGCGTCAAGAGCGGAGACGTCGACAACCCCATCGTCGAACCGCACTAAGAACCTGTCCACGAGAACCCGAACCGCGCTAACGCCACAAGGCGCACGGCGATTGATCTTCGTGGATCAACGTGGCCAGGTGATATAGATACGCGTCCATTTGATTCGATCGAGCGCACGTCTCGATGAGCTGACGGTCGATCTGTCTTCGGCCGCTGCGATCCGTGCGGTTTACGTCGAGGGTGTCGATTTTGAGCCCTGTGAGCGCACGCAGCGTCGCCACGTCGGAGGCGTAGGATTCCGTCAGTCCAACGAACCAGAAGTCGCGCAGCCGCTGCTCAGCGCGCGACTGCAGTTGCTCATCGAACATCACGCACTGACCGGCAGTGTGGTCTGGCAGCACAATATCCCGGCCGAGAAACACGGTCATGTGATTGACGACGTACGGCGAGAGTTCTCCCTGAACGGAGTCAGAGAGCGACAGATTGTCGCGTTGCTCTCTCGTGAAACTCGTTCCCGGGGGTCCTCAGAATCTTGTAGTAGTCCGCGATGACGCGCGCGACGGGATCCCGCAGGAACGTGCCAGCGCTCTTCGGGATGTGAACAAAGATCAGCAGGTCGTCCGACAAATCTCAAATCCTCTGAAGCCAACCGGCGCTCGATTCGTATCCGCAGTTCACGAGCACATCTCCGGCGATCTCATCGAATCGAATAGCGTCACTGTGTGTGAAGTGTTCGCGCCAGTCGCCGACGACTCCTTTGCGGACGTGCGCGCCTGGGGCGTCGTCGCCGCGCTTGCGGCCACCTGACATCGCCTCGAACGTTGACGCCTCGACGCAGGCCTGCGCGACGTCACCGCCGGTACTGACACCCAGGAACTCGAACATCCGCCTGAGCTCTCCGCTGAGGTTCGCCGACATTCGCTCGTACCGGACTTCCAGTAATCGCAGGCCCTGACCGTGTTGCCGAAGCGCGTCGATCGGCTGGCGCCAGTGCGACGCCCACTGGGTCAGCTCCTCGTCCGTGAAGAACCGGCCGGGCCGCTCGCCTGTGTGATCTACCAGGAAGTCCCGCCGCCGCCGCTGCTCGGGTGACATCTGTGCGACGTCGCGATTCAGCCAGTGCATGACGCCGCTGACCGCGACATCGCGGCCGTCGCGAATGAGGTGGATGACGGACGCCTGAGGAAACAGCCGCGCGATCGACTGGACGACGACAGCTGACGTGTCGAGGTAGGGAGTAACCTTGTCTACGAACGCGCGTTTGTTCGCATGCTGGAGAGCGTGTCGTTCGATGGCGCTGTACACGTCCCCGAGCAGGCGGTCGCGGACGCCCTCACGCGACGATCCCAGCGGCTGCCACGCGTGCGATCCGAACAGTGCGTTGAGATACGCGTCAAGAGTGATGCGCAAGCGCGGTTTCGACGCGCCGGCGTCGTGCACGAGATCGAAGTAGTCACCGAAGGCGCGCAGCTCGCTGGCGAGAATCTCCGGATGCGCGCCGAGCGCGCGCACCAGCCAGGTCGTACCCGACCGCGGCGCGCTCAGGATGAACGCGGGC
The DNA here is from genome assembly GCA_035606665.1 of Vicinamibacterales bacterium. GTDB lineage: Bacteria > Acidobacteriota > Vicinamibacteria > Vicinamibacterales > SCN-69-37 > DASUGC01. Next base: position 99,091 of record DATNEY010000033.1, on the reverse strand, counting down.
AATGCGGCGCTCTTTGCCTGGCGGGTCTACTGTCGCCCGCCCCGTCCACGCCCGGGCATCTCCATCTTCTGTTCCCGGTAGCCGGCCGGCACGGCGAAGACCTCCGCGGGAATGGTGGTAGTGACGACGCCTGAAAACTCAGAGGTGTTGCGCGAGCCGTCTGCCGCGAACGTCGTCGATCGCAGAGGGACCCCGCCGCCCTGGAACGGCGTTGCGCTCCCGATTCGGCCGAGCGGGCCCTTCGAGAGTTTGTCCGCGAGATCCTTGAAGAAGCCCATCGCGGCCACCAGCGTCGCGCGGTCGGCAGCGGGAACGTCGATGGCCGACGCATCACCCATGCAGCTTTCGGTGACGACCTTGCCCATCGACTTGGTCTGGATGATCCTGCAGGGCTTGCCGGCCGCGGTGCCGCTCTTGCCGGTATCCACGGTCTCAATCGCCGGAGCCGATCCCATGGCGCCCATGCGGCCCTTCATCATTTCCTTCATCTCGGGCGGCATGTTGGCCATCGCCTGTTCCATCTGCTTCATCATGCCGTCGAGCTGCGCCGCCATGCTGTCGATGTCCGCCTTCGTCATGCGCGTGAACGTCTTTTTCGCGTGATCGATCATCGTGATCGTCCCCGCCGTTGGATCCATGACGACGGAACTCGTCTTGTCCGCGTCCGTGCGAATCTTGCCCTGGCCGATCATGATCGCTTCGAGGGTCGATCCCTTGCCTTCGGTGACCTTGAACTCGATGCGGCTGTCCGCCCGCATCGCCACGGTGGCGGCCAGGCTGAACACGACGGTTGCGGCGGCGATTCGACTGAAGCGAATGGTGCGCATGGGGCCTCCAGAGCTACTGGCTGCTGTAGGGAATCGTGACGGTCAGAGAGTAATCGTTCGTCTTGGTGAGCACGCCCGGATCGGCGAGCTGCAGGCAGTACTCACCAACGGCCAGCGTCGTTGTGATGATTGCCGTCGTCGAACCGGCCGCGGTAGCGACCGACGTCGTGGGCGTGCAGGTGGTCCCGTTCCAGTTGCCGAGCGCGACGTTCACGACCGCGGCGGTCTCGGGAAGAAACGACGTGAACAGCACCTTCACTTCGCCGGCCTTGCCGACCTTGAACGAGCGCGTGGTCGAGCCGCCTTTCATGAGCTGGCTCGTGAAAAACAGGTCGCTGGTCGTGGGCGTAGGGAGCGTCGGAACGGGCACGGTATCGCAGGCCACGCCGCCGAGGACGGCGGCCAGGGCGAGGGCTCCGAGTCTGGACTTGAGTGTCACCTTCATGAGTGTCTTAGACAGTATCCTGCCGCGGGCGGCCGTGGTTACGGTTCGTCGGCCGCCAGCCGCTCGTACAGCACGCGAATGGTGTGCTGGGTGTCCGGCGACTGATCGGCAATCTCGAACCCCACGACATACCGCACCGCGCCGTTTTCGGCCTCGGCGGTCTGCGCATGGCGGCTCGATGCCGTCACGGTCACCGACCACCGCTCGCCTTCCTGGATGCGGACGATATGCGTGCCCGCCGGAATCGAGTCGTCGCTCTCGAGCGCGAAGCCGCCGACGCTGAAATCGCGCATCAGGACGGGACGATCGAGCGACACGAGGCGCGCGCGCAGCCGATGGCGAACATCGATGCGCGGCGTACGCCGCTGGTCTTTCACATCCTTACCGGTCATGCACAACCTTTCGAAGCCCGTCTATCGTAAGCTGGTGCGCGCCTGATGGCCAACCTGCTCGAGATCGACGGTCTCCAGAAGCATTACAGGATGGGTAGTTCGATCGTTCGCGCCTTGAACGGGGTGTCGCTGTCCGTACGGACGGGCGAATTCGTCGGCCTCCTCGGCACGTCGGGCTCCGGGAAGTCCACGCTCCTGAATCTGATTGCCGGCCTGGACTCACCCACCGGCGGAACGCTGCGCGTCTCGGATCGCGACTTGGCCAAGCTCACCCGCACCGACCTCAGCCAGCACCGCCGCAAGACCGTCGGCATCATCTTTCAGTCGTTCAACCTCGTGCCGACGATGACGGCACATGAAAACGTCGCGCTGTCGATGATGTTTGCCGGCGTCCCGCGCAAGGAGCGCGACGACCGCGCCGTCGCCCTGCTGGCGTCGGTCGGCCTGGGCGGCCGCGGCAGCCACCGGCCGAAGGAACTCTCCGGCGGCGAGCAGCAGCGCGTCTCGATCGCGCGCGCGCTCGCCAATCAGCCATCCCTGCTCCTGGCCGACGAACCGACGGGCAACCTGGACAGCAAGACGACGCGCGAGATCATGGCGATCCTCAAGGACCTCAACGAGCGCGAAGGCAAGACGATCATCATGGTCACGCACGACGCCGCGCTCGCGTCCACCTACGCGAACCGGACGGTGACGATGCTCGACGGCGTCGTGGTCTCGGACACTGCGGCCGCATGACCTTCAAGGACACGGTCTCGCTCGCGTTCCGGAACCTGCGGCAGGCCAAGCTGCGGACGTTTCTCACGACGCTCGGCGTCGCCATCGGCATCGCGTTTCTCGCCGGCATGGTGTCGTTCGGCGTCGGCCTGCAGGATCAGCTCGTCGGACGCTTCACACAGTCCGGTCTCTTCGATTCGATCACGGTCACGACGCGGGGGCTGCCACCGGTGCTCGGAGGCGACGGCCGCCGGGGCCGCGGAGCGCGGGGCGGTATTGTCGACACTGACGCGTCGAGTTCCGCTCCGCGCCTCGACGACGAAGCGGTGAAACAGCTGGCGGCATTGCCGAACGTCGCGGGCGTCTTCCCCATGCTCCGGCTGCCGCTGCAACTCAAGTTTGGGGACTTCAGTACGTTCACCGCGGCCGGCGCGGTGCCGCTGTCAGCAAGCGGCCAGGGCGCGTTCCAGACGATCACGCATGGTGCGTTTTTCGCCAACGACACCGACGACGCGTGCATGCTGAGTCTCGACATGGCGACGCGGATGAACGCCGATGACCCCAAATCACTCATCGGACAAGGCGTCACACTCGAGTACGCCGCGAAGACCGCGGCCGGCGGCCCCTCAGGTTCACCGTTGCCCTCGATGCCGGGTGTCGATCTCGGAGGGCTTCAGGTCCGCCGTGTCGAGTACAAATGCCCGATCGTCGGAATTGTCGAGCGTGAGACCGGGCCGGCGTTCGTCGGCGTCGCGAGCGTCTCGCCGCTCATGCTGCCGCTGGGCAAGGCGCGCGCGATTTACAACGCACAGGTCACGAACGTCCAGTCGCTGATGCGGAACGGCGCCGAGGATCGCGCCTACCCGACGATCACGGTCAAGGTCTCGAGCGCGAAGAGCACGCAGGATGTCGAGGCCGCCATCAAGAAGCTCGGGTTTTCGGCGTTTTCATTGAACGATCTGCTGCAGGGCGCGAAACGCGCGTTCTTGATCCTCGACATCGTCCTCGCGCTGATTGGCTCGATCGCGCTCGTGATTTCCTCGCTCGGCATCGCCAACACGATGGTCATGTCGATCCTCGAACGTACGCGCGAGATCGGCGTGATGAAGGCGATCGGCGGCAGCGACGGCGACGTGCGGAAGATCTTCCTGATCGAGGCGTCGGCGATCGGCGTGCTGGGCGGCGTCGCCGGCGTGTTGCTGGGCTGGGTCGTCGGACGCCTCGCCAACTTCGGCGCCAACATCTACATCGTCGGCCAGGGCGGAACGGCCGGCGATCTCTTCTCGATGCCCTTCTGGCTGATCGCGAGCGCGATCGGGTTTTCCGTGCTGCTCAGTCTGATGGCCGGAATGTATCCGGCGAATAGAGCCGCACGGCTGGATCCGATCCAGGCGCTGAGACACGACTAACGACGCGAACAAATGGGAACGACGGGAACGAACGGGAACGAAAACCACTTGCCCGTTCCCCGGGACAAGTGCCTTTTCTGTTCCCGTCGTTCGCGTCGTTCGCGTCGTTCGCGTCGTTACTATCTCTTGTTAACGAGAATCGCCTTCACCCAGCCGCTGACGCCGGCCGCGTTGGTGACGTTGACGTAGTCATCCTTGACGGTGCCCGTGACGATCATTTCGTCGCCGCGCGCGAAGGTGCCGAGGACCTTCGACTTGTCTGACGCGTCGGCGTACATCGGCACGTTGCCGATCTTGGGCGTCAGGACGTCGCCCTCGTTCATCACTACGCCGGCCTTCGTCGTGGCGCCCTTGGCGGCTTCTTCCTTGAGCGTGCCGACACCGCGCTGCAGGCTGGGATCGTTGCGAACCGCCGTCACGAGCTTGTTGTAGTTGTCCATGAACGCGGCGGCGATGATCTTGCCTTCGTTCGTGTTGCCATAACCGCCGCCCGCCGCGCCGAAACCGCCGCCGAACAGGCCCGCACCAAGTCGCAGGTCGGCCTTCTTCGTGCTGCCTTCCGCCGCCGCAACCTGCACGGTCGTGCGGGTGTCAGCCAGCAGCATGCTGGTCTGCGCTTCCTTGAACTTCAGGCCGCCGGCGATCGCGCCAATGCCGCCGCCGAGACGGCTCGCGAGGCCGCCACCGATTCCGCCCGCGTTGCCTTCCGAGAACACGACGCTCGGCGTCAACACATAGTCGGCCGTCACCATCTGGCCGCCGCCCATGTTCGAGCCCGCGCGCGTCTGGCCGCCCTGCGCGAGCTGGCGCTCCTGCATCGCGTTCTGCATGCCGGCGCCGCGCTCGACGACGATGAAGCAGTTGGACTGCTGGATCATCATGCGGATGAGGCCGACCGGCGACTGCAGCTTGTAGCGCAGCAACGCCGTGATGACTTCACTCTGCGGCTCGACAACCGCCACCGCGCCCATCGGCTTGTCGCAGCGCTCGAGACCCTCGGGTGCGCCCTTCGCACCGTCGGTGCCCGCGGCTCCCGTGACCACGCTGCCGCCTTGGCCCGGCTTGGGCTTGGTGATGCCGCCCTGCGCGGCCGCGACGCCGCTCATCGCCAGCACGCAGGCGACCGTTAATACCATTCCGCGAATCACTGGAACTCCCATCGAATCCTCCGTCTGGGTCACACTCGAAATCGGCTCACGATTCTGGCACGAACCGAGGCGCGCCGAGTATGAAAAGATGGTTTGAGTGCGGTCTGTCATCTGCTGTCTGCTTGCCGTCGCGGGTTACGTGCTTTCGGGCGTCCAAACGCCAGTCAGGGAGTCCGCGGAGCTCGCGGCCGCACGCCACCTGTTCTATTCCGCGCGTTACACGGACGCCGCAAAGGCCGCCGAACCGTTGACCCTTCAAGGCGGCGAGGCCCTGGCGGCCTTCGAGCTCCGAACGTCGGCCCTGCACTTTCAGGTGAAGCGGCTGCTCGGCGACGCTCCGAACAAGGCGAAGGCCCTCAAGACGTGCGCAGACTGCCAACCCCTGCTCGATGCCTTCATCAAGGACGTCAACGCCGGCAAGCTCCTCGCCAGGTCGATCCTCAAGACGAAGCCGCAGAGTGAAGAGGTGACGTTCTACCTCGGCAAGCTCGACCTGAACTACGTCTGGATGCAACTCTCGACGCTGGGGAAGCGCACGGGCTGGAGCGAGTACTGGAACGCACGTCGCTCGATGGACGCGGTGCTCAAGATCAACCCGAAGAACATCCGCGCCCGCGTGGCCCGCGCCTGGATCGAATACATCGTGGATACGCGCGTGCCGTGGGGCCTTCAGTGGACGCTCGGCGGCGGCGATCGTAAGAAGGCCCTGAAGGGGATCTCCGAAGCAGCCGTCGAGCCGATCGCCGACGTGTACGTGAAAGCCGAGGCAGAGTTCGCCTTGTGGGAAATGCTGGTCCGCGAAAAGCGGACGGCTGAGGCGACGGTGATAGCCAAACGGCTCTACGTGCAGTTCCCGGAGAACCAGGATCTGCAGAAATTCCTCAGTAAAACCCCCTGACCTGACCTGTCACGGCCCCCGCCTACATTGGGGCCATGACGAATGGCTCCCTCGCGTCACACCGCATCGTCGACCTGCTCCGTTACAAGGCCGAACGCCAGCAGCAGAAGCTCGACTTCAACGCTGCGCCGGCAACGACGCCGTCGCTGGCGACGATCACGCCGTTCCGGCCGCTGAGTGAAGACGCGGTCAAGCATCGCGAACGCATGATGCGGCACCTCAGCTCGACTCGGTGAAACGACGCGAACAAGCGGGAACGACGGGAACGATAAGGCACTTGTCCTTTGGCACCGGGCAAGCGCCTTTAGGTTCCCATTTGTTCGCGTCGTTCCCAATTGTTCCCGTCGTTGCTATTTCTTCACGTTGAGTTCGCCCAGTCCGTGCGACTGGTTGCAGAGCGCGCACTGCGTCGGCGGATCGGTGTTGCTGATGCGGTGCTTCACGGGCGTGAGCGACTTGAGGTACGCGAAGATGTCGCTGAGGTCGCCGTCCGTCATGTTCCGGAAGTACAGGAACGGCATGATGTGATTCAACACGCGGCCGCCGACCTGTCCGGTCTTGATCGTCTGCATGAACAGCGACTCGTCGTAGTGAGCAATCCCCGACGCGTCGGGCGTGATGTTCATCGAGAACACCGCTTTCCCGCCCTGCCCCGGATCGTGGAATTGGCCGCCGCCGCCGAAGTCCATCCCTGGAAGCAGCTGCCCCTGGACCGCCGGGGTGTGACAGTTGTGGCACTCCGCGAGCGTTACGAGGTACTTGCCGCGGTCAGCCGGCGTTGATGACGGATGCGACGGCTGCGGCGTCGTCAACGGCTTCGGCATCGTCTTGACGATGTACTCGAGCGGGCCCGGCAGACTCCGCGTCGGCACGGTGTTCTTCACCGCGGGAATCGTACGCAGATAGACCACGATGGACTTGACGTCCTCGTCATCCATGTTCCTGAAGGCTAGGTACGGCATTACCGGGAACAGCGCCGAGCCGTCCTTGCGGACACCCTCACGAATCGCGCGCGCGACTTCGTCATCGCTCCAGGACCCAATGCCGGTCTCTCCATCCGGCGTGATATTCCGCGACGCGATGTTGTTGAGCTCGGCGATGGGCATCACCCAGCCAGCGCCCTTCTTCGTCTCGATGATGGGATAGTCGGGATTCGTGAAGTCGTGTTCCGAGTGGCAGTGGAAGCACGCCGCCGGTCCCTCGACCAGGTACTTGCCCCGCTCGAGCCGCGCTTCGGTTGCCTCGAACTTCTCGGACGTGACCGGCCGCGCGTCCGGGCCCAGCACGATCTGCCAGCCCACGGCCGTGATTGCGCCCAGCACAAGCAGCACCAGGAGCACGAGAATACCGAGAACTACCGTCTTCGCCCGAATCGCCATTGATTCCTCCGGAGAGATTTGAGGCGCGCATCCTACCATGCTGAACCGGACGACAGTCCGCGCCGTATCATTCCCGCATGCGCATCCTGTCATCTTCCCGAGCCCGCCACACGGCCGCCGCGCTTGCCATCCTTGCTATTGGAGCCGCGGTTTCAGCTTGCGGCATCGAGTTCTCGACCGGCGTCGAGGCCAAGGAGGCCTGGACGCGGACGTACAAGGTGAAGCCGGGCGCAACGGTCGAACTGCGCGAACCCAACGGACGGATTCGCGTGGAGGCGACGGACGGCGATGAGGTCGCGATCAACGCCACGCGCGTTGCCAAGGGCCCGAGCGACGAGGCCGCCAAGGCCGCGCTGGCGGACGTGAAGATTTCCGAGAACGCCTCGGCCGATCGGGTGGAGATCGACAGCAACTCAGCCGCCGGCTTCAGCTTCCGCGTCTCGAAACGCGTCGACTATGACGTGAAGATGCCGCGCAACGGACAACTGACGATCAAGAACACGAACGGCGAGATCCGGGTCATCTCGGTGGCGGGCTTCGTGAAGATTGAGACAACGAACGGCGACATCGAGCTCACGGGCATCGAGAAGGGCGCGGACGTCAGCGCGACGAACGGGCGCGTGCAGATCGAGCTCGCGTCAGTCGGCGACGGCGGCGTCCGGTGCAAGACGACGAACGGTCAGATCATCGTGACTGTCCCCGCAAACGCCAAAGCAAACATCGCCGCCCGCGTCATCAACGGCATCGTCCACACCGAGAATCTGGAGGTCAAGAGCACGGACTCTTCTCAGCGCCGGCTCGACGCGACGATCGGCGGCGGCGGACCGGAGATCCGGCTCGAGACGACGAACGGCGAAGTCAGGATTGTGGGTAAGTAGGCCGGGCCTTCAGGCCCGGCTCGTTCGCTTCCGGATCTGCGCAATCAGCTTCCCGAGCACATTGCCGGGTCCGACTTCCACGAACTCCGTCACGCCCTGATCGAGCAGGAACAGCATCGAGTCGAGCCACCGGACGGCGCTGCCGATCTGGCTGGCGAGCGTGTCGCGGACGTTGTCCGGCGCGTACGGTCCGGCCGTGGCGTTGGCGACGACGGGGATGGCCGGCGGCACGAAGGTGTATCCGCCGAGGAACGACGCAAACTCCGCCATGGGCTCACGCATGTAGCGCGAGTGGAAGGGCGCGCTCACTTTCAGCGGGACGAACAGCTTGACGCCCGCCGCCTTGAAATGCGGCTCCACGGCGGCGATGTCGGCCGTAGGCCCTGCGATCACCGTCTGCTCGAACGAATTGAAGTTGGCCACGTCGAGACGGCGGCCTTCGTCGCTGCCCTGCAGGATGTCCTGAATCCGCGACGGCGCCATGCCGATGATGGCGGCCATGCCGCCGCCCGTCACCTGTCCCATCAGGGCACCGCGCCGCTTGACGAGCGCGAGGCCCGTCGCGAAGTCGAATGCGCCGGCGGCCAGGAGCGCGTTGTACTCGCCCAGGCTGTGCCCGGCGACGAATGCCGGCGCGGTGCCGCCATCCTCGAGCCTAGCGCGGTACGTCATCGCATTCACGATGAAGAGCGCGGGCTGCGTGAACTGCGTGAGCCCCAGTTCACCACGCGCATCGTCCACGCACAACTCGCGGATGGAATAGCCGAGGATGCCGTCCGCCTGCGCGGTCCAGTCCGCGAAGCGATCGAACAACGGGCCGCCCATGCCCTTCGATTGAGATCCCTGACCAGGAAAGAGACACGCTGTTGACATGATGATTGGATGCCGTACGGTGAGCCGCGACATACTATCGCAATGTCTCGACCGGCGTCACGAGTCGCGCGCGGAGAGATCGGCGCGTACGTCGGCCGCACCGATGCGTTCGCCGCCGACGCGCGGCGCGTCGAGCGCGCGCTCGCGTGGATGTCCGATACCGAGCGCGATCGGTACGCGCGCTTCCGCCACGATCGCGATCGCTTCATGTTCGCGCTGGGCCGCGAGATGGCGCGCACGCTCGTCGGCGACGCGCTCGGCGTGGCCGAAGACGCGTGGTCCTGGCGTGAGGGTCCGCACGGACGGCCCGAAATCGCGTCGCCTCCCGGCGATCTCCACTTCAACCTCTCGCACTCGGCCGGCGTGGTCGTCTGCGTGCTCGGCCGCGGGCGCGCCATCGGCGTGGACATCGAGGACCTGACCCGCCGCGCCCCGGATCCGTCGATCGTCGCGCGTTACTGCTCGCCCGACGAAGCCGAGGACGTCAGCGCCCAGGCCGGCGCCTGGCGCGACCGGTTCCTGACGTACTGGACGCTCAAAGAGGCGTACCTGAAAGCGCGCGGCCTCGGCATCGCCGTGCCCCTGTCCGACATTTCCTTCTCACTCGGGCCGACGCCCGCGGATGCGCGCGTCCGCTTTCTCGATTCCCTCACGGGCTCCGACGACCGCTGGATGTTTCACCTGATCCGTGTCGACCCGCACCACCTCGCCGCAGTCGCGGTCGAGACCGCGGACGGCGTGACGCCGCCGTTCGCCCTGCACGCCTACTGATGCCGCAGGCTGCCCCGCGGCTCCTCGCGACCAGCGACATCCACGTCAGCCATCGCGCGAACCGGGAAGCGCTGGCGGGCGCAGGCTTCCATCCAGACGACTGGCTCATCATCGCCGGCGACGTCGGCGAGAAGCCCGACCACCTCCGATGGGCGCTCGATCTCTTCCTGCCACGGTTCGCGAGGGTTCTGTGGACACCCGGCAACCACGATCTCTGGTGCCCGCCCGGTGCCACGGATCGCACCCGCGGGCACGCGCGATACGGCGAGCTCGTCGCGATCTGCCGCGCCGCGGGCGTCATCACACCCGAAGATCCGTTCGTCCAGTTCCCCGGCGCCGGTGGACCGTTCATCGTGCCGATGTTCCTGCTCTTCGACTACTCGTTCCGTCCGCCGGAGATCGGCGAGGCGCAGGCCATTCCGTGGGCCCGTGAAAGCGGAGTCGGCTCGGGCGACGAGCAGATGCTCAGTCCCGAGCCAGACCCGACGATCGCCGCCTGGTGCCACGCACGATGCGAGGTCACCGCCGCGCGCCTCGACGCGCTGCCGGCCGATGCGCGCACCGTCCTCATCAATCACTGGCCGCTTCGCTACGATCTCGCGCGCCCACCGCGGGTCCCACGCTTTTCGATCTGGTCCGGCACGACGCGCACCGAGGACTGGGCTCTGCGCTACCGCGCGCTCGCGGTCGTCACCGGCCATCTGCATTTCCGGACCACGATGTGGCGCCACGGCGTGCGCTACGAGGAAGTCTCGCTCGGATATCCGCGCGACTGGCAGCAGGAGCGCGGCTTCGATTGGTACCTGCGGCAAATACTCCCGGCCGGCTCGGCGGACGCACAGAAGTTCGTACCGCCTCGCGATCCGTTCCGATGACAACCTGCAACCCACAACCTGCAACCTGCAGGTCGAATGCCTGGCTGTTGGTTGTTGGTTGTAGGTTGTTGGTTGGTATCATGCGCCCCAGTGAAGAAGCTCCGCGTATTAGTGCTGATGCACGACTACCTCGTGCCGCCGGACGATGTCAGCGGTATCGACACGGAGACGGCGCCCTGGCGGACGGAGTACGACGTCCTCTCGACCGTGCGCGACAAGCTGGGGCACGACGTCCGCGTGCTCGGAGTGAAGGACGACCTCGGCGCCATCCGCCAGGCGAACGACGAGTTCAAGCCGCACATCGCCTTCAACCTTCTCGAGGCGTTTCACGAAGTCGGCACGTTCGACCAGAACGTCGTGTCATACCTCGAGCTGCTCCGGCTCTCGTATTCGGGCTGCAATCCGCGAGGGATGTTCCTCGCGCGCGACAAAGCGCTCTCGAAGAAGCTGCTCCATTACCACCGGGTGCCCGTGCCAGAGTTCACGGTCGTCGTCCGCGGCCGCAAGCCGAAGCTGCCCAAGCGTCTCACCTACCCGGTCATCGTGAAACCGCTGACGCAGGAGTCGTCGATCGGCATCTCGCAGGCCTCGGTCGTCGCCGACGAAACGAAGCTGCGCGAGCGCGTGCAGTTCATCCACGACTCCATCCGCACCGACGCCATCGTCGAGCGATTCATCGACGGACAGGAGCTGTACGTCGGCGTGCTCGGCAACCAGCGGCTGCAGGTCTTTCCGGTCTGGGAAATGACGTTCGCGCACATGCCGGAGGGCCAGCACCGCATCGCAACCGAGCGCGTGAAATGGAACGTGAAGTATCAGGCCAAGGTCGGTATTGCGACCGGCGAGGCGAAAACACTGACGCCGGAGGCGATCGAAGAAGTCCGCTACGTGGCCCGCCGCGCGTACAAGGTTCTGGAGCAGAGCGGGTACGCGCGGATCGATCTGCGGCTCGACACGAACGGCCGCGCTCACGTCATCGAAGCGAATCCAAACCCTCAGATTGCGCGTACGGAAGATTTTGCAGCCTCCGCCGCAGCGGCGGGACTCGACTACCCAACTTTGCTTCAGAGAATCCTCACAACTGGACTGCGGTGGGAACCTGAGAGACTTGGGTAGAGCGACGCCAACGTCGTTCACGACGCCAACATCGCCAAGTTGAGAGCATGTAATCCGTTCACTACGCTGTGCTTACACGTCTGTCGGGCGCCGCTGCACTGCAGCGTCAGTCGGTACGTTCTGGTGGAACACCGTTTGCTCCTGACTTCTTGTCTCCGTTCTGACAGATCTGTTTGGAGGTCGTGATGAAGGCTCACAAGCTCTTGATCGGTGCCGTGATGGCAGTGTTGGCGGTCGGTTGCGGGAAGGCGAACCCCGCGGAGCCGTCGAGTGCCTCCGGTGCCAATATCAGCGGCAGCATTGTTTCCGGCGGCGGTTCGGCCGGGACGAGTTCGTTCTCAGAGGGACCCACCGCCGGCCCCGCTGCGGCACCGGCGGTCCCGCCCGGCCTGGTCGTCGCCGTCGCCAACACGCCCATCACCAGCACGGTCGATGCCTCGGGCCATTTTCAGCTGACGAATGTCCCACCTGGACTCGCGAATCTGCTCTTCAGCGCGCCCGGACTTGCGGCCGCCGTCGGTTTGGCCGATCTCAAGATTGGCGACGTCGTCACGATTCAGGTCAGCCTTAATTCGAGCACCGCGACCGTCGAGTCCGATCGCCGCAGCAACGGCCGCGAGGAACAACTCGAAGGCCGCGTCGAGTCGCTGCCACCGACGACCGCCGCGGGCGCCTTCGTCGTGGCCGGCCGTACGGTGACGACCAACACGAGTACGCAGTTCACCCTCCAGGGCCAGCCGGCGACGTTTGCGAGCCTGGCGCTGGGACAACGCGTCCACGTGAAGGGCACGACCGGGACGACGGGCCTGCTCGCCTCGAGCGTGATGATTCAGAACACGAATACGGATGTGGGCCTCAACATCAACGGCATCGTCTCCGCGTTCAGCGGCACGATCGCGGCGTTTCAGTTCACGGTCGATGGACGGCTGGTCAAGGGTGACGCCCAGACGGAGTTCTTCGGCAACTCGCGCTTCAGCGACCTCGCGAACGGCGCACGCGTGGAGGTCAAAGGATCGCAGCGCGACGCGTTCGTCTACGCCACGCGTTTGAAGGTGAACTAGGTCAGCCAGTCGCCGTACAGGTCGGGACGTCGATCCTTCAATAACACACGCCGCGCGTGCGATGTGGTGGTGTCGGCCAGATCGATGTCGGCGAGGAGAATCGCGTCCTTGCCTTTCGGTGCACGGGCCCTGACGGCGCCTTCGGGACCGCAGACGAAGGACTCCCCCGCGAACGTCAGGCGCTCCTCGGCGCCGACGCGGTTGCAGAGCGCCACGAAGTAGCCGTTCTGGAACGCCGCCGTCCGCATCTCGGCCTCGAAGAATCCCGCGGGCCACTCGTCCACCTCGCCCGCCTGCGGCACGACGACCAGATCGGCGCCGCCAAGACCGAGCGCGCGCATGTACTCCGGAAAGTGGCGGTCGTAACAGATCGCAACGCCGACCCTGCCAACCCTGGTGTTGAAGACCGGCGCGCCGAGCGTGCTCGGCGCGTAGTACTGCTGCTCGTGCACGCACGGATACTCGGTGATGTGCACCATCCGCGTCCGCCCGAGAAGCGAACCATCCGCGTCGATCACCGGCGAGCAGTCGTACGTCTTATCGCCGTCGCGCTCGAACACGTTCAGCACGATCACCACGCCCAGCTCGCGCGCCAGAGCTTGAAACGTCTCCACGGTCGGGCCAGGCACCGGCTCTGCAAGTACGCGCACGTCGCCGGCGGCCGGGCTCTGCGGATAGAACGGCGTGAACGCAAGTTCGGCGAACGCGACCAGTTGCGCGCCCTCGCCGGCCGCGCGCCGCAAGGCCTCGACGCCTCGCCGCCGGTTCGCCGCGAGGTCCTCAGTAGCGTGCTGCTGAACGAGCGCAACCTTCATGCACAGATCTTTCTCAGGCGGGGGGCTTCGCCCCCGCGCACCCCCCTACGCGCTCACTCGTGGGGCCCCGCATACCCCACTCCGTTCGCGCGGCTCGCTCCTCATGGCTCGCTCGCACAGATCTTCTCCCATTGTTCGGGCGTAAGCGCCAGAGGCCAGTACTTCTTTCGCAGCGCGATGACGTAGCCAACGTACTCCGGCTTCGGGAACTCCTTCGCGAGCAGCCGGTCGCGAAGACGCCTGATTTCGTAGCGATAGAGGTCGGAGAGCTGATCGCGGACGAACCGCGGCGGAGTGTCGGGCTTCGGCGCGAGGCCGAAGCCAGCGAGCGCGTCTCGCAACTCGTCGGGATAGGTCCACAAGACTTCGCTCATGTATGATTCGACCGTTTCGGGGACCCCTGAGATTCGATGCTTCCGCATCCCCGGAGGAGTTGCTCCATGTTACGCAAGGTACTCACATCGGTGCTGGTGCTCGGTCTCGTCGCGGTGGCCTCCGCGAGACAAGGCACGGAAAAAATTGACGCGGCCATGAACGCCAAGATTCGCAAGGAGGGCATGGAACACTCCAAGATCATGTGGGTCGAGCACATGCTCACGGACGTGTACGGTCCGCGCCTGACCGGCTCACCCAACCACGAAGCCGCCGCCAAGTGGACCGTCGACACGATGACTAGTTGGGGCATGAAGAACGGCCACCTCGAAGGGTGGGACTACGGCCGCGACGGCTGGCAGAACGAAAAGGCCTCCGGACACATCGTCGCGCCCGCGACGATGAAGGACAACCTGGTCTTCGAAGTGCTGTCGTGGACGCCGTCCACCAACGGCACAATCGTGGCGCCCGCGGTGCAGATGGAGATTCCGCAGAATCCCACCGAGGCAGAGTTGAAGGACTACTTCACCAAGATGGCGCCCAAAGTGCAGGGCGCGATCGTGCTCGTCGGGCCGTGGGCTCCGCCGCCGTTCCGCGAAGTCGAACCGGCGAAGCGGCGTGACGATGCGCAACTGAAGGCGCAGTACAACCCGGATCCGAACGCGCCTCCGGCGCCGGGACGGGGAGGCCGTGGCAACGCGCCGGCCGCGGGGGGCGGTGGCGCGGGACGCGGCGGTGCAACGCCGCGCGAGGGCGCGCTGCCGGGCGCGCAGGTGCAGAACATGGTCGATCAGTTCCTGATCGACAACCGCGTCGGCGTGCGCATCAACATGACGTCGACGGCGCCGAGCCAGCACGGCATCATCGTGGCCTTCAACCACCGCGCCTACGACGTCACCAAGACGGTGCCGACCGTCGTGCTGCGAAACGAAGACTACGGCCGCATCTGGCGGACGCTCTCGGATGGCACGCCGATCACGCTCGAGTTCAACATCGTCAACCGCTCCTATCCGCTCGGCCGCCAGTCGTACAACGCCATCGCGGAAATCCCGGGCACGGACAAGAAGGATGAAGTCGTCATGCTCGGCGGCCACCTCGACTCGTGGCACTCGGCGACGGGCGGGACGGACAATGCGATCGGTTGCGCGATCATGATGGAGGCGGTTCGCATCCTTCAGGCCGTCGGCGCCAAACCGCGCCGGACGATCCGTGTCGCGCTCTGGAGCGGCGAGGAGCAGGGCCTGCTCGGATCGCGCGCCTACGTGCAGCAGCACTTCGGGACGTTCGAGAACCCGAAGGAGCCCGAGTACAGCAAGTTCATGGCCTACTGGAACATCGACTCCGGCACGGGTCTCGTGCGCGGCGCCGGCGTCTTCGGTCCGCCGGAAGCGGCGAAGGTCGTCGCGGCGTTCCTCAAGCCCTGGGAAGACTTCAAGGTCTACGGCGCCTCCGCCGGCAGCAGCCGGAATCCCGGCGGCACGGACAGCACCAACTTCAACGCCGCCGGCCTGCCGGGTATCGGCGGCAGCCAGGACAGCATCGAGTACGGCACGCACACGCACCACACGAACCTCGACACCTACGAGCGCATCCTGCCGGACGACGTGATGAAGAATGCGACGATGACCGCGTCGCTGATCTATCACCTGGCGATGCGCGACCAGCTGCTGCCGCGCTTCACGAAGGAAACGATGCCGCCACCGCCGGGGGGAAGAGGCGGCGGGCACTGACGCTGACGGGGCGATACGGCGCTATTGCTTCCGTAAATACGTAAGGTCAAACGAGACCGTCCAGGTTTTGCCTCCGTCGGTCGAGATGTGACCGAGCTGGCGTACCTGGTTCGGCCTCTGATTGAAGAACGTCATGCGCAGCTTGTTGGATGAGGCGAACTGATCTGCCTCATACAACAGGCTGCCATCCTTCTGGAACGTTCCCTTGTAGTGCGTAATCGTCCCGCGGCTGTCGACGTAGTACTGCTCCCACTGCTTCGTCGTCGTGTTGAAAATGTTGAAGCTCTTGCCGGCGCCGACGCCGCCGATGGGGAGCCAGTTTTCCTGCACGACGCACCCGTCGAGCTGGGCCTCGACGATGCTGGTCGAGCCCGAGCCGATGGGCCCGCGATTCGAGCCGGTCGGCTGAACGTCCCACTCGCCGATCCAGAAATCAAAGTCGTGGAACTTCGGATCCGCCGCGCACGGATGGGCATTCGCATTGATACGAGCCTCGAACGCCTTGAAGCGAGGCAGAGCCCGTAAGGAGTCCAGATCGTTCATCGACAGGACGCTTGTGTTCGCGAATCCCGCGGCCGCCAGCCACTCGAGCTCGGCCAGCGCCGATTCGAAGTCCCCGGAACGCGCGAGCGCGCGCGCCAGCCGGAAGTGCGCCTGATTGATCGGCTGGAAGCCCTGTTTGATGGCTTGCTTGAAGAGAGGGATCGCGTCAGCGAACTTCCCGCTGTCGTGCAGTTGCACGGCCTGCGCAAACGCGGCACTTGCCGGAGGCGCGGTCGCGGTGGTTTGTTGGGCAGAGGTAACGACGAAGCTGGCGGCCACAAGAGCGGCCACCACGAGCACGTGTCTGAAACGCATACCTCCCTTAGATGTGAAAACGCTAAGGATCGTTGGCCAGCGTAAGCCCGGTCCGCGCACCCGACGTACCTGAGGCACTCGAGGCGGTGCAGCGCAACGTCATGCCGACCGCCAGGGCCACTGAGATTACCTGTGCAGTCGACATCAGATCGGGATTCACGGGGGCCCGCGCGAGAGAGTTTCCGAGGCTCAGGTCCCACCAGAGATTCATGCAGCCGTGCATGGCCACGGCGGGCCAGAGACTGTTCCAGCGATAGGCGACCCAGCCCAGCACGACGCCGCCCGCGATCATTGGAAAGACTTCCATCTGGTGGGCGCCGCCGAACAAGAGTGCGCTCATGGCGATCGCCGCCGAAGGCGGCCAGCCGGCAATCCGCCACAACAATCCGAAGAGGAATCCACGGAAGAGTAGTTCCTCGGCAAACGGACCGAGCAGGGCGCTGCCCAATGCGAGGTCGGGACTGAATGGCCTCGAATGAGGAATCAGCAGCAGCGCCGCCGCCATCGGCAGCGTCGCGACGAGACCAAAGGCGAGACCTCGGTCGATTCTGGCGTCGAGGCCGAGCGCAGCGGCAGTGCGGTCGCGCGCCAGCCACAGGGCAACTGGCAGGCAACCGCAGCCCCAAATCACGATCTTCGCCGTGGACTCCAGAGTGGCGGAGTTGAACGCCGGGCCTGCCACCGCGGACGCCATCCAGAACACGCGCACCAGCAGGTACGCCAGGCCCAGAACCAGGAGCCCCTGCACGCCCTGGCGAGTCGTCATGATTCCTTAGACACCGCGATCGGCCCTACTGCCCCGCGCCCGCCTTCATGTCCGGCGCCACGGAGAGATAGATCCCGTTGAAGAACAGCTTGAACGTGCCGTGCGGCTGCGCGCGGAACAGGATCTCCGGCGCGAACAGGAACACCCGGCCCTTGCCGCTCGAGCTGTCGATGATCTCGATGCCCTTGTCGAGATACTGCTGGCCCCACGCCCAGCCGCTGCGAAGCGGTTTCGCACTGGCGAACCACGCAACCGCTCGCGCATCGACGGCGCTGGTGCCCGCCTTCATGGCGAACACCGGATCGCTGTCGAAGAACACGTCGATCTTGCTGTCGAGGCCGTGCGCGAGCGGATTCTTGTTGTCCACGGCCAGCTCGAGCACGCAGCCAGGCGCGAAGTACTTTTCGCGTGGCAGCGCGCTGCCGCCCTCGACGAGATGATTCGTCACCGGTACGCCGAGCTGGGCCGCGAATGACGACGTGACGTTACCGATGGCCAGGACCGTGCCGCCCTCAGCGACGAACTCCTTGATCTTGGCCATCGTCTCGGCCGTCACGTTGCCCTGACGACGCGCGAACTCCTCGGGGACGGGCTGGGGCGTGAATCCCGCCCGGCCACCACGCCCTCCGACTTCCTCCGCTCCGCCATCTCCGGCCCCGTCTCCGCGTCCTCCACCCGCACCCGCGCCACCTCCGCGTCCTCCGCCACCGCCGGCTGGAGCACCTGCTCCGTTGAAGACGATGACGTCGTACTTCGCGCGCAGGCCGCCTTTGTCGAGGTCGCCGGGGTACACCACTTCAAACGGGAACTCGAAGTTCTCGAAGATGAGGCGCGTCCAGCCTGACGGCATGCCACCGCCGTACGTGTCGAACAGCGCGATGCGGGGCTTGCGGAGCTTCGACGCAAATCCCGTCGGCGCCGTCATCGTGGGCTGGAAGCGCACGCCAAGATCCGTCGCGGCTTTCTGGAGAACCGCGCGGGTGGTCGGTTTCGCGGCGACGTAGAACGTGCCGTAGCCCATCGGGCCGTTGAAGAGCCACGAGACGTCTTCATTCGCGGCGAGCAGGCGATTGATCGCCGTGAAGCTGTCGTTCACCTGATGACTGAAGTAGTAACCGGCGGGCGTCTGCGGCAACCCTGGACTCGTGGCGGGGTCTCCCAGCGAGCCGGCCGGAACCTTCGCGAAGTCCGTCAGTGCCACGAATGGGCCGTCGAAGCCGTCGAGAATGCGATCGAACTTGACGCCCATCGTGTATGCGAGCGTGTAACCGGTCGAGTCGTATGGCGGCGTTGGCGGCCCGCCCGGGTACGGGATGTCGTCCGGATGATCCTGCGGCTCGAACATGTCGAGGATGTGCGGCCGGAATCCCTGCGCCGTCTTTACGACGAGCGAGTTGGCCGGATAGCTCTTGCCGTTCACCGTGAACGAGGCCGTCGCACGATGGATCGTGATGCCGGTCTTGATCAGCGTGTTCACGAACTTCACGGCCGTCGCGAAATCAGGCTGATCGGCCGGCAGAACATAGCCGCGTGGATCGCGGAGTTCCTTGGCATTGATGGCCGTGTACAGCGGATCGGCACCGCCGCCCCCAGCCCCTCCGCGCCCCCCGCCCCCGCCGCCACCGCGCCCCCCGCCTCCGAGAGTAAGTGTGGAGGCCGCGCCTGGAATCGCCGTGCCCGGCGTGACGCCCTTGGCGATGAGGTCCGCCTGAATGGCGGCCATCTTGTGCGGGGTGTAGGTCCAGTGATCCTCGCTGCCCCACTTCACTTCGTCGCGCCCCATGACGTGCATGTTGTAGAGCACGCGCTCGCGGTAGCGGGACGCGTAATCCAGAATCGCGCGATTGGCCGTCATCGAGTAGTCAATCGACTGGCGCATGTGCCACGTCGTCTGCGGGCCGATCGGCCACCACAGGTTCGAGTCGCCCAGCTGCTTCGACGCCAGGAACGGAATGCTGATCGGAGTCGGATTGCCGATCGTCTCGGTCAGGATGCCGATGATGTTGTGGAAGTGCGCGGTCGTGCGAATGCCGCCGTTGAACCACGTGGAGTACGGCGCGCCGCGGCGGGACGTGACGCCCGGCTTGCCTTCCATGATGAAGCGCTCCGCCATCATGGAGCCGACGACATCGATGCCGGCGACGGCGTAGGGATGGAAGTTGTAGTTGAACGGATCGCGGAACGGCGGCGCGAACATCACCGTGCCGGCCGGGCCGGTCTGGTGATGGTTGTACATAATCTGCGGGACCCAGTCGCGATACATGATCTTGTTGATGTTCGCGGATTCGGAGATCGCGGACATGTAGAAATCGCGGTTGTCGTCGTGCCCGGCGTACTTGCTGTAGAGCACCGGGATGTTCATGTTGCCGTGCTTCATGTACCAGTCGGAGACGAGGTCCATGCCGTCCGGATTCACGAGGACGACGAGCTGGATCACGTCGTCCAGGATCCGGCGCGTCTCCGGATCGTCCATGCTGGCCATCTGATAGACGTGCTCGAGAAGCTGCTGCGCGCCCAGCGTTTCGTTCGCGTGGAGGCCGCCGTCGATCCAGACCACGGCCTTGCCCTCGGCGGCCGCAGCTCTGGCTTCCGTGTCGGTCAGGCGCCCGGCGGCCAGCCGTGTCGAGATCACCTGGTAGCGCTGGAGGTTCTTGTGATTGGCCGGTGACGTGATGATCGCCATCAGCATCGGCCTGCCTTCGGAGGTCTTCCCGATCTCCTGGAGCTTGATACGCGGCGATTCCGTGGCGAGCTTCTTCCAGTACGCCATCAGCTGCTGGTAGTTGGCGAGGAAGTAGTCGTCGCCGACGCTATGCCCCCACTCCTGCATTGGAGACGTGACTTTCGGCGCGGCGGCTGCGGCGGCAGGGCGCGCAGGCGTCTGCGCCTGCAGCGAGGCGACGACAGTAGCCAGCGCGACGGCCAGAAGAAGCGTTCGTCTTGTAGTGATCATGATTGTCAAGAACCTCAAACGTCGCGATGCTCGTCTTTCACACTGAGACCACGAAGGATTACACGGAAAAGGCGACCAAGACATCCTCAAGAAAATCGCCGGGATGTCTTGCTCGCCTTTTCGCGCGTTGCTCACCGGCCATGGGCCGCCTGGCGGCTCAGCCGCCAGGCGACGCTCGGCCAACCGACTCTGTGTTCTCCGTGTGGAACGACAGGAGAGCTACCTGCCGCCCGTCATTTCCGGTGCCACCGACAGATACATGCCGTTGAAGAAGAACTTGTAATTGCCGTGCGGCTGCGTGCGGAAGATCAGCTCGTTGCCGAATACGAAGACACGGCCCTTGTTGACGTTCGCTTCGACGATCTGGATGCCCTTGTCGAGCACCTTCTGACCCCACGCCCAACCGCTTCGAAGCGGCTCGGGGCTGTTGAACCATGCGACCGTCCGCATCGTCACGCCGGGCCCGCCGGCCGTGGCGTCGGGACGGAACACCGGGCTGTTGTCGAAGAAGATGTCCGCCTGATCGCCGTAGCCGTGCGCGAGCGGGTTCTTCGGATCCACAGCCACGCGGAGCACCGACCCGGGCACGTAGTACTCGTTGCTGGACATGGCCATCGTGTCCTGCTTCAGCGGCAGCTTGAACATCTGCACCGCGGGTGTCGCTGCGGCGCCGATCGCGACTACCGTCCCGCCCTCGTCCACGAACTGCTTGATCTTCTCCATCGTCGCGGCCGACATGTTGCCGCGGCGCTTCGTGAACTCTTCGGGATAGTCGATGAACGCCGGACGGTCGTCACCGGGCGCCTTCTGACCCGCGCCCGCGCCACGGCCACCCTGGCCCCCCGCTCCGCCACCTCGGCCACCACCAGCTCCGCCGGCTCGACCGGCGGCCGCCGGATCACCACCTGCTGGCGGCGCGTCGCCGCCGGCACCGCCGCCACCGCCACGCCCACCACCCGCGCCGCCCGCACCAATCAGGCCGCCATCATTAAAGATGAGCACGTCGTACTTCGCGCGCAGGTTACCGGCGTCGAGCATCGGCGGATAGACGGTCTCGTACGGGAACTCGAAATTCTCGAGCAGCAGACGCGTCCAGCCCGACGGCATCGTTCCCGAGTACGTGTCGTAGAGGCCGATGCGGAGCTTACGCAGCTTCGACATCGTGCCTGTCGGCGCTGTGACCGCGCTGTCGAAGCTCACGCCCAGATCCGTCGCGATCTTCTGAAGCGCTGCGCGCGTTGTCGGTTTGTTCGCGACGAAGAACGTGCCGGGCCCCATCGGGCCGTCAGCCAGCCAGGACACGTCTTCGCCGGCCGCGAGCAAGCGGTTGATCGCGATGAAGCTGTCCGTGGACTTATGGCTGAAGTAATAGCCGGCGGCGGTCTGCGCACCACGGATGGTTCCCGCCGGAACCTTCGCGAAGTCCGTGAGCTTCTCGAACGGGCCGTCGAAGCCGTCGAGGATGCGATCGAACTGTACGCCCATCTGGAACGCGAGCGTGTACCCGGCGACATCGTAGGGACGAGTCGGAGGCGCACCGGGGTACGGGATGTCGTCCGGGTGATCCTGCGGCTCGAACATATCCATCACGTGGGGACGGAACGCCTGGGCCGACTTCACGATCAGGGAGTTGACGGGGTACTGCTTGCCCGCCACAGTGAATGCTGCCGTCGCGCGGTGGATCGTGATGCCCGACTTGAAGAGGGCATTGACAAACCGGACGGAGTTGCCGAAGT
The DNA here is from genome assembly GCA_035606665.1 of Vicinamibacterales bacterium. Classification (GTDB taxonomy): domain Bacteria; phylum Acidobacteriota; class Vicinamibacteria; order Vicinamibacterales; family SCN-69-37; genus DASUGC01. Next base: position 77,072 of record DATNEY010000033.1, on the reverse strand, counting down.
CCGGCGCATCGCTCGGCATGATGAAGCCTCGCGGATCGCGGTTTTCCTTCGTCGTGTATGCGGCATAGAGGGCATTGCCGTTGACTCCCCCGCCGCCTCCGCGTCCGCCGCCGCCACCACCGCCGGCACCGCGGCCACCGCCGGCGCCGCCCGCGCCAGCCGCCGGCGCGGCGCCGGCAATCGCGGCACGCACCTTCTCCACCCGATGCGGCGTGAACGTCCAGTGGTCTTCATTGCCCCACTGAATCTCGTCCTTGCCCATCTGGTAGATGCGGTAGAGGTTGGTCTCACGGTAACGCGACGCGAAATCCAGGACCGCGCGATTGGCGGTGATCGAGTAGTCGATCGACTGCCGGAAGTGCCAGACCTGCTGCGGCGTGATGCCCCACCACGAGCTCGAGTTCGACACGCCGAAGGTCGGGTTCCAGGTGATGCTGCCCGGCGTCGGATTGCCGATCGTCTCCGTCAGGATGCCGATCTGGTTGTGGAAGTAGGCCGTCGTCCGCAGCCCGCCGTTCCACCACGTCGAGTACGAGGCGCCCTTGCGCGAGACCACGCCAGGCTTGCCTTCTTCGATGAAGCGCGCGGCCATGATCGAGCCGATCAGATCCACGTTCGCCGGCGTCATCGGATGGAAGTTGAAGTTGTGCGGGTCGCGGAACGGCGGGGCGAACATCACCGATCCGCCGGGGCCCGCCTGATGATGGTTGTACATGATCTGCGGGAACCACTCGCGATACATCTGCTTGCTCATGTTCGTGGTTTCCGGCAGCGCGTTCATGTACGAGTCGCGGTTGTTGTCGTGGCCCGCGTAGTAGTTGTAGAGCCCGGGATGGCCGCCGGTCGTGCCTGTGTACTTCATGTAAGCGTCGGACACGAGGTCCATGCCATCCGGGTTCGCCGGCACGCACAGGATGATGGCGTCGTTCAGGAAACGCATCGTCTCCTCGTCCGTCCGGGCGACGAGCTGATAGACCGTCTCGAGCAACTGCTGGGCGCCAAGCACTTCGCTCGCGTGCAGGCCGCCGTCGATCCAGATCACCGACTTGCCTTCCTTCGCGAGGGCGCGCGCCTGATCGTCGGTCAGGCCCTCGGCCAGCGAGAGCCGGCGCGAGATTTCCTTGTAGCGCGCGAGGTTCTTGTGATTGGCGGGCGACGTGATGATGGCCATCAACTGCGGCTTCTTCATCGCCGTCTGGCCGATCTCGATCACCTGAATCCTGTCGGATTGGGCGTCGAGCTTCTTCCAGTACGCCATCAGCTGCTGGTAGTTGGCGAGGAAGTAGTCGTCGCCGACGTTGTGTCCCCACTCCTGTTTGGGCGTGGTGATCTTGGCGTCGACGGTGAATGCGGCCTCAGGTCGCTGCGCCGAGACGGGCGCCTGGGCAAACGTAACGAGTCCCACGCCAACGACCGCCAGGGCTGCGGCCGCAAGCACGTGACGCTTCATCTTGTTCATTACTCGATCCTCCGGGAACATTTATTGGTCCGAGGGCTTTGCCCTCGGACTCCCGACACGCTCACTCGCGGGGACCCCATTGCCCCACTCCGTTCGCGTGGTTCGTTCGCGCTGCTCACTCACGCGATCGCAGGGCTCGGGAGCCGCTAAACGATAGCAGAAATACGACGGTGCGCCGGGCGGCGCTACGTCCAGAAACGCGCCGGTTTACCGCCGGATGCGGGCGCCGGCCGCTGCCACCCCCAGGCCAATGAACCCCAGAATGTCGGCCATTGGCGCAGGATGAAAGAGCAGCAAGCCGCCGAGCGTCGCGAGAACGCGAACCCAGGCCGGTGCACCGCCGGCCCACCACCCGCCGACGCCCATCGCGAGCCCGGCCACTCCGACCGCCGCCGTTGTTCCGCTGCTGACGATGTCCCACCAGGAGCCCTGCAGGAGCAGGCCGAGACCACGTGGATCGAGCGTGAACGCGAACGGGACAAGGAAAGCCGGCAGCGTGTACTTCCAGGTAAGCATCATTGTGCGGAAGGGCCGGCCACCCGTCAGCGCGGCTGCCGCGAATGGGGCGAGGGCCGTTGGCGGGCTCACTTCCGACAGCACTGCGTAATAGAAGATGAACATGTGCGCCGCCGCCGGCGCGACGCCCACGGTGGTCAGCGCGGGCACGACCATCACCGCCGAGATGATGTAAGACGCGGTCACGGGCACCGCGAGACCGAGAATCCACACCGCCAGCGCCGCGAAGACGACGGTAAGGGTCAATGACCCTCCGGCCATCCCGACAATCAGGCCGGCGGCCTTGAGGCCGAGGCCCGTCAGCGTCACCACGCCGACGATGATGCCGGCGACAGCGGTTGTGGCGATGACTGACAGCACATCGTGGCCGCCCGAGACGAGCGCCTCGGCCAGCCGCCGCGGCGTCAGCCACCACTCTCGGGACATGACAAAGCTCACGGCGACGGCACCGAGGGTTGACCAGAACACAGCACGAAACGGGGTCATGCCCGACGCCATCAGGACCGCGACAAGGACCAGAGACGCGAAGTGTAGATAGCGGTTCAGGGCGCCGGGTTCAGGGTTCCTGGTTCGCGCGCCCGGTTCAGGGTTCTCGGTTCCCTGTTGAGGTGAACCCGGAACCGCGGAGGCGAACGCGGAACCCTGAACCCGGCGCCCTGAACCGACCGCGACCGCGCTCTCGCCTTCGATCATGAGGGCGATAGACAGGTAATACAGTGCGGTCGGTATGGTGGCCATCACCAGAACATCAAGGTAAGAAATCCGCAGGTACTCCGCGATCAGGAAGGCCGCGGCGCCGAGCGTTGGAGGCGAGAGCAATGCGCCGATGCCCGACGCCGCCAGCATCGCGCCGGCAGTGTCGGCGGCGAATCCAACGCGCCGCATCACCGGCCAGGCGACCGATCCCAGCGTGACGGTGGTGGCGACGCCGCTGCCCGAGACCGTGCCGAGTAGAAACCCCGCGAGCGTCACCGATCGGCCCGCGGACTTCGCGGGGTTGCCGCGCCTCGAGAGGCTCATCGCAAAGTCCAGGAAGAACTGCCCCGCTCCGGACTTTTCGAGGACCGCCCCGTAGATGCTGAACAGAATGATGTAACTCGCGGCGACGTCGAGCGGCACGCCGTAGATGCCCTCGAGTGTCATGTAGAGATTGCCGACGAGCCGCGGCAGGTCGTAACCGCGATGCGCGATGCCGGTCAGGCCGATCGACGGGAGCCACGGACCCGCGATCGCGTATCCCAGAAACGCCAGGCCGGAGATCGGCAGAATCCAGCCGGTGGTCCGTCGGGTGATCTCGAGGACGACGGCGATGGCCGCAAGGCCCGCGAGCATGTCGCCGCCTGTTGGATTCGCCGCGCGATAGAGAAAGGCCTCGCCCTGCGCCAGCGGCCAGCCGAGCCCGAACAGCGCCGCGATCACGCAGAGCGTGTCGATCGCGGGACCGTAGCGCCCCTTCGTGGGAAACGTACGGAAGATCGCCCACGCGCCGATCAGGAGCATGAGCGGTCGATACGTCTGCGGACTGATGACGACCAGCACCCAGACCAGGGAGAGGGTGCTCAGCAGGAAACAGAAAACGGACGACACTGGCCCCGTGATTATTCACTGGATTCTGAGAAACGTTGAGAAGGCGTGAGGGGTCGTCTGGCGAACGACGTTTCGGTCGATGATGGCTTGGTGACGACCGCGCCTCCGCTTCAGCGCTCCCTGGCCGCGATCATCGGAGTAACCGGCCTCGCCGTGGTATTCCTGGTGGCCTACGGCCCCATCGCGCAGCCACTCGAGTACCACCGCTACGCCGACGCCCGCACGATCGCCGGCATTCCCCACTTCTGGAACGTCGTATCGAATCTGCCCTTCGCCGGCATCGGCCTGCTCGGATTCTGGTGGATCACGCGTCAGCGGACCGCGCGACTCCTGGCCGGCACGGCCGTGCAGGCGATGTGGACGGTGCTGTTCGCGGGCGAGTTCCTCACGTGCTTCGGCTCGGCTTACTACCACGCGATCCCATCGAATGCCACCCTCGTGTGGGACCGGCTCGCGTTCAGTCTGATCCTCACGTCGTTCTTCTCCATCGTCATTGCGGAGCTCGTGAGCGCGAAGACCGGCCGGCGGATGCTCGTCCCCATGGTCGTCGCCGGCCTCGCGAGCGTCGTCTATTGGGCCTGGACGGAATCCCGTGGCCACGGTGATCTCCGTCCGTACGCGCTTGTTCAGTTCGTGCCTGTGATCCTGATTCCGATCCTCGCCCTTCTGTCGCGGGGAAGCCTCGTGCCGTCGATGTACTTCCTGGCGGCATGGGTTCTCTACGTCGTCGCAAAAGTCTGCGAGATACAGGATGCCGCGATTTATGACCTGACGGGATTCTGGAGCGGACACACGCTCAAGCACCTGCTCGCGGCGGCGGCGTCGGCGGTGCCGTTGGTGGCGCTGATGAGAAAGCGGAACTGAGTGCGGAGTGCTCAGAAGTTTACGATCGCCAGCTTCGTGCTGACCGTGGCCTGATGTTGTTGCGGCACGGCGCTGAGGAACGCCTGAATCACCGCCTGCGACAGCGGCGATCCGTAGGGTGGGCGAAGCGGGTAGACGGCGCGATACGCATCGCGCATCGCGTCAGGACCAATGAGTTTGTAGATGTCGAAGAGCGCGTCAACGCCCGGCAGACTGTTCTGCGTATACGTCCAGCGGCTGAAGTCCGTCGAGCCGGTCGCGATGAGGTTGAAGACGTAGAACTCGAGGAACTGATTGAAGCACTCATTGGACATGTACGTGTGCGACAGCTCGTGCATCATGATCGCGTCGTGCGGTTTGCGCGACGCAGTCGTCCGCGTCACGTACGTCGTCCGATCTTCCGTGTAGATCTGGCCGCCTCCCCCGCTGTTGCCGACCTTGAATCCGTACCAGATGCGCACATTGGCGGTCGGGAATCGCACATTGAAGAAGGTTTCGAGCAACGGCAGGGCCGCCTCGATGACTCGGACTGCGTCGCCAGACTCGCTTCGCATCGACTCGAGCATGAACACGGTCGCCACTGGCACGGCCGGCCCGATGGATGAGGCGGCCTGCCCTTCGTTCCAGCGACGGCCATTGACGATGTCCGCATAGAGCGACGGCTGCTGAAGCGCCGCAATCTTGGCCTGGATGTATGTCTGGCTCTGCGGGTTATTCGGTAGGAGCGACTGATTCTCAGCGAGGACAGACGTCATGTAGGACTGCAGACCGTTCAGCATCTGCAGCACGCTAGACGAGAGACCTGACGGGAACGTGACCGGCACCGGCGGCGCAGGCGTCGGCGTGGGCGTCGGACTCGACTTGCTTCCGCTGCACGCGGTCAGGAAGGCGGCGACAGCGATCGTCGCCGTAGCCGGAAGCGCCCGGATGCTCATCAGCGTCACCTACCTGATCTCACTGAACGCCACGTTCCCGATCCGGTAACGCTTCCAGTCGCCGAAATCGAAGTGCCACCACTCGTCAGGGTTCACTGTGAAACCCTCCGCCTCCATGACGCGTCGCAGCAACGCGCGATGCCAGCGCTGCAGACCCGTGCCGCCGGGGTAGAACGCGTAGGCACGCTGTGTGCTCTCGTCGTAGGTACTGGGCATGTCAATGACCGCGCCGGTCTTCAGGTCATAAAGCGTCAGATCGACCGCGGCGCCGCGATTGTGCTTCGAGCCGCTGGCGGGATTGGCGACAAGCCACTTCTTTTCCTGCGGCGTGCACTCCCAGAACGTCCGCGTCACGTACCAGGGCCGGTAGCCGTCGTGGACGAGCAGGCCATAGCCGAGCGGTTTCAGTTGCTTCTGCACGCGCAGCAGCGCCTCCGCGGCCGGACGCTGCAGAAACGCGCGCGGTTGCGCGTAGAACACCGACGACAGGAAGTTGTTGGTCGTCGCGTAGCGAATGTCGAGATGAATCGTGCGATCGAGACCCGTCAGCTCCACGAGATCCGACGCGAGAAAGTCGCCGGTCTCAACGGGCGGCGCCACCGTCATCGACTCCTTCAGCACCTCGGCAACCGGACGGACCGGCTGAACGCGAAGCTGGCCACCGCCTTCAGGGCCGACCTGCTGCTTCGCATAGCCAACGCCGTCAATCGTGATGACGACGCCACGGCTGTTATCTCCCTTCGTCACGCGGATTTCAGAAGCGTGGCGCATCTCGCCGCGGTCGATGATGTACATCAGGCGGCCGTCCTGTTCGAGCAGATACAGGCGTGGCGCTGTTCCGTCAGGCCGCTGGGGTCCCTCGTACTCGCCGATGAGCGCGGCGGCCGCTGGCGACGCCGGCTTCGGTTTGGGTGCGTTCGGCTGCTCCGCCTCTCGCGGCCACGTCGGCACGCGGGGCGCGTCCTGCAACGCAAAGACCGCGGAAGCCAGCCAGATGGCGGCAACCATCGCGCCCGTCACTCGTGTGCCTCGCACTCTGCACCTCGCACCGCGGACCCCGCACCGCGGACCCTGCACTCCGCACTGCCCCTATTTCTTGTAGTACGCGAGCGCTCCTGCATGATACGGCGCGGGAACCCCGTCGAATGACGTGGGCTTCTCGAGGTGTCTCGCCTCCGGATGCGCGGCGACGAGGGCGGCCTTGGTCTCGAACATGACGCGCACGATCTGCTCAACGGTCGCATCGTCCAGTTGCGACGACGCCACGAGAAGATTCCTGACGCCGACGGTGCCCAGATCCTTGTCCATCCCTCGGTACGAGCCTCCCGGAATGACGGCGACGCTGTACAGGTCCTTGCCGAAATCCGCCTGGAGGCGCGGGACGAGATCGTCGCTCGAGAGCAGCGCGATCGAAAGACCCGGTGTCGCGGCGAGATCCTGGATCGACGCGGTCGGCAGACCGCCGCTCCAGAAGAACGCGTCGACCTTTCCGTCCTTGAGCGCGCCCGCGGATTCGGACACGGGCAGCGAATGACGCGTGATGTCCCTGCGCGGATCCAGACCCGCGGCCGCAAGCACCCGATCCGCAATGAGTTCCGTGCCGCTGCCGGGAGCGCCGACAGACACCGTATGTCCCTTGAGATCAGCGACCCGATTGATGCCGCTGCCCTGCCTGACGACGATGTGCGTGTAGTTCGTGTAGAGCACGGCGAGCGTGCGGACGCTGCCGACAGCGCCCGTCTCCTTGAACGGGCCGGTCCCGTTGACCGCCTCCGCGAGCGTGTCCGCCAGCGTGAACGCCAGATCGACTTTGCCGAGCTGCATCAGCTTGAGGTTGTCGACAGAGGCCGCCGTGACTTCCGCGGTCGCCTGAGTATTCGGAATCTTCTCGGAGATCAGCCGCGCGAGCGCGCCGCCGTAGGGGTAGTAGACCCCACCAGTGCCGCCGGTGGCGATCGATAGAAACCTCGTCTGTTTCCCTGAGCATCCGGCCAGGGCAAAGGGCAGAGGGCAAAGGGCAAAGGTAAGTAAGAGGGCGAAGGCCCTTTGCCCTGTCATCTCATCAGCTTTCTGTACTTGATGCGGTGGGGCTGATCCGCGCCATCGCCGAGCCGGCGTTTCTTGTCGATTTCGTACTCCTGGAAGTTCCCCTCGAACCACTCCACGTGGCTGTCGCCCTCGAAGGCGAGCATGTGCGTGGCGATGCGATCGAGGAACCAGCGGTCGTGCGAGATGCAGACGACGCAGCCGGGGAATGCGAGGAGCGCGGACTCGAGCGCGCGCAGCGTGTCGACATCGAGATCGTTCGTCGGCTCGTCGAGCAGCAGGAGGTTGCAATCCCGCTGGAGCAGCTTGGCGAGATGCACGCGATTCCGCTGACCACCCGAGAGCGTCCCCACCTTCTGTTGCTGGTCGCGGCCCTTGAAATTGAACCACGACACGTAGGCACGCGAGTTCACCGTCTTCTTGCCGAGGGTGATCTCTTCCTCGCCGCCGGAGATCTCCTCCCACACGGTCTTGTCGCCGTTGAGGGAATCCCGCGATTGATCGACGTAGCCGATCTTCACGGTCTCGCCGATCTTGAACGTGCCGCCGTCCGGCTGCTCCGCGCCCGTCAGCATCTTGAACAGCGTCGTCTTGCCGGCGCCGTTGGGACCGATCACACCGACGATGCCGCCGCGCGGCAGCGTGAAGTCCATGCCGTCGATGAGCAGCAGGTCGCCATAGCCCTTGCGAATGTCGCGCGCTTCGACGACGACGTCGCCGAGCCGCGGACCGGGCGGAATATAGATTTCGACGCGATCGATTTTCTCGGCGGCGTCCTCTGCGAGCAGCTGTTCGTACGCGTTCAGTCGCGCCTTGCCCTTGGCCTGGCGCGCGCGCGGTGACATGCGAATCCACTCGAGCTCACGCTGAAGAGTCCGCTGGCGCTTGGATTCCTGTTTCTCCTCGAGCGCGAGCCGGTTCTGCTTCTGCTCGAGCCACGACGAGTAGTTGCCCTCCCACGGGAACGCCTTGCCTCGATCCAGTTCGAGGATCCAGCCGGCGACGTTGTCGAGGAAATAGCGATCGTGCGTGATGGCCACGACCGAGCCCTTGTATTCCTTGAGAAAGTGCTCGAGCCATGCCACCGACTCCGCGTCGAGGTGGTTCGTGGGCTCGTCGAGGAGGAGAAGATCGGGCGACTGAAGCAGCAGGCGGCACAGCGCTACGCGGCGCCGCTCGCCGCCGGACAGCTTCGTCACATCGGCGTCGCCCGGGGGCAGGCGGAGCGCGTCCATCGCGTGCTCGAGCTTGGAATCGAGGTCCCACGCGCCGGCGGCGTCAATCTGATCCTGGACCTTCGCCTGTTCCTCGAGGACCTTGTCCATGTCCTCCGGCGACAGGTCTTCGCCGAACTTCGCGTTGATCTCGTCGAAACGCGTCAAGAGCGCGCGAATCGGCGCCACGCCCTCATCGACGTTGCCGAAGACATTCTTCTTCGGATCGAGCTGCGGCTCCTGCGACAGGTGGCCGACGGTGAAACTCTGTCCCAGCCTGGCCTCGCCGATGAACTCCTGGTCGAGGCCGGCCATGATCCTGAGCAGGGTCGACTTGCCGGCGCCGTTCCCGCCCAGCACGCCGATCTTCGCGCCGTAATAGAAGGAGAGGTAGATGTCCTCGAAAACCTTGGAGTCGGGCGGATAAACCTTCCCGAGCGCCTTCATCGTGAAAATAAAGTCGGGCATAACCGACTAATGATACTTCCTAGAGAGGTCTTCCCGGATCCGTGAAGTCTTCGCCGGGATTGATGAACTTGTCCCGCTCGAAGTTGTACTGCTTGTCGTAGAGCTGGCGGTAGCGCCCGTTCAGCGCGATGAGCTGCTCGTGCGTGCCACTTTCGACGATTTCGCCGCCCTCGAGCACGAGAATCTGATCCGCGCTTCGAATCGTCGACAGCCGGTGCGCGATGACGAACGTCGTGCGGCCCCGGCGAAGCGATCGCAGGCCGTCCTGGATCATCATCTCGCTTTCGCTGTCGAGGCTGGACGTCGCCTCGTCGAGCAGGAGAATGCGCGGATTCGCGAGGATGGCGCGGGCGATCGCGACGCGCTGGCGCTGTCCGCCGGACAGGCGCACACCGCGCTCACCCACCACCGTCTCATACCCCTTCTCGAACCTTGAGATGAACTCGTCGGCGTGCGCGATCTTCGCGACCCGCTGCACGTCGTCCGCGGTGGCGTGGGGTGTGCCGTACCGGATGTTCTCGGTGACGGTGCCGTCGAACAGGAAGTTGTCCTGCAGGACGACGCCGAGGTGCCGGCGGTATTCGGCCAGCCGCAGCTCGAGTAGATCCCGGCCGTCCACCCGCACCGTCCCGGTCGTCGGCCGGTTGAACGCCATCACCAGGCTGATCAGCGTGCTCTTGCCTGAGCCAGATGAACCGACGAGGGCCGTGGTTGTTCCCGCGGTGGCGCGGAACGACACGTTCCTCAGCACCGGGGCGCCTTCGTTGTACTCGAACCAGACACCATCGAACTCGATGTCCCCGCGCAGATCGTCCATCGCGGCGCGGCTGGCGTCCTCCGCATCCTCCCGCGCGGTGTCGAGAATCTCGTGGATCCGGTCGAGGCCGGCGAATGCCTCCGAGATCTGCGTGCCGATCGAGGCGATCTGGACGATCGGCATCGCGAGGAGGCCGGTCAGGAAGATGTAGGCGAACAAGTCGCCGAGCGTCATCGTTTTCTCGACGATCGCGTTGCCGCCGACGATGATCATGACGACACCGATGGCGCCGATGATGACGCTGGAAAATGCCGTCGTGGCCGACACACCCGTCATCGACTTCGCGATGTTCCGGAACAGCCGGTGCGCGCCCTTCGTGAAGACCAGATCCTCCCGGCGCTCGGCCGTATAGGTCTTGACGACGCGAACACCACCGAGCGCCTGATTCAGGCGGCCCGTGACCTCGGCGTTGATCTGGCCGCGCTCACGGAACAACGGACGCAGCGTCTTGAACGCGTAGCCCATCGCTCCGCCGAACGCGGCGAGTACGAGGATGATCACCACCGTCAGGTGCCAGTTCAGGTAAAGCAGGAAACCCAGCGCCAGCACCGCCGTCACGATGCTGCCCACGAGTTGAACGAGGCCGGTCCCGACAAGATTGCGGATGCCCTCGGCGTCGTTCATCACCCGCGCGATCAGGACACCGGTTTGCGTCTTGTCGAAGTACCGCACCGGCAACCGCATCACGTGCTCCTCGACGCGGCGCCGCATGTCGGTGATGGCTTTCTGGGCGGCCACGCCGAGGATTTGGGCGAGGCCATATGAGGTGATCGCCTGCACGACCGTGGCGCCTCCGGCGGCCCAGGCCAGCGTCGGCAAGAGTTCGGTCCGGTTCTTCCCAATCACGTCATCGATGAGTGTTTTGGAGATGAGCGGCAGCACGAGGCCCGCAACGCGGCTGATCAGCATCAGCACGGCGCCCAGCGCGAGGCGCCAGCGCCGCGCCCAGATCAGGGCGCGCGCTTCCGCCCAGGCAGCGGACCAGCGGATCTTCTTCGTAGGTGGCTCAGCAGGCGGCAAGAATCTCGATTTTACCGCACTGCTGCACCGAGCGCCTCTTACTTCAGGTTCACCTTGAACTCGACCATCGCCATCCTCTTGATGATGTCGCCGAAGATGTGCTGCTGGATGGTCTGGTTCATGAGGTTCGTCACTTTGAGTGCCACGCTGTACTTGTCGTCCTGGAACTTGGCGCCGGCCGTCAGGTTCACGCTGGTATTCGCATTGGTATAGCCGGCGTAGCGTGAGTCGAGCACGTCCTGCCAGAACGCGCGGGACGACCGCGTGACCGACAGCGACCCGAAGGCGCATTTGGTCTGCGTGCTGAGACCGAGGCCGAACTGGTGCTTCGACGGAATGTTGATTTCGCCGAGCGCCTGCGCCGGCGTCAGGCCCGGGAACACCGGCTTCGGATCCGCCTGGAACGAGTAGTTGACGAACCCCCGGACGGTGTCGGTCAGCGCGCCATCGACGCCGAGCTCGATGCCCTGATTCTTGACCTCACCGAGGTTGCGGTAGGTGAACTGGCTCGGGAAGTGCAGGCCCGTGCTCGCCAGGAAACCGCCCCAGACCTGGTTCGCCGTAAACGGCCCGAGGCCCGGGAACCCCGGAGGAGCCGTCAGCCATTCGGCCGTCTGCGTGAAGTAGATGCCGTCCTGGTACTTCGTGTAGAACCATGCCGCCGAGAAGTTCAGCCGTCCGCGCAGGTTCGCGGTGTAAGCCACTTCGAAGGCGTCCACGTACTCCTCGGTTAGGTCCGAATTGCCGACGGCCCTGGTCGGCACGAGGTACTGCGCGCTGCCGAACGCGGCATTGATCGCGCCCAGCGGAATCACCGCGAGCGATACGGTCGTGTCCAGGTTGTTGTTGATCATCGACGGCGCGCGGAACGCCCGGTTGTAGCTCACGCGAACCGACTGGTCGGCCGCCGGCTTCATGACGACCGCGACGCGTGGCGAGAAGACCGCGCTGTCGATCGAGGTGAACTTGTCGACGCGCGCGCCGGCCACCAGGCGGACCTTGTCGCTCGCGAGGAACTCGTCCTGCACGTACGCGCCGCCTTCCGTGCGGGAGTTCTCGCCCGGCGCGATCGTCAGCGTGAAGCGGTTCGCGCGCAGGTTGCCGCCATAGGTGACGACGTGCTTGCCGCCGACGATGCGGCTGTCGCCCAGTTCGAAGTCGAACGTCTTCGTGTTGAAGTCCAGCCCGATCGGCTTGCCGGCCGGATCGACGGCGACGACGTTCGTCGCGCTGCCGTCGAGGATGTTCATGAACGCCTGAAGCTTGAGCGCGCTCTTCGTATAGGTCGCCCGCCAATAGCCCATCTTCGCGCCCCTGGCGATGTCAAACGGGCCGATCCCCGTGTGCATCATGCCGTCGGTGCCCGAGACGCCGGCCGCGATCTGGATCTTCTTGCTCGGATCCGCGAAGTCGTAGTCGAAGCGCGCGTCGATCTTCGGCTGGTTCGTGCCGTCGTTCTTGTAGCTGGGATACTGCGTCGTGCCGCCGTTCGGGATCGTGCCCGTCGGGCGCGCGAACGGATCGGACACGTAAGTGCCCACCGACAGCTTGTAGCTCCAGCGATCGTTGATCGCCTGCGCGTGCGTCGCCCTGGCGAACCAGATCGTCGCGCTCTCGGCCTTGTTCTTGTTTACTTCACGGTCCATCGCCCCTGCGCCGAACGACACCGACGTACCGAGCATCTCGCGCGGGCTCTTCGTGATGACGTTGATCACGCCGTTCAGCGCGTTCGCGCCCCACACGGCGGACGCCGGGCCGCGGATGACCTCGATGCGCTTGATCTCGTCGAGGTTCGACGGCATGAACTCCCACATCGTGAAGCCGAAGAAATCCTGATAGATGCTGCGGCCGTCGACGACCGAGAGCTGCGCCGTCGCGAGCGACGACGTCGCGCTGCGGCTGTTCACGTTGACGTCGCGCGCGGAGATCTGCGTGATATTCACGCCGGGGACGCCCTTGAGCAGATCCGCGTAGTTGGACGACGGCGCCACCGCGAGATCCTTCGGGCCAATCACCGACATCGTCGCAGGCGCGTCCACGATCTGCTGCTCGATCTTCGAGGCCGAGACGACGACGTTTTCCTTGAACGTCTCCGGCTTGGCCTGGGGCGTGGGAGTCGGCGTCGGAGCGGGTTTCTGGCCGGACGCCTGGGCCTGATCCTTCTTCGCGGTTGCGGCGGGTGCGCCCGACGGTGACTGTGCCATCACGGATCCGCCAAGGCCGATGACGACGGCGAGACCCGTCGCGACTTGCCGAAACGCTGTCATGAGGTCCTCCTGGCCACGCCGGCATACCCGGCCGCGCCCTGTAAGAAGCGGCGACTATGATAAGTCGATAAGTCCACTGGCGATTGGACACGTGACCCGAGAGCCCGACGAGCCTGTTTCCGCAGCCGGCAATGCGCCGGCACGGCCGACGCCTGATTGGGTGGACTTCCCGGATGAAGCGCTGCTGGACGTCCGGCTCTGCGACCTGGGCGTCACGATCGACGGCAGTTGGCTCGAGGACCGGCTCGCGGACCTCCATCGCGAGCTCGATGGGCGCGGCCTCACCTTCCGTCCCCACTACTGGCTGTCGGCCGAATGGTTCTCGCCCGACGGCGTTCCAGGCGTCGCGATTCCCTTCTATCTCGCGCACCCGCGCCTCATGCGCCTCGAGCGCGCGCAGATGCTCGAGGTCGAAGGCGGCACCCCCGACTGGTGCATCAAGATCCTCCGTCACGAAGCCGGCCACGCGTTCGACAACGCCTATGACCTGCGCAAGCGCGGCAAGCGCCGCAGGGTTTTCGGATCGCCGTCGGTCGAGTACCCGGACTTCTATTTGCCGCGCCCCTACTCAAAGAGCTTCGTCCTGCACCTGGACAGCTGGTATGCGCAAAGCCATCCGGATGAAGACTTTGCGGAGACGTTTGCCGTGTGGCTCAATCCGGACGGCGACTGGCGCGTGCGGTATTCGGATTGGCCCGCGCTCCGGAAGCTCGAATACATGGACGAGCTCATGCGCGAGATCGCGGGCAGAAAACCCGTGGTGTCGACGCGACGCAGGGTCGAACCGCTCGAGCGGCTCCGGACAACGCTCCGCAAGCACTACGCGAAGAAGCGCGCGCACTACGGCATCGACTACCCCAACTTCTACGATCGCGATCTCCGCCGGCTGTTCTCCGCCGACGCGGAGTACGCGAAGAACCCGAAAGCCTCACGCGTCATCCAGTCCATCCGCCGCGATGTCCGCCGCCTCGTCGCCGAATGGACCGGTTCGTATCAATACACAATCGACCGCGTCATCGAAGACATGATTGCCCGCGCCAGCGAGCTCGGCCTGCGCCTCAAGTTCCCGCTTGATCGGACGCGCCTCGACTTCACGATCCTCGTCACCGTGCAGACGATGAATCACCTGCACTCGGGACGGCACCGCGTCGCGCTCTAAGCGCAGACGCCGGATCGGTTCAGGGAGTCGGGTTCAGGGTTCCGGGTTCGCCTCTACGATCCAGGGTTCGCCTCTACGATCCAGGGTACGCCTCTACGGTCCAGGGTACGCCTCTGCGGTCCAGGGTACGCCTTTACGGTCCAGGGTACGCCTTTACGGTTCAGCGTTCGCCTCTACGGTTCCGCGTTCGCCTTTACGGTTCCTGTTTCACTCCCGCGTCGAACCGGGAATGAGGAACCGAATCAGCGAACCTGGAACCCTGAACCTGGCACCCTGAACCAACTCCGTACTATCTGAGCCCTCGATCCGCGACGATGTAGGTCATGACTGCGATCACCGCCGCGTTGTCCGAGACCTGCTTCGGCGTGATGCGGGCGATCGTGTCGGCGGGCGTGTGGTGGATCAGGAAATAGTCGCCTTTGACGTTGTGGGACATGACCGGGATCTTGCCGGCCTCGGCCGAGGGGCCGATGTCGGCGCCACCGCCGCCGGCCGCGATCGCCGACGCGCCGAGCCCCTTGAGCAGTGACGCGATCGCCGTCACGGTTCCGCGCGCATCGTCGGGACCGGTGAAACCGAAGCCGTCTGGATCGAAGACGCCGCCGTCGGACTCGAGCATCATGATGTGGTTGGCGAGCTCGGCTTTGTGCGCGTCGCGATAACCGTTGCCGCCGCGCAAGCCGTTCTCCTCGTTGGTGAACAGGACGACGCGCACGGTGCGGCGCGGCCGGAGGTTGAGGTTCTTCATCAACCGCAGCGCTTCCCACGTGACGACGCATCCGCCGGCATCGTCACTCGCGCCGGCGCCGACATCCCAGGAGTCGAAGTGCCCGCCGACGACGACGATTTCATTCGGCAACTCGCGTCCGCGAAGCTCGCCGACGACGTTGTAGGAAGTCGAGTCCCCGTCGAAGCGCGCTTCCATGTTGAGCCGGGCCCGGATCTTGACGCCGCGGGCCTGCAGCCGCTGAAAGCGGTCGGCGTCCTCGGCGCTGATCGCGGCTGCGGCGATCTTGGGCGCATTATCGGCGTAGACCGTCGCGCCGGTGTGCGGCGTTCGCAGGCCGATCGGGCCGACGGCGCGAATGAGGACCGCGGAGGCGCCGAGCGCGGCCGCGCGCGACGGGCCGTCCCGCCGGTACGCAACCGTGGCCCCGTAGTTGGTGAAGACCGCGTTGAACAGCACGATGCGGCCCTTCACATCGGAGGCGCGAGCGGTCAGTTCGTCGAAGTCCTTCACGACGATGACGTCGCCTTCGACTCCGGCAGGGCCCGTGCCGACGGAATTCCCGAGACCGAGAAGCGGCAACGGCTGGCGGACCGGCTCCACGAGGTCGAGACTCTCTCGCCCGCGCACCCACTTGGGCACGAGTACCGGCTCCTTGCGCACGTTCTCGAGGCCGTCCTCCTTCATCTTTGCGACGGCCCAGTCAATCGCCCGCTCGAGCGCTTCGGATCCCGAGATCCTCGGTCCGAACGTGTCCGTGACTTCAGCGAGCCTCTGCCACGCGAAGTCAGTCGACTGCGACTCCCTGACCAGTCGATCGGCGGCTGGCCGGTACGCATCGAGCCAGGACGGCCCGGCCTGCGCCGAAAGGTACGCCACCAGACCAAAGAGCGGAAGTCCAAACGCAACCAGCTTCTTCAACATGACCTTGATAATAGCCGCGACCGTCTGGAGTTGAGACGTGCTTGGGATATCCTCCACCCTCAACTGTCATGTCTGCCCCAGCGATTGATACGACCGACCTGACCCGTGACTTCGGCACGTTTCGCGCGGTCGATCACCTCTCACTGCGCGTGGAGCGGGGCTGCTTCTATGGCTTCCTCGGGCCGAACGGCGCCGGCAAGTCCACAACGATCAAGATGCTGACGGGCCTGCTCGCGCCGACGAGCGGCGTGATGCGGATCCTTGGCGAGGACGTGAGCGATCCGGCGCGAGCGCTGGCGGTGAAGCGCCGCATCGGCGTCGTCCCTGAGAATCTTGCGCTCTTCGACAACCTGACGGCGCGCGAGCACCTGACGTTCGTCGGCCGCATGTACGGCCTGCCGCCAGACACGATCCGCAAGCGCTCCGATGAGCTCCTGTCGATGATGGATCTCGTCAGGGACGGCGGCAAGCTGACGATGGAGTTTTCGCACGGCATGAAGAAGAAGCTGGCGCTCGCGTCGGCGCTGCTGCCGAATCCCGACCTGCTGTTCCTCGATGAGCCCTTCGAGGGCGTGGACGCCGTGGCGTCGCGCGTGCTGCGCGACACGCTCAAAGCGACCGTCGGCCACGGCGCAACCGTGTTCCTCACATCACACGTGCTCGAGATCGTCGAGAAGCTCTGCACCGACGTCGGCATCATCGCGCGGGGCCACCTCGTGCATCAGGGCCGCATGGACGCCCTCAGAGCGGCCGGCTCCCTCGAAGACACGTTCCTCTCGGTCGTCGGCAGCGGCCCAGACTCAGAACCGAAGCTGAGCTGGCTCGAGGGCTGAGCCCGCATGAACTGGCCGCAGCTTCAGACCATCCTCTGGCTCCGCTGGCGTCTCACCCGCAATCAGTGGGCGAAGGGCGGCGGTATTGGCGCGGCCATCGCCGCCATCGTCGCGGTCGGGACGATCGTGGCGTCGATCGCAGGCCTGGGCATCGGCTTCGTCGCGGGTTACTACGGGCTGGACGATGTAGAACCGGAAATCGTCATGGTGGTGTGGCTCGGCCTCACCGTCGGATTCCTGTTCTTCTGGCTCATCGGCCTCATCAGCGAGCTCCAGCGATCGGAGACCATCGACCTCGCGCGTCTGATGCACCTGCCAGTGCTGCTCGGCCAGATCTTCGTCGTCAACTACGTCGCATCGCTTCTGTCGATCAGCGTCCTGCTCTACGTGCCCGCCTCGGTCGGGCTCTCGATCGGGCTCGCGCTCTCGCGCGGGCCGCTGCTGCTGCTGATGATCCCGCTGGCGCTCTCGATGGTGTTCATGATCTCGGCGTGGACGTACCTCCTGCGCGGCTGGCTCGCGACGCTGATGAGCAATCCGCGCCGGCGGCGCGCGATCATCATGGGACTCACGGCTGCCTTCGTGCTGATCGCGCAGGCACCCAATATCTATTTCAACCTGATCAACCGGGAAAGCAAGGAGGAACGGAAGGCCAGGCAATCGGAGCCACGCGAGCAGCAAGAGGCACGCAATGAGCAGAAGCTCGCCGAGATGCGGTCGCTGCTGAAGTGGCAGCTGGCGGTGCCGCCGCTCTGGGTATCGGCGGGCGCACAGCCGCTCGCGGAGGGCCGGCCGTTTCCGGCGTTGCTCGGTTTCATCGGGTGCGCCGGCATTGGCGCGCTTGGCTTGAGGCGCGCATACGCGAGCACACTGCGTTTCTACACCGGCGATTCCGGCGGGCGCGCGAGCGCGGTCGTTACCGCGAGTCCGGGAACCGCGGCCGGAACCGCGAGCCAGCCGCGCGCGCCTGGCGGCGTGCGGGATCGGACCGCATTCATCGAGAGAAGCCTGCCAGGCGTGCCCGAAGAGGCGGCGGCCATCGGCTTCGCGAGTTTCCAGGCGATGCTGCGCGCGCCTGAAATGAAGATGCAGTGGGGCTCGTCGTTTCTGGTGACGCTCATCGTTGGCGGGCCGCTACTCTTCCGATCCGGCAGTGACCTTCCGGCGGCAGCCGGGCCGTTCATCGCGACCGGCATCGTCGTGTTCCAGATGTTCATGATGGTCGGACTGGTCGCCAACCAGTTCGGGTTCGATCGCGACGGATTCCGCGCCTACGCGCTGTCGCCCGTGGAGCGGTGGAAGATCCTGCTCGGCAAGAATCTCGCGGCGTTTCCGGTCGCCGCCGGCGCGGCCGTGATCCTCGTGACGATCCTCGCCGTCTTCCTTCGGCTGTCACCGCTCGCCTGGCTGGCGTCGCTGCTGCAACTTGTCGTGGCGGTGCTCTGCGCGGCAATGGCGGGAAACGTGATGTCGATCCTGGTCCCCTACCGCATCCAGCCCGGTTCGATGAAGCCGACGAAGATGCCCGGACTGGCAATGCTGGTCTTCGTGATCTGCCAGCTCTCGCTGCCGGTCTTCCTGACACCCACGTTCATCCCGCCGCTGACGGGCTATCTGCTCGAGCGCTTCGGCTACGCGCCCGCCGCGCCCGTGAACCTGGTGCTCTCGGCCATCTTCGCGGCTGTGACAGGGCTGATCTACTGGCAGACGCTTGCGCCGACCGGCCGGCTGCTGCAGCGACGGGAAACGAAGATTCTCCAGACGGTCTCAGAAAACGTCGAATAGATCAGTGCGAAGTACTCCGCACTCCGCACTGGATCAGAGTCCTTGCGGCTGAGCCTCGGCTTCGAACGGCCGGACTTCGCACTCGCCCTCGAACTCGGGCCAGTGCACGCGATGGATCTCCATGAACTCGGTTGCGAGCCGGAGCGCTTCGGCCTCAGATTTCGCGTCGATGATCGCGAAGCCCCCGACGATTTCCTTCGACTCCGTAAAGGGGCCATCGATGACGCTGATCTTTCCCGCGCGAAGCGCGACGCGGTGCCCTTTCGCGGTGGGCATCAGGCCGGCGGTACTGACGAGCACGCCGCTCTTGAATCCGGCTTCGACAAACTTCCCCATCGCCTCATAAAGGCCGGCCGGAACCTCTCTGCCCTGGTAGTCCTCGGTGTGTTTGATGAACATCATGTAGCGCACGGTTCAATCCTCGCTCGCGGTCCGGTAGACGCCGACGGGCGCCCCAAATCTGCCGCTCTATCTTGACGTCGAACGGGCGCGGCGCAGATCGACACGGTCAGTCCCACGTTCCGTCGCTCGCGCGCATCGCTGCCTCGCCGCACCGCGGGCACGGCGTGTCGAGGAGCACGCTCTCCATCTCCATCGCCATCCCCCCGTCGTCCTCGCTCATCGACACCACCTCGCGGCAGTTGGAGCAAATGGCGAGCCCCGGGATCCAGTCGAGCAGCATCGCCGGAGGGCCGAGTGGGGCGTTGTCGGTGGCGCCGAAGGTCAACATCGCGTTCATAGCGCGATTCTGCGACGGGGGTGTGACAGGAAGGGACAGGGGGCGTGCACAGTTTTGCAGTTAACGGCGCCGCCGCCGGCAACCGAAAGACAGCACAGAGGACTGCATGATTGCCAGACTTTGGCTTGCTCTCGGTTTGACCGCGGCGCTCGCGGGCACGGCGAACGCACAGACGTCAAGTCTGATGGGGTCGATCGCCTGGACCGAGCGGGTTGATCTCACGCGCACCGCGGTGCTCGAAGTGACGCTGGAAGACGTATCCGCCAGCAGCGCACCCGCGGTCGTTGTCGCGACCACGCGCATCCCGCGACCGGGGCAGTCGCCTGTCATGTTCTCACTGCAGTTCGATTCGGCGCGCGTCGTGCCGGCGGGCCGGTACGCGGTCCGCGCGCAAATCGTTGACGGCGCTGCGACATTGCTGAGTTCGGCGAAACCCGTACGGGTGCTCACGCAGGGAGCTGGCTCGGTCGCCAGTCTCACGCTGACTCGACCAGAGCCAGGGCCGGTACCTGTGGCAGCCCCGGCCGTTCCGACCGATCCGCCCGCTGTTGCCGAAACGCGAGTCCCTGCACCGGTACCGGCTCCCACGCCGAAACCAGCTCCAACATCGAAACCGACTCCGACGCCGAAGCCTGAGAAGACCAAGCCGGAGCCGAAACCCACACCGACGCCAGAACCCAAACCGACCCCCAAGCCCGAGCCCAAGGTCACGCCGAAGCCTGAGCCCAAGGTCGCGCCGACGCCGGAGCCCAAGCCGACGCCCAAGCCCGAGCCGAAGGTCACGCCGAAGCCGGAGCCCAAGCCAACGCCCACGCCGGAACCGAAGGTCACGCCGAAGCCGGAACCCAAGCCAACTCCGAAGCCCGAGCCCAAGCCGGAACCAAAGAAAGAACCCGAGCCGAAACCGGAACCTGCGCTACGGGCTCTGGCCGGCGCTGAGTGGGTGCTGACCGAGCTCGACAGCAGACCCGTTCGTGCGGCGGACAAGACGCACCGGAAGATCGTGATGCACTTCGAAGAGTCTTCGCGGGTCTTCTCAGGCACGAGCGGATGCAACGACTTCACGGGCCGCTTCGAGTCCACGGCAGGCGCGCTGAAGCTGACGCTCGACAAAGGGCTGCAGATCTGCCGCGTCGATCAACGAACGGAGCGCGCGCTGAGAGGCACGATCAAGGACACGCGCGCGTACCGCATCACAGGATCGACGCTCGAACTGCTGGACGATCGCGGCAAACGTATCGCGACGCTCACTTCCCAGCAGTGAAGACGACGTAGTCCCCGATCTTCCTGTCCGCGTCTGTCGCCACGATCGCGTCAAGATCCTTCGACGGTCTGACGTTGACGACGTTGATGCGCGCGTTCGGGAGCCGCCTGGCGACGCGGGCCGCGGTCCCCAGCCGGTAGTCACTGTGGAAGGCGCCGTTGAAGTGGACGATGAGCGGCGGCTTGTCGCCGGCGCGGGATGCCGCAAATGCCGCCGCGATCGACTCGGCCATCGTCTCGTCCTTCACGCACTGGGAGAAGTAGTAGCGCTCGGTCGTTTTGCGCGCGGCGTCATCAGAGGCCCCGGGCGCGGGATGGCTTCCCATCGCCTCCGCAAACCGCGTGAAATACGCGTCGTCGACCGGACACTTCAGATCGGCCGCGAAGAGTTTGCGATCCTCCGCGCTCTTCGGCTGGAGAGCCTCGAGGCCGCCTTTGGCGATCTCCGAAGCGATCGGCCTCGGAACGTTGGCCGCAACGACGGCCCATTCCTTCGAGATGGCGAAGTCGACGAGCGGCTTGTAGTCGGTCGCGTACCGCGGCCACGGGCGGGACACCTTGAGGAACTCCTCTTCCGTCATGTGGCCCATGAGGAAATGCTCGAGCGGCTCCTGCGCGTCACGCTCGAACATCTCGAGCGACACGATGACCTTCCGGCCGCGCCGCGCCAGGCCCTCCAGCACGGCGAGCTCGAGCCGGTGCGTATTTGGATCGTCATGCTGCTCGCCGACGAAGACGACGTCGGCCTTCGCAAGATCGGCCGCCATCGACTCGAAGTCGGTGAACGCGCCCCGGCCGGTGTCGAAGACCCGGTTCGGGACGTAGGACTGCGCGGCGAGCGCCGTCGAAAGCAGCGTTGCAAAGGCGAGGTGCTTCATCGTTTCTTTTCTTCCACGTACGGCTGGTGCAGCTTTACCGGCGCGACCCTCTTCCGCACCCGGATGTTGATCATCTCCACGAACACCGAGAAGCCCATCGCGAAGTAGATGTAGCCCTTCGAGATGTGCTGGCCGAAGCCGTCGGCGACGAGTGACATGCCGATCAACATCAGGAACGACAGCGCGAGCACCTTCACTGTCGGGTGCTCCTCGACGAACCCGCTGATCGGCTCGGCGGCGACCAGCATTATGAGCACGGCCGCCATCACGGCGGCGACCATCACGCCAAGATGGTCGGACATGCCGATCGCGGTGATGACCGAGTCGAGAGAGAACACGATGTCCAGGAGCATGACCTGCGTGATCACGGCGCCGAACGAGGCCACCGCCTTGCCGCTGTGCCCGGTCTCGCCTTCAAGCCGCTCGTGCAGCTCGAACGTCGCTTTCGCGATGAGGAAGAGCCCGCCGACGAGCAGGATCAGGTCGCGGCCGTTGAATGGATGCCCGAACGGCGCAACCAGCGTTGTCTGAAGCCTCGCGATCCAGGTGATCGAGAACAGGAGCGCGATGCGCATTACCATCGCAGCGATGAGGCCCACCCGACGGGCGCGCTTCTGCTCCTCTTTCCTCAGCTTGCCCGAGAGGATCGAGATGAAGATGACGTTGTCGACGCCGAGAACGACCTCGAGAACGGTCAGCGTCAGGAATGCGACGACTAATTCACCCATCTAGATACCGTAGACCTCGGGTTTCCACTCGAGCCCGAGTTCGCTCGGCGGCGCCATGTAGCCGGCAAGTGCGGACGCCGCGACGACGGCGGGGCTGGCGAGATACCCCTCGCCGCCGAGGCCCATGCGGTTCGTCCAGTTGCGGTTGAACGTCGTGATCGCACGCTGGCCCTTTGTCAGCTGGTCCGGACCCTGGCCGAAGCACGGTCCGCACCATGACTGCCGGATCACCGCGCCGGCCGCGCGGAACACATCGGCGATCGACTGGCCGCCGAGGCGTTGATCGGGACGCTCGATGAGCCGTCCGACGCCGCCGGATCCCGGGAACACTTTGAATTCCGTGGCGGCCTTCGTCAGGCCGCGCTTCCCGGCTTCGCGGATGACGACCGCGGCCTGGAGCAGATCGTCGTAGCTGCCGTTCGTGCAGGACCCGATCATCGCCTTGTCGAACGTGATCCGCTCGGCGGCCACTTCCTCCGCCGGAAATGCGTTGCCCGGACTGAAGGGCTTGGCGATCATCGGCGCCACGTCTCCCAGCGCGAACGTTTCGTCGATCTCGTAGACGGCGTTCTTCCCGGCCTGCGGAAATGGATACGGGAATTCCGTGATGCCCTTCGCGCGATACCACTCACGCGTCACATCGTCGGCCGCGAAGATGCCGTTCAGGGCCTCGGCTTCCGCCATCATGTTGGCGATCGTGTTGCGCGACACCATCGGCAGCTGGCGGTCGCGGTCGACGAATTCGACGCTCATGCCCTGTGACTGCTTCGCGCCCCAGCGCCGCAACAGCTCGAGGACGATGTCCTTGCCGCCGACCCACGGATTCAGCCGGCCGCTGAAGACGACGCGCCGGGCCTTCGCGAGCGTGAAATAGATGTAGCCGGTCGCCCAGCCGAACCCGAGCGTCGTGGAGCCGACGCCGATCCCGACGGCGCCGTACGCGCCGTACGCGCGGCTGTGCGAGTCCGCGCCGGGAATGAACTGCCCCGGCAGCACGAGTCCCTGCTCGGGGAAATAGAAGTGGAAGATGCCGTCGCCGGGCGTCGCGTAGTACGGCTTCTCCATGCCATGCACCTTCGCGAACGCGCGTCCGATCGACGTCTGCTTCTCGTCCTCGTCCTTGCCGGTGAAGACGAAATGGTCGTTCGCGACCGCGGCCTGGCGCGGATGGATCGTCTGACCGCCGGTGATCTGGTTGAACGTATGGATGCTGAACGGCGCGGTGCCGTCGGACGCCGGAAGCAGATCCGCGTAGACGCGCAGCGTCGCACCAGGTCTCAGCTCTCCCGGCGCCATCTGCTTGTCTACGCGATGCGCCCAGATGATCTGCTCGGTCGTCGTCATCCCATCGGCGGCGGCCGCGTCCGGAAAATCGATGACGGGCGCGGTGACGACGGACGGCTTGAACTCGCGACGGCCGACGGCGAAGATGCCACCGCTCCGGCGAATCTCCTCTTCCTTCGGTGAGAGCGGCACCGGCGTGTACGACTTGCCCTGCGTGACGTTCGCGAGAGCGCGCGTATCGGGATCGAAGGTGAATTCGTCGTTGTCCTTCGCGTCCGCCACGGCGTCCGGGCACTGGACGACGTGCAGGCCCAGATTGAACGAATTCCTCCGGAAGATGTCGCCCATGTTGTTGCCGCACACGACGACCATCTCGAGCCCGGCTTCTTCGGCGACGCCCTTGAGGCCGGCGGGACTCATCTCGCGCGACGATCCGATCGCGAAGCGATCGCCGGCGACGAGGAACGTCCGGCCGCCGTGCACGCGCGCCCGGAAGTCCGGCATCAGGTAGCGGAACGAGCCGGCCTTCCACTTCTCATCCAGCGTATCCAGGCTCTCGGAGACGCAGTCGGCGGCCGGCGTGATCTGATCGGTATCGATCGCGTCGAGTTTCTTCGTACCGGCCGGGGCTTTGGGATCCCAGAAGATCAGGGCGCGGCCGCGAATCAGCGGCGATGCAGACGCGGCGGTCACGGCGGCCGGCTCGGGGATCGAGGACTCTTCCTGGCCCGGCTTCAGACGCGCGGGCAAAATCGTATGCATACCGCTGTTTATCGTACCTCGTAACCCTCGCAGGCCCGCACCGGCAGTGGCGGGTACTTACGGAACTTCGGATCGGTCGCGGCTCGCGCGCACATCACGAACACGGATCCCTTGTCGCTGGTGATGACGCGCGCGTGCAGGCAGGTGTCGCACAGGCCCGCGCCGGTGGGCCGCGGCCCTTGCCGCGATGCGTGACGATCGTCCATCATTGCTCCATGTTCACGTCGGAGGCGACCACACGCGACATTCGCGTCTCGGTCGAGAGCGAATACGCGCCCGATCGGTCGCGCCCTGCGCAACAACAGTGGTTTTTCCTCTACACGATCACGATCACGAATGAGAGCCAGGAAACCGTTCAACTGCTGTCGCGTCACTGGATCATCACCGACGGAAGCGGCCATGTCGAGGAAGTGAGGGGACCGGGTGTCGTCGGCGAACAGCCCACGCTCGCGCCCGGCCAGGCGTTCACGTACACGTCGGGCTGCCCGCTCGGAACGCCGTTCGGCAAGATGGAAGGCACCTACCAGATGGTCAGCCGGGGCGGGGAATTCTTCGACATCACGATCGCGCCGTTCACCCTCAGCGAGCCCTACACCGTCCACTAGACAAACGACGCGTCGCGCTTCAACGCGGACCGCAGCAGCGTTACGTACTCCTCGCGTGCGATCTCGATCGCGCCGAACTGCTCGAGGTGGGGCGTGACCCACTGGATGTCCAGAAGCCGGAAGTTGCGCCGGCGCATCCTGTCCACGAGCGCGGCCAGCGCGACCTTCGATGCATCCGTCACGCGATGGAACATCGACTCGCCAAAGAACGCGCCGCCGAGGTGGACGCCGTAGAGACCGCCGACGAGCGCACCGCCCTGCCACGCTTCCACCGAGTGCGCGAGGCCCAGGCGATGCAGCGTGACGTAGCACGCGATGATCTCTTCGCTGATCCAGGTGCCGCCGTCATCGTCCTGGCGATCCGCGCACGCGCGCATGACAGCCTCGAACGCCGTGTCGATGCGCACGTCGAAGCGCGCGCTGCGGACGACGCGCGCGAGCCGTGCGGGCACGTGGAATGCCTCGAGCGGAATGACGCCGCGCGGATCCGGTGAGAACCAGGCGATCTCCCCGTCCTCCATCGCCATTGGAAAGATGCCTTCGCGGTACGCGCGGACGACAAGGGCGGGATCGAGCACCGGCGGAGGCACGCGGATTCTGCTAGGCTCTGAGCTTAGCATCCGGCCGCCGGCCGGCGTTTGAATGCCGCATCGTCATTCGCGCTGGACTCCCAAGTCCGTCCTCGCTCTCCGACACTACGACCGGGCTACCTTCCGCCACGATCTGGTTGCCGGCGTCACGGTGGGACTGGTGGCGCTTCCCTTGGCGATGGCGTTTGCCATCGCGTCGGGTCTGCCGCCGCAGTCCGGCATCTACTGCGCCATCGTCACCGGCTTTCTGATTTCCGCCCTCGGCGGATCGCGGACACAGATCGGCGGACCGACCGGCGCATTCGTGGTTGTGGTGTCGAACATCATCTCGGTGCACGGCGTGGCGGGCCTGTTCATGTGCACGATGATGGCCGGCGTGATGCTCGTGCTGCTCGGCATCACCGGGACTGGATCGGCCGTGAAGTTCATTCCTCGGCCGGTCGTGGTCGGGTTCACGAACGGCATCGCCGTGCTCATCGCGAGCACGCAGATCCGGGACTTTCTTGGCCTCCGCTTCCAGGAGAACACGGGTGAGTTTCTCGCCCGGATGAGCGCGATTGCCGGACACCTGGACACGGCGTCCGCTCCGGCGGCGGCCGTGGGAGTCGCGGCCCTTGCCGTAATCGTGGTCATGGCTCGACTTACGCCGAGGGTCCCGGGAACCATCGTCGCCCTTGTGGCAGGCACGGCGGCAGTCTGGGTGTTTGCGCTGCCGGTCGAGACCGTGGGCAGCAGGTTCGGCGGCGTCCCGTCGGGACTCCCGGCCATATCGATTCCGAAGTTCACTCCGTCGCTGATTCTCACGCTGCTGTCGCCGGCGGTAACCGTGGCGATGCTGGGCGCGATCGAATCGTTGATGTCCGCGGTCGTCGCGGATCGGATGAGCGGCGACCGGCACAATCCGAACGTCGAGCTCATCGCACAGGGCATCGCGAACATCGCGTCGCCGGTGTTCGGCGGACTGCCCGCGACAGGTGCGATCGCGCGAACGGCCACGAACATCCGATCGGGAGGGCGCACCCCGGTGGCCGGCATGGTGCATGCGGCCACGCTGCTCGTGGTGCTGCTCGCCGGCGCCTCGCTGGCGGCGCGGATCCCGATGGCCGTACTCGCCGCAATCCTGTTCGTCGTGGCGTGGCGCATGGGCGAATGGGGAGAAATCCCTGCGCTGCTCCGCCAGACGCGGGAAGACATCGCGGTGTGGCTGGTTACCTTCGGTCTCACGGTGTTTGCCGACCTGACGGTCGCGGTGGAAGTCGGGATGGTCCTGGCGGCGCTGATCTTCATCCGGCGAATTGCCGTCACGACGACCGTGTCGCGCGTGACGCCGGAGGACCTGCGCGAGGGCCGCGAACACGTCCTGCAGGGCAAGGACATCCCCGAGTACATCGCCATCTACCGGATTCACGGCCCGTTCCTCTTCGGCGCGACGGACAAGATTCAGAAGGTGATCGACGACTTGCCAAAGCTGCCGGAGGTCGTCGTGCTCAGATTGAGAAACATGACGGCGCTCGATGCGACAGGTCTGCGCGCGCTGGAGGAGCTGGCCACGCGCGTGCGCGCGTCCGGCCGCACCGCGATCTTCTGCGGCGCACGCGAGCAGCCTCGCGCCGTCATGCGCCAGGCTCGATTCACGGAGCACGTCGGCGCTGAGAACGTCTGCCCGAGCGTCGATGCCGCGCTGACCCGCGCCGCCAGGGTCAGACACGCGTCAGGCACGGGTCGGCCCCTAGCCTGACCCTAACGGTATCTGTTCTTGATCGCCGGAATCAGGTACTCGCGGAAGGCGCCGGCGAAGTCGTACTGCGGGGCGAAGCCCCAGTCGCGGCGCGCGGCGCTGTCGTCGACATCCTCGGGCCAGGAGTCGACGATGCCCTGGCGCTTCTCATCGACCAGGTAAGTGATCTCGGCCGAGGGAAACGCGCGCAGAACCTCGGCGCGTACTTCGTCCGCGGTCGGTGCGAAAGCCCCGAGGTTGTAGGCGGACTGGGTAATCGCGGTCCTCGGCGCGGCTGCCAGCGCCAGCAGCGCCTCCACGCCGTCCGGCATCGCCATGAACGGAATCTTCGTATCCGGCCGGACGAAGCACGCGTACGGCTCGCCCTTCGCGGCCGCGTGAATCATCTCCGGCGCATAGTCAGACGTGCCGCCGGACGGCACGGTCACCGCCGAAATCAGACCGGGGAACCGGACGGCGCGAAAGTCCACCCGCCCACTCACGGGATCCGCGGAGAGCTGCTTGTAGTGCCGCGCGTAGTAGTCGCCGAGCTGCTCGCAGTACAGCTTGTTGCACCCGTACATCGTCGTCGGATGCGCGTACTGGTCCTCGCGCACGCGCCCGGCGGCGGTCTTCGTCTGGAGCGACGGTAGTCCGAACGCCGCAATCGACGACGGGTACAGAAAGACGACGGGCCGGCCGTGCGACTCGCCCTCCCGCTGCGCGAATTCGAGCAGGTTGAGCGTGCCCTCTACGTTGACCTGATGCGCCGTCCGGGGCGCGAACTCGGATCGGGTCGAGAGCAGGGCGGCAAGATGGAACACGAGATCCACCTCGAACTCCGCGAGAATCCGCTCGAGCGCCGGCTGGTCGAGGATCGATCCGATCACTTCGCGCAGCACTTTCTTCGACAGCGTCGAATCCAGCGGCGCCAGATCCAGCGTCACAATGCCGCGCGCCCCATCCTCGGCCAGCCGTTCGATCAGGCCGTGGCCGATTTCCCCGGACGCACCAGTTATCAGGACAACAGGTTTTCGCATGAGTACTCGTCAGCCTGGTTTGTTCAGCCAAAGATGAGCGGCACGAGCGGCCGGCCGTGAATCACCGACACGATGACCGCCAGCAGGGACACCACGATCAGCATGAGCCCAATCAGAATGTGATTGATCTGTTCCTGGCGCAGCGGATCGAGAATCCTTCCCACGAGATAGCCACCGACAAATCCGCCCGCGTGCGCGTAGTTGTCGATGCCGGGAATGATCAGCCCGAAGATGAAGGCTGAGATGGCCCAGCTCTTAGCCGTCGCATGCACCCATCGCGATCCGGATCGATTCCCGTAGTACAGCAGCGCGCCGATCAAGGCGAAGAGCGCCGCCGACGCGCCGATTGTGAAGCCACCCGGCGCGAGCGGTGGCGGGAACCCTGAGAAGAAGACGCCGGCGAGTGAGCTCACCGTGAAGCCGACGACGCTGCCGAGAACGTAGATGATCACCATCCGGCCAGGCCCGTAGAGCTCGGCAACGCCGGGCGCCAGCTGCCGGAGGCCGTACATGTTCATCAGCAAGTGCAGTAAACCGCCGTGCAGCCACATCGCGGACAGGACCGTCCACCACCGATGCAAGCCGACGACCGGGACGTAACCTGACTCCCCCAGCAGAAATGTGCCGACCGGACCTGGCGAGAGGAAACCGAGGAGGCCGCCCCCTTCGGCCACGCCACCCACGGCCACCGACAACAGGTACACGACGACGCAGATCCCGGTCACGAGCGGGACGAAACCCGCGTCGTGTCCCAGGCTGCGAAGCGCGGGCGCAAAGCCAAAAAGCGCGGGATTCCTGCGGCCGCAGTGGTAGCAGCGGTCATCCTTGACGCCGACCAGGTAGCCACACGAGACGCAGACCACCGAGCCGGACGTCTGCCGCCTGAACATCCCGGGGAGAATAACATCCCGTCACTAACCACCCCCGGGGGGTGTCGTCTAATGGACTGGATGCATCTGGACGACGCGGCCGCCGTCGCGAAGGCGATGGCAGGCGATGGGGACGCGTTCCGCGTTCTCGTTGAGCGCCACTCGCGCAGTGTCTACAGGCTGGCGTACCGCATGACGGGATCGCCCGCCGACGCCGAAGACGTGGTCCAGGACACATTCGTCCGGGCCTATCGGCAGCTCGCGCGTTTCGAGTCGCGATCGAACTTCGGGACGTGGCTGTACCGGATCGGCTTCAACTGCGCGATCGACCATCTGCGCGGCCGGCCGCAGCGGGAAACCGCCAAGGCGCCGGAAGTACTGGACCGGCTGGCGCCGGAAGCCACGGGACCGACGACGGAGGATTTGGTGTTCGCCGGACAGATCAGCGGGCGCGTGCAGGCGGCGCTCAACGACCTCAGCGAACAGGAGCGGGCCGCGTTTCTGATGCGGCATTACCACGGCTGCTCCATCGACGAGATTTGTCACGCGCTCGACTTGCGCACGAACGCCGCGAAGCACTCGATCTTCCGGGCGGTGAAAAAGATGCGCGTGGCACTCGGGCCGTTCGTGAAGATGCGCACGGTGCAGCTTTGAGGAAGACGTAAACAGCGCGAACGAGCCGCGCGAGTGAGCCGCCGGAGCGGAGTGGGGCAACAGGCGCCCCGCGAGCGACGGCGCTAGGGGGTCCGGCGGGACGAAGTCCCCCGGACTGAAAAAATGTCACATCCGACTGAAGACGAACTGATTCAGCATCTGTGCGGCGAGGACGGCCCGCGCGATCGCGAGCGGATCCAGGATCATCTGGCGTCGTGCGCGGAGTGCCAGGTGGCGTGCGCGGAGATCACGGGCGCGCTGACACTCGTCAACGAATCGGTGCCCGAGCCGCCCGACGGCTTCGAGCGCATCGTGTGGGCGCACGTGCAGCAGCAGATCGCCGTCCTGCCCGTCCCCTCGCGATGGACGTGGCGCAGCCTGGTTCCCGCGGGCGCAGTCGCCGCGCTGGCGGTTGCCGGTATCGCAATCGCGTCACGGCCGGCGATGACGCCGAAGGCGGACGTCGATGTGGCCCTCGCGGAGCCGAGCGCGCCGGCGTTGCCGGGTGGCCAGGCCAGCACGCGCGATCTCGTGCTCTACACCGCGCTCGACAATCACTTCCGGCAGACGGAAATGCTCCTCGTCGAAGTGCGCAACGCCTCCGACCGTGATTCGCTCGATTACGAACGCATGAGCGCGCAGGAATTGATCACCGCAGGCCGCCTCTATCGCATGACGGCCGAGGACGGCGGCCACCCGCGGCTCGTGCAGATGCTCGACGAACTCGAGCCCGTGCTCGTGGAAGTGGCCCGGGGCCAGGGGCGTCCGAGCAAGAACGATCGCGCCTGGTTCAGGGCACGGATTGACGAAGACGCGCTGCTGTTCAAAGTACGCGCGGCCACCAACGACATTCGAGAGCGTGTCGGACACGCCAACGACTAACAGTTCACGAAAGGACCTTTGAGATGACCTTCGCTAACTTCAACCTCAGGACTCGCACGACGATTGCGGTGATGACAGGTGTGGCGCTGGCCGGTTTTGCCGGGCTGGCGCAGGCGCAGATTCCGGTTCCTCCAGCGGCCCCCGCTGCTCCGGTCGTCGCGCCTGCGCCGCCGGCATGGCCAGCGCCCCAGGTAGGATCGATGCCCAGGCCGGTGCCGGCACCACGAGCGCCGCGGATGCTGGATCTCGAGCCCATCGCTCTGGACCTCGACCAGATTCGGTTGAACCTCGACGACCTGCGAGTCACGATGCCGGCGCTGCCGCCGATCCCGATGCTCGCGCCGATGCCGGTGATCGATACGCAGCTGCTTCGCGAGACCACGCGCGACGCGGTGGAGCACGCGCGCATCGCGATGGACGACGCACGGATGAGCATGCAGCAGAGCTACGTCTATACCGACGGCCGGTCCAGCAGCGGCGAGTACAACGCCTGCAGGGACTACGTGAACCGCAAGCAGTACGAACAGGCCCTGGTCCGGTGCGATCGGGTCATCGCGCAAAAAGGCAACAACGTCGACGGCGCGCTCTACTGGAAGGCCTTCGCGCAGTACAGGCTCGGCAAGACCGAGGACTCCATCGCGACGATCGCGGTGCTGCGCAAGGAGCACGGGTCGAGCCCGTACATGCAGGACGCGAAAGTGCTCGAAGCGGACGCGCGCAGAATGACGGGCAAACCCGTCAACCCCGCGGACGCGGACGACGAGGAGCTCAAGGCGCTGGCGATTCAGGGCCTGATGCGGCAGGACGCGGCGCGCGGCGTCGAGGCCGCCGAGAGCCAGCTCGGCAAGACGAACTCCCTCAGCTTCAAGAGAAAGCTCCTCTATTCGCTCGCGACCAGCGACCAGCCCAGGGCGTACCAGATTCTGCTCGGCTTCGCGAAGGGCGGCGGCAATCCCGACCTCCAGCTCGAAGCGATTCAGTACCTCGCGGCCAACCGCAACAAGCAGCAGTCGACCGCGAGCTCGAAGGATCTGATGGACATCTATCAGTCCACGAGCAACACGGACGTGAAGATCGCCATCATCAACGCGCTCAGGGCGAGCGGCAATCAGTCGGCCCTCACGCAGATCATCGGACAGACCTCGACGCCGGTCGCCATCCGCGCGTCGGCCCTGAACGGCCTGGCTGGCGTGATGAGCCCGCAGGATCTCTGGACGCTCTATGAGAAGGAGAACGAGAAAGAGCTCCGGATGCAGATGATCAGCGCGTTTGGATCGATGCAGGCGATGGACCAGCTGAATCGCGTCATCAAGAGCGAAAAGGATCCAGAAGTCCGCCGTCGCGCCCTGCGCTCGCTCGGCAACATGAGAAGCGAGAAGACGGGCCAGATGCTCGTGGATCTCTACGGCAGCGAGACGGACCTGGAGGCGAAGAAGTCGATCATCTCTTCGCTCACGAACCAGAACAATGCCGAGGGCCTCGTGGCGATCGCCCGCAAGGAATCGAGCCTGCCGCTCAAGACCGAAATCGTGCGCAAGCTCGCCGACATGGCGCCGAAGAACAAGGTGGCGGCCGACTACTTGATGGAAATCATCAAGTCCGGCATCTAGCGGTGGCACATGCGTAGAACGGCTTTCATCCTGAGCCTGGCCGTCGCGGCCGCAGCGAGTTCGCTCTCGGCGCAGCAGGCGGCGCCGCAGATTCAGAACGGGAAGATCGAGACCCGGCGCGCGGCGGCGATCGATCGCGAAATCGCCGCCGCCTCGCCGACCAACTCCAGCGATCCAGCATGGGTCGCGTGGCGCGCACCGATGGTCGCGGGCGACCGCGACATGTGCAGCTGGTACAGCGACCGCTTCACCACCATGCGCGGCATGTACATGGATGAAGGATCGGTGTTCGTCACGACCAACGGCGTCTCCGAACCGCAGCGGCAGCCGATCGCGCAGCCGAAGGGCCCGATTCCGCTCGAAGGCGGCACCAACCTCGTCATCCTCGCCCGTGTGATTGGCGGGCGCGTGGAGCGGCTTCGCACGGTCGGGGACGACTGCCCGATGGACGCCGGCGGCCGCACGGTCGTCTGGCTCGAGGGCGTCACGCCCGCGGAGAGCGTCCGATTCCTCGCGTCACTCGGTGACGTGGGTCCGACGGACCGCACGATGTACGAAAACGATCGCACGGTGGCGCAGTCGGCCGTCCGGGCGATCGGCTACCACCAGGATGCGGCGGCTGACGCGGCGCTCGATCGCATCGCGACCAACCATCGGGACGCCAACGTTCGCCGTCAGGCCGCGAGCACGCTCACGTCGATGCGGGGCGCCCACGGCGTCGC
Source organism: Vicinamibacterales bacterium (assembly GCA_035606665.1). Taxonomy (GTDB): domain Bacteria; phylum Acidobacteriota; class Vicinamibacteria; order Vicinamibacterales; family SCN-69-37; genus DASUGC01. Next base: position 44,108 of record DATNEY010000033.1, on the reverse strand, counting down.
GACGGTAGTCCGCCTGCTCTCGAGCGCCACCAACACCGAGGATCGGCGCTCGCTCACGAGCGCGCTCGGTCAGTCACGTGACGCGTCGGTCGTGCCGGCCCTGCGGAATCTGCTCAACGACCCGGACGCGGACGTCCGGTCGGATGCGGTCTACTACTTCATCCAGCGCGGCGGTGTCGCTGTCGTGCCGGACGCGCTCAAGGCCGCCACCACCGACAAGGCCGACGCCGTTCGTCGCCGCGCGGTGTCGTCGATCGGCCGCCTCCCCTCCGACGCGGGCGTGCCGCACCTTCTCGACATCGCCCGCGCATCGTCCACCGATGCCGTGATGCGCAAGGAAGCCGTCAGCCAGCTGAGCCAGTCGAAGGACAAGCGGGCGGTGGCGTATCTGGAGGAAATTCTCAAGCGATAGTTGCAACGACGGGAACAAATGGGAACGACGCGAACAATTGGGAACTACGGCTTGGTTCTTGAGTTCGTTCGGCGTTGTACCTTTTCTCGACGCCGCCTCTTGATGTTTTCGAGCACTGTCCGTCGCGACGCTACGAAGATCGCGCGCAATTCCTGAGCTTCACGTCTTAGAGCGCGGACCAGATCGAGAGGTCCGCCCTTCTTCGCCTCAAGCACATCGAGCCATAGTTCGGATTCGTCAGCCTCCTCCACCACGATCAACAACTTGGAGGCAAATTCCCTGTCTGAGCGGCACCGGGTCGCTGATCGGTGATTGGCCGCCACTCCGGTCCCTGCCCTGAGAAGCTGAGGTCGAATCAACTTCGCCACGTCGCCCGTCCCCAGATTCAGACACAGGTCGATCACATCGAGCGCGAACTGTCGCGTGCGCGCCTTGAGCTCGTCTCCGATCATGGCTAGTCACCGAGCAAGGCCCGATCCACCCAGAATCTCCTGCATTTGAACCTGACCACGTGCAGTAAGGCTCTGGCGCGGGGACTGAGCTACCCCGTCGCCCGAAGCAACCAAGCAGGTTGTTCCCACTTGTTCCCGTCGTTCCCACTTGTGCCCATTTGTTGAATAAACTCTGTGCCATGCGTACCAACCGCCTTGCCCTGCTCTCCATCTGTGGCCTTTTTGCGGTCGCCAGCCTGCGTGGCGATCGCATGAGCGCCCAAGCGCCGACGAGCGTCGGCGCAGACCCCGCTCTTCTCGCCACCTATCAGTGGCGCAGCATCGGGCCGGATAGAGGCGGACGATCGATTGCCGTTGCTGGCGTCAAGGGACAACCGAATATCGGCTACTTCGGGGCGACCGGCGGCGGGTTGTGGAAGACGACCGATCGCGGCGAAACCTGGGCGCCGGTAACGGACAAACAGATCGGAAGCGCGTCGGTCGGCGCCGTGGCGGTGGCCGAAAGCAATCCCGACATCGTCTTCATCGGCACCGGTGAGTCGTGCATTCGCGGGAACATCATGCCGGGCGACGGAATGTACAAGTCGACCGACGCCGGCAAGTCGTGGAAGCACACGGGCCTGCGTGACGCGCAGAACATTTCGAAGATCCGCATCCATCCGACCAACGCCGACATCGTCTACGTCGCGGCCTTCGGCCAGCACGGCGTGCCGAACGACGAGCGCGGCATTTTCAAGAGCACCAACGGCGGCACGACGTGGCGCCGCGTGCTCTTCAAGAATGCCCAGAGCGGCGGCATCGACCTCTCGATCGATCGCAACAATCCGAACGTCATCTATGCGGCGCTGTGGGAGGCCTTCCGCAAGGAATACACGATGTCGAGTGGCGGGCCCGGCAGCGGCTTGTACAAGTCGACGGACGCGGGCGAAACCTGGACCGAGATTACCCGCAATCCGGGCATGCCGGCCGGCGTCGTCGGTCGCATCGGGGTCTCGGTGTCCGGCGCGGATTCAAATCGCGTGTATGCGCTCGTGGAGAACGAGAACGGCGGCCTGCTGAGCTCGGATAACGCCGGCGCGACCTGGACGATGGTGAACCAGAATCGCAACATCCGTCAGCGTGCGTTCTACTACACGCACGTTGCGGCCGATCCAAAGAGCAAAGACACGGTTTATCTGCTGAACGTCAACGCGTTCAAGTCGACCGATGGGGGCAAGTCGATTCCGGGCTGGGGTGGCGGCACGCATGGCGACTATCACGACGTCTGGATCGATCCCGACGACCCACAGCACATGCTGATCGCGAACGACGGCGGCGGCGCGGTCTCCATAGCGGGCGGCACGAACTGGAGCGCGCAGGACTATCCGACCGCGCAGTACTACCACGTGATCACAACGGCCCATCTGCCCTACCACGTGTGCGGCGCGCAGCAGGATGGGAGCACCGTCTGTCTGTCGAGCGACTCGACGTCCAACCTGGGCGGCGCGGCCGGTGGAGGACGCGGCGCGGACCCGGCTGGTGCGGGAGTTGGCGGAGGCCGCGCCGGTGGAGGCGGCGGTGGGCGCGGAGGCGCGCCGGCGCCGCCGGCCATCTACAGTCCTGGGGGCTCGGAAGACGGCTTCATTGCGGCGGACCCCAAAGACCCGGACGTGTTCTTCGCGGGTGGCAACAACGGTTCATTCCTCGTCTATACGAATCGGCGCACGGGCCAGAGCCTCGAAGTGCATCCCTACCCGCGCATGTTCTCTGGCGAACCGGCGAGTGCGATTCCTGAACGAGTCCAGTGGACGTTTCCAGTCGTGTTCTCCCCCGTCGATCCCAACATTCTTTTCACGGCGACACAGCACGTGTGGAAGACGACGAATAACGGGCGCGATTGGACGAAGATCAGCGGCGACCTGACGAGGCACGAAGCGAAGACGCTCGGCCACTCGGGCGGCCCGATCACCGGGGACATGAACGGCCCGGAAATCTACGCAACCGTGTTCACGCTGGCGCCGTCGAAGCTCGACGTCAACGTCCTCTGGGCGGGTTCGGACGACGGCATGATTCACGTGACCCGCGACGGTGGCAAGACGTGGGCTAACGTGACGCCGAAGGAGATGCCGGAGTTCGGACGCGTGAGCATCATCGACGCATCGGCGTTCGATGCAGGAACGGCCTACGCCGCAGTCAAGCGTCCGCTGCTCGGCGATCAGGCCCCGTACATTTTCCGCACGCACGACTTCGGCAAGACATGGACGAAGATCGTCGCCGGCCTGAGGGCCGATGACTACGCGCATGCCGTTCGCGAAGATCGCAAGCGCCGGAACATGCTCTACGCCGGCACGCAACACGGCATGTATTACTCGTACGACGACGGCACCACGTGGCATTCGCTCTCGTTGAACCTGCCGGACGTGCCGATCGCGGACATCTGGGTGGAAGACACGGACCTGGCCATCGCAACACACGGCCGCTCGTTCTACATCCTCGACGATATCGGACCGCTGCGTCAGTTCGGACCCGAGTTCGCCTCATCGCCGGACATCGTCCTGTTCGCACCCGAGGATCCGATTCGCTCCTACCGTACTGCGCAGATCAAGTACTGGGTGAAGAAGCCAGCGCAGAAAGTCACGATCGAAATCGTCGATCCCAAGGGAACCGTGGTGCGCACGTTCACAAACACAGCGCCGGCAGCAGCGGAGGTTCCGGCCGTTGGTGGCGGGCGTGGCGCAGGGGGTGGTGGCGGAGGACGCGGCGGCGGACCCGCAGGGCCAGGAGTTCTGCCGATGAACGCGGGATTCAACACCGTCACGTGGGATCTGCGGTATGCGCCCGCGACAAGTTTCCCCGGCATGGTCCTCTGGGGCGGCGGCGTGCAGGGACCGCTCGGGGCGCCGGGCAACTACACGGTCCGCATGACCACCGACGGCCGGACGCAGACGCAGACGATGCGCGTGCGGAGGAATCCGCTGTTCAAGGACGTCAGTGACGCGGACCTGCAGGCGCAGTTCGACCTCGCGATTCAGATTCGCGACAAGACGACCGAGGCGAACGACACCGTGATCCGCATCCGCGACCTCAAGTCACAGGTCACCGATCGACTGTCGAAGTCGAACGACGCCGGGCTCAAGACGGCCGGCGATCGACTCGCCACGAATCTGTCGAAGGTTGAAGAAGAGATCTACCAGGTGAAGAACCAGAGCAATCAGGATCCGCTCAACTTCCCCATCAAGATCAACAACCGGCTGGCGTCCCTGCTCTCAATCGTAGGCCGTGGCGATGCGCGGCCTGTTGGGAACGCGCCGGCGATCTTCAAGGCGCTCGTGGGCGATTTGAGAGAACAGCTGGACATTCTCGCCAAAGTGCTCGCGAGCGATCTGGTGGCCTTCAACGCCGCGGCCACAAAGCTGGGACTGACACCGGTGAAGTAAATACGGGCGGGATTCCAACGTATCCAAGGGCATCACCCATGCGACGCGTTGGATTCCTGTTGCTCCTGGCCGGACTGGTCCGGGTCGCAGCGGCTGGGCAGGCGGTTAACCAGACGCCTGCCCGCACGGGGCTCATCGTGGGCCAAGTCGTCGACGCGTCAACCAATCAGCCGGTGCCGGATGTGATCGTCACTCTCACGACGCCGTTCGTGAGCAGCAATCTGCCCACAACACCTCGTGGCAGAGTCCTTACGGACGCCGAAGGCTATTTCTTCTTCGCCGACCTCCCCGCCCCGCCCATCGGCGCCAGAAACGCGGGGTACGCGATCAACGCCTCGAAGGCCGGGTACGTCGACAGCTTCTACGGGGCGCGACGGCCTGGAGGCGGGTTGGTGTATTTCGACCTTGCCGAAGGTGAACGCTCGGGCGCGGCGAAGATCCTGATGTGGAAGTACGGCGCCATCGGCGGCACTATCGTCGATGAAGCCGGCGAACCCATGGTTGGTGTGACGGTGCGCGCCTTCACGCGCGCGTCCACGACGGGCTCGGCACGTACGATTGGTGTGCCGGTCGGCAGCGGCCTGCCCGCCACCACGGACGACCGGGGCATCTATCGAATCTCAACGCTGGTCCCCGGCGATTACGTAGTCGTCGTGCCGTCCACGCAGACGACATTCCCTGCGGCAGTTCTCGCGGCGGCGTTCCCGGACAGCGGTCGATCGGCGGCGACCGCTGAGATGTCGGCCGCGAGCCCGGAACTCTCGCGACTCGGCTCGCCGCGCAATCAGCAGATCGGCGATCTGGTATTGATGACGCTGAACCGGACGGCGATTCCGCCCGCGCCTGACGCGTCCGGCAGGCTCAGCGTGTATCAGACAACGTTCTATCCATCCGGCCTGGCGGCGTCCGACGCCACGACGATTTCTCTCAAGTCGGGAGAAGAGCGAAACGGCGTTGACTTCGAGCTCAAGGCCCTGCGAGCCGTGCGTGTCTCCGGAACATTGACCGGACCGAACGGGCCCTCCGGAATGACGGCGTTGCGGCTCGTGCCCGTGACGGCCGGCGAATATGCGAGCGAGTCGGGATTCGAGACAGTCACCGGGCTCACGGACGCGCGCGGCGCATTCACGCTCCTCGGCGTGCCGGCGGGCCAGTACGTCCTTCGCGTAAACAAACGGTCCGTGAACACGGCGGCCGACACGCTGCCCTCCGGCGTCGATCCGTCGGTGCTGTGGGCCAGCGTGCCGCTTGTTGTCGGCGACTCGGACGTCACCGATCTCCGGGTGAACCTGCAGGGCTTGATTCGCGTCACAGGCCGTCTGCAGTTCGATGGCCAGCAGCCGGCGCCTCCGGTGAAGGAGATCGAGGGTCTCATCGTGCGACTGGCGACGGCAGGCAGCGGATCAGTCGCCATATCCACGCAGCTCGATGCGAAAGCCGCGTTCGCGATCGGTGTACCAGGCGGAGCGTATTCCGTGCGACCGGACCTGCCGGCCGGCTGGCATGTGAAATCCGTGTCGCTGGGCGATCGCGACATTTTAGATGGACCGCTGGAGATTCGCCCCGGAGGACTACCCGAGATCGTCATCACGTGCACGAGTGTCGCGGCCCAACTCTCCGGCACAGTCACAAACGTGCAGGGCACTCCCGATTCGGCCGCCACCGTGCTCGTGTTCCCGGTGGACCGCAGGCTCTGGCCCGGTGGAGGCTCGGTGATCCGTCTTCGGACCGCCCGCGCAAACCGGACGGGCAGATATGTCGTGAGCGATCTCCCGCCCGGCGACTATTTCGCCGCCGCCATGGACGATGGTCGTCTGGAGAACTGGCAGGATCCAAAGTCACTCGAGGCGATCAGCCGTTCGGCCACGCGCATGACAATCACCGCCGGCGAAAACAGGACGCTGGATCTGAGACGGCAATGAGAACCGCGTCCCTGACACTCAGCGTGTGGCTGCTCGCCGGCGTCTCGACGGCGGCCCAACAGACCGTCCGCGATCAACCGGCGCAGCCCGTCGCTGGCACCTCTCTCATCGGCGGCGTCGTTGTCACCGACGAGCGCACACCGCAACCGGCGCGCAAGGTACGCGTGACACTGAACAGCGTCGATCGCGGCATGCCGGGCCGAACGACGACGACTGATGACGCAGGGCGGTTTGCTTTTCCAAATCTGCCCGCCGGACGGTTCAATCTGACGGCGAGCAAGCCGGGCTATCTGCCGGTGAACTACGGTGCGAAGCGCCCCGAGCGCGCGGGCACGCCCGTCGCATTGAGCGACGGTCAGAGAATTGCCGATGTCGTGATGAAGATCGTCCGCGGCGGCGTCATCACCGGCGCGGTTCGTGACGCTCGAGCGCAGCCGGTGGCAGGGGCTGCCGTTCGCGTCCTGCGCTACGGCTTTTCGCCGCTCACGGGCGAGAAGACGCTCAGTCAGCCAAGCGCTGGTGGCAGTGGCACTACTGACGACCGCGGTATCTACCGCGCATGGGATCTGCCGCCGGGCGACTATGTCGTGATGGTGACGCCGAGTTCGGGGAGGACCAGCGGTCTCTTGGGGCTCGAGGACATTCGCCGGTTGACCCCGGCGGAGATTCAACGTGCGCGTGCGCTCGCGGATCCTGCACGAACCGGTGACCTGGGCACGTTTCCTTCCGGCGCAACGGGTCCGCCGCTGTCCCAGGCGCCGGCAGGTTCGAAGGCGGCCTACGCGCCCGTATTCTTCCCGGGCACGACGTCGATTTCCTCGGCCGCGACACTGACACTGGCCGCCGCCGAAGAGCGTGCGGGAGTGGACGTACAGATCGAGCTCATTCCGACGGCGCGGGTCGACGGAACGATCAACCTGCCGGCGGGCGTGACGTTGCGTTCGCTCTCGATCACGTTGACGCCTGCCGGAGCACAGGCACAGGTGCTGGGCGGTTTGATCAGGCCCGCGGAATGGATCTCACGGCCCGGCGCCGACCAGACGTTCTCGTTTGGCGGCGTCACGCCAGGGCAGTACACGCTCCTGGCCAAGACGGCCGCGACCGGGGCCCGCGGCGGCGGCCCGCCAGACGCCGCGACGGCCATCTGGTGGGGCATGACGGATGTCGTCGTTGACGGCCGTGATGTCTCCGTCTCACTTGATCTGCACTCTGGCTTATCCGTCAGTGGCCGTGTCGTGCTCGACGGCGCGTCGCCGCCGCCAGCGTTCACCGGCATCCGGTTCCTGCTCGTACCTCCGGGAAGCGGCGGCAACCTGTCCGCGGGTCCGGCGGGTGGCGAGGTTGATGCCGACGGGAAGTTCGTTTTCGTCGGGGTTACGCCGGGCACGTACCGGCTCACGCGCCTTGGTGCGTTCAGCGGACCATGGTCGATGAAATCCGCCAGCGCGGACGGCCGCGATGCGCTTGATGCCCCGCTCGAGGTTCCGGCAACGGGCGGCATAAAGGATCTGGCCGTCACGTTGATCGACCGGCCGACCCAACTCGCCGGGGTGCTGCAGGACACATCCGGCCGGCCGGCGTCCGACTACTTCATCATTGTTTTTCCAGGCGACAGAGCCTACTGGACGCCGGGATCGCGGAGAGTGATCGAAACCCGGCCCGGCAACGACGGCCGGTACTCGGTGACGGGGCTGCCGGCCGGCGAGTATCGCGTTGCCGCCCTCACGGACGTCGTGTCCGGCGAGTGGAACGATCCGGAATTCCTGGCGAGGCTTGTGACCGCGTCGATCGCGGTGACGCTGGTCGAAGGAAAGAGCACGCCGCTGAACCTGAGGCTGGCGGGGGGCTGATTTGCAGGTTGCAGGTTGCAGGTTGAACTAATGGATTCCCTGGCTCGCGTGCAGCAGGGACGGGTCCGCGCCAAGGCGGCGAATCGCCATCTCCCAGCTGGCTGCGGCGGGGATCTCGAAGATCAGGTCCAGCTCGACCGGCATGATGAGCCACGAGGACTGTTCGAGTTCCTGATCGAGCTGCCCGGGCCCCCATCCGGCATAGCCGGCGAGCACGACGGTGCGTTTCGGCAGCGGCCGCGCCATGAGCGCGCGCCGCAGGAGCACCGGCGACGCGGAGAGAAACAGGCCCGCGCCGAGTTCCCGATGCTCCACATCGTCGGGCGGGGCCGCGGTGAGAATCCAGCCGCGATGCGGCTCCACCGGACCGCCGATGAGCAGGGGCAGGTCGTTTGGAGTTTCGATCGCCGGCTCGAGACTCACGGCTTCCGCGGCGCTGATTTCCGACGGCCGGTTCACGACCAGCCCGAACGCGCCTTCTGGTGCGTGCTCGCAGAGCAACACCACCGTGCGCGCGAAGTTGGGATCGATGAGCTGCGGCATCGACAGAAGCAGTGCCGGAGCGAGCGACATAGGATTCCAGTGTAGCGCGTTATTGAATGGGCCTTGCGGGCGCACCGAATGGCTCGGTCGGGGCGGTGGCGCCATTGAGTTGCCAGACCACGCCGTTGCCGTTGATGGCGAAGCTCCGGCTGCCGGACCACACCGATAGCGGCACCGCTGTGGCATAGAACGCCGTGATAGTGGGCCGTCCGATGCAGTCCGGCGGACCCGCGGTCGCACCGGCACCCGCGGTCAGATTGAACTGAAAACCGGACTTGATTGGCGAGAGCGCGCCGCCAAGATCCGAGGAGATGTAGGAGGACGTGCCGCCGACGGCGGTGCCGAGCACGGTGTAACTGGTCGCATACGCGCCAAACCCGCAGCTGACGGCGTACGCTTTCTGGGAGCTCGATGTCACGCGGATGCCGGCGATGGCGCTCGTTTCGTTCGCGGCCACGCGGCTGCGCATGAGCCCGGCGGTCGCAAGTGCAGTCAGTATCGCGATGATGGCCACCACGATCAGGAGTTCGATCAGCGTGAATCCGTGATCCTCGCGCGCGCGCATCAACCCCGGTGCGGCGACGATATCACGCCTCTGTTTGCGCTCGGGCCCAGTCGATGGCGTCCGCCACCTCGGGAAACTCCGACGACGGCCAGGACGCGAGCGCCTCGAGCGCATCACGCCGTACCACGGGCGGGAGCGACGCGGCGGCGTAGGCAAGCGATCGCCGGATGCGCCGGAGGCCGGCGCGGCGCATCGCGCTTGTGCGGATGATCCCGCGCCAGGCGTCGTCGTCGAGCCGGCAGAGGTCGATGATACCCGCGCCGCGCAGCCGTTCGTGCGGGCGCCACGCGGGATTCGCTGAGACCGCCGCGCGACGATTCCAGGGACACACGTCCTGACAGATGTCACAGCCGGCCACCTTATCGGCCAATGACCGCCGCCACTTCTCCGGCAGCCCGGCCCGCGTCTCGATCGTCAGATACGAGATACAGCGCGTCGCGTCGAGCTCGTACGGGCCCACGATCGCGGCCGTCGGGCACGCATCGATGCAACGCGTGCACGTGCCGCACTGATCGACGCCGGGGGCATCCGGCTCCAACTCGACGTTGATGAGCACTTCGGCAAGAAACAGCCACGACCCAAGCGCGGGGTTGATCACGCACGTGTGCTTGCCAATCCAGCCCAGGCCGGCCTGTTCGGCAAACACCTTTTCCATCACCGGCCCGTTGTCGACGCACGAGAATGCTTCGAATCCGGGCCCGGCGGTGTCCGCCATCCAGCGCACGAGCGACGTGAGCCGTTCGCGGACAATGTCGTGATAGTCATCGCCCCAGGCGTAGCGCGAGATCGCACCCGCGGCGGGCTCAGAGGAGTTGTAGACGACGGCGAGCGAGACCACGGATCGCGCGGTCGGGAGAACCTCGGAAGGATCGATGCGTTCCCACGCCGAATCGGCGAGGTATTGCATCTCGCCATGGCGCCCGGCGGCAATCCACTCCGTCAGTCTGGCGAGCTTAGGATGCCGCTCGGCGCGTGCGATGCCGGCGAGATCGAATCCCACCTCACGCGCACGAGCGAGAACGGAGTCGCGTGTGAGCATCCGGACACGTAGGGCGGCCCTTTAGGGCCGCCTGGCGAGCCGGGGCTGAAGCCCCGGCCTACGAGGCTGCAAGTCTCCTCAACACGTACGGCAGGATCCCGCCGTGCCGGAACGACGTCAGTTCCTCGGGCGTGTCGATGCGGACGCGAACCGGAAACGCGAACGTCGTGCCGTCTTCGCGCTTCGCCCCGACGGTCAGTGTTGATCGCGGCGTCAGCGCGGCACCGCAGCCGGCGAAGTCGAACACTTCCCTTCCGGTGATCCCGAGTGACACAGCCGACATGCCAGAGACGTACTCGAGCGGCAGGACGCCCATGTTCACGAGATTGCTGCGATGGATGCGCTCGAAGCTCTCGGCGATGACCGCCTTGACGCCCAGTAGCATCGCGCCCTTCGCGGCCCAGTCACGCGACGAACCGGATCCATATTCCTTGCCGGCAATGACAACGAGCGGAACGCCGGCGGCGCGGTACCGTTCGGACGCGTCGAAGATCGACATCACTTCGCCGGCAGGCAGGAAGGCCGTCCATCCGCCCTCCGTGCCGGGCGCGAGGTGGTTGCGCAGCCGCACGTTCGCGAACGTGCCGCGCATCATGACTTCGTGATTGCCGCGCCTCGCGCCGTAGGAATTGAAGTCCTTCGACTGCACGCCTCTTGAAATCAAATACTTACCGGCGGGACTGTCCGCCTTGATCGAACCCGCCGGCGAGATGTGATCCGTCGTGATGCTGTCGCCGAGCACCGCGAGCGCACGTGCGCCCGTGATGTCATGCGGCGCCGCGGGCTCGCGCGTCAGATTCTCGAGGAAGGGCGGACGTCTGATGTACGTCGAGTCGGTCTCCCACGCAAACCGATCGCCGGTCGGCACGGGCAGCGCGCGCCAGCGCTCGGCGCCCTCGAAGACCTTGCCGTATTGCGATCGGAACATCTCCGCGGTGAGCGACGCCAGCATCGTCTGCTGAATCAGGTGCTCGGTCGGCCAGAGGTCGCGCAGGTAAACGGGTTTGCCGTCGCGCGACGTGCCGAGCGGTTCGGTCGTGATGTCGACGTTCAGGGATCCCGCGAGGGCGTATGCGACGACGAGCGGCGGCGAGGCGAGGTAGTTCGCCCGCACGTCCTGCTGGATACGGCCCTCGAAGTTGCGGTTGCCGGAGAGGACCGAGCAGACGACAAGCCCGCGCTCGCGCACCTCGGCGGCGATGTCCTCCGGCAACGGGCCGCTGTTGCCGATGCACGTCGTGCAGCCGTAGCCGACGAGATTGAAACCAATGGCATCAAGGTACTGCTGGAGACCGGCCTTCACGAGGTACTCGGTCACCACTTTCGATCCTGGCGCGAGGCTCGTCTTGACCCACGGTTTCCGCGTGAGCCCGAGCTCGACAGCGCGCTTCGCGACAAGACCTGCGGCGATCATCACGCTTGGATTCGAGGTGTTCGTGCAGCTCGTGATGGCCGCGATCACAACCGAACCGTGATCGATGTCGACCGACGTTGCCTCCGCGACGGCCGCGCCGCCGCCGGAGGCGCCGGCCGCCGGCGTCTTGATGCCCTTCTTCAGCTCAGGAAGCGCCGCTGCAAACGACGACTTCGCGCGGCCGAGCGGGACGCGGTCCTGCGGGCGCCGCGGGCCCGCGAGACTGGGCTCCACGGTGGAGAGATCGAGGCTGAGTGTGTCCGCGTAGACGGCGTCCGGAGTGTCGTCCGTACGGAACAAGCCCTGCGCGCGCGCGTACGCCTCGACCAGATTCACCTGGCTCTCGTCTCGACCCGTGAACCGTAGGTACTCGAGCGTCATGTCGTCGATCGGAAACACGGCGACGGTGGCACCGTACTCCGGGCACATGTTCCCAAGCGTGACGCGATCGGCAATCGTCAGATGTTTCAGGCCCGGCCCGAAGAACTCGACGAACTTGCCGACGACACCCTTCTTGCGAAGCGCCTCGGTAATCGTGAGCACGAGGTCAGTTGCCGTGGTGCCTTCGCGCAGCCGGCCCGTGAGCTTGTAGCCGACGACTTGCGGAATCAGCATCGAGCTCGGCTGGCCGAGCATCGCGGCCTCCGCCTCGATACCGCCCACGCCCCATCCCACGACACCCAGGCCGTTGACCATCGTCGTGTGGGAGTCTGTGCCGAACACGGTGTCCGGATATGCGAGCGTCCGCCCGCCCTCCGTCTCCTTGCAGATGACCCGCGCGAGATATTCGATGTTGACCTGATGGACGATGCCGGTCTCCGGCGGAACGACGCGGAAATTCCGGAACGCCGTCTGGCCCCATCGCAGGAATACATACCGTTCGTGATTGCGCTGGTACTCCAGATCCGCGTTGAGCGCGAGCGAGTCGGCGCGGCCGAAATGATCGACCTGCACCGAGTGATCGATCACCAGCTCGACCGGCTGCAGCGGATTGACCTTGTCCGGGTTGCCGCCCAGTTGCGCGATGCCGTCGCGCATCGCCGCCAGATCGACGACGCACGGAACACCGGTGAAGTCCTGCAGAAGGACCCGTGCAGGCATGAAGGAGATTTCCTTGTCGCCTGTCGCTCCTCCTGCCAGCGCCGCGATGTCGTCCGCGCGAACGAAAGCGTTGTCTTCGCGCCGGAGAAGATTCTCGAGCAGCACCTTGAGCGAGAACGGCAGCCGCGCGACGTTGGCGAATCCCGCCTGGGCCTTCTCCAGCGCGGTCAGGCTGAAATAGTCGAAGGAGTCCTTGCCGAGGACGAGCGTCCTCCGCGTCTTAAAGGTATCGAGTGACATGAATCAGAATCCAAACACAAGATGAACCGCGCCGGCCGGTCCGAACCGGACGCCTTTTTCCCCGAGCGAAATCCCACCCGTACGAACAACGGCGCGGCCTTCCACGCGGAGGCCGACGCGTTTGACCGAGCCCTTGCCGTTCGTACGCCACCACTGCCGGAATCCAAGTCCGCCACCGGCAATGACACCATCCCCGGTCAGCGTGTTGCCGCCGGCGGTCTCGCGCATCCAGCCGCCGGTTCCGCGGACGAACCAGGCGCGAGATCCCTTCTCGTGAAAGTACTTCACGATGCCGCCCTCGACCGTGAAACGCGACATCGAGGAGGAGATCGTTTCGTCGAACGCGTTCTCGAAATCGCTGCGGATGTCGGTGTTGATGCTAGCGCGCGTGAAACTGCCTGACACTTCCACCCAAAGCGCCTTGCCGATCTGCAGTCCGATGTTCGACTCGAGGCCGAAGCCTGGCGCGATCTTGCTGGTCGTCTTGAACAGGGTGACCGATGCGTCACCCGCGCCGTTCAGCAACTCGGCATCCGCCGATCCGACCGGCGTCGGCCCGGTCACGATGCCCCCGATCAGGAATTCCTTCGCGCGTTTGGTTTTGGGCGCCGGCTTCGCGCCAGGCGCACCCTGCGCCTCCGCCCCCGTTGCCGTGAACATCGCGAGAACCGTGACCGCCGTAACCGCAACGAGACTCCGTCTTACGCCGGTCATTTCGCTTTCACCTTGATCTCGATCGAGCCGCTGGTCCCACCCTTCGGGACCGCCACCTGCTTGGTGTAGTAGGCCGCCCGGAAATTCAGGTTCAGCGGCGTGTCATCGTCGAAGAATCCATCGATGTCCGCATCGTCCAGGGGCTCGACGCGGACGATGTAGACGCCCGGGGCGAGCGAGGCGATCACGAAGTCCCCGGCGTTATTGAGCGTGAAGCCAGCCACCAGCTCGCCGGTGGACATGTTGAAGGCCGTGACGTGGGCGCCGAACACGCCCGATCCGTTGAGCGTCACCTTGCCCGCGATGGCGCCGAGATCGCGGCCCGCCTGCGTGGTGCCATAGATGTCCGTGATACCAGCGGCGTCATCCGCCTGCAGCGTGCGATCGCGAACGCTGCCGCGCGGATAGGCGATCGGAAACATGACGGCGCGCTTCCCAAGCACCGTGCGCCCGCCGCCGCTTCGCGGCTCCGTCTCGCCTAGCGCCGAGTGGCCGAGTCCGAGCAGGTGGCCGATCTCGTGGGTCATGATCGACTGCACGTCGAACCGGGACGAATCGCCGTTCGCCGCCACGGACCAGTCGAAGAACGAATTGAGGAAGATGTCGGCGCCAATGAACTGACCCGTCACGGCATCGAACTCGAAGGACGTTTCGCCGAGCGTACGATCGAGGTCCGGCCGGGACCTGAAGCCAATGACGGTCTGCCCGTCCTTGATGGCGGGATCGATGCTCGTGAAGCCGAGGAACTGCGATCCAATCTGGACATTCGCGGGCCGCGCCCATTCGGCGAACGAGGCGGCGACGGTGCCCTGCAGCTGCGCCGCCGTGACTCCCGTGATGTCGCGGTTCGTGACCCGATACGGCACGGCCGTCGTCCACTCGAGTCCGACAAGGCGCCCGTTCAGCGTGTAACCGAGTTTGAGATACGCGTGAAGTGCGGGACCCGCGGCCACCGCGACCGCCACGACGATGAGCGCGAGGATGCGACGTCTGGTCTTCAACGTCCACCTCCTCGCGGTACAGCTGCGGTTCCAGAGGACGCCACGACGAGGCGTACGAGACCCTCGAACTCCTGCACGGGCAGCAGCCTGCGCCGGGTGTCGCCGCGCACGGCCGGTCCCGATCGCGCTTCGGTGAAACCGCTCACGAGCGGCGGCGCCACGACGGCTTGCCCGGTCCGCGGCTCCGGCTGCACGCGATAGATCCCTTGTGTCAGTCCGACCGGGCGCATGGTCGAGTCCGCGCCGGCCGCTCGGAGGAAGAAGACCGCTCGCTGTCCGGCCTTGAATGTGACTGACCCGGTCATCACGACCCGGGATCGGCCCACTTCCCCGCCGGGCACGCGAACGTAGACGAACGAGGGCGAATCGCCCTTCATCCGCGATTCGACCGCGACGGTCGCGATCGATTCGATGCCCACGCCCGCCGCGATCTCCGACCGCACGTCGGTGACACGTCCACGGACGATGAGGCTCGATTCGCGGACGATTTCGCGGAACTCAGCGGGGATGACGACGTTGGCTTCGAGGGTCAGGACGGTGCAGGCGAGCGCGGCGACAGAGACGACGAACGATCGCATCGCTAGATTGTAGTCCCGAGCACCGCCGCGGCGGCGCGTGCCGATGCGCCTGGCGCGCCGAGTCTGGCCCGAACGGTGGCAAGGGACTGCCGCATCTCGCCCGATCGTGCGGCGTCGGTCAGGAGCGGCGTGACTTCGGCGGCGACCGCTTCGGCCGTGAAACGATCCTGAATCAACTCGGGAACGACGGGTTTTCCGGCAACGAGATTGACCATGCCGTAGAGCTGGACGCGGACGAACCGCCGCGCGATGTTGTACGTCAGCGGCGCCAGCCGGTAGACGATCACCATTGGCTTGCCGTGGAGGGCGGTCTGAACGGTCGCGGTTCCAGACGCCGTGATGACCACGTCGGACGCGGCCAGCACGTCGTCTGCCGCCTCAGTCAGGATGGCGACGGGGACGCCCCGCTGACGCAGCCGTTCGATTGGCGCGAACAGTTCGTCATCCAGCGACGGCGCCCGGGCGACGAGGAACTGCACACCGGGCACTCTCGAGGCGACAAGCGCCGCGCCGTCCACCAATGTCGGCAGGATCTGGCTCACTTCATTGCGGCGGCTGCCCGGCAGCAGCGCCACGACCGGCCGGTGCGGATCGAGGCCCGCCGCTGCGAGCACGTCGAAGCGATCTCTCGTTGGCACGGCCAGGTCGACGAGCGGGTGCCCGACGAATTCGACGGGCACGCCGGCCTTCTTGTACATGTCCGCTTCGAACGGGAAGATCACGAGCATCTTCCGCACGTACTTCTTGATGGTCTCGATACGGCTTTCCCGCCAGGCCCAGAGCTGCGGACTGACGTAGTAGACGACTGGAATCCCAAGCCCGGCCATCGCCGGAAGCAGCCGGAAGTTGAAATCGGGAAAGTCAATCGCGACAAAGACATCCGGGCGCAGTCGCGCCGCTTCGCTCCGAAGGTGCCGGAGCATCCGGAACGAACGCGGCAGGACACGCAGCGCCTCGACGATTCCCGTTACCGAGAACTCGCGGAACTCGCCGGACAGGCGCGCGCCGGCCGCGGCCATCCGCGGCCCGCCAAAGCCGAAGATATCGATGTCTGGTTCGAGGTGTCGAAGTGCGGCGACGAGGCCCGCGGCGTAGATATCGCCGGAGGCCTCGCCGCAGGAAATCATCACCCGCGGCTGGGTCACTGACTGGGCGGTGGGCCTGGCTGCCGGCCGCCGCGCCGGAGTGTCGGGGAATTGAGATCCAGGTCGGCGAGCGGAATGCGCTCGAAGTCGGCGAAACCAAGCGACTTGAGCTGACTGGCGAACGCCGACGCGTCGCCGACCAGCACAATCGAGAGCTGATCCGGCTTGAGGAACTGCTTGGCGACCCGCTGGATGTCCATGGTCGTCACGCGCTCCACGCGGTCGCGATACGTCTCGATCTCCGACAGGTCGAGACCGAAGAACATGTGCGCCATGACCTGCTGTGCAATCGCGCTCGGCGATTCGATGGTCAAAGCGAAGTTTCCGGCCAGAAAGTCCTGCGCGCCGTGCAGCTCGAGCGGATTCACGGACTCGCGCTGCAGCCGCGAGAACTCATCCACCATCAGCCGCAGGGCTTCACCGGTCGCGGGCGTGCGCGTGTCGGTCTCGGCCACGATTTCGCCGGTCATGCGATAGGCATTGAGATCCGCGGAGGCGCCGTAGGTCAGGGCACGTTCCGATCGCAGCACGCCAAACAGCCGATTCGCCCCCTCGCCGCCAAGGATCCTGATGGCCAGGTCGAGCGGCACGTACTCCTGGTGCGTTCTCGGAATCGCGACGTGTCCGACGCGGATCTCGGTCTGCGCCGATCCGGGGCGATCGATGACGACGAGCCGGCGCGTGGGTGGCGGCGGATCGATCGGCTTCAGCGCCGGGATCTCGCGCTTCTCCCAGCTGCCGAACGCCTTCTGTGCGGCGGCAAAGGCTTCCTCGGCCTTGAGATCGCCGACGATGGTGAGAAGCGAGTTGTTGGGTACGAACCAGGTGCGGTGATACGCCACGAGGTCGTCGCGCGTGAGCCGCGCGATCGATTCGCGCGTGCCCTCCGCCGGCCGGCCGTACGGGTGAGAACCGAAGATCAGCTTGTTGAAGACGAGATTCGCGATGGACTCCGGGTCGTCGTAGCTCACTTCGAGCGACGACAGCGTCTGGCTCTTGCGGCGATCGATCTCGCCCTGGGAGAACGCCGGGTTCTGCACCATGTCGGCCGCGAGCGACAACATCAGGTCCGTTTGATCCTTGATGACCGCGCCGCTGACGAACGTCAGCTCGTTACCGGAGCCGTTGCCGATCACGCCGCCCGCCGATTCGATCAGGTTCGCGATTTCCCCGGCATCCTTCGTCTTCGTGCCTTGATTCAGGAGGCCAGCCGCGAAGTTCGCGACGCCGGGCTTGTCGGCCGATTCGTTGACCGCGCCGGCGCGCACCAGCAACCGGAAGAACACCGACGGCTGCTCGTGATGGAGCACGACGAGGACTTGAAGGCCGTTCGGAAGCGTCTTGATCTCGTACGGCGGAAAGTCCACCGGCCGCGCGCCGAGCGGTCCGGGCGGATTGCTGCGCGGCCACTGCTGGGCGTCCGCTCCGCAGATGGTGAGCAGGCCCGCGACGAGCGCCGAGACAAAGAGCCTCATGCGGCCGGTCATCCTCATCGGCGGCCTCCTTCGCGGGGCAGTTCAAAGCCAGGCGGCAACACGCCCGGCCGTCCGGCCGAACCGGCGCGCGGGAGAATCGTCAGCAGCATGCGCGATTCGGAGGTGAAGTAGGCCTTTGCCACGCGCTGCACGTCCGCGACGGTCACGTTCTGGAAGAGGTCGAATTCTCCATCCGCCGTCTTGATGTCGTTGTGAATCACCACCGCGTGCGCCAGATGCAGTGCCTTCTGCTGCACGGTGTCGCGACCGAGGATGTAGTCGCGCGCAAACTGGCGCTTCGCGCGGCTGAGCTCCGCGGCCGTCACGCCCTCCGTCTTGATTCGATCGAGCTCACCCTGCAGCACCTTCAGCACCGCTTCGGGCTTGTTCGGCGGCTGGACGATCGCGACCGCATAAAAGAGGTTGGGATGCTCGATGAGCTTGGCCTCGCCGAAGGCCGCGAGCGCGATCTGCTTCTCGTAGACGAGCGACCGGTAGATGCGCGAGCTGTCGCCATCCGACAGGATCTTCGCGAGGATGTGCAGCGGATATGCGTCGGGATGGCCGTCGTAGGTGATGTGATGCGACACGACCACCGCCGGCAGCGGCCAGGCCTCGGAGACGGTGAACTCCGTTCCGGACTTCTGCGGAGGCTCCTTGGCGATGTCCCGGGGCACGGGCTTGCCCTTGGGCACGCGGCCCAGGTACTGCTCGACGAGCGCCTGCGCCTGCCTCGTCTCGAAATCGCCGACGAGGGTCAGCGTCGCGTTGTTCGGCACGTAGTACGTATCGTGGAACTCCTGCACCGCCGACGTCGGCGCCTTTTGCAGGTCCTCCATGCTGCCGATCGTCTGATGTTTGTATGGATGCGTCGTGAACGCCTTGTCGAAAATGATTTCGGGGAGCCGTCCGAACGGCTGATTCTCGAACCGCATGCGCCGTTCTTCCTGCACGACCTCGCGCTCGTTGTGGAACTTCTCTTCGCTCACGTCGAGCGAGGCCATGCGATCGGCCTCCAGCCACAGCACGAGCGGCAGGTACTGCGCCGGCACGGTCTGCCAGTACACCGTCGCGTCCTCGTCGGTGAACGCGTTCGCCTGACCGCCGACGCTCGTGATCCAGGACGGGTGCTGATCCGGCTTCACATTGCGCGATCCCTTGAACATCAGGTGTTCGAACAGGTGCGCGAATCCCGTTCGGCCAGGTTTCTCGTCCTTCGAGCCGACGTGGTACCACAGCGCCGCGTGCACGATCGGCGTTGAGTGGTCTTCCAGGAACACGACCTGGAGGCCATTCGGCAGCGTCGTCATCGTGTAATCGAACTTGGCGGGCCTGACGATCGTGTCCGGGCCGGTGGCGCTCGTCGTCACGAGGACGGACGCCAGCAGGAACACGAAACGAAACGTTTTCGTGCGAAGCATTACGAGGATTATGGCATGCCGGCTCGTTTTGGGCCGGTTTTCAGCAGTCGCCGGCGCTCGTCACCGTTTGATCTGTGCTTCGATCGCGGCGAGACGGGCGTCGAGATCCGAGATCAACCGGCGAAGTTCGGGCAGCCGGCGCAGCAGCACGGCGGATTCGCGCCACTCGGCGATGTCCCCGGCCGGAATGCCGGCCACCTGCTGGCCAGGTTCGATGTCCTTCGTCACGGCGGATTTCGCGGAGACCACCGCGCCCTTGCCGAGCCGCACATGGCCGATGGCGCCTGACTGGCCCGCCATGATCACGCCATCTTCGAGCGTCGTGCTTCCGGCAATGCCCGCCTGCGCGGCGAGCAGAACGTTGCGGCCGATCTTCACGCCGTGCGCCACCATCACGAGGTTGTCGATCTTCGTCCCGGCGCCGATCCGTGTTTCGCCGATCGCCGGACGATCCACGGTCGAGTTCGCGCCGATCTCAACGTCGTCCTCGATGACGACTCGTCCGACCTGGGGAATCTTTTCGTGGCTGCCGTCGGGCCGTCGCGCGAATCCGTAGCCATCCCCGCCGATCACGACACCGTTCTGAAGAACGACACGATGGCCGATCCCGACACGATCGCGGACCGCTGTGTGTGAATGGATTTCGCAGTCGTCTCCGACGGTCGACTCGCGCCCGATGGCGACGTGCGAATGAATCACCGTGCGAGCGCCAATGCGCGCGTGCGCACCAACGACGACGAACGCGCCGACGGACACGTCCGGCCCGATGGTCGCCGTCGGATCGATCGACGCCAGCGCACTGATGCCGGGCGCCGGACGAGCCGCCGGTGTGAGCAGCCCGACGGCGCGCGCCATCACGAGATACACGTCCTTGGTGCGGAGGACCGGGCACGGCGCCCCTGTCAGGCTGTCATCCCCGATGACGGCGGATGCGCGCGTGGAAGCGACGTCGGATGCGTATTTCGGATTCGAGAGAAACGTGAGATCGCCCGGCTGGGCGTCGGCGAGCGCGGCGACGCGTGCGATTTCGATCGCGCCGGCGGCCGCCGGGCCATCCACCCGGCACTCGAGGCGCCGGGCCAGTTCTTCAAGCGTCACGGCCACGCGAGTATAACAATCACGACGACACGCGTTCGACGAAGCCGGTGAAATGTTTGAGGCCGAGCGCGGTGGAAATCGCCTCGAGGCGCTTGCGGCGGTCCGCCGCCGGCAGCTGAATCGCGAGCCGCACGTCCGCGAGCGGCGGGCACATCTCCGGCCGCCAGTCGATGACGCTGCGTCCCTTTCGCGCGCCACGCCAGGAAAGAAAGTGCGCCACCGCCCTGAACGTGAAGTACCACGAGATGACGTTGGGTCCGGGCACGAAGAAGAAGAGCGGCCCGGTAATAGCGACGAGGAGACCGTCGATCACCAGCCAGCGCAGGTGCTTCGCGCTGTCCCGCGCGAATTCCTCACGTACTTCCTTGAGGGCGCCGTCCGCGCCGAGATCCGGCGGGTAGCGAAGGTCGACCGCCGTTTCGCCGCGCAAGTGCCACAGCAGGCGCTGCTCGGCGATGGTTTCGGCGATCTTCCGGAGGATCCACTTCCAGAGACCCGAGGACTTGACGGTTTCGCCGCGCTCGGTCCGGCGCCGTTCAGCCTCGGCCTCGGCAAGCATCGCGCGGAAGCGCGACATTTGCCTTCCAATCCATCCCCGCGGCGGCTCAGTCGCCGCGGTGCCGGTCTCCTCGTCGTCGTCGATTTCGACGTACAGGTGATGGCGCTTCGCACCGACGGGGACGAGATAGACCTGCATCGAGCGGCGAAGGGCTAACGGCGGATCCGGACCGGTGCCGCGGTCCTCTTCACGGGCAACGCAGGCTTGCCGGCCTCGGTCCAGGCGGCCGTAATGACACTGGCGACACCGCTGGCCGCCTCGCTCATCCGGCGCTCGACCGCGGCGCGCGTGCCTTTGAGGAACGTAGCGAAGTACACGTCGTCGTAGAACTCCCGCCCCTCGATCGCCTTCTTGTCCGCGTCAAGGATCGACTGCACAAGCGCCTCGCCGGAAATGAGGGCATCGAAAATGAAGTCCTTCACGTTGGGAACGGGATGGATGACCACCGGCGCGAGCTTCAGCGTCGCGACGTTGCGCAGGACCAGGTCGTTTTCGAAACGCGCGTGGATGCCACGCTGGTTCGTGGCCTGACCGTCGTAGCTCGCCACGCTGTGAAACGGCTGGTGCGCGTCCTCTATGTAGTGGGAGATGATCGCCGAAAGATACGCCGCGTTCTCAGCACCGAAGCCGTTCGGGTTCTTTGCGGCCTCCTGAAACCGTTCAACAAGCTTCTTGTAGATCTCTTCCGCCCGCCATGGCACGCGGCCGGTGCGATTCGCGAGCTCGGCGCCGTATTTGGCCACGTACGCGTTCCAATCGCGAGGCACGCCCTTGAACGGGCGCGGATCGCCGAGGCCATCAATGTCGAGAAAGTGGTTGGGATCCTCCTCGCCGAGTTCGCCTTTGAGACCGACGAGGCGCCACATGTCGGGATCGACCGCGTGTTCGCTGATGAAATCAGCGCGCGCGGTGTAGAACGCGCGCAGGCCGACCGGCAATCCGGCGATCGCGCGCTTCGTGATCATCCGATGAACGTCCAGCCCCCAGGCACGGGTCGAGACCGGCCAGAAAAGAAGCAGGGCGGCAACTACGGCCGCGGCGATCGCGCGCATGGACACCTCACCTCGCAAAGAGCGTCGTTGCGCCATGCTAGCATCCGGCCGTCATGGGATCACAGCTCACGCGCGCGGATGTCGAACGGATCGCCGAGCTCGCGCGGCTCGCGATCGAACCCGGCGATGCGCCCAGGTTTGCCGAGCAGCTCAGCTCGATTCTCGATTACGCCACGAGCGTTCAGCGCGTGGACACGACGAACGTACCGCCGCACGCAGGCGTGGCGGTCTCACCCCTGCGTGCCGACTCCCCCGTCGACCCGCTCGATCGCCACGCCGTGCTCGAACAGGCGCCCGACGCCAACGTTGACGCCGGGCTCTTCCGGGTGCCGAAGGTTCTCTGATCGCGATGGATTTGCGCAGCCTCTCCGCCCACGATCTACGCGCGGCCATCGAACGCGGCGAGACGAGCGCCGAAGCGGCGGTGCAATCCGCGCTCGATGCGATCGCCGCGGAAGACCGGAAGTTGCATGCGTTCCTGACCGTCGCCGGCGATCGCGCCCTGGCGCGGGCCCGCCAGCTCGACACGTCCGGCGACAGACGCGGCCGCCTGCATGGCGTGCCGGTGGCGCTCAAAGACAACCTGTGCGTGCGTGGGATGAAGACTACGGCAGGGTCGCGGATCCTGGGAGACTATGCGCCGCCGTACAACGCCACCGCCGTCGAACGGCTCGAAGCCGAGGGCGCGGTTGTCATCGGCAAGACCAATTGCGACGAGTTCGCGATGGGATCCTCGACGGAGCACTCCGCGTTCGGACCGTCGCGGAATCCCTGGGATCCCGAGCGGATTCCGGGTGGGTCCAGCGGCGGATCCGCCGTGTCGGTGGCGGCGCGGTTCACGCCCATCGCCCTCGGGTCCGACACCGGCGGATCGGTGAGACAGCCCGCGGCGCTCTGCGGCGTCGTCGGCGCCAAGCCGACATATGGCCGCGTGTCGCGTTACGGTCTCCTCGCGTTCGCATCGTCCCTGGATCAGATCGGTCCGTTCGCAAGAACAGTAGCGGACGCGGCACTGGTTCAGGACGTCATCGACGGTCCCGATCCGCGAGACGCCACATGCGGAACGCATGCAGCCGCACCGTGCTCGTCGAAGATCGATCGTGGCGTCGAAGGCCTTCGGATCGGCGTACCGCGCCACCTGCTGGAGCGTGGCGTCGATGCGGAGGTCAGCGCCGCCTTCGAACGCGCGCTTTCAGCGCTCGCGGCCTCCGGCGCCTCGGTACGGGCGGTCGAGTTGACGCATAGCGAGCACGCGATCGCGGTCTACTACCTGGTCGCCACGGCGGAGGCGAGCTCGAATCTCGCGCGGTACGACGGCGTCCGATACGGCGCGCGTGTCGAAGGCGGATCTCTCGCCGCACTCTACGCGGGAACGCGCAGCCGCGGCTTTGGCGCAGAGGTCAAGCGGCGGCTGATGCTCGGCACCTACGCGCTCTCGGCCGGCTACTACGACGCGTACTACCTCAAAGCACAGCAGGTACGGACGCTGATCCGGCGCGACTTCGAGCGGGCCTTCGAGCACGTCGATGCCATCGCGCTGCCGACGAGCCCGACGCCGGCGTTCAAACTCGGAGAACGGCTCGACGATCCTCTTCAGATGTACCTGGCGGACGTGTTTACGGTGGGTCCGTCGCTCGCGGGACTGCCGGCAATCAGTGTCCCTTGCGGCCTCACGGCCGGCAGACTGCCGGTTGGTTTGCAGATTACCGGCCGCGCCTGGGATGACGCGACCGTGTATCAGATCGCCGCTGCGTTCGAGCGTACAAACGAAGGCCGGGTCTTATAGCGACCCGGCCTCCATCCGGCCATCAACTTACGCGGCCTACGAAACCGAGATCGTCTTCGGCTTCGATTCCTCGCGACGCGGCAGCTTCACCGTGAGCACGCCCTCGGCATAGCTGGCATCGACGCGCGACGCATCGACGGTGGCCGGCAGCGTGAAGCTCCGGCGGAACTGTCCGTGCGCCCGTTCGAAACGATAGAAGCGATCCTGATCCACGTTCGCGACAATCTCGCGCTGCCCTTCGATCACGAGCACGTTGTTCTCGAACGTCACCTTGATGTCCTCCCGCTTCACATCGGGAAGATCCACTTTCACCACGACGTCCTTCTCCGGCGATTCGAAGATATCGACGGCGGGCACCCACGCGGCGCGCGCGAATGATTCGCCGCCCCACGCTGATTCGAACATGCGATTGAGAAGGTCGACCTCGACAGCGGCGAGGTCGCGCACTGGGCTCCAACGGGTCAATGTCATCGTCATTTCCTCCTGCCTCTGACTCCGATTCACAGGCACTGAAGAGATGCTAGCTTCTATATGCGTGCTTGTCAAATATATAATCTAAGTGTATTACACTCATATTAATATCGCCTGTTTCGGCCTGAAACGAGTGTGTTCATCAGTGAACGGCTGACTGCCTCGATAGAATGGGGTCGTGCCGCAGCGATTTGGACAGGAAGCCGCTGACCTTGCGGAGGATGCGCTGGAGCTTCTGGCTGCCCTCGATCGCGAAGTCCCGGGCGTGGCGACGCTCAATGCGGAGTGCCGGCCGCCGCTCGACGTCCTCGAGACACGAACGGCGCTGGAGATCGTCCTCGACGTTCCGGGCGTGAAGGCCGACTCGATTCGCATCGCGGTCCGGAGAGACACCTTGCTCGTTGTCGGGGCCAAGCTCGCGCCGCCGTCCGAGCCCCGCGTGCGGTATCACCTGGCCGAGCGAAGCTACGGTCGTTTCGCGCGCGCCGTGAGAATCTCGTCTTCGGTGGACGCCCTGCGCGCGCGCGCCACCACTTCCGGAGGCGAACTCCGCGTCGTGCTGCCGCACGTGGAGGAACGGCGCGGCGCCATGCACCTCATTCCTGTCGATCCCGCGTGACAACACTCCTCTTCATAGGCGACATCGTCGGGCGCCCTGGCCGGGAGCTTGTACGCCGCGCGGTACCAGCGCTCGTCAATCGGCATGGCATCGATCTCGTCATTGCCAACGTCGAGAATTCAGCCGCGGGGTTTGGCGTGACTCCGGACATCGCCGACGATTTCATGTCGTGGGGCGTTCACGTCATGACGGGCGGCAATCACACGTGGGACAAGAAGGAGATCCTGCCCTACTTCGCCGAGCAACCCTGCCTGCTCCGGCCCGCGAACATGCCTGCGGGAACGCCTGGCCGCGGTACTTTCGTTGCGCGCGCCACGAACGGCGTGCCCGTGGCCGTCATCAACGCGATGGGACGCGTCTTCATGACGGCGATCGACGATCCGTTCCGCGTCATCGTCGATGAGATGACCGCCGTGAAGGATCGCGCCAAGATCGTGTTCGTGGACTTCCATGCGGAAGCCACGTCTGAAAAGGTCGCGATGGGATGGCATCTCGACGGCCGCGCGACCGCCGTCGTCGGCACGCACACACACGTGCAGACCGCGGACGAGCGCGTGTTGCCGCAGGGCACGGCTTACATCACCGACGTCGGCATGACCGGGCCCCACGATTCAGTCATCGGCGTCGAACGCAACGCCATCATTCAGAGATTCCTCACCGGGCTCCCGCAGCGATTCGAGACCGCGACCGAGAATCCGAGGCTGAACGGCGTGCTTGTGAAGGCCGACGAGCAGACCGGGCGCGCGCATTCGATCGAGCGGCTGAACCTCTCCGCGAAGCACGTGGATGAACTCTGACTGGGAAGGCCTGCCGTTTGAGGACGAGGACCAGGACGAGGTCCCAGGGCCGCGCCGCGCGCCGCTGTCAGTCAGCGAGCTGAACGCACAGCTCAAACATCTGATTGAAGGCGACTTCCAGGGGGTCACCGTCGAGGGCGAGATTTCCAACTGCCGCCCCGCGTCGAGCGGCCACATCTACTTCACGCTGAAGGACGACTACTCACAGCTTCGCGCCGTCATGTTCCGCAAGGAAGCGCGCGCGCTGAAGTTCCGCGCCGAGGACGGCCTGCGCATCGTCGCGCGCGGGCGCATCAGCGTGTACGAGGTGCGCGGCGAGTACCAGCTCATCGTCGACGTGATGGAGCCGCACGGGCTCGGCGCGCTGCAGGCGGCGTTCGAACAACTGAAGCGGCGCCTGCAGGCGGAGGGATTGTTCGAGGCGGCGCGCAAACGCCCGCTGCCGGTGCTGCCGCGGAGAATCGGAATCGTAACGTCAGCCGACGGTGCCGCGCTGCGCGACATTCTGCGGATTCTGAGCGTCCGGCACGCCAACGCAAACGTCGTGATTCGGCCTGCGCGCGTCCAGGGTGACGACGCGCCCTCGGACCTGATTCGGGCGTTGAGGGCCATCGTCAGAGTGCCCGATGTCGACGTCGTGATCATCGGTCGTGGCGGCGGATCCGCCGAGGATCTCTGGGCGTTCAACGACGAGCAGCTCGCCCGCGCGATCGTCGCGTGTCCCGTGCCCGTGGTCTCAGCGGTCGGCCACGAGATCGATTTCACCATTGCCGACTTCGTCGCCGACCTCCGGGCCGCGACTCCGTCGAATGCCGCGGAGCTCGTGGTCGATCGCGCGGACAACTTCTACTCGCGGATCGATCGCGCCGCCGAGCGATTGCGCGCCACGATGATGCGGCTGGCAACGGCGAAGGCGCAACGAGCGGAACGGCTCGCGATGCGGCTGGATCAGTGGCCCGTCACGATTGCCCTGCGCGATCGCGATCGCTCGGAACTGACGTCGCGGCTCGAGCGCGCGATGTCCATCAACCTCGGCATCGCCATCGCGACGTTCGATGTCCTCCGGCGTAGGCTCGAACGGCGTGACATCCATCGTGTTATCAGCGACATGCGGGCCCGGACGGTGACCGCCGAGCACGGCCTCCGATCGCTCGTCACGGCCCGGCATCATCAGGCGGAACGCCGGACCGCGACGCTCGCCGCCCGCCTCGATGCGCTGAGCCCGCTCGCGGTGCTGGGTCGCGGCTACGCGCTCTGCTGGAACGAGGCGCGGACGGGTATCATTCGGTCCGCAGCCGCAGTCGAGCCGGGCACGCGGGTGCGCGTGACGCTCGCCGAGGGCGAGCTGGGCTGCCGCGTCGAGGAACGCAAGACATCGCAATGACCCAATCCATCAAGGATTTCGAATCCGCGATCGCCGAGCTGGAGAAGATCGTCAAACAGCTCGAGGACGGCGATCTCGCGCTGGACAAATCGCTCGCGCTCTTCGAGCGCGGCGTGGAGCTCTCGCGCTACTGCCACGATCAGCTCGGCGCCGCGCAGCGCCGCATCGAAGTGCTGTCCGAACGCGGCGAGCTCTCCGACGCGTCCCATCTGGCCGGAAACGACGACGACCGGTAGGCGCTGTGCGCGGCACGGACGACTCGCTCGCGGCCTATCTCGCCGATCTCCGAACCGGTACCGACGCCGGCCTGGAACGCGTGCTCGCCGCGCTGGCGGCGCCGCCGCTGATCGTCGATGCCATGCGCTACTCGGTCATGGCCGGCGGCAAGCGGCTGCGCCCGTGCATTACCCTCGCCGCTGCAGAGGCCGTCGGCGCACGGACCGGACTCGGCGCGGCCGATGCCAGGGCCCGCGCACTTCCCGCCGCCGTCGCGATCGAAATGATCCACTCGTACTCACTGATCCACGACGACCTGCCGGCGATGGACGATGACGCGCTGCGACGCGGAAGGCCGACGCTACACGTGGTTTCGGGTGATGGCCTCGCCATCCTCGCCGGCGATGGACTGTTGACCGAAGCCTTCAACGTGCTCGCGTCGAGCCCGTCCCCGGCGTCGCTTCCGGGATCCGCGGAAGCACCCGCCCAGCTGAGGTTGCGGGCGTCCGCTGTGTTGTCCTCGGCAGCCGGCGCGGTGGGCATGGTGGGCGGACAGGCGATCGACCTGGCCGCCGCCGGCAAAGTGCCAGGCGCCGCCGTCGACATCAGCGATGCACGCGCGCTCGAGGACATGCATGCGCGCAAGACGGGCGCGCTGATCCGCGCGTCGGCCGTGACCGGAGCGATTCTGACCGGCGGCGCGGCGCCGATGGTGACGGCGATCGACGACTACGCGCGCGAGCTGGGCCTCGCGTTTCAGATCATCGACGACGTGCTGGACGTCGAGGGATCGAGTGCGTCCCTCGGCAAGACCGCCGGCAAGGACGCTGCAGCGGGCAAGCCCACCTATCCGGCGCGCTACGGAATTGCCGAATCAAGAAGACTTGCGGCAGCCTGTGTTGCCCGCGCGACCGCAGCGCTCGATGGCGAGGGCATCGGCGGCCGGCTCGCCGAAATCGCCGCGTGGAGTCTCACGCGCCAGGCGTAGCGTGTCAAAGGTCCGAATCGATCAGCTCCTCGTCACCCGCGGTCTCGCGCAGTCGCGCGAACGTGCGCGCGCGCTGCTGCTGGCCGGCGATGTGCAGGTCGCCGGCCAGCCTGTGACCAAGGCCGGCGCGCAGGTGGATCCCGAGGCCGAAATCACACTTCGCCAGCCCGATCACCCATGGGTCGGCCGCGGCGGCCTCAAACTCGACCACGCCCTGAGCGTTTTTCAGATCGACGTCACGTCGGCGCTGGCGCTCGACATCGGCGCCTCGACGGGCGGCTTCACGGACGTATTGCTCACCCGCGGCGCCGCACGGGTTGTGGCAATCGACGTGGGCCACAACCAGCTCGACTGGCGCCTCCGCCAGGATCCGCGCGTGGTCTGCCTCGAGGGCGTGAACGCGCGTTATCTCACTCCCGCCGATCTTCCAGCCGATCTTCGCGCCTTCGACATCGTCACAATCGATGTGTCTTTCATCTCCCTGGCCCAGATCTTCCCGGTCGTGCCGCCACTGCTCGGGCCTCGGGGCCGCGTGGTTGCGCTCGTGAAGCCGCAATTCGAAGCCGGCCGCCCGGACGTCGGCGCGGGCGGCATCGTGACGGATCCCGCCGTACATTCACGCGTGATCGACGAGGTCACGCGCGCGGCCCTTCGGATAGGATTGGAGCGGCTCGCGGTCGAGCCTTCACCCGTCACGGGCGCTGAAGGCAATCGCGAATTCCTGCTCCTGCTCGGACACCCGCGATGACCACCCCGCCCGCCCCATCCGTTTCTCGCGCCGGCCTGATCGCGCGGCACACGCTGCCGGCGGCCCTCGAAGCCATGGTCGAAGCCGTGCGCTTACTCGAGGCACGGGGCTGCCGTGCGTCCGTCGAAACTCGAAGCGCCGCGGACGCCGGCCTCACGGATCGCGTTCCGGTCGTAAGCCGCGAAGATCTGGGCCGGGACGCAGACGTTGTCATCGCGTTCGGTGGTGATGGAACGCTGCTCGATGCCGCGAGCGCCGTCGCGCACTCGCCGTACGACGTCCCGCTCGTGGGCGTCAACCTCGGACGTCTTGGCTTCCTCACCGAGATCGGCCGCTCCGAAATGGCGGACGCGCTCGAGATGATCGTGCTCGGCAGGACGACCACCGAAACGCGGTTGCTGCTCGAGGGACGCGTGATGCGGAACGGCGCGATGACGGCCACACGCCTCGCGCTGAACGACGTCGTTGTCACACGCGGCGCGCTCGCGCGCATGATCGAAATCGACGTCGATGTGGACACCGAACGCGTGTCGCACGTGAAGGCCGACGGTCTCATCGTGGCGACCGCGACCGGCTCAACGGCGTACAACCTCTCGGCAGGTGGACCGATCCTGCATCCTTCCGCGGATGCCGTGGTGCTGACGCCGCTGGCGCCGCACGCGCTCACGAACCGGCCGGTCGTCCTGCCGGCCGCATCGCGCATCCGGCTGACACCCATGGTGGAACCGGACACCGATCCCGTCGTGACGTTCGACGGCCAGTTCGGCGTCCCGCTCGAACCGGGCGATACGATCGAAATCGCACGCGCAGCCCGCGTGCTCCGTCTGCTCCGCACCACGTCGCGCACGTACTTCGACATGCTCCGCGAGAAGCTCAAGTGGGGGTAAGGCCACCTCAGACACACACTCAGATCACGAAGAGACAGTGAGACCACTAAGTTCCTGGTTTGGGGCAACCCCTGAGCCCGCATGGTGGTCTCGATTGAATCTTCGTGGCCTTCGTGTGCGTTTGAGGGTGGCCGCGGTCAGGGCTTGACGGCGTTCCGATGTACTGCTACAACTTGTAGCGTTACAATGAGTCGCAAACAACCGCCACGTCACCGGAACCTGGGCCGCGCCGAACAATCCGTGATGGATCACGTCTGGGCGCACGGTCCCGTGACCGCCGAGAGTTGCCGCGAGGCACTGGCCTCGGTGTGGCCCATGAAGGAATCCACGATACGCACCGTGCTGCGGAGGCTCGAGGCGAAGGGCTACGTCACGCACAGTGTGGACGGGCGAGCCTTCCTCTATCGCGCGGTTGACGCGCCGGTGACTGTCGCCACGCGCGCAGTGCGGCAGCTCATCGAAAGATTCTGCGGCGGATCGGCGGAAGCGCTTGTGATGGGCCTGGTTGACGATCAGGTTCTGGCCCCGCGTGATCTCGAACGGATTCAGCGCCGTATCGCCGAGGCGCGACGGACCAGGGGATGACGCTCGACCTGGTGGCGCGCGCCGGATTGGCCCTCCTCGCCGACGCGGCGATTCGGGGACTCGTCCTCTGCGGAATCGCCGTCGCGCTGCTGACCATCTGCCGGGTTCGGCGCGCCGCCGACAGCCTCGCGCTCTGGCGGGTGGTGATCGTCGTGGCGCTGATGATGCCGGTGCTGACGATGGTGGTCCCGGACGTGAGCCTGCTCGTCCCAACATTCGGCCTGCCGCTTTCGATGGGCGCATCCGCGACCGGCCTGGCCGCCGGCGCAGGCAAAGGTGTGTTTTTTCTGGCGGCCGACGGCGTCGTCACTGGATTCTCGGCGACGACCGCGGCATTCCTTCTCTATCTGTCCGGCGTCCTCTGGCTTCTCGCGCGGCTCGCGCTGGCATCCCGCGCGGCAGGCCGGGCGGCTCGGAACGCGACGCCCGTTACGGATCCGGCCGTGACGGATCGAGTCGCGATGCTCTCAGCGCGCCTCGGATCCGACAGGCTTCCCCGGCTGGTCGAGTCTGCGACTACTGATGTACCTCTGACATCCGGCGCACTGCGACGAACGATTGTGCTGCCGGCCGGATGGACGACGTGGCCGGAGGACATGCTCGACGCGGTGCTGCTGCACGAGCTGGCGCACGTGACGCGGCGCGACGTCATGACGCAGCAACTCGCGCTGCTCCTGCGCGCCATCTTCTGGCCGAGTCCGCTTGGTTGGTGGCTGCGGCGTCACGTGTCGTCGCTGGCCGAACGAGCCAGCGATGATGTGGCGCTTTCGGGAGGGATCGAGCCGGTCCGGTACGCACACATCCTTGCGACGTTTCTCGGGGCCGTGAGCCGCCGGCCTCATCGCGCCGGCACGCTGGCCATGGCGCGCCCACCTCTTGCCGAGCGCCGTGTCGAACGCATTCTTGAATGGACCAGGAGCTGCGATATGTCAGTGTCGAAACACGTGAAAGCCGCCCTCGTCATCGCGACCATCGCCGGAGTCTGGCTGGCCGCCGCCTTGCGGCCGGTGCCCGTCTCGGCAAGCTCCGCGATGGCATCGATGCCATCTGTAACCTCGGCGCTCGATGCTGCTTTCTGGCAACAGGCGCCGCCCCCGCCTCCTCCGCCAGCACCACCAGCGAAGGCCGCAAAGCCGGCGTTGCCGCCTCCCCCGCCGCCACCTCCGCCGCCGCCGCCATCAAAGGCGACGAAGCAAGCGGGACAGCCACAGGCACCGCCACCTCCTCCGCCGCCACCGCCTGTTCCAATGCCGCCACCGCCACCACCGCCGCCACCACCCCCGGCGGAATGGGAGGACCTGGTGCCGAACGACGATTTCGCGGCCGGCGCGTACTCATCGAAGACACAGGGCCTGACGCTGCCGGTACTGCTCAAGGACGTGAAGCCGAAGTACACGTCGAACGCGATGCGCCAGAAGATTCAGGGACAGGTCATCGTTCAGGCGATCGTCGACGCCGATGGCATCGTGCGGCGCGCGCGCGCGATCAGGTCGCTCACGCCCGAACTCGATGAGCAGGCGCTCGCGGCAGTGCGCGAGTGGTTGTTTCAGCCCGGCACGATCGGTGGCCGTGCCATGCCGGTGTCTGTCGTCCTCGTCCTGGAATTCAAGCTTCACTGAGCCAATGGCTCAGTGCCGCTTCTGATAGGTCTGAACGTTGCGATTGTGTTCGGCGATCGTCTTCGCGAACACGTGCGTGCCGTCGTTACGGCTGACGAAGTACAGATAGGGCACGTCCGCGGGATGGAGCACCGCGTCGATCGATGCAATCCCAGGTGAGGCGATTGGCCCCGGCGGCAGGCCCGCGACTCGATAAGTGTTGTACGGCGACACAATCTGCAAATCGGTCTTGCGGATGTTCCCGTTCCATTTACGGGCGAGCATCATGGCGTAGATGACCGTCGGATCGCACTGAAGCGGCATGCGGATCTTGAGCCGGTTCACATAGACGGCCGCGACAACGGGCCGTTCCTCGGCCTTGGCCGTCTCCTTCTCGACGAGCGAGGCGAGTGTCAGCGCTTCGTGCACCGTCATGCCCCGCTCCGCCGCGGCCGCGCGGCGCTCCGGCGTGAGGATCTGATCGAATCGCGCCAGCATCTCGCGCACGACATCATCGGCGGTGGCGTTCCGCGGCAGCGGGTAGGTGTCCGGAAACAGATAGCCTTCGAGCGATCGCAGGTTCGTGCCGAAGGACGCGGAACCGGCGGCATCGTTCGCGGCGGTCACGAAATCGCGCGCGCTGCCGAGACCCGTGCGCGCGAACGCATCCGCCATCTCGACAATCGAGAGGCCCTCGGGAAAAGTGATGTTGAAGCTGTAGACATCGCCGGTGGCGAGTTTCTCCATCACGGCCATCGGCGTGCTCG
Organism: Vicinamibacterales bacterium; assembly: GCA_035606665.1. Classification (GTDB taxonomy): domain Bacteria; phylum Acidobacteriota; class Vicinamibacteria; order Vicinamibacterales; family SCN-69-37; genus DASUGC01. Next base: position 11,265 of record DATNEY010000033.1, on the reverse strand, counting down.
GGCCGGCGAACCTGTACTCGCCCGCCTGCAGCCGACGATCGGCGCCGGTCAGCCGTGCCGCCAGCCGGAACGTCAATGCATCCGGGAGCACGCCGGCAGTGACCAGTCTGTTGGCGATCGACGCCACGCTCGATCCGGCTGGGATCTCGACGAACACTTCCTCGGCGACAAACCCGCGGTACGGCGCATTCAGCCGCTGGCGGGCCCACAGGCCGAGTCCGGCCGCGGCAACGGCGAGGACGACCAGGAGGAGGAAGAGCCGTTTAAGCACGGTCGAGGTAGTCCTGAAGGATCACAGCGGCGGAGGCCGCGTCGAGTTTCTGTTTCCGTTTGCGCCAGTCCTTCTCGCGAAGGGCGAGGCGCGATTCCGCTTCACGGCTCGAGAGACGCTCGTCCTGAAGGTGCACGGCGAGGCCGGTCAGTTCGTGCAGCGCGGCCGCCATCACTCGCGCGGCCGCGGTCTGATCGGTGTCTTCGCCGTTGAGACGCCGCGGCAATCCCACCACAATCTCCCCCACTCGCCCGCCCTCGTCATCACCGGCGTTCCGGGCCGCCTCGAGCATCGCGGCGACGACCTCGGCCGACTGCCGGGGCGTCGCACCTGCCGGCACTGTTTGCCAGGGCCGTGCCAGGCTCGCGGTGTCATCGGACAGCGCCAGCCCGAGGCGGCGCGCGCCGGCATCGACACCCAGGACCCGCATCGCGCACAAGCGTAACCCGCCCACCTTCGCGCTGCGCGCCCACGGTGGGCAGGCCCCGTCAAGGCCCCGGATTTGCGATAATCGTCGGCATGGCGCGACGGACCCGGGTTCTTGTGTTTCTCGTCTCGACTCCGCTCGTGGCGCTCGTCACGATCGGCGGCTTCATCGGCGTGCCGAGAGCAGCCGCGCCGCAGGACGTCGTCGCTCCCCTTCGCATCTTCCACGACGTCGTGCAGTTGATCAGCCTTGCCTACGTCGAGCCGCCGGACATGGATCGCGTGCTCGACGGCGCGATGCGAGGCCTCGCTGACGGGCTGGACACATCCAGCGCGTTCCTGCAGCCCGATGAAGTGAAGGCCATCGAAGGCGCGGCCGCGCTTCCACCCGGCGATACGGGTCTCGTCGTCACACGGCAGTTCTACCTCCGCGTGCTCGGTGTGCGCGATGGATCACCCGCCGCGCGCGCCGGCCTGCAGGCGGGGGACTTCGTCCGGATGATCGACGGCAAGCCGACGCGCGACATGTCGACCATTACGGGCCGCAGGCTGCTGCGCGGTGCGCCGGGCTCCAAGGTGTCCCTCACGATCATCCGCGGCAACGTCGCGGATCCGCATGTCATTGACATCGTTCGAGAAGCGCCGAAGGGCGCCGCGGTGTCGTCGTCGATGGTAAATGGCGTGGCGCGCGTTCGTATTTCGACGTTCGACTCGACCGTGGCGGGCGCGCTCGCGACAACGTTCGCGCAACTGGCGAAGGACAAGGTCAGTGGCGCGGTGATCGACCTGCGCGGCATCGGCGACGGCGATCCGGAAGACGGTGTCAGGGCGGCGAAGTTGTTCGTGAAGTCGGGGACGGTGGGCGTCCGCGGTGGCCGTACCGGCCCGCCCGTGAAGACGCCGGCCGCGGCCGGCGACGGCGCGATCACCATGCCCATAGTCCTGCTCGTCTCGAACGGCACGTCGAGCGCGGCTGAAGTCTTCGCCGCGGCCCTGGCGGGAAACAAGCGCGCGGATCTGGTCGGCGAACCCACCGCCGGCATTGCTGGGGTGCAGAAGCTCGTTCTGCTGCCGCAAGGCTACGGCCTCTGGATGACAACCGAGCGGTACTACATGACCGACGGCACCACACCCATCCACGAGCACGGCCTCGTTCCGGCGGTGATTGCGCCGAATCCGGTCGTCGGCTTCGATGAACTTCCGCCCGCCACCGACACCCCGCTCGAGAAGGCCATCGAGCACCTCAAGAAGCCGCGCTAGCGGCCTTCGGATGGAACGAAGAAGCCGCGCTAGCGGCTTTTTCGGCGTATACTGAGCGTTCGTCTCAGGCCCCGGCGGGGTCGCTGTGAGGGCCAGACCGCGGCAGTAACAACATAGGCGCGTAGCTCAGCTGGTTAGAGCGCCTGCTTGACATGCAGGAGGTCGGCGGTTCGAGTCCGCCCGTGCCTACCACCTAACGAAGGGCAAAGGTCAGAGGGCAAAGGGCAAAGGTGACACGCGAACGCTCGCTCCTGACCTCTACCCTCCGCCCTTTGCCCTCTGCCCTTTTCAGGTAATCGTCCGTGTCTCCAGTCACCATCACCCTTCCAGACGGATCCGCGCGAAGCGTCGCCCCCGGCACGCCAGTGCGGGAGTTTGCCGCCTCGGTGTTGCCGCAGAGCGTGATGAAGAAGGCGCTCGCCGCCGAGGTCGATGGACGGATGGTCGATCTGACGTTCGCGCTCGATCGGGATGCTTCGCTCAAGATCGTCACGGCTGACGGTCCCGAAGCCCTCGCGCTGTACCGGCACTCCACCGCTCACCTCCTCGCGGCAGCGGTGACGCAACTCTTCCCTGGCACCCAGTGCGGAATCGGCCCGGCCACCGACGAGGGTTTCTTCTACGACTTCGTCGTCGAGCGGCCGTTCGTGCCGGAAGACCTGGAGAAGATCGAAGTCCGCATGCGGCAGCTCGCCGGGCAGGATCTGCCCTACGAGCGCCAGATGTGGCCACGCGATGAAGCGATTCAGTTTTTCCGCGATCGCGGAGAGCCGCTCAAGGTGCAGCTCATCGAAGAGAAGACAGCCGGCGAACAGTTCGTCTCCTGCTACCTCATCAAGGACCGCGACACGTTCGTCGACTTCTGCGTCGGGCCGCACGTGCCCTCGACCGGAAGGCTGAAGGCGTTCAAGGTCCTGTCCAACTCGAATGCGTACTGGAAGGGCGATGCGCGCAATCAGCCGATGCAGCGCATCTACGGCACGGCGTTCTTCAAGGACGACGATCTGAAGCAGTACCTCACACAGATCGAGGAAGCGAAGAAGCGCGACCATCGCCGGATTGGCAAGGACATCGGTCTGTTCACGTTCCACCCGTGGGCGCCGGGAGCGGCGTTCTGGCAGGGCAAGGGCACCGTGCTCTACAACCTGCTCGCGAACTACATGCGCGAGAAGCTGGCGCCGGCGGGTTACACCGAGGTCAAGACGCCGCTGATCTACAACAAGGCGCTGTGGGAGCGGTCCGGACACTGGTCGCACTACCGGAGCAACATGTTCCTCATCGAGTCCGAAGGCGAGCAGATGAGCCTGAAGCCGATGAACTGTCCCGGTCACTTCCTGCTGTACGCCTCCGAGGGGCGGAGCTATCGAGATCTGCCGCTCCGGTTCGCCGAGCAGACGCCGCTGCACCGCAACGAGGCGTCCGGGGTCCTTTCAGGTCTGACACGCGTGCGGCAGTTCTCGCAGGACGACGCGCACTGCTTCATCATGGAGTCGCAGATCGGCGACGAAGTCGAGCAGCTGATGACGCTGGTCAAGCGCATCTACGGCGACTTCGGTCTCTCCTACGTCGTCAAGCTGTCGACGCGGCCAGAGGAGTTCCTCGGGGAGAAAGCCACCTGGGATCACGCGGAAGCCGAGCTCAAGCGCGGACTCGAAGCTGCCGGTGTGCCGTACGTCATCAATGAAGGCGATGGCGCGTTCTACGGGCCCAAGATCGACTTCGACATCACGGACGCGATTGGCCGCAAGTGGCAGTGCGCCACGATTCAGCTCGACTACCAGCAACCCATCAACTTCGATCTGAAGTACATCGGTGCCGATAACACCGAGCACCGGCCGGTGGTGATTCACCGGGCGATTCTCGGCAGTTTCGAGCGGTTCATTGCCCTCCTGATCGAGCACTATGCCGGCGCGTTCCCGCTGTGGCTCGCGCCCGAACAGATTCGTGTTTTGCCCATCGCGGACCGCCATCTCGACTACGCGGAGTCGGTCCGGGCGCGGCTGGCCGCCGAGGCGTTCCGCGTGACGGTCGACGGGCGGGTGGAGAAGATTGGTTATAAGATTCGAGAGGCTCAGATCCAGAAGGTCCCCTACATGCTGGTGATCGGGGATCGTGAGGCGGCTGAGGGCGCCGTTGCCGTGCGGGAGCGCGCGACGGGCGACCAGGGCAGCCGGTCGCTGGAGGACTTTGTCACCGCGGCAAAGGCCGAAGTCGCGCGCCGGGGTGTTGTCGCGCAATAGGCCGTCCGCAACTTGCAGGTTGCAGGTTGTCGGTTGCAGGTTGTCTCAGGAGGTTCATTATCGCTTTCGATCGCAGCCCACGACGTGACGATCGCACTCGCATCAACGAGCGCATCAGGGTTCGTGAAATCCGCGTGATCGATGACACCGGGCAGCAGCTCGGGATCATGCCGCCTCCGCAGGCGCTGGCGCTGGCCAAGAGCAAGGGTCTGGATCTCGTGGAGATCTCGCCGACGGCCGTGCCGCCGGTCTGCCGGATCATGGACTTCGGCAAGTTTCAGTACGAGCAGCAGAAGCGGGCAAGGCAGGCCAAGAAACACCAGAAGGTGATCCTGGTCAAGGAGATCAAGTTCAGGCCGAAGGTCGACGAGCACGATTACCAGTTCAAGAAGAAGCACATCGAGCGCTTCCTGGCTGAGGGCGACAAAGTCAAAGCGACGATTTTCTTCAGGGGCCGCGAGAACGCCCATCCTGAAATCGGGCGCCGCATCCTGGAACGGTTGATCGAAGAGTTGAGCGAGATTGGAATGATCGAGTCGGAGCCGCAGAAGGAAGGCAATCAGCTCCACACGATTCTGGCGCCACGAGGGCGCAATAAGTAGATCCGTGCGCTGTGCGTAGTGCGCGGCGCGTAGTGCGAGTGGAGTTCATATGCCGAAGATCAAGAGCCATCGAGGCGCGGCCAAGCGCTTCAAGAAGACCGCAACGGGCAAGTTCCTGCGCGGCAAGGCGTTCAAGCGCCACATCCTCACGAGCAAGCCGACGCGCCGCAAGCGCCACGCGCGAGGTACGACGGTGATTTCGCCGTCGGACGCAGGCAAGCTGAAGAGGATGCTCCCGTACGATTGATTCAGCAACGACTCGAACGACGAGAACAAGTGGGAACGAACGGGAACGAAAGACCGCTTGTCCACAAGGCTCTTGTTCCCAATTGTTCCCGTCGTTCCCAATTGTTCCCGTCGTTTAACTGTTAGGTTTTTGCCGGAGACACTGTCATGCCCCGCGTAAAGAGAGGAACCGTTCGTCGCGCGAAGCGCAAGAAGCTGCTGAAGCGCGCGAAGGGGTTCTACGCAACCAAGAGCAAGCTCTATCAGGCCGCGCAGGAAGCGGTCGACAAGGCGCTGAACTACGCCTACTCCGGCCGCCGCCGCAAGAAGCGCGACTTCCGTCGGATGTGGGTGGTCCGTATCAACGCCGCCGCGCGGCAGCACGGGCTGAGCTACGGCCAGTTGATCAGCGGCCTCAAGGCCGCCGGCATCGGACTGGATCGGAAGAACCTCGCCGAGCTGGCGGTCGATCATCCGGCCGCGTTCGAAATGCTCGCGAAGCAGGCCCAAGCCGCGCGTCCGGCCCCCAAGGCCGCTCGCGCGTAAGCGCGATCTCGCGACGCTCCCTTCCTGGTTGACGAACTCCGCGCGGAGTTCCAGTCCGCGCTCGCCGGCGCCGCAGATGTGGCGGCGGTGCGCGCGGTACGCGACCAGTTTCTCGGTGGGACGCAAGGCCGCATCACACAGCCCTCGGCATCGGGAGACTGATCGGCGAGGCCCTCGGCGTCGAGATGCTCGATTTTCGTGAGCGAGCGCTTGCCTGCTGGTGATGTTCATGGCACGATCCGGTCCAACGCGCCGGTAACGCTTGTTGTGTCCGCGCGAGTTCGATCGGTACGAGGCCGAGGCGCGGACCGGACGCTGACGGACGCGGAAGTTCAGGACGCGGTCGGCGCCATCGTGACCGCGCTCGAAATCACGCACGGCGCCGTTCTGCGCGGCAAGTCGTAGGAAAAGGAAAAGATTCCATGGTGCGTTCAGGAGCAGCAGCAGTTGTTGACGTGCAGCCGATCGATCGGCTCGAGGAAAAAGTGCGGCAGATGGTCGGCGTGATCGACTCGCTCCGCACGGACAAGGCCAGGGCTGCGGAAGAAGTGTCGAGGCTGCAGCAGGAGGTCGCGTCGCTCAAGTCGCGGCTCGCCGACGGCGCCACGGCCTCCGCCGAGCTGGCGACGATGCGCGAGGAGCGCGACCTCATTCGCGCGCGCGTCACACAGATGATTTCGCAGATCGACAAGCTCGATCTTTAGATTGGTGATTTGTGATCTGGCGATCTGCGGGTTGCAGGTTGCAGGTTGAACATGTCTGAGGCCAGAGTCATTCACGTCGATATTCAGGGCCAGCGTTACGCGATCAAAAGTACGCTCGACCCGAAGTACGTGAACGACATCGCCGCGTTCGTCGACCAGAAGATGGAGCGCGTCGGCCGCGAGCTAGCCACGACCGACGGCGTACGTCTTGCCGTGCTCGCGGCGCTCAATATCGCGGACGAGCTGTTTCGCACACGCCAGGACTCGTCGGGCGAAGCGGCGCGCCTGATCTCCCGCGCCGCCGACATCGAACGCCTCATCGACGCGGCCCTTGAACCCATTGCCGGAACCCGCGCAACGTTCTTGAATCGCAAAGACGCTTGATATGGCATGGTTGGCTGTCTCGGTCGATACCACGCCGCGTCAAGCGTTTTGCGGTAGTATCCAGATCCCTGCTTTGTGCGTGATGGATCGGAGTGCTGCTTGAGCCGATGTTTCACAACAAAGTGAGCTGCGACGCCGCGTGGTGTGCATGCCTCCGAGGCGAGGAAGCCTAAAGCGCGGCTCTTTAGCGGCTCCACCTGTCTAGGCAGGTTCATGCGGCCTCCCCACACGGCAAAGCGGGGTTTTTGTGAACGTCGGCGAGTCGAGCGAAACACTCCTCATTCAACGAATCCGTGATCGCGCGGGCGCCACCGCGCCCGGCATCACGCTCGGCATCGGAGACGACGCCGCGGTCGTCGAACCGGTGCGCGGCCGTTCGGACGTGATCACGACGGACACGCTCGTCGAAGGCGTGCATTTCAAGCGGGAGTGGTCCGCCGCGCGCGCGATCGGCCGCAAGGCCGTGCTCGTGAGCCTCAGCGATCTCTCGGCGATGGGCGCCGCGCCGCGGACCGTGCTGCTGTCGCTCTGCCTTCCGGCCTCCCTGCTGCTCGACGACTTCGACGCGCTCATCGACGGCGTCATCGTCGAAACACACGCGGCCGGCGCGGCCCTCGTCGGCGGCAACATCAGCGCATCGCCGGGTCCGCTTGTTGTGACGGTCACTGCGACTGGCAGCGTCCATCCCAGACGCGTGCTTCGGCGCGATGGCGGCAGCCCGGGCCACTCGCTGTACGTGACCGGGAAGATCGGGGGCGCCTCGGCGGGTCTCGACGTCCTTGCTTCGGGGGCCGACCGTCGCACTCTCGCAGCCGGACCAGCCGCGTGTGTCGAAAGGTACGAGGTTCCACCGCAACTTGTGGCGTTCGGTCGCATGGTCGCCGGCTACCGGGCGGCGTCAGCCTGCATGGACTTGTCCGATGGGCTCGCGGACGCGGTCCGGCAGGTGGCGGCGGCCAGTAAGACCGGAGCCTCAATCGAGGGCAGCAGCGTCCCGATCGACGAAGGAGCCGCAACCGTGTGGGAGGCGACCGGCGCCGATCCCCTGATCCGCGCCATTGCCGGCGGCGAGGACTACGAACTGCTCTTCGCCGTACCGCCGAAGCGACGCCGCAGCTTCTTTGCTGCCGCGACAAAGGCAGGCGGCATTCGTGTCACGCGAATCGGCGAACTCACCACCGGCAGTGCCTGCGTGATCTCACAGGGCGAAGATGTGAGACCGATCCCGGATGGCTTCAAGCACTTCGCAGCTAAGTAACTGAAATACAACGAGGCTTGGTTCGCTCCTGAAACTCGCCAAGCACTTCCGCTCCGAGGAAGCCGCTATCGCCAAGCTCGAATCGATGCGCTGGCCGAATGGCGCGGCCTGCACGCACTGCGGCGGAGCGGACCCGTATCGACTGACCGTGCGCACGAAAACCCCCGGCAAGCGGACGGCGCGTAAGGGCCTCTGGAAGTGCAGCCAGTGCCGTCGTCAGTTCACGGTCAAGGTGGGAACGATCTTCGAGCAGTCGCACATTCCAGTGACGAAGTGGTTGCTGGCGCTGCACCTGCTGGCGGCGTCGAAGAAAGGTATGCCGGCGCATCAGTTTCACCGCACGCTCGGCGTCACCTACCGCGCGGCGTGGTTCATGTCGCATCGGCTCCGTCACGCGATGGCCACCGACTCGGGCATCTTTGCGAAGCCCCGAAGCTGAAGAAAAGCCACGCCTCTGGCCGCCGTCCTTCGGGACTGGCGGCCATTTTTTTGGACGGGACTTTCGCCCCCCGCCTGACCGAAGTCGTAAGTCTGGCCATTTTCAACGGAACGTCTCGTTTTTCGGCCTGTTTTCGTGGGATTTCAAGAGACTCAATGCCGGAATTGTCAGTACTTTCCGGTAGGCTTTTGCCCCCTGGGGTCTGCTACGCTGGTGTGACCTTCGATGCTCCTGTTGTCGAGATCGTTCCGCCGGAAGCTCCTCGCGACGGCCCTCACGGCCATCGTGTTCACGCTCCTCTATCAGGCGACGGTCATCGATTCGCGCGCGGTCGGTGAGGTGGGTTTGAGCGCCGTCGGGCCGCCCTCCAAAGGCAGCCGCGGCGCCTTCGAGGCCACTGCTTATTGTCGAGGGACGGTCACGGCTTCAGGCGTCAACGTCCGCGCCGGTATTGCCGCGGCCGACCCCAAGATTCTTCCAATCGGCTCGGTGATTCAGGTAGACGGCGTCGCGGCTCCGTATCACGGCATTTACACCGTGCTCGACACCGGCCCGGAAATCCAAGGCCGGGAGATCGACATCTACATGTGGAACTGCGACGAGGCCGTCCAGTTCGGCCGCAAGCAGGTCAAACTCACCGTGCTCCGCAGCGGCTGGGCCACGGTCGCCCGCCGCTAAACCCCAGCAAAACTGCGCCATCCCGGCCGACGTGCCGATAAATACGTCATGACGGGTGTGCACTCCAAGTCAATTCTCCGGGTTCGGATGACACTTCTGGTTGGCCTGATTCTCGTCTTCCTTGCTCCGGCGAGCGCCGCAGCGCAGTTCGGCCGGCCAAGCAACAACCAGAAGACCCGCCCCGCGATGGGCGAGAACTACCACGTCGAGTTGTCCGCGGCCTGGTGGAAGCCCGGCCTGTTCGGCAGCATCGCGTCGGACCGCCTGAATCTCATCGGCAGCAAGATCGATCTCGTGAGCGACCTCGGCTTCGGCGAGGCCCGCTTCAGGGACTTCCGGGTGACGGTCCGCCCGGGGCGGGCGCACAAGCTGCGATTTCAGCAGACGCCGCTCCAGTACACCGCGTCCGGCGTGCTCGCCCGCACCGTGACGTTCGCGGGCCACACGTTCGACGCCGCCCTTCCAATCGACTCACAACTCGGCTGGAAGGTCACGCGATTCGGGTACGAATGGGACTTCATCTGTCGGCAGCGCGGGTTCGTCGGCGCGCTCTTTGAAGTGCGCCAGACCGAGCTCAGCGCGGCGCTGTCATCGCTTGTCGTGTCCGGGGCGGCCGGAGCGAAGGCGCCGCTGCCCGCCATCGGCATCGTCGCGCGCGCATATCCGCTGCCCGATCTCGCGCTGAACTTCGAAGTGGGCGGCCTGAAGGTGCCGGAGTTCGACGGCAAGTACGAGGGTAACTACAGCGACATCGACGTGTCGGCCACCGTCAACATCAACAACAATCTCGGCGTCTCCGCCGGATGGCGGCGCATCAACACCGACCTGCGCATCGAGCAGGACTTCGGCAAGCTGAAGTTCCAGGGGATCTGGTTCGGCGGAGCGATTCGGTACTGACTTCGTTCAAGTCACAAGGTGCAAGTCACGAGCAACAATTCGTGGCTTCTACCTTGTGACTTGGAGCTTGAGCCGCAGGCGCTGTTCAGCGGCGTCCAGTGTCTCGTCCTTCTTGCAGAAACAGAAGCGGAGTTTCGTGCGCCCGGAGGCCGGGTCCTTGTAGAAGCTGCTGCCGGGCACGGCGGCGACACCGACGTCGGACACCAGGTACTTCGCGAACGCCACGTCGTCCGGAAAACCGAACGCGCTGATGTCCGTCATGATGTAGTACGCGCCACGCGGCTTGTAACACGTGAATCCGTTCGCTTCCAGAATCCCCATCAGCCGATCGCGGCGCACCGCGTAACCGGACGCAAGCTCCTTGTAGTACGAGCCGGGCAGCGCCAGGGCCGCGGCGGCCGCGGCCTGCAACGGCGCGGCCGCACCAACCGTCAGGAAATCGTGCACCTTGCGGATGCCGTTCGTCAGATCCGCCGGCGCTACGGTCCAGCCTACGCGCCAGCCGGTCACACTGAAGGTCTTTGAGACGCTGTTGATAGTGACCGTGCGTTCGGCCATGCCATCGAGCGAGGCCATGGCGACGTGGGTCTCGCCGTCGTAGAGGATGTGGTCGTAGATCTCGTCCGTGACGGCGATGGCGTCCCACTTTCGGCAGAGCGCGGCGATCTCCTCGAGCTCGGATCGCCGGAAGATCTTCCCGGTCGGATTGTTCGGCGTGTTGATGATGATGGCCCGCGTCCGGTTCGAGAACGCCGCGGCCAGCTCGCCCGAGTCGTACCACCAGTCGGCATGGCCCTGCCCCGGCTCCCGCAGCCGGACGAACCTCGGGGTGGCGCCGGAAAGGATGGCGTCGGGCCCATAGTTCTCGTAGAACGGCTCAAAAACAACGACTTCGTCGCCGGGATCGACGATGGCCATCATCGTCGCCATCATGGCCTCGGTGGAGCCGCAGCAGACGGTGATCTGTTCGTGCTCGACCACCGGCACGCCGTGACGTGCCGTGAAATCGGCGGCAATCGCATCGCGCAAGGGCTTCGCGCCCCACGTCACGGCGTATTGATTGATGTCCGCCAGAATCGCGTCGCAAGCCGCTTGTTTGACGGCCAGCGGCGCCGCGAAGTCCGGGAAGCCCTGCGAGAGGTTCACCGCTCCGTGCAGCTGCGCGAGGCGCGTCATCTCGCGGATCACCGACTCGGTGAACCGGGCCGCCTTGGCCGACGGCCGCACGCTCACTGCGTGCCGGCGCCCGCGGCCGCCACCGGTGCGGAGGCCAGCAGCGTCAGGTCCGGGCGCAGCGGCAGCGTGAGGTCCACGTGGCCGGCCAGGGTGGCCGCC